>JBHPJE010000001.1:0-222721 GCA_042568205.1 Patescibacteria group bacterium
CCTAAAAAATCCTTCATTAAAATAATCCAGTGCTTGCGGCAAAAGCAGCTAACAACTTCTGACTGATGCTGTCCTTTAAAATGCCGATTTGTGTTGTCTGCTTCAGAAATCATAAAGTGACGTAGTAAACGAATAAAGTTGAACCAACTGCTAATCCAACGGTTATAACAACATACAAAATTGCGATATATCTAAGTCTTAAAAAACCAAATAATAGAGTATATTTGGTTTCATCAAATCTGTACTTGTGAATGTATCTGTATAGGAGTTTTACACTAAGCAAGCAGAAGATAATTGAAATTACTCCAATTGTTGCTGTTATTAATGTTAAAGTCATATACTATATTGTTAAATAGCAAAAATAGCACTTTCGGCTTCAAAGTTTCGAAAAATGTCGGTTGGGTTGCCCTGTCACCCAGATCATACCTCTATTATGCCCTTTTAGTCAATGGATTGTCAGTTTCTACCAACATATTCTTCAAGGACCTCCAGAATTTTATCAACTGCATTATTTTGGTGTTTTTCTTTCTTCGGAGATCGCAGAAGTTTCTCAATCGATTTTGCTAGATTTTCCGATGAAAGTGCTTCATCTTTTATTATGATTGTTTCTGGATTTAATTTTTTATGAGCTTCGGCGTTTATTGTTTGTTCGCCTCTAGATGCGGCTTTTGCTATAGGGATTAGAATTGCCGGGATTCCAAGTGCATCAATCTCAGCAAGACTATTTGCTCCTGATCTTGAAACAATCACATCTGAAATTGCATATAAATCTGGAAGTTCTTTGTTCACATATTCAAAAGATTTGTATTGGTCAGTGTTATCTGCGATCTTTTTCCCTTTTCCTGTTATATGGATAACATTCGCATTTATTTTTGGTAATGCTTTAATCAAAGCTTCGTTTATATGCTGAGCTCCCTGAGATCCTCCCATAATTAAAACAACCGGATGATTTTGCGAAAGACCACTGTATTCAAATCCACGATCACGATTTCCTTTTAAAATAAATTCCCTCACAGGATTTCCGGTTACTACTTTTTTTACTTTTCTAGTTATTAAATCTTTAGTTTCAACATATGACATGCAAATTACATCTGCTAAGTCTGAAGCCATCTTATTTGCTAGTCCAGGAAGGACATCTGATTCATGCAAAACAATCGGAATTCTTAAAGCTTTTGCTGCTAAAACAATAGGAATTCCAACATATCCTCCTTTACTAAAAACAACTGCAGGTTTGAATCCGAACAGTGTCAAAAATGACTGTGCAAATCCAATCGGAATTCTAAAAAAATCTAAAATATTTTTCCAACTAAAATATCGACGCAATTTACCAGCTTGCACACCTTTAAACTTAACTCCTATTTCAGGAATCATTTTTGCTTCAGGTCCGCGAGACGATCCGACATAAAGAATTTCTATATGTGGATGCTTTTCCTTAAGCTTCTGTATTAGAGCGATATTGGGTGTTATATGGCCTGCTGTTCCCCCGCCCGTGAAAACGATGCGTGTCATAAGGAGTAGTGTATTTAGATATATTAATTAAAATTCCAAGTCCCATTAAGGTTGTTAATATGGATGATCCTCCATAACTTATTAAAGGCAGTGTTATTCCAGTTACTGGAAGAAGTCCGGTGTTCACACCTATATTAATGAATGCCTGCGCAACTATCCAGGTGGTTATTCCCGTGGCGAGCAACATGGAGAATCGATCAGGTGCTGTATTTGCGATTTTATAGCCACGATAAGCAATTGCTGAATATGCGATAACTACTAAAAATATCCTTAAAAATCCTAATTCTTCAGCTGATGCAGCAAAGATAAAGTCATCTGATGCCTGCGGAAGCCAATATGATTTTTGAACTCCCTGCGTTAATCCTTTTCCCCAAAATCCTCCACTACCAACTGCAATATTTGCTTGTTCAGATTGCCAGCAATAATCCTCTACACAGTCTTGATCCAAACTTACATACGCCACAAAACGCTCCCGCACATGTCCAACATTTGCAATTACCATAATCGCTATTAAAAAGGCTGCAAAGGCTCCTAAAGCGAGATGTCTAAACTTTGCTCCTGCCACAAAATACACAGACACAGCTGCGATTGTTAACACAAGGGTCGATCCCAAATCTGGCTGCAAAACAACCGGCATAATCATCAATCCTGCAATCACACAAAAGGGGATAAATCCATATTGGAAACTCTCAACATCCTTATTTTTCTCATCCATCCAGCGTGCAAGATAAAAGATAAGGGCCAATTTGGCGAACTCAGCAGGTTGTAAAGAAGTATTGAAAATCACAAGCCAACTCTTTGCAATCGTTCCAAATCCTTTCCCTGCGATCAAAACAATCAATAATAAAAATAGAATCGCACCAAATGCAGGTAAAGCGATTCTTCGCCAAAATTTATAAGGAATCTTCGCACAAACAAGCAGCGCAATAATTCCAACTGCAATTCTAATAATGTGATTTTTGAACAAAAGATAGCAATCAACACCCTCCTGCTCACAGTTCGGATACAAAATATCAGGCGCAGAAAGCTGAATAGATTTAGGCACACCAATCGACGTAATCATCACAACTCCAAATAAAAGGAGCGCGAGAGTCACTATCAGAAGCACTTTATCCGATTTTGTTTTTTGCATAAATTATTGCGTAATTGCGTTGAGTCTGCGCACTATCTGCGGGAATTCATACTACCTTAAATGGGAAGGTCGGGCAATATGCGATTGGTTACCAATCGCGAAAGGTCACCAATCGACATTGTTTAAGAAAGTCCTTTGATAGACAAAGTCCTTTGTCTACCCCCATATGTTATAATGCACCTTGATGAATAAGCAGTTTATAAAATTTGTTGGACTTTTCGTTGTTTCGGCACTTGTTGTGTTTCTTTTGGATCGTGCGATTAAAGAAGTTGTAATGCGATTTTTAGAACAGGATATTGTGCTTATTGAAAATTTTGCCCGTATAACTTATAGTGAAAATTCAGGGGTTGCTTTTGGCTTGCAGATCCCATTTTTTGTTCAATTGTTTTTAGTGCCAGCGCTTCTGGTTGGAGGATTTTATCTTGTCACTCAGCATCTTAAGCTTGATAGTATTTTTGTGCAGATTGTTATTGGTGCTGTAGTAGGTGGGGCTATTAGTAATTATGTTGATCGGATTTTGCACTCATATGTGATTGATTATTTAGCGATCTGGATCTGGCCTGTTTTCAACCTCGCCGACATTGCGATAACTGTTGGTATCTTGCTTATAGTGCTGTTTTATGGTAAAATAAAAAGAGTTTAAAATTAAAAATATGGAACAAGAAAATCAACCTCCTCAATTTACATTTCTTTCACTTATAACTAGAACTTTTGCTGGTTTAGGTGGTGGAATTTTGGGATCAGTAGTATTGCTGGTTATTTATATTTTGAGTGTTTCAATAGTAGCACCGGTTTTAAATCCAATGGAAACAGGTTCCGCTACTGGTGGAGAATTTGCTGAAATTAGCCCTTTATTTATCTTTATTTTAATGGGAATGATATTTGCGTCGACTTTGGCAGCAAACCTGATTGCACCATTTTTGATTTCGCTTACACAAGGTGAAAAATATAAGAGAGTTACTACATCGTTATTTCAGATTTTTATTGTAAATATTGTTGTTTTTGTGATTCTTTCTCCGATTTATTTATTTTCTCAAGGACTTGGATTCGAATATATGTCTTATGCAGCTGGTCTTCAAATCGCATTTAGTGTACTAGCTAGTGCTCTTGTTTTTGAGATTATTGCGAATATGAAATACGCGCTTTTGGGCGTTTACTCTACTATTTTTGCGGTCCTATTAGGAATCGCATTAAACATTATGGTTTACACAGTTGCAGGTAATGCGACTATCCTTCTATTTATTGCTCTTCCTGTTTTATGGGGAGGCGTGGGATTTATGTTTGGAATTGTAGGCCTTATTTATCAATGGATTGTTAAGACCTGGGGAACTGATTATCTTTCAACTTTCCAGGATTATACAAAGGATTATGGGATCACTGAAGCAGTTCAGGAAGCTCAGGAAGAAGCTGCAGAAGCAGCAGAACCAGCACCTGTTGATACTGAAGGTGTGGATTTTTTAAGACAAGACGAACCTCAACAACCTCCTGTTCAGGAACAGCCTCCTACAGAGCAACCTCCAACTCAAGAGAATCCTCAGGATCCTAACCAAGCCGCTCAATAACAGCTTTTTTCATTACATCTCGGGGTGGTTTTTGCGCTGTCCAGATTTCAAATGCAGCATAGCCTTGGTGTAAAAGCATATTTTCACCTGTGATTACTTTTGCCCCAACTTCTTGAGCATCTTTAACAAGTTGGGTTTCTCGAGGGGAGTAGATCATTTCAAAAATAATCATGCTTGGATTTAGTTTTGCTTTTGGGATAAGTTCAACACCAGTGTCAGAGTTAAGCCCTGCAGATGTGGCCTGAATTAGGATATCGCTGCCTCGGTAATTTGCGAGTTTGCCAAATTCACAATCGAATTCTTGAGCTAAAGTTTTTGCATGTTCAAGAGTTCGGTTTAAAACAGTAACACTTGCAGCATGCGATTTTTTAGCAGTAAAGACAGCAGCTCGAGCAGCTCCGCCAGCTCCTAAAATAACTACATTTTTTCCTTCCATTCCTCCAAATTCATCAATTGGCTCTTTTATCCCAATCCAATCAACATTTGAGCCTAAATATTTAGGCCCGCGGGAATAAATAAAGTTAACTGCTCCGATTTTTTCAGCAAATTCATCAACTTCATCCAAATAAAACTCAACTTTCTCTTTATGTGGCTTACTTACGCTCAAACCAGCAATTCGCTCTTCGCGCATTAGTTTCATGAAATCCTCCAGTTCTGAAGCTGGTACATCAAAAATCTTAAACTCAGCGTCTATGCCAAGAGCTTTAAAGCCTGCATTATGCATCGCAGGTGAAAGAGATTGTTGGGCGGGATGTGCAAGAATTCCATAAATGTCCATTGCCAGAATTATACCATAAGCATTGATAAAAAACCGAAATTTTGCTATAATAGAGAGAAAAATAAACACAAAACATGATTTGGCCATTAGTACAAACAGCATATGCACAAGTTAGCGGCAGCGCCGTAGCTGGTGAAACTGAGTCTCAATTGCAAGGGCTTTACGATTTCTTTATCGTGAAAATCCCTTCATTTATTGCGGCTTTTGTTGTTTTTGTACTTTTCTTTTTTATTGCTAAGGCTATTAAAGGAATTGTTGAAAATAAAATGTCACAGAAGTTTGAAGAACATAAAGAGATGCAAATTTTGGCAGGAAGAACAGCTTCTACAACAACATTAATTTTAGGTGCAACAATCGCGCTTAACATTGCAGGAATAGACCTTACAGTTATTATTGCTGCAGCAGGTTTTGGAATTGGTTTTGCACTTAAAGATATTATAATCAACTTTTTAGCAGGGGTTTTCACTCTTGCTCAAAAGCAATACACAATTGGAGATTATATTCAGGTTAACGATACAGTTGGACAGGTTAAAGAGATTCAGGCACGTGCAACTATCCTTCAGGCTCTTGATGGGACTCGTGTAATTGTGCCAAATGCAGAATTATTTACAAAGCAAGTTATCAGCTTCACTTCAAATCCTTTTAGAAGAATTGAAGTTGAAGTTGGAGTTGAATATGCAACTGATCTAAATCTTGCTCTTAGAACATGTTATGAAGCACTTAAACATACTGAAGGAATCTTAATTGAACCTAAGCCAGCTGTATTAACTATGGCTTTTGGTGAAAGTTCAATTGATTTAGTTGTAAGAGGATGGGTAGAATCTCGCGGACCATGGCTTGCAATCCAAAGCGCTCTTTCAGTTCAAATTAAAAAAGAATTCGACAAAGTTGGAATCTCGATTCCATTCCCTATTCGAACTTTAGTTTATGATAAAGATGCTCAGGCTGAAAAAGAAAATTATCAGGTTCCTGAATGGGTTAAAGACGCACCTAAACCAGCGGCTCAGCCAGTAGCTCAACCTCAGTTACAGCCAGCTCCAGTAGCAGTTGAAGCAAATCCAGTTCCAGTAGCACCAGAAGTTAAACCTCGGGCGCAAGTTAGCCCCAAAGATCAACCTGGTACAGAGTTTATGAAGCAATAAAAATTTAAGCGCACTCCGCTATCGCTACGTCGTACTTGCTAGTCCGACTCACTTCGTTCCGTCGTACTTGACTTTCCGATTTGTGCTGCGCACTCATCGCAAATTCAAGCATAAAAAAAGCCCCTCCTAAGAGGGGACAAAAATAGAATTCTATCTACAACAAGTATGTATATAGTTTGATGCAGAGAATTGTTTTGATTTTTGTTTTTCAATATGGAGACAGTCCCATATAGTTTTAGCACTGCTATGCTTTGGCGCGAACCTAAGTTCTAAGTTTTTACTCCTGCCACAGAGCGTCTGTTAGCGTGGAATCTCAAGTGCACGAGGCGACAAGGACCCACCAGACAAAGTTGAGCGGCCCAGGTAGTCAAATCTGAACCATCACAGAGCAGAATATCTAAGTATTTAAAGAGTATTTAATTACTCTGCATTTTCTGCTATGTTTGCTGCGAACCTAGTTGTCAAAGGGGGTGGCTAAATTTTGGTTCGGGGGTGGCATAATATAATCATCAATACCTTTACTATCTAATTTAGCGTTTCATATAATTATATTAAACTAGAGAGCAATAGTCAAAGGATACACATGGACACAATTAAGATAACTTGTCTAGCTATGGAGTTAATTCCAATCAAAACCCGCATAATCAAGCCAAAAGACGATCTCGTGAAATTGATCTCAAAAACACTAAAAAACAACGATATTTTAGTTGTTGCGAGCAAAGTTTTGGCATATTCTCAGGGTAGAGTGATGGATGCAAACGATAAAGAATTTGATAAAATTGTTGAAAAAGAGGGTAAAAAACTCTTTCCAACCAACTATTGCAACCTAACTTATAAAGATGGGCATCTAATTCCCAATGCAGGAGTAGATAAATCAAACACTCCAAAAGGCCAGATCGTGCTCTGGCCGACGAATCCTTTTAAAGAAGCAGAACGACTTCAAAAAGAACTTAAGGCTAAATATAAGATTAAAAACCTTGGAATCATAGTGTCTGATTCAACCTGCGCTCCTATGCGTGTAGGTGTTCATGGTATCTCTATTGGTCATTTTGGATTCGAAGGAGTCGAAGACGTCCGAAATACCAAAGATATATTCGGAAAACCACTTAAAGTAACACGCCGCAACCTCGCTGACTCTCTTGCAGACGCTGCAACAATACTAATGGGAGAATCAAATGCGCAGGTGCCCTTCGTGATAATCCGCGATGCGCCTGTTAAATTCACGAATAAAAAGATCCGAAGAGGCTATATAAGATTGAAATCTGACCTATATTACGGTATTTATAATAGTGCATTCAAGAAATTCTTAAGCTCGTAAGCAAATGTATAAAATCGCTGTTTTAGCATCAACAAACGGAACTGACCTTCAAGCCATTATCGATGAAATGAAAGAAGGTAAAATGGAAGGGGTTGAGCTTGTTTTAGTAGCTAGTAATAAGGAAGATTGTGGTGCTATTAAGAAGGCAAAGGATAATGGAATTGATACGTTTACAAAAACACAGCATGATAGTTTAGATAAATTTGAAATAGCATTAGCACAGATTTTAAAGCAAAAAGGAGTAGATTTAATTTGTCTGATTGGTTATATGAGAATATTAAGCTCTAGATTTGTTCAAGAGTTTGAGGGGCAGATAATAAATGTGCATCCAGCTTTGAATATGAAAAAATACGCTGGACCAGGCGCAATGAATCTAAATGTGCATAAGGCAGTTATTGAAAATCACGAAACAGAGAGCGGCTGCACGATTCATTATGTTACTGAAGGCGTTGACGAAGGGCCGGTTATTGCTCAGGCTGATGTGATTGTTTCACCTGATGAGACTCCGGAATCATTGAAAGAAAAGGTTCAGGCACAGGAGAAACTCCTATACCCGGAGGTTATTAGAAGGTTTGCGATAGGGGAGGTTTAGAGCTTTAAAGGTTCTTTTACTGCATCAGTTTTTGTAACTGAGCAGACTTGCATTACTTTTTCATCTCCAAATAATAGTGCTGGATTTACTTCTGCAAACCTTGCTCTGCAAGCTTCTATTGCTCCTTTAGTTCTAGGACATGAGCATAATTCACGACCACTTCGTTCATTAAGTGTTCGCTCTTTCATATTTTCGAATGCTGCAGCACCGTTAGTTCCAGGGAGGTCGATTCTTTGAGTAGCCATAGTAAAGAGTAGGTTAAGTTGTTGGTTGAGGAGGCTTAGGCCAATGTGCTGGGAATGGTTTTACTTGAAAAGGCCTAACTCTAGTTAGCATTTGAGCTCTTGGGTTTGTTGCCCACCATTTATTTTCTTCTCTTTCAGCTTCTACACCATAAATAAATTGGTCTTCATTAGGGCATAATTCTTCAGATAAGCATAATCTTGCCTTACGGTAAGCATCCCAAATATATCTATCAAATTCCGGGCCTTCAAGTACATTAATTGCAGCCCTGTTAAATGCTTCTTGGATTATTTTTGCTTGTTTTTGAGCTTCAGGATTATCAATTAAACAGAAAGGATTCACATATCTTGCTCTGTCGTATGGTTCTAATTCGCTATTAAAATTTACTTTAGCAATAAGCGAACCAGAAGTTAAAGCTGTATATAGCATTACTTCATCAACAAGCGCAGGATCAACTCCTTGAAGCTTTGCTTTCACTGCAGCTGCAACGTTTAAGCAATTAAACGTTCTAATGTCTGAAGCTTCATGTCCTTGCTCTTCAAGAGTTTGTTTAAAGTCGATTATTGTATCGACACAATGGTCACGTTGTTCGTTATTAATAGTCATTTTAGTTGGTTTAGATAAATTTAAGGAATGAATATAGCAAAAAGTATATTGAAAAGCTATTGCAGTGTTTGTTGATTTGAAGGAGGCGTAGATCCAATCAATATCCTCGCAGCCCTGATTCTGGGATGATACCTAACTTCTTCAGCGCAAGTCACAAATCTAGGACTTTTGGTTCTAAAAATTCGAACAAGTTGGCCTCGGGTTTTGTCCTGAAGCGCCTCCAATTCTACATCTACTGATTGTTTGTATTGTGTTTCTTCAAGTTCAAATTCTTCAATAGATGTTCTTTTTTCTGAAGGTTTAAATCCCATATTTTTTAATTAAGGGTGAGTATTAAATCATTTTAGAATGTTTTTGTCAATAAATAAAGTTGTCATATTTGAGAATTGGTGCTAAATTTAATAACGCTGAAAAGATAATGATCATCACACAATAAAGTGTAGATTTTTGTTTAATTGCAGCGCTCTTTGACAAGCAGTTGGTTTTTAACTTATCAATAGGAGATCGCGATAAGTCGCATAAAATATGAGGTTTTTTGCGATTTCCTAAAACACGAACAAGGAGGATGAAGATGACCTATTCGAGGCAAGCACCAGTACCCAATCAAGGTTTGGGCAGGTTGGTGTGGAGGTACAGCTTTCGCTGGATTTTCATCACTAGCTTCGCGATTTGCGGCTTGTTAATGTTCATTTCGGACGAATTGATCTACGAGCTGATGTGGCTCGGAGCTGCAGGCCTTTCCTTCTTTGGAGAGCTCTGGTTCGAGCCGGACATGAAGAAAAACGAGTGGCTAATGGATCTGTGGGCTTTACCAATCACATTCACCCTCATCAAATTCCTCAGATGGTGGCTCATCGGGGGATGAAAGGAGACGACATGGCTAAGCAAGTCAAACAAGTTCAGGACATTCGAAAAGAGATCTGGCCGGACCACCAAGAGTTCTTCGCAGACCTGGTCTGGCACTACTTCCTGCGGTGGGTGCTCATGCTGCTCATCGGAGCATCATTCTTCACCATCGAAGTGGGTTCGAGATTTCATCTTGGATTCATCGGCTTCCTCATCGCTGTTGGCAATTTTGGCGAGATTAATTCAAAGTACAGATTTGATCGGATTAATGTCGTCTTCTTGTTGCTGGCATTGGCATTCTTCACCACCTGTTCTTTCATTCTTCCTTTCATCAGATAACAACTGGCGAGGTCCTTGTGCGAATATTCGTGGAATTGATAAAGTGTAACACTGAAAAACCAGCTGCTTGTCGAATCCCAAAATGCTATAATGCGCATAAATATTATTAAACTCACTAATTATGATAAAACGAATCATCCCTATTGTACTTATATTAATTATTTCAGCTACAACTGCTTTTGCCAGTTTTTCTGATGTAACAGGGGATCATATTAATAATGATGCGATTCAGTATTTAAATGAGAATGGAGTAATTCAAGGTTATGATGATGGAACTTTTAAGCCTGAAAATGATGTAAATCGTGCTGAATTTTTGAAAATTTTAATTGAAGGAAACATGATCGAGCTTGATGCAGCGCAATATCATAGCTGTTTTCCTGACATTACTGATGAATGGTTTGCAAAATATGTGTGTTATGCAAAGGAGATGAATTGGATTGAAGGTTATCCTGATGGGGATTTTAGGCCAGAAAACACAATAGCTTTTGTTGAGGCACTTAAGATGTTAATTGAAATTCATGATTATGCCCAAGAGCTTAATCCACCTGAAGATCCGGATTATTGGTATATACCTTATGGTGAATTGGCTGTACAAAAAGGTTTTGTTAAATGGGCAAGCCCTCCATATAATCCGTTGGCAATGCAAAGCAGAGCTGAGATTGCTGAAATGACTTACCGTTCAATGATGGTTAAAAGGCATGAAGTAGAAAGTTTTTCGGATTTAGTAGAAAGTGAAGCTATTTTACTAGGCAGGCTTGATGCTCCTGTTGTAATTTATGAATACAGTGATTATGAGTGTCCTTTTTGTGCAAAATTATACACAGAATCTTTTGCTAGTTTAAAAGCTGATTATATTGATACTGGTGATGTTCTTTATATTCCAAAGGATTTCCCTTTAGGTTTTCATGACAACGCCAGAACTGCAGCAATAGCGACTCGTTGTGCTAATGATTTTGGCATGTATTGGGAGATGCGTGATTTGATTTATACAAATCAATCTGAGTGGAGTGCCCTTGAAGATCCAACTGATATTTTTGTCGATTATATAGCTGGATATAGCTTGGATACCGAATATTTTGAAACTTGTTTAACAGAAGAGAAATATACACATGAAATACTTGCAGATTATGAAAAAGGACAAGAATTAGGAGTACGCGGAACACCAACATTAATTGTAAATGGTGAATTCTTTGTAGGATCTCAGCCTTATTCAAAAGTTACTGATTTTATTGATGAGATTCTATATAACTAAAAGGTTTCTAATTATTTCATAAAATTTATTTATTTTCTTCCTCTTGTGCTCTTTTCAGAGCTACTGCAGTAATTGCTGTAGATAGTATTTTTCTTTCTGTGATTTTTTCTCTAACTGCTTCTAAAGCAGCTTGTAATTCAATGTTTTGTGGATCAGCATCCAAGGCTGCTTGTGCTTCTCTAATCTTAGCTCTATCTATGAGTTCTTGCGCTCCTCCTGGACGTACGCCTTGATAATACATCGGTTTTACACTTGGTCTTAATCGCATAATATTCTTATTAAGGTGATTAATTAAAACATTTTATTCAGCTGTTGTCAACCACTTGTTTAGCCAAATTATTCCTGCCCATGCAAAAATGGCTATTTCAAGCAGAAAAGTCCAATGAAAAATGAAGTTGTACACCCAATAATCATATACCGCAGGCACATGAGCGATAATAATACTTATGTCTGAGATCGGATAAAGCCATTTAATTCCTCCAACAAAAGTATCCAGAATCAGATGCAGGAAAATCCCTGCCATAAACACAACAAGCGGCAGAACCAGCTCGTTTCTTTTAGCAATTTTAATCACAGCCAGCGCAATCAGCCCAATGATGAGCCAGTAGAAAGGTATGTGAATCCAGTAACTATGATGAAAATGCTGCCCCTTATCAATCAGAAACCACCACGCGAGGTCGAGATCCGGCACGATACTCGCGAACAATCCGAGCCCAAGTAAGGTCGCGGCTTTTTGAGCTGCCTTAGGGTGTTTTGCAAGCTTCTTAGTCAGTATGTAACCAGCTGGTAGGTGGGCGAGGAACATAGTTATTTAAGTTTACCCTTCATCTCATCCCTTTTTTCCGGATCCAATTTCGCCTTATTATCTCTAATTTCTAATTCAACTTTTCCTTTTACGAATTTTCCTTCTTCAATATCTTGGCCAACAACTAAACCTGCTCCAATAATCGTATCTGAACCTATTTTTATACCTGGGTGAAACGAAGTATTGATTCCAACTCTTATATTTTCGCCGCAAATTAATCCGAATTTGTTTGTTCCAGTCGACATTTTTTCTCCTTTTACGTTTACGTGGATATTGCCTTCATCAAGCCTTAAATTCCCAGTCACAGCACCGCTCCCAAAGCTGCAATTCCTTGAAATAACGCTATCTCCAATATAATTTGTGTGAGTCCAAACATCTGGTCCTAAATATGAGCGTGCGATTTCAGTAGAATATCCAACAACGCTGCCTTCATTAACCATTGATCCTCGAACAAGTGCATTATTTGCAACAATCACACCTTTTCCAATATAAGCAGGACCTTGAATAACAGCATGATCAAACACTTTTGCGCCTTCTTTAATAATCACATCGCCTCGCACAACAGCAGTCGGCGCAATATCAGCTTCCTTCGACACATATCCTTCCATATTATCAAAAAACCAATTCATCACCTTAAAAACATGCCAAGGGAACTTAATTGGCTGCCAAAATCCATCAAACTCAAGAGCTTTCATTTTCGCGCCATCCTTGATCAATTTATCCATGGCAACTTCATATTTATCATCATTATCTGAACTAGTCGCCTCAATCGCCTCAATCAACTTCGCAGGCGATTTATGGCAGTGAATAACTATATTTACAAGATTGCTAGGTTCATTCCCTTCGCCAGGTTTCTCAATTATCCCAGTAATCATATTAGAATCGTCGATCTCAAGATATCCACCTGGAAAATACTCTTTAACCTTCTTCCCAACAATTAAACTTTCAGCATCTGTATGCTCCATTTCATCCAAAACAAGCGAATACGCCTTTGGGTCAACTACATCATTCGCGCTAACAATACAAACAGGCTCATTATCCAAAATCTTCTTAGTTGCAACAACTGCTCCGGCCATTCCTTCATCTAATTCAACCTGTTCCACAACTTCATATTTAATTTTTCCAAGATCATGCTCATCTGGCAATGCAGTTAAAGCCTCAAGATTGTGCTTTCCTCCAATAACAACAAAATCATCAAAACCCGCATCAGCAAGCGCATGAATTTGATGCACAATTAGCGGCCTACCATTGAAAAGTAGGAAGTTTTTGTCTGGAATTGGCTGCATACGTTTGCTACGACCTGCAGCAAGTAGTAAAACTCGCATTTAAATTTAAGTTAAAATCTCAGGAAGTCTATTTTGATCTAAAGCGTCGCGTAATTCAATAGCAACTCTTTCACCATAGCTCAAACTCTGCCCCCATAGATAACCTGTATATGGAGTAAATCGCGTTCCTGGCGATCCCGGGATCCGCATACTTACATCAAATATCACGATTTCTTCTTTTCCGTTTTCGCTAGAAACTGCTCCCTGAAGGGCAAAAGGCCCGATCATCCCCGGGTCTAGTTCTTTTTGAGTTAATTTTACGAACTTCTCACCAATATCAAAGATTTTCTCTAAAATTGACTCTTTTGTAGTAACTGCATAGTGCCCTGTTTCAATTAACGAAGGACGCATATACTTTAATAGTTCCATTTGTTCAGGGGCTGGAAGCCGTAAAAGACCATCAAGATTAGTTTGCCGTCTTGTATCTGTTCCCATTAATTCCAATTCATCATCAATAACCGAGTAGAAGTAATTGCAGTTAACATGCGCTCCAACGATATATTCTTCAATTACTGCATTTTTCAAAGATTCTTCTTTAATAATTCCTTCTTTTATTAATTCTTCGGATTTTTTTTGATAATCAACCGCGTTATTTGCCAAAAAGAACGCTCTTTCATATCCTCTTGCTGCTTCATTAACCTTAACAATCGACAATCGGTCGATTTGCTCAGAGTCTTCAAAGATTTTAGGGATTCGGATACCTGCACGCTCAAGCAAATAATACTGATTTTTCTCAACATCGCGCTCTTCTAACTTAAGCATTTCTCGAGTTCCGTAAATCGGCACTTTAAAGTCTTTTTCAATTTCTTCAAAATCACAATATACCCAAAAATATCTATTATGAATGAAGATCGTATTTCGTTTTCTTAATTCCTCCTGAACTTCTGGCTTCACAATATCCTTAAAATGATCAACCATAATTACATCATCAATACATCCACGTCCATCTTCACGTGATTTGTAGTATTGGCTGTACGTTTTGTCGCGTCCTTTAGCGCAAACAGCCAAAGTTTTAAATCCGGCTTTTTTAGCACCGTGACATACATCGAGAGCGCTGTGCCCACCAAGAACACCGATAGTTATGTTTTCTTTATCGTATTTTTCTAAGATTTTTGAGATATCCATATGATATTGAGTTTAATTTTGCGGGCGCATTATAGCATATATGATATAGTGTATATAGCATATTCTTAATCATAATTACATGAAAAAAGTACTCATTCTTGCAGTGGCATTTGTGATCACAATGTCAGCAACTGCATATGCTGCTTTGAACATCTTTCCTGATGTAGTTCAAAATACTTGGTACACAGAAAGTATCGAAGATGTTTATCTAAAAGGCCTTATGACTGGTTACGAAGATGGAAATTTTGGGCCAAATGAAATGATGACTCGTGGACAGCTTGCTGTAGTTTTGTCTCGTTATGACAAACATCTGCACAATACTCTTCAATCTCAATATGGGCTTTCGTTTGTTTGTCCTGATGAAGCAATTGTTGATTGTCCTTATGGACGTGAACTAGGTGCTGCCTGCATGAATCCGGTTTATGTTGATTGGGCTGTGGCAAATTGTTCGATTCCTGGATATGAAGAAGCTGATTTTAATGTTTACGACACAGGAACATTTATGTTTGAGTATCCTGCTGATTGGACTATTGATGTTGATGGGAATCCAGTTGGTTGGTCTCAATTTGTAGAATTTTTTGATGGGGATGGAGATTTAGTAGCAGAATTAGGCTGTCCAATTCTTGAAACCGGTTATGAAGCATGGCTTGTTGATAAGGAAACTAAAGAATATGGAGGCGATTATAGAATTGAATTCTGGAAAGCTACTGTGAATCCTGAATATGGAGATAGCGGTTTAGAAGATTTTGCTTTTATTCTTATGTATGATGATGAAGAGTGGACTAATACTTGTCAGATAAGTAATTTTGGAATAGGAGAAACTGACCAAACATTATTTAATAAATTTGAAGAGATTTACGATAGTGTTCAGTAATCATAAATTTTAATAAAAAGCGCCTGCACTCTAGTAGTTGTAGGCGTTTTTTGTATAATTTAAAACAAATCTTGACAAATTTTAGACAAGGTGTATAATCCATCCCAATATTAACTCTAAAACTATGCAAGATACAGTACAAGAATCACCAAAACCAAGATCAATAACAAATCTTACTGAACAAGAAGCAGAAGAATTTGCTCATCATTTGGCAAATGAATTATCAACAAATTTATATGCTGAAGGTGCGCAACTTCATGAGGCATATAATCTCCATGATGATCCTACTTTTTCTAAAGATCCTTATTTTAATTGGCCGCCAACTGAAGAAGTATACCCTTTACATTTTTCTTTTGAAGAAACAGTAAAAACAATGTTAGCTGAAGTATTGTCAGAAGAAGAAATCGCCATATTAATGAGAAAAAGAGTTGAGTATTTACCACATGATGATCAGGAAGGATTTTCTTATGTAGATGATTTTTTAAGAACATTTGCAAGAAGTATAGATTTAGATAAAGAAAAAGATGGAGGTCACGAATTATCTGATAATGAAAGAACATTTTTAAGAACTACTTTAATTGGGCTTATTAGAAAACTTCATGCTGAAAGAATGAAATTTATGCAAAGTCAAAAAGACGCTAAAGTTGAAGATTTAGAAGGAGAATTAACAAGTATTAGGGAAATTGTTGAAGAATTAAGAAAAAAGGTTGCGGATTTAGAAGGCAGTAATGCGTCAACCTAAAACCTCATCCAATCTATCTTGTTCAATCGCATGTTTAATATCGCGACAAAGTCTTCTTCCTGTGCTCATTGGTTCGTCATATCTAAGCCATGTGTAAGGCGATCCATGAACAAATGGGTTTGTTCCGGCAACTATTCGGGCTGAGATTTCAAAAACATACATGTTTAAGTTTGGATCGATAATTGCTTCTAAGCAGAAAGGTCCGTATAAGCCTTTTCCTGCTAGTTTTTTTGATTTATCTACTACATTTTGACCTAATTCAAATACTTGTGGAAGCATTGATTCTCTTAAAACAACAGGAATATTACCAGTAATTGTATAAGAAGTTCTTAAATTCGCATCAAGCTGATCTTGAGCACAAACACGTCCAATTGAGTCAGCATTTGATTCATATCTCTTATCAAAACTCATAATTTCAAGCTCTTCTGTTAAAGGAGAGTAGAAATAGTGCGTATACATAGGAACTCCAACGATATATTCTTGTAAAACATATTTTTCGTCACCTGGATAATCTTTAATACCTTCATAGAAATCTTCAGTTGAATTAGCTACAAAATAACCTTTTCCGCCTTGTGCTCCGTGGAATTTAACGATAACAGGCCGGTCGATATCTTCTGGTTTATCAAAAATACGAGGCATTTTGCACCCCGCATCCAGTAACCATTCGCGTTCTTTTGTTCTATCAGATTCATATTCAAGGATTCCCTTTGTTCCATAGTGCATCATTGTTACTTCTTTCATTTTTTCTGGCCCGATATAAGAAACAAACGATCCATGAGGGATAATAATGGCATTTTGTTCTTTAAGTTGCTCTTCTATTTCAAAAAAATCTTCTATACCTTCAATTTCAATTATTTTATCAGCAACTTTATAGCTTTCATAAGGTTTTCTGCGTCCTTTCATACAAATACAAATCGTTTCAAAGCCCTCGTCTTTAGCGCCCTTTAGAATTTGAAGTGCGCTGTGACTTCCGAGTGTTGCTATTTTGTAATCTTTGATATCTGCCATATTCGCTTTATTTAAAAGAAAAAGTTTTGATTATTATAATAGGGTTTGTGCTTTTACACAACAGATTTTTTTTATTAAACAGTTAACCCCGCCATAACAGTTAACCCCGCCATAACTGTTATGGTAACTTTTCACTTGTAAATTTTATCAAATAGGATTAACATTCGGGGTGTTAGGGCAATTAAAAATCGTTTATGGAAGACCTGAAGAATGTTGTCAGTATGCTTCAACATTTTGGTCTCAGTTCAAGAGAGGCAAATGCCTATTTAGCTTGCCTTGAATTAGGCCCTTCAAGTATTCAGCAGATTTCAAAGCATTCAACAATGAATAGATCTACAGTTCATTTTTTAGCTGAATCCCTTAAAAAGAAAGGTTTGTTTGGAGAAACTTGCAAGGGTAAAAAGCGTTTAATATTCGCTGTTAAGCCCGAGGATTTTGTGAAATTGGTTAATAAAGAACGAGATCATGTAAATTTAATGGAAACCAGTCTTGAGGATCTTCTGCCTCTTCTTCAGAATATTAGTTGTGCTGAATCGAATCGGCCAAAGGTTATGTTTTATGAAGGAGAGAAGGGGTTTTACGATATTTGTAATCGATCGATTAAGCATTCGACTAATAAGGAGATATTATTTCTTTCATCATTAGATGATTTTAGAAATGTTGGGAACGACGAAGAGTATGATGAAGAGGATTATATTCCCAATAGAGTGAAGAAGGGGATCCATATTAAGATGCTTGTTTTTGAAAATCGCATTTCTCAGAATTTTCGGATTGCTCAAGCCAAAGAATTGCGTGAAGTACGCTTTCTTCCTGACGATTTCAAGTTTAAAAGCACATTTTTTATCTATGGAGATGAGTTTTCAATGGTTAGTTCAAAGCCTCCATTTTTAGGAATTGTAATTCAGAGCAAACAGCTTTCTCATACCATGAAACAGATTTTCGAGATGTTGTGGGCAGTTGGCAAATAACATTTAGGGCCTAGGTCAAGTTATTAAAATTTATGCATATTTTGAAAAAAATGCTTATTTTGCATACTTGTATGTCCTCTTTTGCTCTTTTTTAGGCCAAAAAGCGCCCCTTTCTTAACTTTCTATTGCATATATATCGAAAAGCTATATAATAACCCGGAATTCAGTCAATGAATAACCCTTATTTATCACCATACAAACCAGTACAATATATAGAGGTGATATTTAAAAACTTTTAAGGACAAATTTCTCTTGACACCCAATTGATATTACGACTAAACTCTGATACGTTAAAAATTGGATGTCATAACTACTAGGCCACGTCTGCCGCATCGGAAAGAACTGCAAGATCCCAATGAGCAACCCCCGATGTTAATACAGGAGAACATCCCTATAAATATCCACTCGGTAAAATTACAGGTAAACAAAGAAGCGCGTAAAGCGAGACATAAGAAAAATTTTTCAGGTCTTGGCTCAGCGGCTATTGCTCTCAACGGAGCATATAAGAGCGTATTAGCCCTCCCAAAACTTAAAAAACCTTCTTTTTTACGAAAAAAGAAAACTACAAATACCATTATTAGTGAATCTCATATACTAAAGAGAGCACTTGGATTTGTTGCATTCTTTGTATTAGTTACTTCATTTACACCAAATATCGCATTTTCAGATACTGAATTTGCAGCTTACGAAGCAATGTCTGCTCCAATGCTAGCTACAAACATTATTGCTGATGACTCAGGATTTATGATTCCTGTTAATCCTCAGACAAATGAAGCTGATAGAAGTGCAATGAGCGACAAAATAGCGCATTCAGTTGAAAGTGGTGAAACTTTATCAACAATTGCTGCAATGTATGGATTAAAAACAAATACATTGAAATGGGAAAACAATTTAAGTAACAGCAGTATATTAAGAGTTGGAACATCATTAAGCGTTCCACCAGTTGATGGAGTAAGTCATACAGTTAAAAGCGGGCAATCTTTAGCTAAAGTTGCTACTTTATATGATATTGAAGAAGCAGATATTATTAGACAGAACGCATTAGATACAGAAACTCTAACTGCTGGACAAGGATTATTTATACCAGGTGGTGAACAAATCGCACCTCCCGCACCAGTTATTTCAAATACAGCTTATAGATCTACCGGTGTAGCTACAGCTTCTCCTACAAGAGTAGCTTTAGACGCAAATACGGCAGCTCCTGCAGTTGGTAAATTCCTTATATATCCTACACGTGGAAAAATCACTCAAGGTTACTACTCATGGCATCGTGCAGTTGATATCGGAGACAGAAGCAAGCCACCAATTTGGGCTGCTGCTGGCGGTACAGTTGTAAAAGCTTCAGAAGGTTCTTGGGGTGGAGGATACGGAAACCACGTAATTATCGACCACGGAAATGGAGTTCAAACACTTTATGCTCATTTAGACTACTTAACTGTTGCTAATGGTCAATCTGTTGGACAGGGTGAAGTAATCGGACGAATGGGTAATACTGGACGAGTTTACGGAGTTACAGGAATCCACTTACACTTTGAAGTACGTGATAACGGAGTTAAAGCTTATCCAGGGAATTATTGGTAGGATAGGCACGAAAAATTAAATCAATGAAAGGCCACTCGAAAGGGTGGTCTTTTTGCTTGAGCCCGTACGACGGAACGAAGTGAAGTGTTTTGTATATCCGCTGCTTGACAAAGTTTGAAAAATATGACAAAATAGATCTTCTCTAATTAATTCTATTTATGTCATTACCCGTATCCCCTAAACCAAACCCTCAGGAACCAATGGTGGTTCGTCCTCATCATATTGAGCGAATTGCTCGTGCAATTATGATGAAAGAAAAAACTGGGTCTCCAAAACCAGCTGATATTGAAGATTTCGAAACTCTTCAATGGGTTTTAGATGAGAATCCTAATGCTGATATAATATTTGTTGATGATACTAGTGAGCCAAATTGCCAGTTTTGTATTTATTGCGTTCATGGAGGAATTCCGGGTTGTAGAGATGATTATGCAACTGAAGAAGAGCCAAGAGGAGAGCTTCATGTTAGTAAGTTCGATAGAGAAGTAGCAGAAGCTCAAGGTTGGGAGTTTGGTAAAGCTTATAAATTAGCGGATATTGTACAATTATTTACTCAGCAAGCAGCATTAAGAACTATGTTTTATATGTGTGAACTTGGTGAAGAACAATACAAACAATGGCGAGCAGATGCTAAATTAATTAAGGAAACTAGATCGGGTTAACGTAGAGATTTGACATCCCTTATTCTTTTTGACAGAATTAATTTAAATAATAATCTTTAAATATGGAAACTTTATCCCACGATCCATTTAAAGCTCTGGTTGCTGAAATTGAAAATAGAGGCCTTGAATTTGACATAAGCCAATTATTTAAAGCTGGAGCATTAGCAACTATAGAATTAAGAGAAGCTAAAAAAGAATTTACTCCAAAAGAACAGCAAGAAGCAACCTTGTCAAAATATTTAGAATTAATAGAAAGAGTTGATTAATCAGTCTATTTCATCTAAACTTATTTAGGTCTTTAAAGGTGCTATGAATAAGATAAACAAGCTACTATTAGGAATTCTTCACTTTCCACGGTTTATTGCGTGCTCGTTGATAAAACTCTGGCAGAATACCTTATCTTTTGATCACGGTCCTTTAAAAAAATTCTTCCCATACGGTTACTGCAAATATAAGCCTACTTGCTCGCAATACACATACGATGCGATCAAGGAATATGGAGTCATCAGAGGAATTCCAATGGGATTCTGGAGAATATTGCGATGCAATCCATGCAGTAAGGGAGGTTATGATCCTGTACATAAACATTAATTAACGCGCTAAAATGCCCCAACCTAAGAAAACTCATCATGTCACTAGACGTGCACTAATCAGTGTGTCAGATAAAAAAGGCCTTATTCCTTTTGTTAAGCGGCTTGATAAACTTGGAATCGAGATTTTGTCAACCGGAGGAACTGCAAAAGCTTTAAAAAAAGAGGGAATCAAGGTTTTAGACGTAAGTAAATATATAAAATTTCCTGAAATGATGGATGGGAGAGTGAAAACTTTGCATCCTATGATTTATGGAGGAATCCTTGCTGTTCGCGATGATCAGGCGCATATGGATGATGTTGTTGCTCATAAAATGAAGCTGATTGATCTAGTTGTTGTGAATCTTTATCCATTTGAGGAGACTGTTGCAAAAAAACATGCAACTCATGAAGAAATCATAGAAAATATTGATATTGGTGGGCCAAGTATGGTTCGGGCTTCTGCTAAAAATTACAAATACGTTGGAATCGTTACAGATCCAAAAGATTACACAAGAATCGCAAATCAATTAGAGAAAAGAGGAGAACTTACAGCAAAAACTCGTGAAAATCTTGCATTCAAAGCTTTCGATCACACTTTCAGATATGATGAAGCGATTGCATCGTACTTTAGAAAGCATACAGGTGGAAAAGAGCTTCTAAATTTACATTATGAAAAACAATTAAAGTTAAGATATGGCGAAAATCCACACCAAAAAGCTGTGTTTTTTAAGAATCCAAAAAATCATGATGCAAATGTGACAAACGCAAAGCAATTACAAGGAAAAGAACTTTCATACAATAATATTATGGATGCTGATGGTGCTTTAGAGATGGTAAAAGACTTTAAAAATCCAATTGTGGCGATTGTAAAACATGCGAATCCTTGCGGAGTTGCGATTAATCATAAAATTGAAAATGCCTTTGTTAAAGCGCATAAAGTTGATCCGATGTCTGCGTTTGGATGTGTGATTGCAATGAATCGTCCATGTAATGAAAAAATCATCGATTATATCAACAAAGAAAAGATGTTTGTTGAGATTATTATTGCTCCAGGATTCACAAAAGCTGCGCTTAAAAAGCTGGCTAAACGTAAAAATTTAAGAGCTTTAGAAACTGGCGAACTAAAACGCGATCCTGAAAAAATTGATGTTAAAAAAGTTGCAGGAGGAATTCTAATTCAGCATGCTGACACAAGAAAAGTTACTACAAAAGATCTAAAAACTGTTTCAAAAAAGAAGCCCACAAAACAGCAAATTCAAGACATGCTACTTGCCCGAAATATTGTTAAACACGTTAAATCTAATTCAGTTGTGTTTGTTAAAAACGGTGTGACAACTGGAATTGGAGCTGGTCAAATGTCGCGTGTTGATGCGGTAAATATTGCTTCGTATAAAGGCGGAAATCGAAATAAAGGAGCTGTTATGGCGAGCGATGCGTTCTTTCCATTTCCTGATGGAGTTGAGCAAGCGCACGAGGCTGGAATTGTTGCAATTATTCAACCTGGTGGATCGATCCGTGATGATCAGGTTATAAAACGTGTTGATGAACTTGGAATGTCGATGGTGTTTACTGGAATTCGATCATTTAAGCATTAAAATATGGATTTTTTTCAGGCTCTCATCCTCGGAATTTTACAAGGCATTACTGAATTTCTGCCAATCTCATCGAGTGGACATTTGGTTTTAGGTGAGGCTGTTTTGGGCTTGGATGTTGAAGCTTTGAAAAGTTTTGATGTTGCGGTTCATATGGGAACATTAGTAGCGATTATTATTTATTTCTGGAAGGATCTCGTTGGCTTGATTATGGGATTTCTTTCGTTAATTAGAGTAGTGAAGCCGAATAAGAAACATGATGAATACCATATGCTTATTTTATTTATTGTGATTGGTTCGGTGCCAGCTGTTTTGGTTGGATTCTTACTTGGAGATGCAATTGATTATTGGTTTAGAAACACTTTGTATGTTGGATTATTCATGATTATTATTGCTGAGCTTTTCATAGTTGCTGAAGGCAAACTTAAGAAATTTAAAAAACCAACTGAACTTAAATTAGGACATGCGATTATTATTGGATGTTTTCAGGCACTTGCTTTGATTCCTGGAGTTTCAAGATCTGGTTCAACGATTGCTGCTGGTATTTTTCAGGGAATTAGCCGTGAAAAAGCAGCTAGATTTAGCTTTTTAATGGCAATGCCAGTTATCTTTGGTGCAGGCATGCTAACAGTGGTAAAAGAGCTTCGAGGGGGTGAATTAACAATTGAATTAATGCCGATGGTTGTTGGATTTATTGCATCTGCTGCTGCAGGTTTTGCATCAGTATACTTTTTAATGAAATTTTTAAAGAATCACACTTTAAAAGTTTTCTCAGTATATTTATTTATAGTAGGGGCGATATCTGTTATAATCTCGATCCTGTAACGAGATCGGTATGCCAGAACGATCAGAAAACTATAAAGATGTTGTGAATAATCTTCATCATTCAAGCAAATTTTCACTAGTTAGATTTGAAGGATTTGCTGAAAAATTATTACAAGTAATTGATTCTACAGAACAAAATCCATCTGGTTTTGAAGAGTGGACTGAAGAAGATGCTTATGATGCCCTAATTTCACTTGATAAGGAGGATTAATTCTGCTAATCTGCTCCTGCATTTACGCACAAAAACTTTTGCTCAGGCTGAAAAATGATCTGGGCTAACCCTTAACCCAAAGAAGTATGAATCCAACAAAAGAGGATACTACTGCGCCTACTGAAGAGAAGGCAACACTACAAAAGTACGAGCTTATGGTGATTCTTGTACCTGATATGTCGCAAGAAGAAACTGATAAAGAGCTCGACAAAATCCGTAAAGAATTAAAAAAGCTTGGCGGAGAAATTTATCATGAAGATATATGGGATGTTCGTGATCTTGCCTATATCATAAAAAAATATGACAAAGGTTATTATGCAATTTTTTATTTCACGCTTGAAGATGGAAAAGGAATAGCTGAAATGGAAAAAGAATTCAAACTTAATCATAAATTAATTCGTCACTTGATTGTGAAATCTCCTAAGAATTATGAGATGAAAAAGCTTGAAGATTTGATGCTTTCTGAAGAGGATTTAAAACCTCAGAAGAGAGAAGAAAGATCTGGAAGATCTGCTCGACCAATTGTAAAAAAAGCTGAACCAAAACCAGCTCCAAAAGCTGAGAAGGTTGAAGAAAAACCTGAACCAGCTGCAGCTGAAGAGCCAAAGGTTGCTGAAGCTGAAGTAGCAGAAGTTACTGAAGAAAAGGTTGAGGAAAAAGCTGAAAAAGTTGTGGAAGAGGCTCCAAAAGAGGAGAAAAAAGAAGCTATGGATATCAGCGAACTTGATTCAAAGCTTGAAAGTATCCTTGATGATCCAGATATTGATCTCAAAATTTAATAACTAACTAATTAAAATTATGGCTAAGAATAAATATAATAAAACTTGTAGATTCTGTGACGATCAAATTCCTTATGTAGATTATAAGAATTTAAAACAGTTAAGACCGTCAACTACAAAATATGCGAAAATTGTACCAAAATATTATTCTGGTGTATGTTTAAGACACCAGAAAATGTGTGCACAAGCTATCAAACGTGCACGATTTATGGCCCTTACACCTTACGTTAGATAACCTTGGAATATGGCTCAAACTCTACCTTTTTCTCAAATGAATGATGAAGAAATTGAGAAAGTCCTAGCTGAGAATAAGATTGGACTTACAATTTCTGAAGCTAAGCAGGTAGAAGAAATTTTAGGACGTGAGCCAACGTTAACAGAAGCAGTAATTTTTGGAATTCAATGCTCTGAACATTGTGCTTACAGATCAACTCGAAAATATTTAAAAACGCTACCAACAGATGCTCCAAATGTAATTTTGGGGCCTGTTGAGGATTCAGGTGTTGTTTCATTTGCTCAGGATGGCGATGACCGTTGGGGGCTGATAATGTCTCATGAAAGCCACAATCACCCTTCTCAGATTGTTCCATATGAAGGCGCTGCTACTGGAATCGGAGGTGTTGTACGTGATGTTTGCTGTATGGGTGGAAAGGTAATTGGAACTTTAGATCCTTTAAGATTTGGTGACATTAAAAAGAATCAGGCACGAAGAATTGCAGATGGAGTCGTTGCTGGAATTGCAGGATATGGAAATCCAATTGGAATTCCTGTGCTTGGTGGAGATTGCTATTTTGATGAGCAGTATAACGATAATTGCCTGGTAAATGTTGCAGCTTTTGGACTCGTAAAGGAATCAGAAATCATTCATTCATATGTTCAGGATGAAGCAGCGGATGTTGGATACGACATAATTATTGTTGGAAAACCTACAGATAATTCTGGAATGGGAGGAGCTTCGTTTGCTTCTGTCGAACTTGATGAAGCAGACAAAGAAGCCAATAAAGGCGCTGTTCAAGAACCAAATCCATTTTTAAAACGTCACTTATTAGTTAGTACTTACGATTTATTTAAAGAATTAAAAGAGACAGGAAAACTTAATAAAGTTTCTTTTAAAGATCACGGAGCTGGAGGAAATGTTTGTTCAACAGTTGAGCAGGTTGCAAAACTTGGATTCGGAGCTGAAGTTGAAATCGACAACATTCATACTGGAATGACTGGCTTACATCCATCAGTAATTGCATGTTCTGAAACACAGGAAAGATTCGCTTGGACATGCCATCCAGACCTGACTCAAAAAATCCTAAACCACTACAATGTTAAATGGGATTTGCCTTCGGTTGCTG
This sequence comes from Patescibacteria group bacterium, assembly GCA_042568205.1. Classification (GTDB taxonomy): domain Bacteria; phylum Patescibacteriota; class Gracilibacteria; order UBA1369; family PNNO01; genus JAUVDZ01. The sequence continues at coordinate 25,729 of JBHPJE010000001.1, forward strand.
AAAATGCACGGGCTTCATTGGTTGGAAAAGTTAAACATGGAAACTACAAATTAACATATAAAGGTGATGTTGAAGTTGATGCAAAAGCAGTAGATTTAACAGAAGGAATTCAATATGACAGAGAAGTGAAAGAACCTGTGCGATCATTTAGCGAACCAAAAGTTGATGAAAAAGATGACTACACTGATACAATTTACGAACTTTTGGCAGGCGAAAATATCGCATCTAGACGCCCTATTTACGAAAATTATGATAAGCAGGTTAGAGGCGATACAATTATCGAAGCTGGAATGGCAGATGCTGGTGTTTTGGCACCGCTTTTAGGTGAAAAAGTTTCAGATGATTTGAAGAAAGTTGGTCTGGCATTTAGCGCTGATGCGAATCCAAGATACGGAAAAATAAATCCATATTTACAGGCATTAAATGCAGTTGTTGAATCAATGAGAAATGTTGCTGCAGTTGGTGCTGAGCCAATCGCAATTACAGATTGCCTTTGTTACGGAAATCCTGAGCAGCCTGAGCAAATGTGGGAATTCGTAGAAGGAGTTAGAGGTGTGAAAGAAGGATGTGAAGGAGTTAAATTAAAAGAACATCGAGACTCTCCGACACCAGTAATTTCAGGAAATGTTTCGCTTTATAATTTTAGTAAAAATGGAGCGATTCCACCATCAGCAATTATTGCTTGCGCAGGAAAAATTAAAGATCATGGGAAGGCAATTACAATGCAGTTTAAAAATGCCGGTTCGAAACTTTATTTACTTGGTGAACGTCGAGATGAGCTCGGTGGATCTGAATTCTATCGTTCGATGGGTGAACTAGGCGCGAACGTACCTAAGCCTGATTTAGCTGAAGCACAAGCGCAAATTTATAGCATGGTTGATGCGGTTGATGCAGGTTGTGTGAGTGCGGCTCATGATATTAGCGAAGGTGGTGTGGCAGTTACTTTAGCAGAGATGGCATTAGGAGGCCGTGCTGAAGGTCGTCTTGGTTGTAGCGTGCGTTTAGAAGGCGATTTAGCAGGATATGTGAAGTTATTTAGTGAAACTGGAGGATATGTTGTAGAAGTATCAGATGAAGCTAAATTTAAAGAAATTTGCACTGCGAATGGAGTGAAAGAAATTGTTGAAATTGGAGAAGTTGTTGAAGATCCAGTTGTCGAGATTGAAGGTTTAGCTAAAATTTCGCTTGACGAAGCTAAAAATCGTTGGTGGACTGGTTTGAGGGAAAAAATGTAAAAAAATCTCTTTTATTTTAGGATTATCGTGATTCAAGCCTTGAATTTTTGGCTAATTTATGCTAAAATATTAGGAAAAATAAAAATAAAATATCATGAATGAAAATACAAATGCATTTCACGACCACGTATTAACCTGGGAAGCCCCAGAATATATACAACATGAAAAAACCTTAACTTGGTTTATAGTTGCGGCAATATTAGTTCTAGCATTGATAGTTTACGGATTTTTTATTAGCAATTGGACAATGATTGTTGCAATTGTTGTTATTGCTGCGCTTTATATCTGGCTTCATGGTCAGAGTCCAAAACATGTAAAGATTTTGATTTCAAGAACCGGAATTAAGTTTGGAGAAAAGGAAATTCCATATCAAAATATCACGAATTTTTGGATTCTTTATCATCCGCCTCATATAAAAACATTGAATATTAAGTCTAATTCACGTTTTTATCCTGATTTATCAATTGAACTGGGAGATCAGGATCCAGCTGAACTTCGAACTTTTTTATGTGCTCATGTAAGAGAATTCGAAGGTAGAGAAGAGCATTTTAGTGATACGCTTGTTAGAATACTTAAACTTTAAAATATGGCAAAACCAATACCAGACAGAACGCCGCATCAAGGCAGCCAAGATGCTTTAAAAAGCCAAAGAAAAGGTAAACATGTTGAAACTATTAGAATGGCAAAAACTGTTGCAACTAAACAAGCTGCTCAGGCTTTAAAGCAACTTAAAAGAGATATGACTGCAAGTACTTTAAATGCAAGAGAAACAGGCAAAGGAATTAGTGGAGATAGAAAATCGTTAATACATCAAAGAATTTTTGATCAATTTGAAGCTAAAATGAAAGCTTATAATAAACAACATGCTCTTGCAATTGATAAAAAAGTAAAAGAATTAACAGCAAGAGGTTTCAAATGGAACGATATTGTGAATAAAATTAAAGAGCTTAATCTGAAGTATAAAAAACATATTTTTGGACTTGAGCAATCAATTGCTTATGCATTTAGAGCATTGGCAGGAAGTAATAAAAAGCTTGAAGGAGCTGATTATGCAACTTTCCAGACATTGTTTGATAATATTTCAGATGCTTATAACAAAAATAATGATTTTAGAAAAACAATCATAAATATTGCCCAAGGAAATTTAAATAAAAAAGATTGGGATATGATTTGTGCAAGTATTAAAAAATATAAATTAAGAAAAAATGTTTCAAAAGATAAAGATCGTTTAAGTTATAACATTACAGCTCTTTTATTCAGATTGATGGATCAAAATCAGAGATATCAGGCTGTTTTAGAATATGCTAAACGTAATTCAAAAGCTGAAGGAGCAAGATTCGCTGAGTCTTTAGTGATGTCTGATGTTTTGAATATAAAACAATATGAAGAATTAATGAAAGAGTTAAAGGGCAAAAATTATACATTATCTTCAGCGCGTGAAGCTGAAATTAAGCTTTCACAGTTGCAGGTAAGAAAAATGAGAGAGTATGTACGTAAAAGGTTAGCAAGCCCAATGTTGATTAATGGTGCTGAAAGAATGTTAAATAGAACAACTATTGCAGGTGGAATTATTACAGGGATTGGTATCCTTGGAATGATTTCAAATTACATGGCGCATTTCAATACAACAAAAGGCGCTGGTAGGTTTGTTGCAGGTTTAAAGTCTCCATATTTTATGTTTGGAGCTTTGGTAACCGCAGCAGGTGCTCATATTACAGGTAAAGGTATGACAGCGGGAAAACATGGTGTTGGTCTTGCTAATAGATTTATTCCACAACCAAAAAGACTTAATAATCCATTTGGTGTTGGTAAGTCAGCAGAAAGCAAAGATAAATATTTTGATGAACTCGTTGCAATTTGTAAAGACCACAGAATTTTAGAAAGATGGCTATTAAATGAGCAAGGTTTTGATGATTTAAATGGATTTTATAGAAAAAAGAATTATGATTTAGCAAAAATTAAATCAGATGCTCTTGAGCCGGAATCAACTAGAAAAGATAAAAGACCTTTGATTGAGCAGTTTATTGCTTACCAAGAAAGTCGTGGCAACAAAAAGGGTGCAATGATGATTAGAAGATCAATTAAAGCTTATGGAAAACAGCCAACTCAACAATATATTGTTAGATTAATAGCTATTGGTGCAAAAGTTGGACTTCCTACTTCAAGATCTTTTAACAAAATGAAAGTAAGAGGTCAGAATTTTACGTACCATCAATTACTTTTACACAAGCAGGGTGTTAAAAGTATTCCTCGTTCAGATTTGCCTGCTGTAAGAGCAAAAGCAGCAGCAGCCGCTGCAAAAGCTGCGAAGGCAAAGGCTGCAAAACCATCTACTAGCACAACACCATAATGGATCAATTAGGTAACGCTACAATCGGGTCTACAATACTTCCATTCTTAAGAGATACTGTGTTTAAGAATATTGAACAGGATAAATTGTTACAACAGGCAGTTAGCTTTGGTGAAACAATAGATGAAACAGATAAACAGAATATTATTAATAAATATACTCTTAAAACTACTTCAATAATTAGTTCTAATGCAGAATTTAGAGATGTTTTCTGGAAGGAATTTTTTACTTGGATTGATATGCAGAAAAAACTTACTACTCAGGCGTCAGTATTAGCAAAGCGCTTACTGCCGGTTAAACCTGGTGGTGGTTATTATGATGAAGCTACAAGAAATTTTAATAAATTAGGATTCCAAACAATTAAAGCATTTGAATTTCTCAAGATAAAGCAAAAGATTGAAGAACGAAAAAAAGAGGAGACTGAAAAAGCATATAGAAATAGAGTCCAATTAGAAAAAGAAAAACTAGCAAAAGGTAATTTAATCTTGATAAGAGGTAAAAACGGAAAATTTGATTATTTTGAAAATGTCGATGTAAGGCGAGCTTTAGAAAGTGTTAAGAAATCAGCAGATTTTCTTAAGAATTTGAAAACTGAGAAAACAAATAGAGGTCTAGGTGTTATATGCTTCAATCCTACTCAAATACGAGAAGAAGGACAGCCTGAAGTCACGTCTACAATACTGGATCTAAATAAGCAGATGTGGGCGAATAAAGCAGCTTTAATGCAAAAGCATTTAGAAGGGACTATCGGTCTTTATGTTGATGGACCCCTGACAGTCGATAATGGTGTGGCAAAGGGAACTGTTGTTAACATGGTATTAGATAAAAAGACTGGTAAAAAGAAAGCAGTAAAATTGAGAATTAAAGTGAGCATGATTTTACCAGGAGGTAAAAAAATGTATACGTTTACTTTCGTAGATAGACCTACTCAAAGTTTTGATTTAACAGAAGATCAATTGCATGATCATTTTGTAAATAAAAAACGAAATGTTTTAGAGGTACATGCATTAGTCCAAGAACAAAAAGAAAAGCAAAAAGGCACTATGCCTGTTGCAGCGTTTGCTCCGAAGCCTAAACCTGGGAAGCAAACAGCAGCGGCAGTGACTAAACAAGAAGATAAAAAGGGATCAGAGCCTGTAAAATCGCAATTAGATAATGCAAAACCTGTTGAACCACCAAAGAATTACAGATTTAAACTAGATATTGATACTGATACAACAGTGCCATCTGATGTTGGGGTAGGTAGATTGTTAGGAGCAACTTTTGAACCTCCGGTTAAAGGCCCTATTCCAGCAAAAAAAGTTTTATATGCTGGATTCAATAAAGATAGAGAAGTGGTAAAAGGAGGGAGATATATACCTCAGGGTGATGCAGAAACAATTAATCCTGACAAGAATGTTGGAAGTAGAGCAAAATCAAAGAAAAATCCTGTTTTTCAGGTAGCTAAATGGTATGGAGTTGCAGGTGCAGGCCTTGGTGGTGCAATTACAGGATTTACATTATTCACATAAAATTCACTTAAAATAAAATGAAACAAAAATTTATATCAAAAAAATGGTTTATATTACTGGCAATTGTATTGTTGTTAATTCCTTTAGTTGCACACGCTGAGACTTCAGCTGTAACTCCTACATCTCAACTTACAGGGACTTTTGATGATGTATTTAAAACAATTTCCGGGATTCTTACTCAGTTGATGAGAGCGTTTCAGAAGTTGCTATGGCCAGTGATGTTGGCGATCGGTGGTTTATTAGGTAATGATTTGTTGTTTGGGGCAGGAATGGAACAAAGATTATTAGAAGTTTGGACTCAGATTAGAAACTTTGTGAATATTGCTTTTGTTGTGATTTTACTTGGAGTAGCTTTATACAATGTTATTGGATTCGGAAAGCAGGATAATTTTATGTTAAAAACTGCATTACCTAAGATTATTATTGCACTTATTGCAGTGAATTTTTCTTACGTCGCCATGAAGGTAATACTTGATGTTACAAATGTTCTTACAGTTTCAATATTCGCACTTCCAACGTCTATTAGTGAAGATTTAAAGTCTACGGAGATATCTGCGCAATTATTTGATAAAGAAGGGAAGCCTATATTGAAAGATGGTAAGCCTACTTATAAAGTTGACGCTAATCTTGAATCAAAAATTTGTAAATCAATGTTTGGAACCGCTTCAGATTTTGAAGAAAGAACAAAAAAAATAAAAGCCGCAGATAGAACAAAATTGCATTGTGATTTTGTTAGTGGAACAAAAACTCTCGCGTTTACTGATGCAGGTAAAAAGTTTTTTGCGCAGTATAGCCCAAGAAATGCCTCGCTAGTAATGGCAATTCAATTAATGAATATAGTTGAGGTAGATAAAATTACAGAGGCTTCTGCTGCTGGATTTAATTTATCCAAACTCTCATTTACCTTACTGTTCTCCGTCGTCATATATTTATTATATGCAGTGGCGTACGCAATATTATTTATTGTGTTATTGGTTAGGATGGTTGTTTTATGGGTGTTTATTGCTCTATCTCCGGTCGTCGCTGTATCTTTGGCATTCCCGGATTTATTGAGTAAAGCAGGATCTTCAAATTTTGATTTTAAGGAGAAATTTATTAAACATGCAATAGCACCAATCATGATTGCTATACCAATGACACTTGGTTATATAATGCTTGATGCTCTTAAAAATGTGCAAACAGGTCAGATAAGAAATGATTTTCAACTTGGAGCACTTGATATAAATACTGCTGGTATTTCTGATTTGCAATCAATGATGGTTGCATTTGGAGCTGTAGCAGTTGTATGGGTGGGTGTGTTTGCTGCAGCAGAAGGAACTTATGCAGCAGGTATTGTTGATGGAATCAGATCAAAACTGAAACAATTTGGTGGAACAATTGTTAAGGGTGTTAAATTATTACCACTTATCCCTGCAGGTGCAGGTGCTAAGGGTAGAATTAGTTTCACTCAGGCTTCTCAATTATGGAAGGAACCAATGAAACAATTAGAAGCAAAATATGGTGGAGAAAGAGAAACCGGTCCATTAACAGTTCATCAGGTTAATAAAATTAGAACTGCTGCTGAAGCAAAATCTGCATTAGGAAGAGAGGGACTTGAGAAAAGAGATGTACAAAAAGCTTTAGCTAAGAAGATAGCAGACTGGCGTAAATCACCTGATGTTGAGAAAAAGAGATTGGCTAGACAAGTACAAGGTAGGCTTGGCACTCGTAATTGGGGAAGATTCCAAAAAGGTAGTTTGAGGCAACCTGCTGAATTAAGAGGCTTACGCGAACTTTCAGGAAGAAGTGCTGCAACAGTAAATAGAGGGACAGGTCCAGCTGGTACAGCTCCAACACCTCAAGCTGCAGCACAAGCAGCTGACATAGGTGCTATTGAAACATATGGTACAACTTATGGATTGATGACTCCTGCTCTTGAAGGGAAATATAAAGCTATACAAAAAGAAAAGAATGCTACAAAGAAAGCTAAACTTGAGTCAGGCCTTAGAAAAGATGCAGATTTCCAAAAGATTGTTAATATTAAAAATAATGCAGGTGGATCATTAGAAGGTGTAAATAGTAGTGCTGGAGTGGCAGCTCGTGACGCTAGTAAGAAAAATATTGATACGCTTAAAGCAGCGATTAAAGCTGCAGACAAAGAACTTGAAGGAAAAGCAAAAATTGCAACTCCATCAGAACGTAAGAAGATCCTTCAAACTCATCTTAAAAAAGCAATGGGAGCAAAATACACTACTCTCCCAGCTGACGTAAAAAGTATGGTTGAATAAAAATCCAAAAAAAATAAAAACAAAATATGTTCGAATTCATTAAACAAAAAATCGCAGAACTCGCGAACTCTCAAAATAGAGAGAATATGTTTGGTGAATCGAAATTTGTTTATTTTTCTGGAGGTCCTGAAGGAGGAGGCGGTGGCGATGAACCAGAGGAACCTACAACTCCGACAACAGAAGCAACTGATGCAACCACAGAAAAACCAGAAGCAAAAGAAGGCGCAGAAGAGAAAGAAGAAGAGGTAGGTGAGGATGGTGAGGCTATACAAAATATCAGTGAAATAACTTCAAATGTTGTTGAATCTTCATTTTCGCTATTGGATAAATGGAAATATGATCTTCCACCTGATATTGATCCTGAAAGGATTGAAAATGCCCGTACAATTGTAAATGATTCTACGCTTGCGATTGAAGAAGAAAAAGCTCAATTTCAGGGGGTGAAAACATTCCTTGATGCAATGGGTGCTGTTGCAGATGAGCAAAAAGAAAAAGAATTGTGGGGTATTTTATTTGGATATGTTCATGAGATTAAAAATTTAAGAGAGAAGAATCAGTTTAATCCGGATATGATTCCAGCGATGTTAAGTATGAAGCTTCAACCTGCTCTCAAAAAGTTCTGGCGTGCAAATAGTGAAAAACCGGTTAAAGCAGCTGAAATTAATAAAGCTCAGGGTGAATTTTTACAAGTCATGGATAGAATTGCTTCGCATGAATTTGAGATCTTTAAAACATTAAATGAAGTCCAAAATGTTATGTGGGATATGCATAACCAACGACAAAAAAAGGAAATTAATGAGAGAGCAATTAGGGGTGCTGAATCAATTACAGGTCTTAATTTAAAAAAGGATGAGTTATACGAAGGAATTGATCGAGAGATTATTTCTTGGAATGCTGAAGGAGGACAACCTAATACAAAAGAATATAAAAATGTTAAATTTAGACTAGTTGATGTTGGAATGGATAAGAAACGAGTTCCAGATCCTGAATCTGATGATAAAGATCAGCAAAAAAATCGGATGATTGGTATTTATGTTGCAATTGAAAACCAAAGAACAGGCCAGATTCATCGATTAAAAATTGATAATTTTAGAGAATTTGCAAATCTTCATAGATTGCAGCCAAAAGTAAAAAATAAAAAACAGCTTAAAGAAAAAGTCGGTTATTTAAAAGAAATGAATGTTGAATTGCGGGCTGGGATGAAGCTCGAATATAACGACTGGGTGTACAATGAAGAGCAAAAAAGGCGCAAACCACAAGCGAAAACAGTAACAATTAAATTTTTAGATGATAAAACTGTTCAGTTAGATCAGGCAGTAACAACTTATTCTCCTTTTGATAATCCGGATCCGCAATTTCATGAAACCAAGGACACACTGGAGCTTGGTGAATTTGCACAATGGTTAAACAAAAGAAAAGCATTGCCTGAGATGTCACAAATTGAATTACAAGCGAAAATGGATGAACATTATGAATATATGAATACCAAATATGGTCGAAATAAAAAATGTCACCGACCAATTGAATTGCAAAAAGGTGAAGTAGTGTTTGCTGATGCTCCTGGGAATCCATTATTTGAAATAGCAGTGGTAACTCCATCAATGATTCAACTTACAAATGGTCGAAAATTCACAATGCCTCAATTTATGAGATGGGTATATGAATTTGATATGGAGCCATATGATCCTAGATTAGAAGGAATGAAAGTTAGAAAGTATTTTGATCGGCAAAAAGCTGAAAAGAAATTCACAGAAACTCTGGAAGCAGCAGCAGAAAGAGCTGAAAAAGATGCAACTGCAACAGTCAAGCACTTCAGAGATACAGGAACCTGGCGAGATACTCTTAAAAAATTAAAAGAAAAAGGCCTTGAAGGAATTCATGAAGGTCCAAAAGTCCCACTTAAAGAAGACTTTCAAAATGATGTTCAAAGGGAAGGTCATGGTTGGATGAAACAATTTGTAAAAGATACTGAATTACTCCGTTTGGACGATATCTTTGAAATGTTTAAAGTTGGATGGGAATATAAAAAACGTAACTGGGAAAGAAAACAAAAAGCCAGATATTCAAAAATCGGGAAGGGAATACCTTGGTTTGGTACTGAGTTTGAACGTATAAATCAACAGTCAGAAAATGAAGAAATGCAGCAGTTTAAAGATTCCATGAGTCAATGGGGTGTAAGAGATGTTCAGGAAACACTTTATAAAACAAAAAATTCAGATCAGGCAAAGGCTTGCTTTAATGTATTGGCTGAGAAAGGTCAAATTAGATGGGATGATCCGCAATTATGGGAGGCAATAAATAATCATACTGACATTAATCATAAAATCCCAAAACCTTTAGCTGGAATGGATCCTTATATGCCATTTAAAGAAGGTACCGGATTAAAATTTAATGGCGTTGATATTGCAGGTAAATCTGCAATTGATTTTATTCCTGAAGCTCTCGATTCAATTTGGGGAGAATCAACATATATCGACTGGAAGCGACAAAACGATGGGGCTTTAGAGGATGGAATCCAAAAGTCATTTAACAAAGCCGAAGAATTAGAATCAGATCCTAAAAATGTTGGTGGTATCGGAAAGGAACTTGCGACCTTATTAGAACGTCATATGCGTGGAGAATATGTTGATCCTTCGGAATTTGAAGGAATGCTTCGATTTATTATTGAAATGGGTAAAGCCGGTGGTAGACATAAAATGTATTACCTATTGATGGGTACGAGTGCAAAAGATCCAAGTGGAAGAACAATTATGGGTTGGGATCGTGTTGGTCGATTTATTAGTAAATACTCAAATGCATTCCCACCTCTTGATTACTTTAGTGCTTCAAATCAAGCACCAAAACGTGATTTAGAAACTGGCGAAATTTTCGAAAGACAATGGGTTAGACAGGATTTCGATAAACTTACAAAACCATGGGTTGATCAAATTAGATCAAATGGTGGAATAGTGCCAAAAGTGCCTCCAACAGAATCATGGGATTTCTTATGGAAAGAGGTTTGTACTTCAGATGCATTCCAAATCAGACTTGAAAAAGGTATTAGATCTGCGCAAAATATGGATCACGATGATTCACCATTCTTCATCCCTGCATTAAAAGAAACAGAAATTGAAACTGCTTGTGCTGCATCCGGAGGTGAAACCAAAAAATTTACAGTTCAAGGGTATAAAAATGGATATTTAGGATTCGGATTAAGATTAAAATATTTACAAGATAAAGTTGATGAAGAAAAAGAATTTGAAAATAAAGGAGAAGTTGGTTTTAGTAACCAATTTTTAGCAAAAATGGTTGCTTCTTTCAGGTCTTATGTTCGATATGATGCAATTCTTGATAATAGATATAGAAGATCTGAAGAATCTCGTTTGCAGCGATTTAGCTCAAATGACTTTAGTACTGGTTGTGTATGGGATGGCGAGCATGCAATTCAGGATTACCGAGACGAAATGCAGGGATTAATACAAGAAGTTATTAGGGCTTATGGAAAACAAGGAGACGAAAGTCTGTCAAAAACACCTTTTGAGCGGTTGCCATCTGTAAAAGGAGATAAGAAGATGAAACAGCAACAGGAGAAAATCGAGGCATCTGTACAAAACTGGGGTCCTGAATTTGAAAGAATGGTTATGTCAGATGGTGGTAAAAAATTCCAAAAAATAATAGAAAAACATACCTTTAAATTTGATAAAGTCGGCGAACTAAGCCCTCAAGAGAGAATCAGAAATAAAATGGACATGACTCTATTCGAAGCTGACCGTAAAGGGATTGTGGATAGTGAGTACTAGGGGTTGACTTTCTCTGGAAATGTATTATAATTATCTTCTGCATTAATTTAAGTAATGTATAAGGATATTTTTCGTTAATAACTAATAGAAATGGCTTCTACCCAAATTAGAAATCTAGCACTGAAAGATGAGGTCGTATTGAAAAGCTTACCTGCTGAAGAGCAGGAGGCATTGATACGTACAGCTAGTGCTATTTGGGAAAGATCCGTACAAGTTGCTGAGGCGAAAAATGCTGAGAAACTAGCCAAGTACGAGAATTTTAAGAAAAAATTTAGAAGTTATTTACTAAGCCTTCCCGGTGAATACAAAGTTGATACTGAGCAAATCCATAATGGTGAATACGACCATATTGCTAGCGAAATTTATCAGGAACTTAGCAAAATTCCACCTTCTGATAAAATGCTTTTTCATAGAATCCATGAGTCATTAGAACTTTTAGGAATTATTGATGAAGATACAAGTAGGGACAAACTTTCGCATACACAAAAGTATTTAGAGGTATTTAAAGCTCTTTGGGGAGATGGAATTCCTCAATATTTATCAAATATCCTTCAGAGAACTGAAGTTTTGGATAAAACTGATGTTTTATATTTTTGGAAAATGTCTTTAAGACATGAAGAGCTTCATAACGGGGATGATGAAGAATTAGAAGCTAAAGCAGAAGAGGAACTAATGAAAAGTATTAAAGAAGATGGTGTTTTTGATGAAGTAATGAGAAAGATTTTCCCAGGAGGTCTTCCAAAATTATTAAAGACAGATCTAAAAGATGCATCAATTTCTGAGCTTCAGGCTATTTGGAAATCCGAAGAAGGTGTTACAAAAGAAAGTTGGGAAAAAAAGCATATGGCTTACATTAAATTAATGGTTATTTATTCAGTTAGCCATATCCTTGGAACAATTGATTTTGAAAGAAAAAGGTTTTTAAAGGAGCAAATCGGTAAATATGTACCGGCTGATCTAAAAACTAAGGTTAGCACTTGTTTGAAGCTTTTAACTAAATATCTTGAAGATTCAACTGAGCCGGATCCTACAAAAATTAAGGATACAGTTAGGACTAGAATTGATGTTGTTTTTCCTGAAGGAGTTTTAGAAACGGGAAATCCAACTGAAATTAAGCATTATGTTGTAAGAAAAGTGGCTGAAACTTTAGCAATGTTTGGTACAAGTTTTGATGCAAGCCGTTTAAGGAACTCTTATATTAAAGGTGGAATTAATAGAAATAGTGGTGATATTCATAGAGCTCTTCAGGTTACACTTATTACTTCCTGTGATTATGATGAAGATGGGAATATTAATCCTTGTCCTGAAGCTTATCCGCTTGAATTGCAATTTCCAGCAGAATTAACACCACAAGAAAGAAAAGATGACGATAAAAAATATAATGAAAAGAAACTCGCTGCAGTTCGAAGAGCATTAGGTACAAAAATTGAATTCTTTGATTATGTCTCTCATTTAGCGGATTTATTTATTAAAGAACCTGAATTAATTGAAGAAACTTCAGGTGGAACTTATGAACTGTCTGATGTTGAAAGATTAGGCATTAAGTTCATCAAAATATTATCAACTGATGATCCTGAAACTTTCAAATTATTGAAAGATAAAATTGATGAAAGTTCAAAAGTTTATGGTCAGAAGTTTAAAAAAGCCCTAAAAGCTTTAGAAAAATATTGGCATAAAAAGCATAAAACATTTATTCTAGAGCGTTTTGCAATATTAACAGATGTCCTTGAAGAACACGATGGAGTTGCAGTAAATAGGATGAAAGACTATATCAATAGATCAATTGGGAAAGTTGCGGTTTACTATAATTCTAAAATTGAAAAATCCACAATAATAAAACAAGATGAACATGATTGTTATGTTCATGTAGCTCGACATATTGAGTTAATACTATTATCAATTCAGGATTTAACAAAAGAACAAAAAGTCCTAGGACAAAGAATTTCAACTATTTGTAATGCAATGCTTGAATATATTCAAAAACATGAAGAAGCAGGTCAAATTGAGCAACTTGTTGAGCAAGGTGACAATGGCTTGGAAAGATTATTAGCTTAAGCTCTTTCTTTGATCTCTTTCAATAAATCTTTTAAAAACTTATTAGCTTTATGTGAGTTCTGCTCTTTAGTTTTGTAATCCCGCACACCAAGGCTTTTACTTTCAACTTCCTTATCTCCGATCACGCACATGTATGGGATTTTTTTCATTTCAGCTTCGCGGATTCTTTTACCAAGAGTATCATCTGCAGGCATGATTTCAGCTCGTATGCCAGCTTTTAAGAACTCACCCAACATTTCCTTGGCATATTCCTCATGTGGTTCTGCAACCGGTAAGAACGCAACCTGACGAGGCGCAAGCCAAGCAGGGAATGCTCCAGCATAATGCTCAATAAGGAATCCAATCATTCGTTCATGAGTTGATAAAGGTGCCCTGTGAATACAAATTGGAGTTTTATCTTTTCCATCCTTATCAACATAAGTTAAATCAAACCGCATTGGCACAGCAAAATCTAATTGATTAGTTGCAAGTGTGAATTCACGTCCTATCACACTCCAAACCTGAACATCGATTTTAGGACCGTAAAAAGCCGCTTCATCTTCAGCTTCTTCAAATGGAACTTTTAATTTTTTAAGGACCTTTCTTACTAAATCTTCTGTTTTAATCCACAATTCTTCATTATCAACATATTTTTTTCCAAGTCCTTCTTTAGAATGCTTTGAAAGTCGCATTTCATATTTTTCAATTCCAAATATTTCAAAATACATTAAATAAAGTTCAATAACTTTAGCGAATTCTTCTTCAAACTGTTCTTCAGTACAGTAAATATGCGCATCATTCATTGCCATTGATCGTACACGCATTAATCCAAATAGCGCTCCAGAATCCTCATATCTGTAACAATGCCCATATTCAGCTAATCGTAAAGGCAAGTCTTTATATGATTTTGGAGTTGCTGCATAGATTTTATGATGATGAGGACAATTCATCGCTTTCAAATAGTATTTTTCATTATCTAAATCCATTGAAGGAAACATTGAGTCTTCATAATATGGCAGGTGTCCTGATCGGTGATATAAAGTATCTTTAGCAATATGCGGAGATCTTACCCTTTTATATCCTTGCTCATCTTCTTTTTCTTTAGCTAAATCCTCAAGAGCATCAGCAATAATTGTTCCATTTGGAAGCCATAATGGTAATCCAGCTCCAATTTCTTCATCAAATGCGAAGAGTTCTAGTTCTTTCCCAAGCTTTCTATGATCTCGTTTTTTTGCTTCTTCAACTTGTTTTAAGTATGCATCGAGTTCTTCTTTATTCTCAAAACAAACACCATAAATTCTTTGAAGCATTGGATTTTCTTCAGATCCTTTCCAATAAGCTCCAGCAATTGTTGTAAGTTTGAATGCTTTGATTTTCTGAGTCCCTTCTATATGCGGACCTTCACACATATCAACAAATTTACCTTCTCCTTTTTGATCAATGTTTTCAAAAAATTGAATTGTTTTAATGCCTTTTGCAGCCAAATCATCAGATGCTTCAATTTTATAATCCTGACCGATCTTCTTTAAATATTCTTTAGCTTCATCAAGAGGCAATTCTTTATGCTCAAATTTCTGATTCTGCTTAATAATATGTTTCATTTTCTTTTCTAAAAGCGGTAAATCTTCTGGAATTAAGGTTCGAGGCAGTTCAAAATCATAATAAAATCCATTTTCAATAGCTGGACCAAAACCAAGTTTAGCCTCAGGAAACATATCAAGAACAGCTTGTGCAAGCACATGTGCGCATGAATGTCTCATTTTTTCCAAATCTACAGGTGCAGAAGTCTTTTTTGACATAATTTTTAATTAATTTTACCTAACAAAAATAGCTAACTTGTGGCAAAAAGTCAAAATATTGCCCCACTTAACCCCACCATAACTGTTTACCCCACTATACCTGATCTACCCACTAAAACCGATCTGAGGTATACTCACGCTATGCAGCTCAAATCAATTAAATTAGAGAATTTCAGGAATTATAAAAAGCTTGATATAAAGCTTGATCCAGCCAATAATCTCAATCTTTTTATAGGAGATAATGCTCAGGGAAAGACTAATTTTCTTGAAGCAATTACTGTTTTGTCTTTAGCGAAGTCGTTTCGCATACCTAAGCATGATTCGTTGATTATGTGGGATGAGGAATATGCTCGTATTGTTGGCCAGTTTGATGATACTGAGCTTGAGTTTTTTGTTAGTGTTAAGCCAAAAAAGCAGAAGAATCTTAAGAAAAATGGAGTCAATGTACAGGTCAAGGATTTTATTGGACAGCTTAATATTGTTCTTTTTCATCCTGAAGATTTAAATATACTTTACCTTTCTCCAAGCCTAAGACGTCAGTATTTAAACACGATTTTGTCGCAGACAGATCCAATTTATTTCGATGCCCTTGTTCAGTATAATCGACTTTTAAAACATAGGAATAAGACCCTCTTTTTAATAACTGAAAGCAAGGCAACTAAGGATGAACTTAATGTTTGGGATGAGAAATTAGCTGAATATGGATCATATATTTATCAAAAACGGCTTGAATTAGTGCAGTTTTTTAATAAACCATGTGCAGATAATTATAATAAAATCGCTAATTCAGAAGAAAACGTAAAATTAAGTTACACCTGCTCATTTAAAGATCCATTAACTGAAAAAGAGGATTATCTTGATGCTTTACACGAAAATCGAGAGTCAGACATTGCTTATCAACGTACTCGAAAGGGGATTCACCGTGATGATCTTGAGATTTACTTTAATAATCACAATGTATTTGATTTTGCTTCAAGAGGAGAGATGCGAACCCTTATTATTGCCTTAAAGCTAAGTGAAATCGAATTTATTGAGGCTCAAACAGGTAGAAAACCCATACTTCTATTGGATGATGTATTCTCTGAATTGGATATAAATCGCCAGAAATTCCTGCTTGATGCAATAAAAAACTATCAATCGTTTATCACCACTACGCATCACGATTTTGTGGTTCCAGAAGGCTCAAAAGTGCATGAAATCTCTGATGGCACCATGTGAAATTGTGTTAACTGAGCTTGAACCCTTCTTGTACTTGCCCTTTACTATTGGCTTCATCGCTTATTTATGGTATAATTCAGACAGTAGTGTAAAACACAAATAAATATGGAAAGCGCTCTAGAAATATCGAAAATAGGAATTATTGTCATATCTGTGATACTTGCATTTGTGCCAATTGTTGCATGGGGTCTTCATTTTCTCCATAAGCATCCTGAGAAACGAAAATTAGTCATAATTACTTTCATTGGAGGTGCAATTTCTGTTGCGCCTCTTTTATTATATAAATACGCTTGGCAATGGTTCCCTTGGATCAATGCTTTTGATTGGATTAGAAACACGAACTTTGATTTATTTGGGATAAACTCGTTACTTTTAATACCAATTCCAGTATTAATCACGTTTTTACTTGTAGGTGTTATTGAAGAAATATCAAAGATTTATTCAGTTAAAATTTTAGATAGAAATAGAATCATGTCAGTTGATGATGCAATTTCATTTGCGATTATTGCAGGTTTGGGATTTGCATTTGTAGAAAATATCCTTTATTTCCAAAACATACTTGAATCGCGAGGATTTGAGAATTTCTTATTCCCTTTTGTATTTAGATCGCTATTCTCAACCTTTGCACATGTGATGTTCTCAGGTGTATTTGGATATTTTTATGGAGTCGCACACTTTGCTGATCCTATTCTTAAAAAGAAAATGCGTAAAGAACGGCATCCTGTATTGAATTTTCTTCATAAAGTTTCGCACTTTAAAAAAGTTACATTATTTCACGAAGAAAAGATCCTTGAAGGGCTTATAGCAGCTACTTTGTTACATGCTGCATTTAATGTATTCCTTGAAATGGAATGGCTGATTATAATAGTTCCATTCTTATTTGTTGGATATTTAATCCTGGATAATCTTATTGAAAGAAAAGAGAATCTTGTTAATCTTAAGCGCTTACTCCCTGAGCGAACTAGTGGCCGCAAGTACCTCTAAAGCTTTTTGAGGTTTGTCTGTAATAATTGCAGATATTCTTTTATCTTTGATGTATTTTTTAATAAGGTTTTCGTCATTTACTGTCCATATCCAAACTGGGATCTTAAGCAAATAAGCTAAATAATGGATTTTGGTTTTTAGATATTTGTGATTCATTACCAATGCATCGGCTTTCAGGTATTTAACTTTAAATAAAGAAAATAAATCTGAAAATTGCTGGAGTCTATTACGGCTACCAACTATAAATCCGGTTTTTAGCTTAGGATCCAGGCATTTTATTTCGCGTAGAACTGTTTTCTTAAAAGAAGTATAAAAGATTTCATCATGTTTTAGGTATTTTTTAACCATATTCACTGCTTCTTCAACATATCCATGTTCTTTTATCTCTAAATCTACTTGAATTCTGCCCCTTGCGAGCTCTAATACATCCTTTAATAAAGGGATTTCATGCTCAGCCTGCTTGCTTAGTTCTTCGTAAGTTAATTTCTGAACTTCATTTCCTTTTAAATTAGGATCATGAAAAGCCACCAATTTCCCATCTTTTGTTTTTCTTAAGTCAAATTCGAACATTGGGACTCCTATCTCAATAGCCTTTTGGATAGCTTCCAGAGAGTTTTCTGGAGCAAATTCCTTTCCGCCTCTATGTGCAATTATTAATTTACTCATCGTTAACTTAGTTTAAGTTAAATTAACTTGATTTACAAAGGATTTTATGATAATTTGACTACTGCGCTAAATTTTTGTATAAACAACTTTTAAATATTATGGGAGCGGATAAAATTATTGTAAAAGGGGCGAAGATCCATAATCTAAAGAATATAGATGTTGAAATACCTCGCGATAAGCTAGTTGTAGTAACTGGATTAAGTGGCTCAGGCAAGTCATCTTTGGCTTTTGATACTATTTATGCAGAAGGTCAAAGAAGATATGTTGAAAGCTTATCTACCTATGCTAGGCAATTCCTTCAATTAATGGAAAAACCTGACGTGGATTCGATTGAAGGGCTTTCTCCTGCGATTTCTATTGATCAGAAGACTGCGCCAAGAAATCCACGTTCAACAGTGGGGACAGTTACTGAAATTTTTGATTTTTTAAGACTTTTATTTGCAAAGGTTGGAACGCCACATTGCCCTGAGTGTGGCGATATAATTGATAGACAGTCGACATCTCAAATTGTCGAGACAATCTCTGAAATGCCTGCAGGACAGAAGATTCTACTACTTGCACCTGTTATCAGAGATAAAAAAGGGCGTCATCAAAAGGTTTTTGATCAAATTAAGAAAGATGGATTTGTTAGAGTGCGTGTTGATGGGGAGGTGATGAGTGTTTTGAATATTCCTGATCTTGATGAGAATAAAAAGCATAGTATTGAGATAGTGGTTGATCGTTTAGTTGTAAAGAATTTTAAGCAAGAATATAAAAAGCTTTCTTCAGGGGAAAAAATTGAAGTTCCAAATCCGGATCGTACTCGTTTAGCTGATTCTATTGAGGTTGCAATTAAGAATGGAAATGGGATTATGATGGTTATGGAGCACGATTCTGGGAAAATGGATACTTATAGTGAACTTTTTGCCTGTCCAAAGTGTAATATTAATATTCCTGAAATTTCACCGCGAACATTTAGTTTCAATAGTCCACATGGGGCTTGTCAGACTTGTCATGGGCTTGGAACTAAGCTTGAAATAGATCCTGAATTAATAATGCCTAACAAAAAACTCACACTTGCTGAAGGTGGAATTATCCCTTGGTCAGCTACAACATCGCACTTAACCTGGTATAACCGGATTTTAGATGCTGTTGCAAAGGCTTATGAATTTGATATGGATACTCCGATTCAGGATTTAAGTGAAGAAACAATGGAAATGGTTTTATATGGAACTGGCGATCGAAAATATAGAGTTCAGGTTGATAGAAAAGAGGATGGCGCTTTCTCTGGAGAATATTCAACAACTTTTGAAGGGGTGATTCCAAACCTTGAAAGAAGATATCGTGAAACTGATTCAGATTATATTAGAAAAAAGATCGAGCAATTTATGAGGATTCTAAAATGTCCTACATGTAAAGGTATGCGGCTTAGACCTGAGGCTTTGTCAGTATTGGTAGATGAAAAATCAATTATAGATTTAACGAAAATGTCTGTAAAAGATGCAATTGATTTCTTTCAAAACATCAAATTTACAAAAATGCAGGAAGAAATTGCAACGCAGATTATTAAAGAAATTAAGAATAGACTTAACTTTTTAGAAAACGTTGGACTCAGTTATTTAACTCTGGATCGTTCAGCAAATACACTTTCAGGAGGGGAAGCTCAGCGAATTAGGCTTGCGACTCAAATAGGATCTCGTCTTACAGGCGTGCTTTATGTCTTAGATGAGCCATCTATCGGACTTCATCAAAATGACAACGAAAAGCTAATTAAAACCCTTGTTCATCTTAGAGATCTTGGAAATACAGTAATTGTGGTTGAACACGACATCGATACAATGCTTCAGGCTGATTATATTTTAGATATTGGTCCTGGTGCTGGTAAAGAAGGTGGGCGAGTTATTGCTCAGGGAACACCTGAAGAAATTATGAAGAACCCAAATTCTGTTACTGGGCAATATTTATCTGGAGAAAAGGAGATTGCGCTTCCAAAAGAGCGAAGAAAAGGCAATGGCAAGAAATTAGTTATTAAGAACGCACGTCAGCATAATTTAAAAAATCTGGATGTAGATATCCCATTAGGCATGTTTATAGGCGTAACGGGCGTTTCCGGATCAGGTAAATCTACGCTTATTAATGAGATTTTAGTGAAGAAGCTTGCAATGGACTTAAATGGTGCAAAAGCCTTACCAGGCGAACATGATGAGGTTGAAAATGTGAAAGAAGTAGATAAAATTATCAATATTGATCAATCTCCAATTGGACGAACTCCTCGTTCAAATCCTGCAACTTATACAGGGGTATTTACTGATATTCGTGATTTGTTTGCGCAAACTCCTGAATCAAGAATGCGTGGTTATAAGGCAGGGCGATTCAGTTTTAACGTAAAAGGTGGTAGATGTGAAGCTTGTAGAGGAGATGGAATGAAAAAGATAGAAATGCACTTTTTGGCTGATATTTATGTAACTTGTGATGTTTGTAAGGGTAAAAGATACAATAATGAAGCGTTGGAAGTTAAATATAGAAGCAAATCAATCTCAGATGTGCTGGAAATGACAGTAAATGAGGCATTTGAGTTCTTTAAACAAATTCCTTCAATTAAAACCAAGTTAAAAACTTTAAGCGAAGTTGGACTTGGGTATATCCATTTAGGACAGCCAGCAACGACACTTTCGGGTGGTGAAGCTCAACGTATCAAATTATCTTCTGAGCTTTGTAAACGTTCAACTGGTAAGACATTCTACGTCCTTGATGAGCCAACAACCGGCTTACATTTCGATGATGTACGAAAGTTGCTCGAAGTACTACAGCGGCTTGCAGACAAGGGAAACACAGTCCTTACGATCGAACATAACCTTGATGTAATCAAGTCAGTAGATTATGTAATCGATTTAGGTCCAAAAGGAGGAGATGAAGGCGGATTAGTAATTGCCGAAGGAACTCCAGAGCAGGTTGCAAAACAGAAAAAATCCGTTACAGGGCAGTGGTTGGCAAAGTATTTGTAAGTAAATAGTTAAATATTGCTTATAGATACCCTGGGTTTTTTAACCATATCTATTATGGAACAGTCAAGTTATGAAGATGAAGAAGTTCAATTGTCTGCTAGTAGTATAAAGAGGATTACTAATAAATTGCTTGAACAGTTGGATATTAGGCTTAATCAAGCTATTAAAATAAGACTAGTTTTAGCCAATGAAGGTGAAGCAGCGGCTCAACAAGAATTACAAGAAGTAATAAGAGAAAATGGACTAGGGGAAAAGAAGAAGGCTTGACAAAATAAACAAAGGGTGTCATAATGACATCCTTTGTTTATTTTAATTATAATTTTATGAAATCTATAGATCAAGATCTACATTGTAGTGCAAATGAGCAATACAAACCAATGGCTGAATGGCTAAGAGTTTTAGAAGAAAAAGCCCACGATAAGCTTGAAGAGAATAATAGCCCTCTGACGGCAATTGCAATAGCAACAATTATAAGAAGTGTGTACACGTCTGCAGAGAAAGCTATGCCAAATGATCTTTTCTGTATAAGTGAATCTCAATCTGAAGTAATAGTTCGTGCTTTAGA
This sequence comes from Patescibacteria group bacterium, assembly GCA_042568205.1. GTDB lineage: Bacteria > Patescibacteriota > Gracilibacteria > UBA1369 > PNNO01 > JAUVDZ01. The sequence continues at coordinate 47,121 of JBHPJE010000001.1, forward strand.
TCACCTTGTTACTAAAGTTAAATTGGCAATGGGAAAAGAGGAACTATATACAATTGATCAACCGGTTTTACAAATAATCGCAAATGCTAGAAGATTAGCAGCAAAAACTTGTCAACACTGCTCTACTGAAGCGTGTGAATATTTTGAATCATTTGAGTAATAATTTATACAAACCAACTGTATACTTAACTTTATTAATTATGAATGGATTAGAATTACGTCATCCTGTTCAACAAGTGATCAATGAAGATGAAACAATATTTCCATCGGTTAAAGAAATTGCATTAAAGGCTTTACCTGAGCAGGTTATATGTTTGACTGATGCAGAATCTGCTGATGCTCAAACTGAATTGCGCAGAGTGGTTATGGATTATAGTTCTGAACCTATACGTCCAGTTGCAACTGGATTAGTAAAAGGTATTGCATCAAGAATTAATCGATTAGCAATAAAGAACTGTGGTGATTGTTCTAATCAAGATTGTAATTATCGTGAATAGTCTCGACAAACCAACTGTCAACAACGAAGTCCTTAGATTTATTTTTAAGGGCTTTTTTAAAATTCCTAGACAATCCATAATGTCAACGTACGCATTTCCATCCTTTTTAACAGCCGAACAACTCCTTAGTGGCCATTTTAACGTGAAAATGTCCAGTTTTGCTCAAATCGCGTTAAATGGGCTCAGATTGCATAAGATTGTGTAAAGTTTAATCAAATTGTGTAGAATTAAATTAAACTTGTCAAAATTGTTGAAATATGATTAAAGTTGTGATATATATAATAACGCTGTTTGAAATTTAGGCAGATTGTATAAAGTTCTCTGAAGCTTGCCAAAGTTGTGTAGAAATGATAAAATTTAAGTAAGATTAAACAAAATTAAAGTGTTTCCGGAAAAACTACTCACAACAGAACAAGTTGCAGATTTACTTCAAGTGCATCCTTTCACTGTCCTTAAATACATTAAGGGCAAAAAGCTTAAAGCATTTAAGCTAGGAAGGGTGTGGCGAATTCGTGAAAGTGATGTTGAAACATTTCTTGAAGACAGATCCATGGCTTCTAAAGAACCGAATCAAAATCCTGAAACACCAGAACCTTCTAAAAAAGAAGAAGTTGAAATCGATGAAAACATGCTGCCAAATGACAAAAGCGACCATTATATTCTTGAGTAGCACAATCAAAGATGATCTTCAATTGCATAAGTTGCGGTAAGGCAATATCAAGTCTTAAAGACGTTTGCCCATACTGTAAATCTGACATTGCAGAAATAAATCAGAAATTAAACACGCCAGAACGTGATGATCTGTTTAAAAGCAAAGTAAAAGGAACTATCCTTGCACTTGTTAACCGTTAATACGACCTCTTTTAAAATACAAGCCCTAGAAAAGCCTTAGCAAAAAACTCCCGAAGCATTACCCTGGGAGATTTTTGCAAAGCCGGCTAAAGCTTTAATATAGTTAAGGAAACTATATCTACGTTACTGACACTGTCGTTCGCCTGTTTTCTTAGTACACTCTTTCAGTTTTATTAAAGGATCGTAGGTTTGTATAACTACTTCATTAATTTCTTTGATTTTATTTACATAGCTTTCAGCCAAAGAATCACCCCCTTGTTTATAAAGAGACTCATACTCAGCTTTAACTGCAGTTGTATTCACGGTTTTTGTAAATTGAGCATAAGTTATATCAATTGAAGCCTGCGCTTCATCAAGAGATGGCGGAACTCCACCAGATTTATTTAACTCTTTAGTCATCGCTGCAACTATTTTATCAGGGGTCTTAAGCGCTGGAATGCTATTTAACCTAAAGCTTTCCACACCCTTTATGAATCCCTGCATACCTTTTGCTGGATTGTTTATTGCTTTGCCCCACTCAGCTTTAATTGTTTTACCTGTGTCCTGGCCTAAAGACTTAATGTTTTCTTTAAATGAATTCCATTTTTTCTTTAATGCTCCAATATCAGGATCTTCACATTTCTTATATGTGCTAGCCACTTTACCCTTATATTTTTTCTTAAATTTATCATAAAGTTCTTTAACTTTTTCATCAGTAAAATATCTTTTATTTAAAACAAAGTTTTGCCTTAGTAGTTCTTGCACTTTCTCCTCGGGAAGCTCTTGTACTTCACTATTTGGAATATCAATGAAGTTTCTTAAAAAGAAGAGTTCAGCTTCAAGTTCGAAATATTGATTGGTTAAAAGTGTTGCTGCTGGTGCATTACAAGTCAAAAAATTCTTTTTAATTTGTTGCCGGGTAGCATCAATTTGATCGAGAATACTTGAAATATCCATGTAATGACACAAATTCTTATTATATCTAACAAAGATATCCTTCCAGAATTCAGTGAAACTATCATAAGAAATAACCGATGAAACAAAGCTCTCCCATTGATCAAAACACTGTTCATCTACTTTGAGATTGTTTGGATCAGGAACATCAGGCAGATTTTGAGCATAAGCCGCACTACTGCCCAAACTTAAAGCAATTATTATAGTTAATCCGATTTTTAATAGTTTTTTATACATATATTAAGAACAGTAAGATTTATTGGATAATTCCGTACAAGGTTCCTTCATTTTTTCAAATAGCTCTTTGATTGAACTAAAGTACAGTTTAAATGCAGACATTTCTTCAATAACATTCTGGAATTCTTTATTTTGAACTTCGGTTTTTAATTCACGAGGCTTACTTGCACGATTCTCATTTTCTCTATTAATCACCCCATTTGAAATTTCAGTAGTTCTTTTAACAACTTCTTCAAATGTTGCATTAGGCCCTGAATTGGCTAATCCCTTTCTACTTGCCCTATCTTCAACCGAAGTCTGTGTTGGCTGTGGATTGGCTCCTGTATCAAAATAATTAGGATCAGCTTGTTGTTTAAATTTCAGCCATTCTTTTTCAACATTCAATTTCAAATATAGATCTTGTTTAGCTTGTTTTGGAGGAGGAACCGCAATAGTAATGATGTTCATATTAGCCCCTACATTTGAGAACGAGCTTTTACATTTAGGTGCTTCCATTAAATTACCTGGCATTTTGTTTGCAGTAAGAGATTTATTTAGCATGCTATCCATGGTTTTGTTTATATTTTGGATATGACAAGCTACACAGTTGTCTTTTTTAGAATAGATTTTAGTAGTTTCGTCGCTAAAGCTGATTTCAATACAGAAGAAAGCTCCATCTGGACATAAGAAGTTTGTTGGCCATGGATCGGGTTCTGCTTGCGGGAATCCATCTTCATCATAAACAACACCTTCATCTTCTCCTGTGCCCTGACCATCACCATCTTCGCCTGTGCCTGCGCCTTGTTCTGAATCAAACGCATTTAATGCATCTTCAAGGTTTGAGTCATCATCTAGACATTCAATTGATGAGAAGTCTTTTGTTTCAGTAGATTCAGTTGCACCAACTTTTTCTTCTTCAACTTCCCGTCCAAATAATTCATCTATTAAGGCTTTTTCGTTCGGATCAGTAAAGTCAAAGTCAGGTAGGGCAAATTGTCCACCAAATTCACTTACAGAAGCTTCATTAAATAGTATTACTTCGATTACAGTTAAATCATATAAAATATCAAACTCTGAATTAGATGTATCGCCATCAGTGTAAATTTCACTTGGATTAGCCTTTTTCATAAGATCGCTTCGCATATTCTCAGTATCTAATGAACTTTGATAATCAGCGAAGACTTTACTGTATTTATTAACTAATTCAGCTTGAGTTTGATTTTTATCCTTTTTATCAATTAGAGAAGAAACTTCACCTTCATTCACAACTTTTTTCATGTTATCTTCAGACATTCCAAACTTTGATGCAGAAGCTTTTGCTGCCTCTTCAGCAGGTTTTTTAGTAACTTCTTCATAAATTCTCATATACATATCTTTTTCAAGAGTGTCCGTGCTTGAAGCAGCCGTAGCAGTACCAATCATAGTTCCTGCTATGAACATTCCAGTCAAAACCAGTAATGTAGTTAGTAATTTTTTCATGTTATGTACATTGAGTAGTTGTAGCATCAACAAACTTAGAAGGAAGTTTTTCAACTTCTTTTCTAAATTCAGTGACTTTTTTATTGTATTTAGTTAGGTTTTTAATAAGAGTTTCATATTCCAGATGTTGTCTATAAACACCTGAAAGTTCGTTGTAAGTAGCCAAAGCCACATCAAGAGTTTTCTTTGATCTTTTAATTTCATTGTCAATTTCTCCACGTTTGCTAATCACACCTACACTTATTTTTTCAATACTTAAATCATTATCTGGAATATCAACAATTAATTTTTGTTTTTCTAATCCTACTACATAATTTTCATATTCTTTTGCAGAGGCGAGAGCTAGGCAGAAAGTACTGTAGTTATTTTCGCTACAATTATCTCCTTTAGGGATTTCTGCTGTGCCTGAACCTTTTTCACCTTGTTTTAATAATTTTAATTTACTGTTAAATAAGTCGTTTACTCTTTTATGGTAAAGCTCTTTAACCTCTTCGTATTTTAATCCTTCTTTTTCGTATGGATTTGAAGTTGCAGCCATTGTTCCGCTCATCCAAACACCTGAAAGGAACACCATAATAGATAGTGCTGCGACAAATCTTAATTTTAATGTGTGTTTGTGTTTCATAAACATTCTTTAATTAAACAAGGGATGCGTCCTTTCAATGCCATATATTTGCCATACATCTGCATTACTGCTTTCATCATGGCATCCATTTTTTTATTAATTTCTTTTAATTTATTCATTAATGCTGAAGTTTTTTTAACCTGTGCTGTCTGCTCAAAATAACTTCTTAATAATTTTTCCATTATTGTAATTTCTTCATTCATTTTTTTCGCACATTTTAAGTTTTCAATTGATTCGCTATACAGGCTTAGTCCCGCCTGTGGCGATAATTCCATCATTTTATCTGTTAATTCTTTTTTGTATTTATCAAATCTCTTCAAAGCTAAATCTAATAGCGATGAATTAGTCTTTTTACTTTGAAAGTGCTCCTTAAAGTAAGTTCGAAGTTCAGTGCTCTTTGTTTCCATGAATGGTTTCATCTCAGTAACACAATTTGTGTCTGTTGGTTCATCCTGCGCATATGTTGCAGGTGCGTAACTTGCAATTACGCTTATTAGAATCAATAATGTGATTAATATTTTTTTCATAAACCTTTAAAGATTAATTCATTACTTTTTGCGAAAATAGTAGACAAATCTTCTGTTGATATAACTCCAAAGAACTTGTCTCCTTCAATTAAATCAGCTTTGTGGTCAATTGCAGATAGACATGGACATGAGTTACAGTCTACTTCGACAATATATACGCCTTCTTCAAGCTCTGATCTCGGATCTTTGTCTACTGCCAATAAGTCGTCAGAAGGATCTAATGGATCTGTTCCACGATTAACTTCCTGTCCATCAATCACACCTCCATCATCAGTGTCAGGATCATAAGGATCAGTACCATATATATTGATTTCATCCGCAGTTGTTAATCCATCATGATCATCATCAAACGGATCGTCTTCTGGGAAATTAACTGGATTTGTTCCATGATCAACTTCATCTTTATCATGAGTCCCTCCATCATCCGTATCAGGATCAAAAGGATCAGTTCCATATCTATATTCATCAACATTAATCAAACCTTCTCCATCAGGATCACGAGTGCCATCTGATGCATCAAAAGGATCTAAACCATTTGCTAGTTCCCACCAATCAGGCATTCCATCACCATCCGAATCTAAATCAAAACAATCAAATGCCTGCAGTACACGATCAGCAATTGCAGCAAACTCTGCCCGGGTTACTAATGCATTCGGCTTTAAAGCTTCAGCTTCAGTCAATATATATGTTTCTTTAACCTGACTTTCTTCTAAAAGAATAGGGGATAAGTCCTGAGATAAATCTATGTATGGTTCATACCAAAGTTCAGATTGTTCAATATTTTTTAAATTTACAATTTTTAATTTTTCTAATGCTTCTAATATAATTTTAGCTGCTTCTGCTCTTGTAATTGTCTCTTCTGGTTTAAATGGAGATAATCCTGTTTCATCTATTTCACCAACATAACCAGTTACAAATCCCTGCCAAGTTGCTTCTTTGATAATCGGATAATAATAATTATCTTCATCAAACGGCATATCAGCAAATAATGGCGGAGGTTCGTACGCCTCAGACCTTGGGATAATACAAAGCATCTTCAAAATAATATCAGTAAAGTCTTTTCTGGCTATCTCAGCATCTGGTCTGAATTTGTAGAATCCATCAATAAAGTCACCGCGTAAAATATTTCTTTGAGATAGATTCACAATTGAATCATAGTATGGATGAGTTAAAGGCACATCATCAAAAGGCGAGTGCGCTACCGCATTTGGATCTTTACCAAAAGCAACTTCTTCTGAATCCGAGAAACCATCTCCATCACTATCGGGATTTAAAGGATTAGTTCCAAGCCTATATTCTTCCAAGTTTGATAATCCATCACCGTCTGAATCGAGTAATGCATCTCCAGGATTTTGCGCGTCGAATCCATATTTATATTCCCACCAATCAGGCATTCCATCGTTATCCTGATCAGAAAATGCTGCAATTTCACTTGGAAGCCCAAAATCAGTACGAGAACCAATCTCAGCAGTTTTCCCATTATTAATTGCAACATGAATTTCAGCAATCACTGCAGATCCATATAGCATTTCAAATATAATTGGCTCAGTTGGTTCTACATATTCCTTAACACGAAGGTCAAGATTTTCATTAAAGAAATATATATTTCCACCTGAATCAATTATCGAAATTCTACCATCATTAAACATAACTTCAGCTGCACCAGTAAAGTTTGGATCCGAAGCAGGAAGTCCATTGAAATTAAATTCATCTTCTAAATTAATATCTTTAATATGTACACCTTCAAAGTCAGCAACACTTTCAATTGTATATTCAATATCATTTTCATGAATTGTAACATCAGTATTTAGATCAGGAATTAAAAGAACAGTTATCATGATTTCTTCAGTTGCAATTTCTTTAACAACCATTCTTGTAGGCATGCTTGGAGGATTTGCTTCAAGCGCATCAATATAATATCGATTGTCTAAAATAACAATCCGACCAGTTAAGTCATCAATTTCAGCAATCAGATCACCATCAGCATTACGAAGCCAGATAATGTCATCATAATCTAATCCTTCAAGTCTAAACTCGCCATCTTCATCAGTTAAAACATCTCCAATTTTTTTATTAACACTAGCGCGATCTCTAATAATCTTAATTGGGATATCTTTAGCTTCAGGATCTATTGAACCAGTAATGAAATCTTGCGAAGTAGAAGCCTCATCTAAAGTAATATCAGGAATAATAACTTCAACTTCAATAATTTGCTTACCAACATTTCGCGATTCATCTTCAACATTTAAAGCGAATTCAAATGTACCAAGTTCATCAAACGGCCCTAGCAAGAACCTTCCAACTTTCGGATTTTCATTAATTATTATTGCATCATTTTCTTTATCTCCATCACCATCAGAGTCTTCTTTTAAATTATTATCAAGATAATATCTTTCGATTTCACCATCAGTATCAAAAGACTTAGTTGCATCAATTTCTAGATTTTGCATTATAATAACCTGCTTTTTAGAAGGACCAGCTTCAGCAAAGGGTTGAGTGCTATCTGAACATTCCTGAGGCGCATAAAGCTCAGTCTGGCTAGGGTTTCCCCGCTCACCTTCACGGTTAAACGTAAAGATTTGACTATAGAAATTGCCTTCTTCGCTATCAATATTTATATAAGGATTCTCTTCATCAGTCAGCTTTTTAATCATTAAGGTGTCTTCACTTCCCAAATTTGTTTGGCCACCATTAAAGAATTCAATAACCGAGCTTCCTGAATCCATTTGAATAAATTCTTCGAACTGTACAAGCATTCCAGGCTGCAAGGCAACTTCATTACTTAAATCTTCAGAAGGTGTAATGATTTCAACCCGCCCACTTGATATTTTTAAGCCAATATCATCTTCGTAATTTTGAGAGATTGGAATAATCCTGTTTTTACTAATATTCAAAATTTGTCTACTTTCGTCATTAGGTTTAATAACTAAAGTTGAATCTTCCATCGTATGAATAAATTGACCAGAATTAAGTCCATACCTAGGAGATCCAGAGTCCAGTATATCCCTTGGCATACCTTTTAAAGTTCCAGAACCATTTAACGAATTAACATATCCAAGTCCGTCAGTTACAGTTGATCCAAAGAAGAAAGATTCTTTGTCTACTTCAACTGTGTCACCATTTTTATATTCTAGTTTTACAAATCCATCTTCATTTACTACGCCTGCACCTTCCTGCAGGAATAGATTAGTAAAGAAGTTACTTCTGAATATTGCACTTCCTGCAATTGTTGTTGATTCAAAATTACCAGGAACATAGTCAGGCAACGTAAGTTCAGTGTCTGGTCCCAGTACAATCTGACTACTATCTGAGAAAGTAATAATTATTTGAGTATCAGATTCACTACTTGTTTCAATCGTATCTCCAAAGCCATAAAGCCTGCTTACTTCTCCATTTACAGTGAAGCTACCATTGATTTTTGTAATTTCAATATCTTCACGGATTCTTCCAACTGTTATATTCACTTGCGGTTCCTCAATTACAATAATTTTTTGAGATTTTGTGTAATCCTGTGAATCAAAGTCAGATAAACTTTCTTTAAAAATAATTTCATAACCTCCAATAAATCCTCGACTTATTCCATCCCAGGTAAAGTCACCCTGAGTACCTGAATCATAACTAACATCATATCCATTCACAGAAGGACTTGGCGGAATTAATCCATCTAAACTAACAAGTCTTGGATTCGAGTTAATGAATCTTCGATATTTACTGTCAGGATTATTTAAATAGTTTTCTTTTAAATAAACATTTCCACCATAAGCATAGAAAAGGTCCTCGTCTTCATCTTCATCAATATCAGTAATTATAATATTACTTGGTTTGCTGAGCTCTCCTTCATACATTAAGATTCGCTCATTTACATTTTCTGTTGCATTGTAGACATAAAGTCCGGTAATTTCATTTCCTCCTGCTTGGTCATTAACAGTCGCAGGGTCAATTACGTTTTCTGAAATTGCCCCAGTATTTAAAGCTAATAACCGGCCTAGATTTTTGATATCAGGGAATGATTCCCGTGGTTCATCAGGCTTATTTGCATGGGCAACCGGATCTTTACTTGCTGTCATTCTAGGTTGCACAAAATTTTCTAATTGCGGAGCATTTAAGTTATAAGCAAGCATTCTATCAAATGATTCTGTAGTTTGTGCTGAATTTATATAATTTTGATCAAGTTCAGTAAATGCGATTAATTGATTTCTTAAGTTATAGTAATAATTTGAATTTATTTCTTCTGGTAATTGTTCATGTTGAATTGCAGCTTTAATTTCATCTAAAGATTTATTTGTTTCATGTGGATTTATATAATTTTGTGTAGCAACTAACCATATTGGCTCAGGGTCATCTAAGTAAGCAGTAGGAGATGGAACCTCTGGTATCTCAGGAACCTCGGGTATTTCTGGAATCGCTGGTACTTCAGGAACTTCAATTTCTCCGATTGCTTCCTCAATTGCTGCGGAAACTTGTGATAGATCTGTTTGTATAGAATTCCATTCTTGCACGATTGCATTAACGGATTCGTATATTTGGTCTGTTTCAATTCTTAAATCTAATTTTGTTGTTAATTTAATTCTTCCAACCCCTGGCATTTGCACTTTTGGTGATTGAAAGCTGAACATTGTGTCGATAGGGAAAGTAGCGCTATTTGATCTACTTGTAGCAGCTTCAATATGCGATTTTAAGTTAGTTATTGGTATTGGCATAATTCCTTTTTTCAATAGACAAAGAATTTTAATGACAACATTCATACTGTCTAGTGCACTTTCAATACCTCCACTAATTTCAGGAATCTTTGGAGGATCTGGGAGATCAGGCAAAGAAGGCAGTGGTAAAGGTGGTAGATCAGGTAGTTCCGGTAGTTTAGGAGGCAAAGGAAGTTCAGGAATTTCTGGTATCGGTGGCAATGATTCGAATCCAGGGGCTTTGCTAATATCTACTGAAATTCCATCTTGTGAAAGTTTATTTATAAATTCTTCAAATTCAGGAGGCACAGGCAGACCAGGAGCAGTTGGCAAAGGCATGCCTGATATGCTAGGAAGCTGTATTTCAGGAAGTTTTGGCATAATTATCTGCTCTGTTTTAAATTTAATATCTGGCAGTATAACTTTGTAACCAAGTTGTAGCTGTGAGAAATCAAAGTAAAAATCAGGCCATTTAGGGAATTGAACTATTGGAAGTTCAGGAATTGCCCCTGTGAATATCTTTGCAAGCATTTCAAACAATGAATATCTTTCAGTTGTACAGCCATCGCAACCTTTCATGTATTGATTCATCAAACCAGCAATTTTCCCCCATGTTTTAAGCAGTGTCTTTACCTGAGTCGACATTTTAATCCATCCATTAATTTTTGAAACCTGCTTTTTGAAGTATCCACCAACATAAGTAACAATTGTATCTAAATAACAAATTATCTGATAAATATATTTTGCTCGTGCATTTTTCCATTCTAAAATTTTTCTAGGTAATTTTTTATATTCTTCTAATGCCTGTAGATTTTTATCAACTTTAGTAATCAAATCTTCAAACGCAGCACTAACATTTACAGTAGCTTTAATACATTTTTGTTGAAGGCTTGGCTCTACCTTGCCACAAGGTATTTGTAGCTCAAGTTTGAACTTTTGAAGACTTAGCTTAAGTGAAGCCAGCCATTTATTTAATTGAGCTTGAATTTTTTGAATTTCAGATAATGAAAATGATGGCACTTTCATTTGAATTGATTTCATCTCAACATCAACTAAAGGGAGCTTATTTACATAAGTAATAACATCAGAGAATGTTCTAAAGTTTGCTTCAGGAGGTGTTTGTGAAACCATTCCCTTAACATCTGGATATAAAACATAAAGATCAGGCAGATCTGAAAGTTTAACAATTATTTCTTCTAATTGCCTTGCAAACCAGCCAGAAATTACGTTAGGGAATCCAGGAACTTTTTTATTAGTATTTGAAGATCCACTTGGTTGATAATTTCCCAAAATTGAGCTTCCAGTTAATCCACCAGTTGAGTTTCTAGGTCCTGCCGAAGAATTTCCTGAACCTCCGCCACCACTTAAAGCCATAGTTGATGAACCAGCTGAACTAGTAAAGTTAGCTGCACTGCTCATAGCATCAGTTATAGCATCAGTAATTGCCTGGCATGCAGCAGGTGGGAGCAAAGGAATTATCAAACTCCAACAGTTACCACTTAAACAAACTGAATTTGCTAAGTTTCCGGTTAAAGTCGGACTCAAGTATAAAAACAATGTTGCAGGCGGGTATGAGAAGACAGGGAGGCCTGGATCTGCACCTGCAGGCATTCCCATTACATTTATTGGGCCAGGTGCAAATAGTGCCATATTTATTGGTATCGGCAGACATCCTCCATTACAACTAAAGCTGTCCACTATGTCGGAAATTTGCCCAGCAATATCATCTAATTCACCACTTACATCATCCCACTCATTTGGTATGCCGTCTCCATCATCGTCATCTCCAAGCGAATCAGCATAATCATTTACATCATCTTCATCCATTGGGAAGTCAGGTGCTTCAGGAGGTGTGGGTTGGCTTGTGAATTGGCCATAAGTCATTTTCCCAGTTACTGGATTTTTATTCACTGAATATAGGAATAAGAGCATTCCAGAAGAATTGTTCTGTGGATTTGCACTTATATCCAGGTATCCATCTTTAGGATAACCAGCATCAAAATTATGATTCAAATCTATATCAATTACTGGAACTGTTGCTACTTTTGTTTCGTAAGTTAAAATTCGTGTACCTTGAGCTGGAATATTAGGAATTTTAATTATATACGGATTTAACGACATTCCAGATTCAATTAATTCAATTTCATTTTCACAATTAATACATTTAAAACTTTCCTGATTTAATTCAAAAGAATCAGGAACAAAATCAGTTAGCATTAAATCAGTAATGTCAGTTGCGCTACTGTTAGATAAAGTGATCGTATAAACGACCCGGTCTTCTAATTTTAAAGTTTCTCCATTTAAATCTAGAGCTTTTTTAGAACTCTCAGGTAGTCTAAATATAGGATCAGCATCCATATAAATGAATGAAAGTGTCTCCTCTGATTGAAAATCTTTTGGATCAGCTCCAAGTTCAATAAATTTATCCTGAGTAGATGAATTAATATGTTCATTCGCAGAAGCATCACCTGTTTTTAAAGTAAGTGATACAAAGTCAAAGTCATCATCAAGATTATTTTCGTCTTCCTCAGGCATTCCATCATAATGAATCAACACTTCAGTCTTTAAATCTTTTGATCCATCAATTCTAAGTCCCAGATTATCTAAAATTTGACCCGTGGTTTCAATTTCACCCTGATTGTTATAGTAAATTTTAATATTTCCTGAGAATTCAGCTAAAACAATGTCAGGGTAATCATCATTATTCATATCCCCGATTTTTATTGATGAAACTTTATCTTCTAAATCCAAATCTAAATGAACCCTGTTCAGTTCACCTTCATTATTTTCATATAAATACATGCAAACCTCATCTCCTACGCAACTATCTTTTGTAGAAATCAGGAAGTCATCATAGCCATCATTATTAAAATCTGCAGCAGCAAAACTATAAATTCCATTAGCTAAATTAAGTAATAGACCTTTGTTTTCAAACTGCTTAGCTGCAAGTTGATTTTGAATTAATCTAACTTCGCCTGTTTCATAAGCAAGAATCAAATCTTCAAGACCATCATTGTTATAATCAGCCATTACCATTTCTTTAATGGTCTCGCTACTATGCCAGATAGGTTCACCTATATGATTTGTAAATCCTGATGTTGAAGCTAATTTCTTTTCATTTAAACGAACAGTAGGATCACCTAAAACAATCCCAACATCAGAAACATAAGATTCATTTGAAACCCCTACACTGTTTCCTGCAGCAAAGAATAAACTATGCTTATTATCACCTTCGAATCCAAGAGCCTGCTGATCATAAATATCTTCCAAAGAGGTGTAAGAGAATCCTGGAATACTATTTCCACTAACCGGAACATCTTTTTCTGTTACCAGAATTCCTTTTGGTTCATGTGTAGAATATCCTGAAACACTTGGTGAAAGATTATAATCAGAAGTAGGATTTAATTCTTTTACATAAAGTTTAGATAAATAATTGATTCCTGTCTGGAATTCAAATGTTGGATCAACAATTTCAGCATCACGTGTTAAGTTTTTTGCAAAAATGATTTCTGCGATTTCTTCTTCACCTTGTTTTACTTTTAAAGTTAAGAATGGACTCTTTACCTCAGCAATTTCAAGCTCAATTAGATTGTCTAGAACCTCGACACTTCCATTGCTGTAAACTGTCAATCCAGCAATGCCATTTACTGTAATGCTAGCTGAATCTGTCTTGCGCACAATGTCATAGGCTTCTTCTTCTGTCTTCTGTATTACAAATATACCTTCTTGCAGAATATCCGTTACAGTTTGATCCATAACTGATATAGACATGTCGTCAGGATAGACATAATTTATTTCAGCAATATTTTGATTAAGGTCTGGATTCTTTACCAGCACTTTATTTGGTTTAGTTTTAGAATTGGCAGGTACGAATTCAGTTCCAAGCGAACTAGCAGAAGTAAATTCAATTCCACCATGACTATTTATTGTTAATAAAGGTTGGTCAGGTCTTGCTTTTAGTGTTGTCGCAGTTATTGCCTGGATGTTTCCGCTAAACAACATTTCACCAGCTGCATAATTATCTTCAGTTATATTTCCAAAGTCTGCTCCAAGCATCGTCCCGTGCAAACTTCGAGGATACTCTCCAATCAAATCTGTAGCTTTTACCTTATTAACAGCCTGCAAATCTAAGGTTCCTGCTTGTAAGCCAATTTTACCAGCAACTACATGCACTGGTCCTGTAATCCCATTTCCTGTAATCCGTGCAGCTGCAACACCGTTTGAAGCTTGCACAGGATTAGTTGAAGAAATTTTTCCATATTTAGAAGTAGCATCAGTTACCAGGAATTCGATCATTGTCTGATTATCGTTTTCTACAAAGTTTCCATACATATCATAAACACGAGCCTCTACCATTGCCCCTGCATTATTAGTTGAATCAAAAGTCTCACCACTTACACTACTTAATTTTATTTCATATGGATTTCCTGCAACAACACTAATATCCGCGCTTCCAGGATCTAATCCTAATGAAGTTGCAGTTATTTCTAAAGGTCCGGTTTTAGTTGAAGAAGTAAATGAGATCACAGCCTCTCCTCCAACTGAAGCCTGTATTACTTCATCATTAAACGCTCCAACAGTATTGTTTGAAGCTTTAAATATAATATTTTCATTATAACCTGGGATAGTCTGAGCCCGCACAGAAATTGTATCGCTTCCATTAGCTAAAATGAAATCTCGTTCAGGTTGAACTGTAATTCTTAAATCTTCTGTTGAATTAACAATTGCAGAAGCATTTATATCATCCATTAATGCAGTTACAACTATATCTCCTTCATCTTCAGTAGAATACAGATCAACAGTTGCAAAGCCTTCGAATGTACTTAATTGGATACCTTCCTCATCAAAATCATTGTCAGTATTTAAATCCAGTTTACCTGGCCCGGAATAATTAACAGTCAGGTTAAGAACATCATTATTAACAATGTTATCATTCCGATCATAAATATTTACACGAATTTCAGTTTTCGATAATCCTCCGGTCTTAATAACTGTAGATTTTGGCACAACTTCTAATCTAACCGGCTCTAAAGGCTCAATAAATACTTCATGCGGTTCAACTGGAAGATCTCCTCCAACGATTCTTGCATCAACATTAACTTTACCAGCCTTTGTTGTTGAAGTAATTGTATTTAAAGCTACTCCTTCATTCACACGTACTTTTTCTTCTGCTAAAACAGCATCAGTTTCAGAATCTTCTGTTATAAAGAATTCAATCACACTAGAATTATCTGAAACCACAATATCATTACTTTGATCAATGATTTCACCAATTAAAAATAAAGTTGATTCGCCATCTGCTGGCATATGATCTGTATAAACCGGGACTTCTTCATCATCACCTTCAGTTACAATATTTGAAACAATATCACTTTCAATCCCATCCCCAATTGCATAAATCCCAGCTTCTAAGAATCTTACTCCTAAATCATCTGGTGAGAATAGGGGATCAGTCGATTGCAACCATACTTCATCACCATCCTGCACACCTCCGTCATCTGAATCAGGATCTCGTGGATTAGTTTCATTTTGATATTCATGTAAATTAATTAGTCCATCTGAATCATTATCAAGAGGAGCATCTTCAGGATCGAATTTATCAAATCCATGTTCATCTTCCCATTCATCAGGCATTCCATCTAAATCACTATCAATTAATGAGTCGTCTGAAGGATCCAAAGGGTCACGTCCTGATAAAACTTCAGTTAAATCATCAACTCCACCACCGTCAGTATCTTTTAACTCAGTAGAAGTATTATATTGATAGATTTCAATATTATCCGGCAATCCGTCACCATCTTGGTCTAAAGCATAACAATCATAAGTTCCGATTATAGTTTGAACCATCAAAGCAAATTCAGCTCGAGTAGTTGGAGCTGTTATCCAGGGTTCAAATACCTGGCCAGGACCATCAAGCTGAATATCTACCCATTCTTTAAATTCTTCAGGTTCATAATTATTAATAGGAGCAAGCGAAGGATTTTCCTGTTTAGGGAAGATTCCTTCTTCTTGCGCTTTAAGCACATATCGATAATACCAAGGCTTTTCTTGTTCAAAAAACTCAGTGCTATCTATATCTGCAGCTTCTAAAATAACTTTAACTGCTTCAGCGCGACTTATATTATATTGAGGTTTGTAGAATCCAGCATCTTCTCCCTGTGCATAACCACTAATAATTCCTTCATTTTTCCCTTCTTCCACACAATATTGAAATTCTTCTGAAATATCAGTATCAGGGAAAGGAGTTTGAGCGTACATCTCATGAACCATTCCTTTAGTCTTTTCTGAAAAGCTCGAACAGTTAACACATGTGATTCCTAAAACCATTCTTATGTATTCTTCACGCTTTATAAGCTCTTCAGGTCTTACAGTATTTTCAGCTGACCTTGTAACGATCCCTCGTAATAATAATTGCGCAAATGCTTTGTAAACTGCTTTAGCAGGGTGTACATCACTAAATAATCGTGCATCTTTTTTAATAGGATCGTATCCAAAGCTGATTTCTTCTCCATCATCAAATCCATCTTCATCACTATCCTGTTTAATTCTATTAGTTCCAATAAAGACTTCCTGTAAATCAGTTAATCCATCTTCATCTGTATCACCAGATGAATCACTTTGAGCAAATGCAGTACGTACTGCAAATAGTCCACTTAATAAATTGAATCCTTCAAAATAGTCTTCTTCTTTTTGAACCTGCACTTCACCAAGACGATAACTTATATAAAATTCAGTGATTTCATTACCTGCAGGATTATTTAAAGTAAACAAATATGGTTCATCTATTTTATCAAGATTTATAATTCCAATAGAAAAATCATCTTTAATAAAAACTTTTCCTTCAGGAGTTATGCGAGCAACGCGTTGAGTATAAAGCCCACTTAAATCTAGAACATAAACATCACCATTAAGTTCGCGTACGATCTGGTAATCATTGTTGATCACGTCTTTTACATGAACTCCAGTAATAGTTAGCATGTTTTCACCAAGTCCATATAGAGCATCGTGAATTATAGGAATTTCCTGTATTTCAGGTATTAAAACTACACTTCCAATGATTTCCTCTGATTCAATGTGGACAATTCCAATACGCAAATATTTGTCAGGTGTCGACTCAAAAGCCTTTGCAGTATAACCTTCATCCAGAATTGTAATTTTTCCGGTTTCTGGATTTATATATGCAACAACCTCTCCTGCATCATTTTTAACTATGTAATTTTCTAATAATTGTTCTTCATATGAAGGAGCTTCAAAGGTCTCAGTATCATAAGTCAAAATTCGCACTCGCTTAGCTTCGCTTCGTAAATTTAATGTATTTGATAGTATTTCGGTTGGTTGATTTGTTGAATTAGCTGTTAAATTAAAGAATCCACTTTCTTCAGTTGCTTTTATATAAAAGGTTCCATGCCCATTTACTATATGCACTGTTTCGCTTCCATCAATCGTCGCAAGTAATTCATCATCAACATTTAATTGAACCTCAGTAAAAGAATCAGCATGATTAACTTCGCCTGTTGCATCAAGAACACTCGCTATAATAGGATATCTTTGCTGACTTCCTGTTAAAATTACTCCGCTTTCCCAATCAGGCTCTAGTGATAGAGCTGCTGTTTTTTCAGCCCCATCAGGAATTCCATTCCCATCACCATCCAGCAAATCTTCAGGATTAACTGTGCCAAGTTGCCCAGGTCCAAAATCCCCACAAGAAGGCTCAAAATTAATACTTGAAACTGAATCTGCAATATCACCAAGATAACCAATTATATATACAATCCATGCTGGTAAAATAATTCCATCAACTTCATCTTCTTCTCCTGCTTCTGCTTCTTCTTTCTCTTCTTTAAGTCCAGAATCCAATGTCGACTCTGGATCATTATAAATTCCATTATCTTCATTGATGTCAGGGTTTCTACTTAAACCAAATTCTAATTCATCAGCATCGCCTTCTGCAGTTAAGTAAAAATATTCATAACCTTCCTGTAACTTATTTCGCATAGCATATGCATGCTTTTGATCGATTTGGAAGTTAACCCAATTAATGGAATCAGCAATTATATCTTCTTCATCCACAATCAGTTCTGTTAATGCCCCTTCAGCTTCTAATGTAATTGAATAACCTGGCATATTAATAAAGTATTGTTCCAAATCTTCTAAAGTTTGTTTAAAATCATCAATTGAAGAAGCCTGAAAAGCATTTGGATAGATGATTTCATGTGAATTTTCATCCTGATCCATAAATGCAACAAAGCGAGGATCATTTACAGGCATTGAATCAATGGTTTTTTCTTCCAGGTGATGTTGAATTGTCTCTAAAGTAGGTTCTTTATGATAAGTAATACTTGCAATATCCTGGTTAACAGGACTTTGAACCTTAGTTATGTTTAGTCGAATTTTTTTAACACCAGCAATAGGTGGATTAAATAAAATAAACTCATCACGTTTATTTCCTAAGATTTCAGTGCTAATTCTAAAATAATCATCTGAATTCATTTTATAAGCTGGATCATATTCATCTTCTTCATCTGTAAATCCATCTCCATCATTGTCAATTTCATCAAATCCTCCATATAAATCTAAAAAATCCTGAAAAGTTACAAGAGGATAATTAAACAAAACTATTTCACTTGCAGGTCTATATTTAGATCCTGGTAATGGAATTGCTGCTTTATCTTCTTCAGTTGCAGCTGCATTAACAGCTAAAATATAGTTTTCTGCTTCTGTTATGTAATCATCAAACCTTGTTTTCTCTCTAAAATCAAAACAACCTAAATAGGAAAGAATACTTGGATTAATTGGTTCTCCGGTTTTTCCTCCATTTTCATCAAATAAAGGGTTGGAAGCTAAATCTGTAAAACATCTTTCTGGATGCTCTGCATTTTCACCAAAACAATTACCATCCCAATTCTTTTTTTCTGATTCAATATTATAAAGACGATTAAATTCAGTATTGCCTCTATATAAAGTACACTCTTCTGGTCCGGTTAATTCAGAAACTGAAGTTCCATAAAAATGAGTTAAATATTGAGCCTGATCAAAAGACTTATTATTATTTATAAAATTCCATGTATTTAAAAAGATATTATTATTGTTTTCTAGAGTTATCATTCCAGAAATACTCGAATTACTTAGAATAGTAAATGGCTCCTGCAAAGCTGTTGCAAATTCATCAACTTTTTCTTCAATTGAATCATTTATTTGTCTTAAATGTTCCTGTGTATATAGATCTTTTGCTGTAATAACTTCGACAAGTGAGTCAAATTCTTCCCATCTTCCGCTTCCTTTTATCAAATCATTAGCTTTTTGAAGATAATTTTTAAATAGTTCATTAAATTGAATTGCATAGCTTTTAATAATTGTCCGGCTTTGTACGTCAGGTAATCCTTCGAACATAGATTCATCAACAAAGCCTTCAAGGTCAGGTGAATCAATTAATTCCTTTAATAATTCTTTTGTATAACGATGATATGCAAAATCTTCTAAATGATCAGCATAGTTAGAGTATTTTGAAAGCATGGATTCATTTAAAAGCTCTTGTTCCCAAATTACATCTCCATATAAAACTTCCTGGGTATATTCAGTGAAGTCCTGGTGTCCTATATGATATAGATGATTTTTATCTAAATATTCAGCTAATTGATTACGACCTTCAAGGTCAGGACGTGAAGCTTTAATTACACCATGCCAGGCTTCAACTCTAGGCTCAGAAACATCAGCATTATATTCAAAATTTCGGGAATTCAGATCAAATACATAAGATTTATCTTCTAAGTCAGTATATGGAAGCATGCTTACGAATCTGAATCCATTTTTATTTACAACTGGTAATGGGATTTCACCTATAGTAATAACACCGGCTAATTGGCTTTTATCACTGATCGATTCATCTCCTTTATAATAAAGAGTTTCTAAAGCTTGTGAGATTTCATATGGAGTTTGAGTTTCATCTACTCTTAATATAATCGATTCAGTAAAAGGATCAGAAACCTGTACATCTTTTGCAAAACGCGAAATTCTATCTCTGAAGGTTGTTGCACCCAGGCTTCCACCCCATTGAGATGAGGTTAAACCATCATATTGTTGGTTGCTTTGAATTAATTCATCTTCAACAAGCACTGCAATAATCGAAATCATTTTTGCTTCAGGATTTTGATTGCTAAACAAACCACCAAACTGCGCCATTGCAGATGGTGCTGACAAAAATTGTGTAGCAAGAGTCGTCAGGATTATAGCTCCAGACACAACTTTGTGTAAGTAGTTTTTTATTTTTGTTTTTGTCATTGTTTAGCCGGCTTTATGACATGTCAATTTGTCTTATTATTATAGCATAGGCAAGCCAAAAAGTCGAGATCAAAAGCCCAGAATGCTCAGATATTAAAAAAGCCGACTTTAGGGCTTTTTAGAGCTGAAAAGTCGACTTTTAGATTGAAACGATTATAAAACTCGCATGTACCATAATTTTGTAGCTCCATCATAATCATCATTACCATTCCATGTAGCAGGATTAACTGATGAATTGTTTTTCACGTCTGATTCCATTACTGTTCCTACAATATATTCAACACCACTACTTGCTCCTAAATATGAATAGTAGTACTGTCCATTTATTATACAAGTTCCTGGATCATCAGTTCCTGTAGGAAGCGTTCTTGTTGGAGATGGATCCTCTGGTGGATTACCACCTTTAAAGTAATCTCCAGATACGTCTGTTCCTGCGCTATCAGGTGTTTTGAAAACCAAACCTGTACCAACACACCCACTGTATGGTGGATATTGTCCATAATCTGAACTATAAGTTTCTGCTGCTGTTACAATGTTATTAATGTCTCCTTCTCTCGCTGCATCACGACCTCTTGCAAGAGCGTCACGAATCGTAGGGTAGAGAGCCGCAGCCAAAACACCGATGATTGCGATTACAATCAGCAATTCGATCAGTGTGAATGCTTTTCTTTTCATACGAATATAGGTTAATGATTATACCAATCATACATTTTACAAGAAAAATGTCATTAAGCCAAATCTATAAATCTCCAACTGAATCACCAAGAGTCAGAATTGGAAGCATAATTGCTGCAACTAAACCACCAACAGCCACACCTACAAATACCATGATGATTGGCTCGATGACTTTTGTAAGCCCTTTTACAGCCAAATCAACCTGCTCGTCATAATAAGTTGCTATCTTCTTTGATACATTTTCAAGCTGTGCTGTTTGTTCACCTGTATCAATCATATTTACAAGCATTTGAGGGAAATATTTTGTACCACGCAAAGCATCCGCTAATGGAATACCAGCTTTAATATCATCACCTGAAAATTTAATTTTTCTTTTATAAACTTCGTTATGAGTTGCATTCGAAATAATCTGCAAAGATTGAGTGATTGAAACACCTGATCCTAACAAGTTACCTAAAGTTCTGGCAAATTGCGCTAAAATGGCTTTCTGAAGCAAAGGTCCAGTGATTGGCACATGTAACATAAATCGATCCCAATGTAGTTTTCCACTTTTAGTTTTCTTCCACATTCCTAGAATCACAACAAATGCCACAATCCCAAGTAAAATTTGAATAATATTGTTTTGCATAAATTTACTCATTCCAATAATAAACTTAGTTATTGCTGGCAATTCAGCACCGGTTTGTTCAAACAGATTTTGAATGTTCGGAATCACATAAATCAGCATTAAAGTAAGAACTAAAAATAGAATACCCAGAACTACAACCGGATAAGTAAGCGCACTTTTAACCTTGGCAATGGTTTTTGCGGTCTTTTCAACTTCTTTTGCCAAGTCTCTTAAAATGTCATTCAAATGACCAGAAACTTCACCACTTCTTATCATCCCAATTTCAGACTCATTGAATGTTTTTTCATACTGTTCCATACTTCCTGACAAACTTTCACCACCTTCAATTCTAAATGCCATATCTTCAATAATTTTTTGGAACTTTTTATTCTTTTTATTTTGATCTGCAAGTGTATTGAGTGCATTAATTATTGGGATTCCAGCATCTACCATAACAGCTAGCAATCTAAAAAAAGTGGCTTTTTCCTGCATCTTAACCTTGCCCATGTTAACGAAAGCCTCGTTAACTTTCATATAGATATCAAAAAAGAAGTTCCCAGTTTGCTCAATCCCCATTTTCTTTTTAAAATTGATTTTTTCTTTGCTTCTTCCAATATTTAAAACGACTTTTTCATCAAGAGCAGCCTCAGCTCCTTCGATTGCCTGAGCTTTATCTAATTCAAATGTTTCACCTGATGATTTGTTTGCAAAATCTTTAGCTTGTTTCATAATACTTAAGGATTATCTAATTTTGCGGCTTCCTCATTTGCACCTGGAGGCATTTTTATTTCAATATCAGATTTTGGTTTCGCTGGCGCTGTTTTAGGTGCTGGTTTTGGTTTTGCCGGTGTAGTTTCGGCAGCTGGAGCCTCTGGTTCACTCG
Organism: Patescibacteria group bacterium; assembly: GCA_042568205.1. Classification (GTDB taxonomy): domain Bacteria; phylum Patescibacteriota; class Gracilibacteria; order UBA1369; family PNNO01; genus JAUVDZ01. Next base: position 69,372 of record JBHPJE010000001.1, read on the forward strand.
GCATTTCTTCCATCTTCCTTGCAACTCTATAAACTTCATCAATACTAGTTAAACCATCAAGAGCTTTAACAATACCTGCTTGTTCAAGTGTTAACATACCTGTTCGCATAGCAATTTCTTCAATTTCAAGACCGTTTTTTCGTGTTAGTATAGCCCTTCTTAACTCATTGTTCATTTTCATTACTTCAAATAAACCAAGTCGGCCTTTATACCCAACTCCGTCACATTTATCACAACCCTTACCTTGATAAAATTTCATTCCTGCTAAAAGTGCTGGATCAACTAGTTCATCTGCATGAATTCTACTAGCCACAAGCTTTATATGTTCAATTAAGTGGGGATCAACTGGGTCTTCAACTTTACAATGTTCACAAATTTTTCTAACAAGACGTTGCGCAATGATACATTCAATGGTTGCAGCCATTAAAAACGGCGGAACTTCCATATTATCAATACGAGTTAATGTCTCAACTGCACTATTTGTATGGATTGTAGAGAATACAAGGTGACCTGTTAACGACGCTTCAATAGCTGTATCAACAGTTTCTTTATCACGGATTTCCCCAACCATTATGATGTCTGGATCCTGACGAAGACCAGTACGCATACCAAATGCAAATGTATAATTAATATCTGGATGTACTTGTGACTGATTCAATCCATCTACTGAGATTTCAACTGGATCTTCAATCGTCATTATATTTACATCAATCTTATTTAAACGATTTAAACAAGAGTACAAAGTTGTTGTTTTACCTGATCCAGTAGGACCAGTATTTAATATAATTCCATTTGGTGAACTTAAACTTTCTTCAATATATTGCAGAGCCTTTCCTTCAAGACCGAGCTCAGGTAAATCAGGAATTTTTCGAGATTTATCTTGAATACGCATTACAACCTTCTCTCCATTTACTGTTGGAAGAGTTGAAATACGAAGATCCATCTCTTTTCCATCGCGGGTTGTTACAGCGGATCTTCCATCTTGTGGAATTCTTTGCTCATCAATTTTTAAATTCGACATAATCTTCACACGAGACACAACCGCAGGATGAATATTATTAGGATATTCAACAATTTGTCTTAATACTCCATCAATACGATATCGAATTCGAACAGTGTTTTCTAAAGGTTCGATATGAATATCAGAAGAACGTGCATCTAAAGCATAACTAATAGTATTCAACACTAACTGAGGGATATTCCCTCCCAGAATCGCATCTTGTAGTTGCTGTAATTTTGGTGTTGTTTCTGGCATGTTATGTTTTAGTTGATCTATAATAAGCATTCATTGAAACATTGAAATTAATTTCATCTTTACCACTTGTATTTGCTTCGCTTCCTGTTGGAGCAACGAAATTAATTATAATTGATTGAATATCAAGTAGACGAGTTTCGTCACTCAATGTTCCACTATTCTCTACGAATTTTAAGAATTTAAAAAAGTTATCATATGAACTTTGAATTGTCATTTTGAAAGGTAGAACTTCGTAACTAAGCTCTTCAGTTGAACCTTTTACTTTTGTAAACTGAAGATTGTTAATCATAAATGGATTTTTCAAACGATGTATTTCGCTTGCGAAACTTTCAAGATTTCTAGTAAGCGCTGTAAGTTCTTCACCTTCTGGTAATACCAAGTCGAGTTGATTGTGAATTGTTTGAGTTAAGTCTTTATTATCTTTTTTCACAGTTGAGAGTTCGTTTTCAATACGTTGATTAGTTGAGTTCAAACTACCAGTGAATGATTCATTTGTTGTTATTTCTGCTCTTACTTCAAACAAAGTCATCACATTCGTGAATGTGTAATATCCAAGAATAATAAGCAATATGATAGTTAGAACTCCATAGAGTCTTAATTGAAAAAATTTGGATTTTAAGAATGAAGTTGCGTCCATTAAACTAGCGTTAAGTATTCATTATCTAAGATAAGTTCGATTCTAAATGAAGAAGTGTATCCCTTTTCTTCATCGCCGGACTTTGGATACGATCTGTTTTCTACAGTTTTAAACATTGCTGATTGTTCAAGAGAATCAATCAGGTTTGTGATCAATGTAAATGTAGTCCCATCATCTCTTTTTGCCATACCAGCTATAGTCACTTGATTATTTAAAGTATCAAAGTCAAAAGAAGAATATTTGATTCCACCAAGCTCTTCAAAGAAGCCTGTGTTATACAGCGAGTCTTCATTTTTTGTAATAATTTCAATTTCTTCAATAATTGCTGACCATTTGATTCTGTTTTGTTTTAGCGCATTCACATTGCTGAAGTTGTTTTCAACAATATCTAATGCTTCTTGTGTTAATAGCAAAAGACTTGCATCATCTCGCTCAAGATCGCTTTTAATATCTTCAGTATTTTTATTGAAAAATTTAGTTAAATTCTTATTTGTTACAAGTTGAAGAGCAGTTGAATAATTTGTAATATCCTGAATTATGGTGTCAGTTAACTCTTCTTTTTTCAAAAGAGTGATCTCCTCTCTAAGTTCATTTTTCAAAGCATTCATAAAATCCTCTTCTGGAATATTTGCAACTTTCATTGGCTCTCGATATTTAGTCTGCGCATTCTCATATGATAAAAGGATTCTATCTTGTAGATCAGCAAGCCCTGAATCAGTCACACTATCTTTGCGTGCTTTTGCATAAGTGTCGCTTAGGTAAGAAAGCTCCTGTAAATAAAATGCCATCAACAGGTAATTTTTTTGATTGATCGATGTTTGAGTTGTGATAATCTCCTGATTTGTATTCTGAAGCTTCTGTGCTGTATTTGGTCCTCTCAAAGTCGAGAATAAATCAAAGCTTGGAGTTAATTCAGTATAGAAAAATCCAATTGATAGAACACATAAGACAATCACACTAATAAATGCAATTTTTATAATCTTTAAATTTCTTTTTGTAGGATCAAAAGCACCAACAATCTTTTTCTCAAGTTCAGGAATTGGCCCAAGTATATTTTCGTCAGGTGTAACTTCCTTCTCTTTCTTAACATTAACACCTTCAATTAACTCAGTTGTTTGAGGCTTCTCTTCCTTTCCTGGAGCCTTTTTCTCGAAAATATTTGTATAAAGGTTCCCGTCTTGTTTTGGATCCTGTGGTGTTTGGTCTTTGTTTTCTGGCATTTTTATTTTGTTTTTGCTTTTTATGCGCACCTTGCGCTTTTAATAATTTTCCTTATATTTTAGCAGAATTTGGCTAAAAAGTAAAGTGGGTAGACAAAGGACTTTGTCTATCTAAGGACTTTGTCTCGATCTACTAAAAAAAAGACCGCCTCAAGCGAGACGGTCTTTTTGCTTTATTTGAAACGATTATTTCAATTCTACAGTTGCACCAGCTTCTTCTAATTTTTTCTTTAATTCTTCAGCTTCAGCCATTGGTACGTTTTCTTTGATTGCTTTTGGAGCACCATCAACTAAATCCTTAGCTCCTTTAAGACCAAGACCTGTAATATCGTTTACAGCTTTAATAACTGCAACTTTTTGATCACCAAATGATGCAAGAACTACAGATTTGTTTCCACCATCATCATCACCAGCATCGTCACCTCCGCCAGCAGCAGGAGCAGCACCAGCCACAGCTACAGGAGCAGCAGCAGATACACCGAACTTGTCTTCCATTGCTTTCACTAGGTTAGCAAGATCAAGCACAGATAATTTCTCAACTGAGTCGAGAATTGATTGTGCGTCTTTTGATAATTTTACATCTTCTTCGGACATTTTTTAAATTGTTAAGAATAAGTATGAAGTATATTAAGTTTATTTGTTGTCTTCTTCTTCAGCTGTATCAGCATCTTCAGCTTTAGGTTCTTCCTTAGCTTCCTCAGTTGGAGCAGGTGGTTCTTCTTTCTTTTCTTCCTCGGCAGGAGCTTCTTCTTTTGGAACTTCTTCTGCTTTTGGTTCTTCCGCAGGAGCAGGAGCTTCTTCTTTTGGAACTTCTTCTGCTTTTGGTTCTTCCGCAGGAGCAGGAGCAGGAGCAGGAGCAGGAGCAGCTTCCTCAGCTGGCAAGCTGTCTCTATAAGCATCAACAACTCCAACAAAACTTCGAAGTAGAGAGTAAAGTACACCGTGGAATCCACTGATTGGTGATTTCATTGAACCAACCAATTTTGCAAGAAGTTCGTCTTTTCCAGGAATTTTTGCAAGTTCGAGAGTTTCTTCTTTTGAAAGAGTTTTTCCTTCCATAAAGGCACTAAGTAGCTTTACAGCATCATTAGTCTTTGAGAAATCATAAAGAGTTTTTGCAGCAGCAATTTCGTCTCCCATGCTAAATGCTACACCAACCTGACCAACAAGTGCTTCTTCAGGAATCTCATCAAATCCAGCATCTTTTGCAGCCAATTTAATAAGAGTCTTTTTTGCAACTTTGAAAGTCGAATCATTATCACGAAGATTTCTTCGAAGAGTTTGCACATCTTTTACTGAAATCCCTTGATAATCCGAAAATACAACTGATTTCGAATTCTTAAATAAATCCGTTAATTCAGCTATAACTTCTTCTTTTTTTGCTTTACTTACAGCCATAATTTAATAGTTAAAAAAATCGGCATACAGAGACGCCGATGAACAATTGCTTGTCTCGGCAGGGTTTACACCTTACGGCCACCTACTGTCTCTGACAACGACCATTTTACTTATATGAAAATATAAGTCAAATCAAAATTTGGCTAATTCTTGAATCTTTTTGGTATTTCTGGTATCAATATTGCACATTAATCAGAAATATGGACATAACATCCACTATTAAAGACTTTCTACCAACAGCAAAAAAGCCGCTTATCGTAATCCTCGGTGGTACAGCTTCAGGAAAAACCGCCCTTTCAATTAAGATTGCCAAAGAATTCGATGGCGAGGTTATTTCAACTGATTCCCGTCAGGTTTATAAGTATATGGATATTGGGACTGCAAAGGTCACAACTGAAGAAATGGAGGGCATTCCGCACTATATGATTGATGTTGTTTCACCGGATGAAGAGTTTTCGCTCGCTGATTTTGTTCAAAAAGCAAAGGATCACATTGCAGACATTCAAAAGCGTGGAAAGATCCCGATTCTCGCAGGTGGAACTGGTTTATACACTCGTGCTATTTGTGATAATTTTGATATTCCAAGAGTTCCGCCAAATCCACAATTACGTAAAGAACTTGAAAAACTCGAAACTGACCAGCTTCATCAAACTTTAAAAGATCTCGATCCGGATGCAGCTGAAAGAATTCATCCTAATAATAGAAGATATGTGATAAGAGCAATCGAACTCGCAAAATCTAACAAGCAAACTCCAAATAATGGCGAACCAGAATATGATGTTTTAAAATTTGGAATTGAATGGGATCGCGACCTCCTTTATAAAAGAATTAATGAACGTGCAGCAATTCAGATTAAAAACGGACTTATTGAAGAAACGCAATCACTGATTGATAAAGGATTTGACCCTAAACTTCCTTCAATGTCGAGTCTAGGTTATCCTGAAATGCTAAAATTTATTAACAAGGAATTGCCGCTTGATGAAGCCCTTACTTTGCTTCAACAAAATACGCGTCACTATGCAAAACGTCAGATAACTTGGTTTAAACGCGAACCAAATGTGATATGGTTGCAAGGCGCAGAATTAAATAAATTATAATGTCAGTACTGAATAAAAAATGGGAAATTAAGAATACTACAGAAAAGTCTGTTGTAGATAAGATTTGTGAAAACCGTGGACTTTCTGATCCTGAAGATTTAGCAAAATTCATCAAACCTGACTTTGAAAATGGTTTTCATGATCCTTTTTTAATAAAAGGAATGGATCGGGCTTGTGAACGTATAAAAAAAGCCATCGCCGAAGGTGAAAGAATTATTATTTTTGGAGATTACGATGTAGATGGCATTAGCTCAGCTGCAATTTTATACCTTACTCTTGAACATTTAAAAGCAAAGATTTCATATAGACTTCCTCATCGCGTGAATGACGGATATGGGCTTAGCGAAAAGTATATTCGCGAGTTTGTGGACATAAAGGTTGGCCTAGTTGTCACTGTCGACTGTGGTGTTTCAAATGCCGACGAGATCACGCTGGCTAAAGAGAATGGAATTGACGTTATTGTTACTGATCATCATCGAATTCCTGAAAAATATCCGCATGATGCTTATGAAATTATTCATCCTAATATTCCTGGTTCTGAGTATCCTTTTAAGGATCTGACTGGAGCAGGAGTTGCATTTAAATTGGCTCAGGCTTTATTAAAAGATCAGCCAAATAATGATTTGATTTTTGCACTTTTGGATCTTGCTAGTTTAGGTACTGTAGCTGATTGTGGTCCGATTGTTGGTGAAAATCGATTGATTGTGAAAAAGGGATTGGAGATGCTTCCTCAAACAAAATGGGAAGGACTTAGGAATTTACAGGAAGTCGCAGGTGTGAATTTTGATAAACCTTTAAATACTCATACAATTGGATATCAAATTGCTCCTAGAATTAATGCAGCGGGTCGTATTGATTCGCCGTATTTTGCTTTGCAGCTGCTGATTCAAGAGGGTCAGACACAAACAGCAAAGAGATTAGCTAAAAAATTGGAAACTTTGAATAAAAAACGTCAGGATATGTTGAAAAAATCGCTTGATGAAGCTGAAAAACGCTATTTAGAATTTGGGCAGGATGATTTGGTAGTTATGGATTATAGTCCTGATTGGCATGTTGGAATTATTGGCTTAATAGCGGGCAGATTAGCTGAAAAGTATGCAAAACCAGCTATTATTATGCATGATTTTGGTGATTATTTGGTTGGATCAGCTCGAAGCCAGGAGTATTTTAATGTAATTGATGCTTTTACTGAGTTTAAGCGCTTTTTCACACATTTTGGTGGACATGCTCAAGCTGCAGGATTTTCAATAAATAAGGATCAGGTTGATAACTTCATTGTTGAATTTAAGGCTTATGTGAAAGGAAAACTCGAAAAATGTGATATTACTTCAAGTATTAAGATAGATTGCGAGATTTCAGCTGAAGAACTTAACTGGGATACTTTAGAATTCATTAAATCATTAGAACCTTTTGGAATTGCAAACCAAAGGCCTACTTTTCTCCTACGTAATGCGGAAATTGAGCAAACTAAGGTTGTTGGAAAGGATGAAACGCATTTATCTTTAAATGTTAGAAAAGAAGGGAAAAGTGTTAGAGGAATTGCATTTAACTTTGGAGAGCATAATGATTATGCCCGCGAACGTGGAAACCTTGATATTGTCTTTCAGCTAGAGGAAAACGAGTGGAAAGGAAACAGCAATTTACAGCTTAAAGTTATCGATTTCAGTTAATTTAGTTGCATAAACTTTGGATTTTTGGTATTTTTCAGCCTTAAAGCCTGTCTTTGGTATTGACATGGCAAGAAATATGTTTTATAATAATATGAATACAATATATTTATAACTCTCAGAATGTCCGAAAATCAGTTACATAAACAGATTGTGGAGCTTCTAAAGAATAGCGAAAAAATTCTGATTCTTCCTTCGGCTCCGCCTGATGGAGATTCGATTGGATCAGCACTTGCTCTGTTTCATGTACTTAAAAAGATGGGCAAAGAGGCGACTGTAGTGTGTAGTGATCCGGTTCCAGAGGTATTGGACTTCCTTCCAACTACAAATGTGATCGATGATCAGCTTGCAACTTCAAATGACTTCATTGTTACCTTGGATTGCAGCAAAGCAAAGATCGACACTATAAAAACAGACGTTGAAGACAATAAAGTAAATATTATTATCACACCAAAGCAGGGATCTATCGGAGAAAAAGAGGTCTCTTTTAATTATGGGCCTTCAAAATATGATCTAATAGTTACTGTTGATACTGGGGATTTAGAGCAATTAGGAAAATTATACGAACATAATGCTGGATTGTTCACTCAACTTCCAGTTATTAATATTGATCATCATGTTAGTAATACGCAATTCGGAAAAATTAACTATGTTGATATTATGGCATCTTCAACTACTGAGATGCTTGTTCCGATTATTGAGGATTTAGGTGAAGATTTAATTGATGAAGACGTGGCGACTTTACTTCTTGCCGGAATTATCACTGACACAGGAAGCTTCCAAAATGCTAATACAAGCCCAAAAGCATTTGCATCAGCAGCTCATTTATTAAGTTACGGGGCTCGTCAGCAGGAGATCATTCAACATGTTTATAAAACGAAAAATCTAACAATGCTTAAGCTTTGGGGAAGAGTTTTAACAAAAATTCAGTTTGATCCTTTATATAGAATCGTTTGGTCAACTATCAGTCAGCAGGATTTCACTCAAACTAATAGTAATCCGGATGAAACAGGCGACATTATCGACGAATTAATGACAAATGCTCCAGGAGCAGACGTTGTAATGCTCATTAAAGAGAGGGGAGACGGCCTTATCTCTTGCAGTCTAAGAACAACAAGCCAATCAATTGATGCAAGTGCCATCGCAGAGAAATTCGACGGCGGCGGACACGTTCAAGCCGCAGGATTCAAAGTCAAAAGCACAGATCTAGAAGCAACTGAAAAGAAAATAATTCAAAAAGTTCGCGAATATCAAGCAAAACGTTTAAACATCCATCCAGATGAAGAACCACAAGTAATTAGCGGTCCAGAATTAGAACAAATTCAGAAAAAACTTAAAGATCCGGTGTGGAAGACCGAAGCGAAAGCGGAGGTCTCTGGAGCGACCAAAGGGAGTGGAGCGAAAAGCAAGAAACCAAAGAAATCTACAGCCAAAAAAGTAAAAAAAGACGACGTTGTAGAAAACATTCCAAAATCCCAACACGATATCGACTTAGAACCTGGGATGACTTATAAGTTTGAGGATTAACCCATCTTCTCCATAACCTCATCAGGTATATCAAAGTTACTATAGACGTTTGATACGTCCTCGTCTTCTTCGAGAGCATCCATAAATTTTAAAACTTTACGGGCTTTGTCTTCGTCTGCGATTTCTACTGTATTTTCTGGTTCATAAGTTAATTCTGATGATTCAATTTCGAATCCGGCATCTTCTAGCCCTTTTTTAACGTTATGTAGGTCAGCTGGACCAGTGAAAACATCAACAAAATCTTCTCCTCTTTGAATATCTTCAGCTCCGGCATCGATTGCAGCAAGTTCAACATCATCAAATTTATCAGGAGTTGTCTTTACAACAATTCGCCCCTTTTGGTGGAATAAATATGCAACACTTCCAGAAGTTCCCATATTTCCTCCATTTTTGGTGAAAGTACTTTTAACATTTGCTACAGTCCGATTCTTGTTATCAGTAAGTGTCTGAACGTAAACTGCGATTCCGGCTGGGCCATATCCCTCATACATAACTTCACTAAATACTACACCTGCCTTGTCCTCACCGGTTCCTCTTTTAATTGCTTTTTCAATATTTGTATTTGGGACATTTGCTGTTTTCGCATTATCAATTGCACTTCTTAAAGCTGCATTCGAATCAGGATCTCCACCATCTTTTGCTGCAATAGTGATAAGTTTTGCATGTACTGTAAAGATTTTCCCACGCTTTGCATCAGCTGCGCCTTTTTTATGTTTAATTGAGTGCCATTTGCTATGTCCAGACATATATTTGAGTGGTTAATTTCGGGGGTATTATAAGCCTATGCCAACTATTTTTCAATAATCGACTTAAGCACATCTAAATATTTAACAAGTTCGCTCTCACCTAGTGAAGTTATTGAAATTATTGATGATGGTTTTTTTGCAACGAATTTTTTTTTGATTTTAATTAGTTTTGCATCTTCTAGTTTTTGAAGATGCGATCCTAGGTTTCCGTCTGTTATATTGAGTTCCTTCTTTAATTCGTTGAATTTAGTGGTTTTTGCGATTTGCAAAAAGATCATTATTTGAAGTCGAATCGGCTGATGAATTGTATTATTTAAATTATTCATTAGTTATTTTTAAAACGATTCCAAGGACGATATGTCCGAGTCCCAAAACAGCTGCAGCAATATAAAGTGCATATTCAGGGAAGAGAAGTCCTGCAAATCCTGCAGCAAGATTTAAATATCCAAAAATAATTATTGATGAAGTAATATTAAGCTTCGCTGAAACAATTAAGACACCGTACATTGTCATCAAAAGTCCCGGAAGATGCATAACCATGTCATTTCTATAAAAAACATAAAGTAAAACAGAAGTTGAAGCACCAATCATAATGAGCTTGTCTATCACAGAAAACAGAGGTAGGTTGATCGCTTCTTTTCCTTTTTTGTGAGTTTCATAAACAGTGAGCCAACTCGCAATTAAAATCGACACAACTGCAACTGCCACCCATGACATAACCCGATAATTCGGAGTTAGTTGCAAATACATGTGCATTCCTTCGTTCGCAAGCCAAAGGATTCCAGTAATAACACAAGCCAGGCCAGAGAACTGAGTGTACTTGCCGTGCTTTTTAACCATCGAATTTAAAGTGTCTATTTGTTGTTGAAGTTTATCCATATTAAAGGGGATTTATTGTACTCTGAGTTGCAGAGTACTTCAAAATCATAGATTCGTCAATTTGAATTGTTTGACTTTGTTGAATTGCAGAGTACTCTGTGATGCAGAGTTGATAATATGTCATGAAATTACTTAAAGACATCATCGTAGGATTATTTATTGCAATCATAACTTTTCTGATTACATACTCATTCTTTTTTCATACTGATGAAGCCGCGAGGAAGCCAAAGTATGAAGGAGGGAAAGGGCATTTAGTATGCAAGGAATTGCGTTATTGTCCTGCTGATCAGCCCTTTGAATTCCATTGCTGTACAGATGAAGAATTCGATCAGGCTTACATTGATGGGATGATCGATGTTTTTGATGGAAAAGATATCTCTGATGCTTTTCATCTTTCTTTTCCACTAATTGCTTTCATTATTTATTTCATAAACCGTGAATCTTTAAACGAAAAAAATGAAAATCTTTAAAACAATCATACTCAGTTTGTTGATGACATTTGCAATTTTATTTGTTCTTTATACTCTATGGTTTTTTTGGATGCAGCTTTTTGAACTGCCTGCAAGTTACTATCAGCATTATGACGGGAAAGGTGCAGGTAGATGTTTATCAAAGGCCTACTGTATGGGATTTGGTACAAAATGTTGTACTTTTGGTGATGTAGTTGCTCAGTATTTTTCTTTTGGTATAGCTGGGTTTTTTTCCCTTTTTAAATTTTTTTTAGTTCCGTTCACGATAATAATTTTATTTTCAACTTTTTTTATTAACATTCCCAATTTAAAAAAATGAAAAAACAAACTTATTACAAATTTTTTAAAGAACTTGCAATCGGGATTCCAATTGCATTAATTACGATGCTAATCACTTTTACTTTTCTATATCAAGCAGATGAAGAATTTCAGCGATCACAATCTTCAATAGGGAAGGGTGGGAATTATACATGTCATCCCTTAGAACCAAAATTTTGCAAATCAGAAACAAAGAGATACGAATGCTGTACAGATATTGAATTCATAAACCAGTATTGGACTGAATTAGCAGAACTTCCAACAAAGAACGGTCCAGATTTTTGGTTAGTAATATTTCTTGGAATAGGTTCAGCAGTTGTTTTTAACTTAATTATTGATTATTTTCATGAAAAATCTAACTCATTATAAAATCTTGTTTTATAGCACCTTAGTTGCGTTAATAGCGTTGATCTTTTTTTATTCGCTTATGTTTTTTTATGACAATGCTAGTGATTTACCCGAAGCGTTAATTAATTATCCTGGATATTTAGTTGCTTTAATAGTTTTAATCCCGGTAGCTCCGACTTTTTACGGAGGTGGCTATTTAATTCTTTCATTTGGTGCTGCTTTTATTTATTCTTTAATGATTCTTTATGCGATACGACATTATAATAGTGGGCGCTAGCTTTGCTGGCCTTACTCTTGCCCACCATCTTCCTAAAAATTACAGAATCCTTTTACTTGATAAAAAGCCTTCGCTTGATAGTCCGGTCGAGACTACAGGTTTAATTACTAACCCAACAAAAGATGAATTCAATTCTTTTCGCAGTCTACATATCGAAAAGTATATTAGCAATTCTATATATGGCCTTAATGTTGTTAATTTTCGATACACAGATGTTTTTTCGAGTAGTACTGAACATCCTTGGATCTTTTCACTAAATACAGCAGCTTTAATCAAACATTTAACCGCAACTTTACCTTCTAACGTAACAATTAAGCTCAATGCGGTTTATGGCTCCCCAAACACATATTTTCATGATGGTAAAACACATAATTTCAAAGCGAAGTTTATTATTGGAGCGGATGGTGCGAATTCATCTGTAGCAAAATCTAATCCAAATCTTTCTCAAAATAAAAAGCACTTAATTGGGCTTGAAAAGGTTTTTCATGGCGAGATAGATCAAAAAGCTATCTATCATTTTTGGTTTGGGGAGTTTTCGTTAGGTTATGGTGGATGGCTTTCGCCGAATGGTCCAAATCAATTTCGAGTAGGTCTTGCAAAGTATAATGATGGTAACGGATTCGAAACTTTAAACAGATTTATTGATCGACTTAAAAAAGAAGGATTTATAAGACCAGAAGGGGAGGCAATCGAACAATTCGGATCCCACATCCCAATCGGAGGGCCTATTAAAAAGCCATATGACAAAAAAACACTCTTAATCGGAGATGCAGCAGGCTTATGTGGAGCATTTGCAGCTGATGGTATTAAAGGAGCACTGATAAGTGCAAAAGTCGCTGCAAAACTTATCCAAAAAGGCAGCTTTCGCGGGTATTATATGGAAATCGAAAAACATAACTATCTAATGTCGTACTTTAAACGCCAAAAACTTTATAGATTCGCCTGGGATCAAATGAAAACAAATGAAAGCTTTGATTTATTATTTGATTTAGTTAAAAACGAAGATTTAGTTGATGTGTTTTGTGATAGTAAGGATAAGCATAAAAGCCTGGCAGGATCTTTGATTAAGCTAAAAAACATCCCAAAACTAGCAAAATACGGAGCTTCTATATTAAAAGGTAAGATTAATTCAATGGGTCTTGACAGCAATTCAGTTTATGATGTATGTTCGGGGCCTAATAATTAATTATTTATTATGTCTGATACACAAAAACAATTACCACCAGAACTCGACGCAGTTGAAGTTGATGAGCAGATACTTGCTGAAATCGAATCTGATTTGCCTCTATCACTTAAAAAAGCAATGTTATCTTGTTTAACAAAGCAAATTGATTTTCAAGCACTTGCTATAGTTGTTATTGATCATATTAATCAAACTAGAAAAACTTCGTTAGGATTATTCTTTGATAACGAAATATATGATTTAGCAAAAGAGCTTTTGCCTCATTCAGGGAATTACCAAGCTGCACAACAACTACCTCGTCGTGCAAGAGGCATAGCGGATGATTTAAAGAATGAAGTTATGAAGCAAATAGTAGCCGGTGCTATTCAGGCGGAAGTTTTAGATAAAATCCTCAATACTTTAAGAGAAATTGAAGGTGATTTAGATGAAAATGAAATGTTTTGTAGGGATTTAAATCAAGATAAAGCAGTAAGATTATTAAGCCAGATGTTAAGAATACCAATTAGTGAAGTAGCTCAAAAGCTACCAATCTTTAATACAGGCGATGACTATGTATTTGTTGTTGATGATCCTGCAATGATTATAGAGCAGGATGAAGATGTTTTAGGAACTTCTTTTTTATCAGAACCATTTGCACTTTATGTATATGAAAAAGATAATGAAGTGAATTGGATTGCTGAAGCAGTCTTTTCACCTACTGCACCACCAAATAAAGCAAGAATTGCATGGAGAATGCAAGATGTTGATTTGGTTGATGTTCCTACATTAATCTAAAACGCACTAGTCTGCCCAGTTTGAATATCTAACACTGTGTCAGAAGCTCTTTCGTATTTAAGTGTAATGTCGTAGGCAGCGCTGTAGAAGTAATCGATTGGACCTGTACCAACTCCGATTGTGTCTGTTTCGATGTTTGTAAGGTCGCTGAAGAGGTCTAAAGTTGCTTGGCCTAATCCTTCTACTAAAATCTGATTTCGGGCTGTTGTTAGAACATCAGTTTCACCTGTTGAACTTGGATTTATATATTCAACATTCTCCAAAATTTTATCAATCTGTTCTTTTAAATGATCAGTTAAATCAGACCATCCATAAGCAGTGTACATATGTAAAACATCATCATTTGGAACAAACATATAATAATCATCATGAACCGGGCTCACAGTTAAATTAAACACTGCGTAGCTTCCAAAAGTATGTGAGCTTTTTTGATAAGATCCAAAATCTGATTTATAAACCATTTCAAGATTATCTTTAATTTGCTGACCAGTCAGGCCATCATCATTTGAATCTAAATGGAAAGTTATACTTGCTGAATATGGATAAGGAACCTCATAAGAACTTTGATGATTTACTGTATCAGGATGCCAAAAAACAATCTGGTCTTCGTTATAAACCACACGCCAGTCAAATGGCATTTTAGTTTTGAATCCCTGCTCAGGGAATGATTTGTCTAGCCAGTTAGTTGAAATGTCGAAAGGTTCTCCATCTTGTTTATTAACCATTTCCATTCTATACATCAACTCAACTAATTCGCCTCGAGTCACACCTCGGCCTGCATTCAAATTTCCATCACCTTGCGGCTCAATAATATTTTTATCTTTGGCATAAAGAGCATAAGGAGCAAACCAAAGTTCACCATTAACATCAGGAAAAACTAAAGTAGCATCACTCACATCTGAAATCTGAACATCATTAGTTAAAAGAATCATTTTTAATGTTTCTGCAATGTTTTGAGTTTGATGAGGTTTAAAATTCCCATCATCATAACCCACCACGATCTCGAGATTTTTTGCAGCTTTTACATATTCATAAAACCAGTCCCCAGAATTAACATCAGGGAAAATATTTCCAACATCAGATTCATTAATTGTTTTGCCTGAGCTTAAAAGAATAATTTTAAGAGCTTCAGCACGAGTTGCTTCCTGATCTGGTCTAAAAGTCCCATCGGAGTAGCCTTCGATAATTCCAGAGGTATGAAAATGCTCTACAGCAACATAATGTTTAGAACCTACAGGTACATCCGGGAAACTACTTTGCACAAGCTGAGCGCTTGCAGTTCCAATGAACTGCATTAAATAGATTCCAACGACAATACCTGTTAAGGTTTTTTTCATTTACGTTTTTTAAGCTTCATAAATAATAACGGAGCAAACACTACAATTAATACAACTGAAATCCACTGAGAAAGAGTTAAGAAGAAATATCTTGGTTCAGAAAGAGTAATTAAATCAGCAGATCTGGTAAAGTCTAACACTAATCTTGCAACTGCATACCAAACTACAAATAAATAAGCCAGGATGCCTTCTTTCTTTCTAACAAAAGGTTTTACTAACTGCAAAACAATAAATAATACTAGTGCATTAATAATTAGATAAAGTGAAGGTTCGTGTCTTAAATCTCCATTAAAATATGATCCTAAAAAGAATTTTGTTCGTGCCCCAATATGTGTTCCTGCTAAGTAATCTCCGATTCGCGCAATTGCGATTGCCATTGCTAATCCTGGAGCAATCACATCTGCCATTTTCCAGAATTTTAATTTTTTATATCGAACATATAGCCAACTTGCTAGTCCAGCTAACAACAGCCCTCCATAAAAGTTAAGTCCGCCTTCTAGAATATTTATAATTTTAAAAGGCTCAGCTAAAAATGTTTGATAATGCTCAATGCAGTACATTAAGCGAGCTCCAACTAATCCGAAAACAAAAACAATAATGAACAAATCAAAAAAGTTTTCAGTGTCCATCTTGCGCAATTTTGCTTCTTTAACCGCTAAAAGCAGTGCAAGCAAAAGCCCAAGTGCAACTAGTAGTCCCCAAAGTTGAATTGCAAGAGGACCAATGTTTAATGTAGTGAGTTTTACGAATTCCATGGTTATTTAGTTAAGAAAAGATTCAACAGTTTCTTCGAGAGTATCATATGAAACTGCTCCTCCGATATATTGATCATTAATAAAGAATGAAGGTGTCCCGTTTACACCAAATTCAAATCCTTCTGCAGTTTGTTCTTTAACTGCATCTGAATATCTCATTTCGTCAGCACAAGTATCAAAAGCCGTTAAATCAAGCTCTGCTGCATTCGCAGCATTAGTTAAGAATTCATCAGGCTCAACTTGAGCAAGTGTGCCTTGATTATCCATAATATAATCATGGAAAGGCCAGAATTTGTCTTGTTCAGCAGCACATTCTGCAGCATTTTCTAATACAGGATCAATTCCTCCTCGATTATATTGTTTATAAATATATTGAATTTGATTAGGATATTTTTCTAATAATTGATAAATAGGCTCTTTCATTTTTCCGCAATATGGACATGAAAAACTACTATATTCAATTATTGTCACAGGAGCATTTGCAGGTCCTTTTGAATGTCCAGTATCTTTAGATGGTAGCTGTAAATATTTAAATGGAGTGAGTCTTAACAAATATTTGCCATTTTCTTTTTCTAAAAAGTCTTTTGCTTCATCATAAAATCCAGTTTCTTTAACATCATCATTAAATGCTATTACAGGAACTGTTTTTAATCCAAAATCTTTTGCTGATTTTAAACCATCTTCAGTGCTGACATCAATTTCATTGATTTTAACTACCAAATCGAATTCTGTTTCGATTTCTTCAAGTTGTTCAGCAATATCTACTGGTGGATTTTCAATAGATTTATCTGTAAATACATCAACTTTTATTTCTGGAATGATTGGAAATTTACCATCATCAATTCCGAAAACACCATTCACACCATTGTGGATTGTTGGACTTTTATCATAAGCAATTAGTCCGGCGAATACTAAGATTACAGCAAAAGTAACAATCATCCACGGATTAATACCATTAGCTTTTTTAGATTTTTTTGCAGGCATATTATAAAGAGTTTATAGATTCCTCCCTATAATATAAGAATTTGAGCTTTTGTTCAAATTAATAAGCTATCTCGCCTGGAGAATACTTGTCTAAATTCTTTTTACCAATTTTATCAATCATTTCATCAATGATCTGATCAAATTTAACAATTTCCTGACTTCCTTTTTCCATATTCCTGATTATTGCAGTTCCTTCCCTAACTTCAGTGATCCCAACAATAATTGTATAAGGCGCATTAAATTTGTCAGCTAATTTTAATTGATGCTTCATTGCTCCTTTTCCTAAAGCTCCAATTGTCTTAAGTCCAGCTTCACGCATTTCATCAATCAATTTTAAACATTTGATCTTTGCTTCTTTACCTAACTGAGCAACAAATACATGTATATCGTCTTTAGATGGAACTTTAATTTTTTCACGTTTCATATGAGCAATAATTCTCTCAATTCCTGCAGCATATCCAACAGCAGGAGTATCTTGTCCTCCAAGTGTCTCAACTAACCCATCATATCGACCACCACCTCCAATAGCATTCTGAGCTCCTTCTTTTGCACTCCAGAATTCAAATACAGTATGGCTGTAATAATCTAATCCACGAACTAATCGCGAATTTTCAGTATATTTGATTTCCATTTCATCCAGGAATTCTTTTACATCATCATAATATTCTTTACTTTCTTTTGATAAGTAATCGATCATTCTAGGTGCAAGTTCAGCCAAAATCATGCAGTCTTCATTTTTACAATCAAGAAGTCTTAATGGATTTTGATCAAGTCTTTGAACGCAATGTTCGCATAAAGAACGTTCTTTACCATAATAATAATCTTTCAATGCCTGAATATATTTTTTTCGATCTTCAAGGCTGCCAATTGTATTTAATTGAATATCGAATAGAGCTTCAATTCCTAAATCTTCATTGATTTTATTTGCAAGGAAGATAATTTGTGCATCTAAAGCAGGATCCAGTTCTCCAATCATTTCAAAACCAAATTGCCAAAATTGTCTGTATCTACCTTTTTGAGGACGATCATATCTGAACATCGGATCAATGTAATAAAGCTCAACAGGTTGTGGTAATTGTTGCATCCCATGTTCAATATAGGCTCTAACTACACCTGCAGTATTTTCTGGTCGTAAAGTTAGACTTCGACCTTTTTTATCTTTAAAAGTGTACATTTCCTTTTCAACAATATCTGTTGCTCCGCCAATTGAACGTGCAAAAACATCAGTATATTCAAAAACAGGAGTAGTAATTCTCTTAAAACCAGCTTGTCTTAATCTATGTCTTACAACTTTTTTAATAAAAGTGTGAAATTCGTGATCATGCGGGAGAATATCGTGAACACCTTTTGGAGTTTGATAGGGAATTTGAGGCTTAAATTTCTTATCGTCATTCATAAGGGTGTTTTTATAAATTAACCGTAGCTCTTATAATACCCTATTTTTTAAAATTATCAAGTCTCTTTAGTGAAACTCTTTCGAATCATTCCAATACTATGCCTTGAGGCATGAGCAAGCCCAATAAGGATGAAAACTAAGTCACGTAAACGCAGGATTAATACAAATACAAACACATTTATTCCAACACCTAAAAGTGCAAATATACCTGCATGACTACCTTCCAGCATTCCAACAGCCCCAGGAATAGGAATAATGTAAGAAATACCTGGAATTGTTGCAGATAGGAAAGATTGAAGGAAATTAAGATGAACACCCATGAATAAAGCAACTAAGTAGTGTTCAAGAACCATGAAGAACACAGTTGCAAAAGATAAAAGCATTAAAAATATGAATTTTCCAACATTTTGTGTATAAAATGTAGCCATTTTTTCTTCTACTTTTATAATGCTTGTTTCAAATTTCTTAATTCGCCGAATCCGATTTAATCTTAAAAGTTTAAAAATAGAACTGAAAAATCCAATATTTCTAATAGTTGCATAGTAAAACCAAAAGATCAGAGCTGCAAAAAACAAAATAAAGCCTCCAAGAACGATTTCCATTTTTCCACTAAACATAGAACCTTCAATAATAGAAACAACAACTCCACTAAAAATAAATAAAATCAGAGCTGTATATTCAAAAACTTTATCAATAACAATAGTTGATACTGCATTCTTGGTTTCAACACCCTCTTCTTTTAAAAAGAAAATTCGTACTGGCTCACCAGCTGTTTGCGCAGAAGGAGTAAGGTAATTTACTGCATAAGCCGTCATTCTGTGTAGAAAAAGTCGATAAAAAGGTACTTTCTTGCCGTTATGATGGTGCTGAAGAATCATATCCCATCGTAAAGTGAATAAACCAAAGTTTAAAAGGGATAAAAACACTAAAATCACAAATCCCATTATCGAGAATTTGCTTAAGGATTCCCAAATTGCATCGACACCCGTCGTCACAATTATTGAGACAAAAAGGGCGATTCCGAGTATCAGAAAAAAGATGAATGCAAATGTACGTTTCACCATAACGCTCATAGTTTACCTAAAAACTGCGCGAATGCAAATTATTGTCTTTAAAATTGTCTTATTATTCTGGTTGACTTACTTTTGCAGCTAATCCACCTACTTCATCTACTGCATCTTCAACTTCAGTCTTATCAAGTGCAGCAATTTCTAAATATAAATCTTTTGCTAATCTAAATGTTTCAGCTCGCAAATCAGAAAGATCTACACCAATTAGTACTGTTGAAGCTATTTCGAATAAAAAGTCATCAATTGCTCCTAATACTGCACGTTTTTCTCTTTCTCCACCACATTTATCAAGTTCTTTTTTTATTTTTACTGCAACTTCTTTAGAATCCATTGTTTCATTAGCTGCATATTCTGTTAATAATAATCTAGACTCTTTTGGTAAGACCACATCTAGTTCTCCATTATCTCCTAGATGAATTTCAAGTTCTGCTGGTCCATGAAGCACTTCTTCAAGCTCTTCAGGACTATCGTAAAAACTACTGTGAAATTCTTGATCTGGTTGTCCATTACTCATAATGTTTTTATTAATGATAGGAAGTTATTATAGTGGGATTTGGTGCGATGTCAAGACTTAGTTTATTGTTTTTAATAGATCCATTAATTTTCGTCTTAGCCTTGGGCTCATGTCGTTTACATTAATTGGTGTTTTAGGTTTACTAGCTATTGCAAGCATCACTGCATTAATTAATTCTTGAGGATCTTTTTCAGTTAGTTGAACGTACTTTCTTATATATTCTTCAACTCTATCTAAAAGCATCTGTTTTTGATATCGGCTTGAGCAAAGGCTCGCGTGTAATACAATTTCATCAGCTAATGTTTCATCAGTAATTGTTCCATCGCAGAATTTGCTAATGTTGCATTTTAATTCGTGAAGAATTTCAATTTTTTGTAGCTCTGCTGTGAGTGTTTCTATTTCTCTTCTTTCCATGATTCTAGGTAAATAAAATGAATAATTAATCTACATAATGTCATTTTTTTATTAGTAACCATATTTGAATTAAGACCTGGATGCGTATCAAGCATTACTTCGAAAATATGATCTTCAAGAGCTTCAATAAATTCACTTATTTCGTCGAAACCTCTAACTTTTAAGATTTGTGCGATAATTTTGGCTACATACATTCCATCTGTTGTACCTAAAATATAACTAACTAATTCAGATTCAAATTCAGGTGGAACTTCTACATCATCAATGCAGCTTATTATTTCATATAGGCTTAGTTTGTCCATTGTTTCCATAGAATAATAGAAGCGATTTTTACAGGATTCATTACATTTTAAAATACCCGTATGCAGCTACCATTGCAGCATTATCAGTACAGTATTCTATGTTAGAAGGGAATTTAATTGAACCGATTCGTTTTTCAGCTTCTTCTCTTAACAGGAGATTGGCAGAAACACCACCAGCTAAATGGATTTGTTTAGGATTGTGCTCATCTGCAGCTTTAGCGAGTTTTTTAACCAGTGTTTGAACAACAGTTTTTTGAAAGCTAGCAGCCATATCTTGAACGAATTTTTCATCAAGTTTTTTTGGATCAAAATTTTGACCATATTCTCGTTGGATTTCATATAAAACTGCTGTTTTTAAGCCAGAAAAACTAAAATCCAAACTATCGACATTGGCTATTGGAAGCGCAAAAGCTAAATCATTACCTTTTTTAGCTGTTTTTTGGATAGCTGGACCACCTGGATATCCCAAACCTAGTATTTTCGCGACCTTATCAAAGGCTTCGCCTGCAGCATCGTCGCGACTTTCTCCCACTACTTCAAATTTGTCGTGTCCCTTCATCAAAATGAGCTCATTATGTCCGCCTGAAACAGTCAAAACAACCACTGGAAACTCAAAATCTTCAGCCTCGCGTTCACACCAATTTCCATAAATATGCGCATAAATATGATTAATTGGAATCAGCCGCTTTCCTTTAATCTCAGCCAAAGTTTTCGCTGTTACAAATCCAGTTAACAGCGCACTTACCAAACCTGGTTCGTTAACCGCGGCTATTGCATCGATATCATCCCAAGTCACGCCAGCTGAACTAATTGCCTCTTCCACCACCGGTAAAATTTGCACAATATGCTCACGAGCAGCAACTTCAGGAACAACTCCACCAGTCACACGGTGAATATCAATCTGCGAAGCAATCACATTAGACATAACTCGCGTACCATTTTCAACAACAGCAGCAGCAGTTTCATCACAAGATGTTTCGATTCCAAGAATTTTCACTTTATTGACAGAATTATGATTATTTAGCTATATTAGTATGCCTATAAAGTAATCCATTTTCAAATGAAAGAAAGTGGACCAGAAAAAAAAGAAAGCAAATTAGTAAAAGAAGTTAAAGAAATTTCTCTATTTCTTTCTTTTATTGTTATTGGATCAATTTATGTTGCGACTTGTGGAGCAATTATGAGGGTTATCGATCTTCCTGAAACAAAAATTGGAATTTCTGTTACAATGAAACCTTCAAAAAAAGGGGAACCACCAACTGTGATTATTAAAGTTACTAGACAATGCATAGATCGTATAGTTCATGCTGCACCCGCACCTTTTGCGAAAACAACTTATAAAGATTGTGAATAATTAGGTGCGCAAGTATAATGGTTGGTAATGAAACCAACATCTATAAAACTTATCGAAAAACTTCGTAATGCCGGCCATGAAGCATATTGGGCTGGTGGGTGTGTTCGCGATATCCTTCTTGGAATCGAACCTATGGATTATGATATCGCGACTTCTGCAAAGCCAGATGAAATTGAAGACCTTTTAGAAGAAACAAAACCAGTTGGTAAAGAATTCGGAGTTATCCTCGTTATTGAAAAAGGACATGCATTTGAAGTTGCAACATTTCGATCAGATTCCGGATATTCTGATGGTCGGCGTCCTGATGCGGTTTTATTCACTGATGAAAAAGAGGATGCGCTTCGTCGTGATTTCACGATAAACGGAATGTTTTATGATCCAATTGAAGATAAAATCTATGATTACGTTGATGGCCAAAAAGACCTCGATGCAAAATTAATCAAATTTATTGGAAATCCTCATGAAAGAATTCTCGAAGATCAGCTCAGAATTATTAGAGCTGTTAGATTTAAAAATCATTTCGGATTCCAATATGATCCAGAGACTTATAAAGCTTTAAAAAATCATGCAGCTTTGATTGCTAAGGTTAGTCCGGAAAGATTACAACATGAATTAAATAAGATAATTGAAGGCAACAACAGAGCAGAGGCTTTTGAAGATTTGAGCGAGCTTGGAATCCTTAAACATTTGATTCCTGAACTTGAAGATTTGCGTGGAGTCCCTCAACCTTTGGAGTACCATCAGGAAGGGGATGTTTGGGATCATTCGATTCGAGCATTAAAGTATTGTGATGATCATGCTTCGCGGGATGTTAAGTGGGCGTCATTGTTTCATGATATTGGAAAACCTGAAACTTATAAGTTAAAAGAGCGAATTCGATATGATGGACATTGTGAAAAAAGTGCAGAAATTGCACGAGAAATTATGCAAAGATTAAAATTTTCTAGAAAAGATATTAATGATGTGACCTGGCTTATTGAACACCATATGATGATGCAGCCACTTCTAGATTTGCCGGAAGGGAAAGTTCGAAAATGGTTTCTTAAAGAAAATTTTCTCAACTTAATGCAGGTATTCGAAGCTGATGCGAAGGGGATTATTCCAACTGATATGTCGATGTATGATGAAATTCTGAAGCGTTATCGAGAAGTGTTGAAAGAGATGCCAGAAGGCAAACCAAAGCCATTTGTTACAGGTAAAGATGTAATGAAAATCACAGGTATGGAACCTGGAGAAAAAGTAGGTGAAATTTTAGAAGACCTTTATGAAAAGCAGCTCGCAAAGGAATTAACATCGCGAGCTGAAGCAATTGATTATTTAAAAAATCTTTAGATTTTACGTAGATCTTCTTTGTCGTAAAGTTGTTTTTTGTATGTCCAGACAGATCCAAAAGATAGCATAGTGATAAGGAAAGCAAGTAGCGCTCCAATTATTGGTACTAATCCAATTATTACTAAAATAAATCCTCCAAGTGCAATCATCCCAAAGAGGGTCCATTTAGTATTCTTTTTTGGTTTTAATAATAAATATCCAACAAACATTGCTGCGAAAACTTTCGCAACGTACCAACTAATTAAGAATAATCCTAATAATATTCCTGCTAACGGAACTCCAATTATTGTAATTGCTAATACAATCATGGCTGCAATTGAGCAAATTGCTATTACAAAGCCAAGTCCTAAACTTCTCCATGGATGAGTTTTTGATACTTTTGAAGCATCTAATAGTGATTTAGGAACAAGGAAGACAAGAATAAATCCTATTAATAATAATGACAAATATTTAAGAAGTTGAATAACTAAATGAAATCTAGAGAACATGTTTTCAATCTGGTTTCCATAATCATCTTCAACAACTGTTTTATTGTATTCGATAAATCCAGCAACCTGATCTTCAGTTAATTCAGCTTCACGCAAAGAAGAGTATATAAGATTTCCATTAATTCTTGCATCTGAAGTTAAGGTGATTGAATCCTGAATTTCCACATTAACATCACGATAAACAGTTCCTCCTAAAATCAATTTCCCTCCGCCTCCAATAATATCTTCATTAATACTTCCTAAAACATTTGCCATTCCATTTCCCATTATCAAGCTTCCTCCAATAAGTGAATTTGAGCTTATATTAAGCTGACCACTTGTTGCAATTACATCATCTCCAACATTTCCATTTAAAATAATTGTTCCACCAGCAGCTCTTACATCATCACTAACATCCCCATTGATTGTGATTTGGCCTCCAACAACAAACAAATCACCATTTACATTTGCATTAATTGTTACAGACCCACCACCTATAAGAAGATCACCATTTATAGTTTCATCTACAGTTACTAAACCACCACCAGCATATACATCATCTTCTGAAACAGTTTTTAAGTATAATTCTTCTTCTCCATAAAAGTCTGCAGCTAAAGCCACATTTGCAGTTAAAACAAACAATAAACAAATTGCGAAAAGTTTTTTCATGATTTTTTGATTAAATTTAAAAGGAATCGGATGCCTCTATTGTAAATAAGTTTAGCTACTGTTTCAATGTGATAAGTTTGTGGAGCCATATCTATAGGTTGCACGGATATAAGTTTGTATCCATGTTTCTTTAAAATCTGAAGATCACGGGCCTGAGTAGTTGGATTACAACTAACATAAATTATTTTTGGAGTTTTTAATTTCGCGAGCTTTTTGCAAAGTTTTTTAGAAAGTCCGCTTCTAGGTGGATCAACAACTGTAACGTCAGGTTTGATATTCCATTCTTTTACAGCTTTATATGCATCACCAGTGTGGAATTTAATATTCGTGACGTCATTTAGACTCGCATTTTCAATTGCGTTGCGAATTGCAGATTCATTGTTGTCAGCGCCATAAACCTGTTTTGCCTTTCCTGCTAATGTAAGCCCGATTGTTCCTGTCCCACAAAATAGATCAAACACTATATCTTTGTCAGAAATTTCACCAAGTTCTGCAACAGTACGATATAAAGTTTCAGCCTGTAGAGTGTTTGGTTGAAAGAATGCCTGAGGTAGAATCTCAAATTTAAGTCCACACATTTTTTCCAATAAAACACTTTTTCCATAAATAAGTTCTTCCACAGTTTCTGTTCGCCTTCCTTTATTTTGAATTATTCTAGTTACGTAGATAGATGTGGCAAAATCTTTTAACAATTCTTTAAATTCATTTTTAAAATTAAATTCTTCGTTTGAAATAACAAGGTTAACCATACGTTCTTTCGTGTTTTTTCCGAACCTTATTACTAGATTGCGTACTAATCCTTTTCCTTTTTTATAATGAAATGGTTCAAGATTGTGTTCTTTTGCGAATTTTTGGACTTTCTGTACTATTTCAGCTGTTTTTTCAGTTTGTAAGTAGCATTCTTTAAGCTCAAAAACTTCATATCGATATCCTTTTGGATGTAGGCCTAATTTTCCTTCACTAAAGCTGAATTCCATTTTATTTCTATAAAACCATGGGGTTTTATTGCCAATGATCTTTTTTACATGTGGATTTTTGAATCCTCCAATATGCTCCAAAGCTTCTTTTACCTGTGCTTCTTTAATAATTAACTGATCTTCATAAGTTAAATATTGCAAAGTACAACCGCCACATTCTTCAAAATGAGGACATCTTGGTTCGATACGCATTTCAGATTCTTGTATGAACTCTTTAAAGCGCGCTTCAAAGAACTTGGGTTTAATGCGAGTCAAACTTGCTTTAACAATATCCCCAGGAACAGTATCAGCCACAAAAACCACACGATTATCATAGTGTCCAATACCTGCTCCTCCAAAAGCAATCTTTTTAATTTCAACTTCTATGATTTCTCCCTTTTTATACTGCATTTTTTTAGTTAAAATAAGTGTACGCATATTACCTTAAATTTAACACATGCTCCACATACAAATAATTCAGGTAGGAAAGACAAAAGATAAAATGTTCGGTAAAATTGAAGCAGAATTTGAAAAACGGCTGTCTAGATATGCAAAACTCGACATTGTAACTGTTGATGATGAAGAGAAAATCATAGACAGGTGCGAAAAAGGTTCACATAAAGTTGCCTTAGATATGCGTGGAGATCAGGGAAGTTCAGAGGATTTTGCGGATTTTATTCAACGAAGACAATTTGAAGGAGGAAAGGTTACTTTTATTATTGGAGGTCCATTTGGATTAAGCGTGCCAATATTAGAATCGTGCGATTCAAAACTCTCTTTATCTAAGATGACATTCACACATCAGATGGTTCGGATCTTCCTATTAGAGCAGATTTATCGCGCTTTTACTATTTTAGAAGGCAAGAAATATCATTATTAAACTTGGGGTTGACAAAACCTTAGCAAACATGTATAAATATATCCTTTGCTAAATTTTAAACCCTATTATATGCAATATCTAAAGAAAGCAGCGCTATTCCTTTTAGCACTTACATTATCTGTTGGATTAGCTGCACCAACTGCTCTTTCCTACGATTCATACCCTGTTCCTGTAGACAACAGTGGTACTTTTGGAATGTCTGTTGAAAACTTCCGTGATCTATGCGATGACACTGATGGTGAATGGGACGTAGTTAATGGACGTCATGTTTGTTACTGTTGGGAAGGTGAATTTAACTGGCCTGATGGTTGTCCAGAAGTAGAATATTGGTACGACGATGACGATGATGATTATTACTATGACGATGATTATTACTACGATGACGATTATTACGATGACGATTATTATGATAATGACCGATATCACGATCATGATAGGTATTATCCTCGACCGAATTATCCATTTTACGATTTAGCAGGACATCCAGATGAATATTATGTACTTAAGCTTGTTGATTTAGATATTATTGATGGATATCCAGATGGAAGTTTTAAACCAGACCAACCTGTTACTCGTGCTGAAATGGTTAAAATGGCAATGAAAGCAGCTGGTGTTGAACCAATTAAAGGTGATGAAGATAGGAATAGATTCTTCACTGATTTAGATAACTGGCAAGCACCTTGGGTGAATGCAGCTTATCGTTTAGATATTGTAGAAGGCTTCTCTGGATACAACAGCGGAGTTAGATTATATAAACCAAATACATGGGTAAACCGTGTTGAAGGAGTTAAATTAGTATTAGCTTCTTTTGGACGACTTCCTCATGATTTAGAAAAATCTTCATTTGTTGATTCAGAAGGATGGATGGTTCCTTGGCTAGAAGATGCATATAGAATTGGATTAATTGACAGTGATTACACTGGACGATTTTATCCAGCAGAACCAATGACTAGAGGAACAGCAGCTAGAGTAATTGTTAAAATGCTACAATACGCTGGAGACATCTAGCAGAGACGAATAGTCTCTCGCTGAGCGAAAACTTATCGCGAAGCGCAAGCGCGAGCGAAGCGAGCTCAATTTAATTTGAATACAGTACCTTTTAGGGTAGAATGAGACATAGTAAATAACCAAAAAGCTATGTCTCTTTTCAAAAAAATCTCAATATTGATTGCTTTGATTGGATTGCTTGCACCTCAGGTTGTTTTTGCTGAATATGTTACTGACTTTCGTGTAACGGTTAGCACTGATAAAGAAAACTATGATCTTGATGATAATGTTGAAATTACAATGCAGGCAGAAAATTATACCAAAGAAGATACCACTTTAAATTTCACTACAGGATGCCAAATGGGTCTTGAAATATTTAAAGATGAAGAAATAATTTTTAGTGAAGATATGTATCCAAGAAATTGCAGTAATTCGCCTGCATCAGTACAAATCCCTGATGGGAAGAAGGCTGTTTGGACTCGTACGATAATGAAAAAAAATGAAGGATATCCATTTGATGAAAATGCCAGATACCGAATTCATGGTTACATTATGGATCATGAGGATGAGGATTATTCAAGCAATGCAACTTCATTTATATCAATTGTTTTTGGAGAAGAATTTTTATATGCATTTAATGATATTTATGATCATTGGGGAAAGTCTTATATTCAAAAATTAAATGATCAAAAGGTGATTGAAGGTTATGATGATGGGGGATTTCATCCAAATGATAATATTAATAGAGCTGAAATGGTGAAGCTTGCTTTAACTGCTGCAGGTTATGATTTAGGTTTATCAATTGTTGACGAAGAATTTGTTTTTGAGGATTTAGATGAATGGCAAAGACCATGTGTCTATCAGGCTTGGAAAAACGGAATTGTAGCTGGATATGATGATGGAACATTTGCACCTGCACAAAATGTTACACGCGCAGAAGCAATAAAAATAGCTATGTTGGCATTCAATGTTGAGCCAAGAGAAATAAATGGGAATTATGCATTTGATGATACCATTGATCATTGGGCTGCTTCATATATTAATGAAGCATATGTAAGATTTATAGTTGCTGGCCGTGCTGATGGAAATTTTTATCCAAATGAACCAATCACACGTGCAGAAGCAGCAAAAATTATTAGTAAATTAATCGAACTTTAATTTGAAAAAAGCACCATTTGAAATAGCGGTTTATATATTGGGTGCTTTTTTAGTTGGCGTTCTTTTTATTTTTGGATCTTATATGAAAGATATAAATGCAAATATCTTTGAAACAGTAACGCCTCTTTTTGAATCAACAAAATTTGTCGGAGCAATTGTTTATGAACATGATTTAGATAAATTTTTAAATTTTCAGCTAATTGAAGGAGGTGAAAAACCCCTTGTGGAGGCCAGATCTTTGAAAGGTTCTGAATTTGTTGTTGCAGCTGTTCGACCATCGCGGGATGATGCAACTTTCAATGCAATTTATGAAACTACTTTAGATAGAGTTGTGCAAAACTTTGAATTTGAGCGAGTGAAATATCTGGCAGTTGAAAATCCAAATGAAATAAAAAAAGCTCTTTATTATTTTGATTTGATTGGTGCTCATAATGTTCAGAAAATTGATGGGGCATATTATTTTAAAAAAGGTCCTAAACAAGAAGTTGAAAATGTCGTAACTTTGCTAGGCTTTGGGGATGTCATGCTTGGTAGATATGTGCGCACTTTAATGGATGCGAATGGAATGGATTATCCTTTTAGGAATGTTGGCCAGCTTCGTGGAACTGATTTTGTTCATGCAAATTTAGAAGGTCCGATAAAAGAAGTGCGTGTTCATACAGGAAAAGCTATCGAATTTAGATTTAAACCGGACATTGTTTGGCCTTTAAAAGAATCCGGAATTAATATTGTGAGTATTGCGAATAATCATGCTTTGGATCAAGGCTGGACTGGACGCGAAGATACTAAAAAGCACTTAAATATCGCAGGTGTGAGGTATTTTGGGCATCCTAAAAATGAAATTGAAGATAATGCATATATTACTGAAGTTAGTGGTAAAAAGTTTGCTTTTGTGGGTTTTGATGATGTTGTTTATAAGATTAATGGAGATGAAGCAAGAGAGCTAATTGCGCGATTGGATGGCGAAGTTGATTATGTTGTTGTTTCAGTCCATTGGGGAGTTGAATATGTGCATACTCCAACTACAAGAAAAGTGAATTTTGCGCATGACTGGATTGATAATGGTGCAGATTTGATTATAGGACATCATCCGCATGTAGTTCAGACAATGGAGGTTTATAATGGTGTGCCGATTTTTTATTCTTTAGGGAATTTTGTGTTTGATCAATATTGGAGTGGTGATACGCAGGAGGGGATGGGCTTTGGTGTTGAGATTTCTGATGATGGATATGTTGTTTATTTATATCCTTACAAATTGCCTAATAGCCAGCCTGAATTTATGGTTGGACAAGCCAGGCAGGCATTTTTAGATAAATTTATTTCTTGGGGAGCATATCATGAGGAACTTGCTGCTCAAATTAGAGATGGAAGGCTTGTAGTAGAGCGAAATTAATGGTATAATATATAAACAGAAATTAAAAAAATATTATATGAAAATTGAGTTTATTGGAGCAGCGCAAGAAGTGACTGGTTCAAAACATTTGATTCATGCTAATGGCAAGAAGATTTTATTAGACTGTGGAATGTTTCAGGGAAAACGTAAAGACGCTCGGAAGAAAAATGAAAATTTCCCTTTTGACCCTGCTGAAATAGATGCAGTCGTTTTATCTCATGCACATATCGATCATAGTGGATTATTGCCTTTACTAGTGAAAAAAGGTTTTAAAGGACCTATTTATTCAACTCATGCAACTCGTGATTTATGCCATTATATGTTGATGGATAGTGCATACATCCAGGAACGTGAAGCAGAATATATTAATAGGAAGAAGTTGAAAAAAGGTGAGCCTCAGATTGAGCCTTTGTATAATTGTGATGATGCCCAGCAGACTTTAGGGCAGTTTAATGCAGTTGGATACGACAGATCCTTTGTAGTTGAAGATGCTTTAGTTGCTTGTTTTTATGAAGCAGGTCATATTTTAGGTTCTGCTACTGTTCATTTGATTGTTTATGAAAAAGATATTGATAAAAGAACTACGATTGGATTTAGTGGAGATCTTGGACGAAAAAATATTCCATTATTAAAAGATCCACAGGTTTTACCACAAAGTGATTATTATATTACTGAATGTACTTATGGTAATCGATTGCATGAATCTTTTGATGAATTAGATACAATGCTAATTGATATTGTTAATGAAACTTATAAAAAAGGTGGAAAACTTATTATTCCAGCATTTTCTGTAGGGCGAACGCAGGAAGTTGTTTATCGGCTTAATCAAGCAACAAAAGACGGATTGATTCCTGAATTTCCAATCTTTGTAGACAGCCCTTTATCAGGAAATGTTACAGAAGTTTTCTCAGCTCATCCTGAATGTTTTGACCGTGAAACTTACCGTGAATTTATTGATAATCGTTTAAATCCTTTTGGATTTGGAAAGATTAAATATATTACTGATGTTGAAGATTCAAAGAAATTAAATACCTATGATAAACCATGTATTATTATTTCAGCTTCAGGAATGTGCGAGTTTGGACGAATTCTTCATCATTTAAAGAATAATATTGAAGATCCAAAAAATACAATAATGATAGTTGGATATCAGGCTGAACACACACTTGGACGTCGTTTAATTGAAAAACAAAAAGTAGTTAATATATTCGGAGAACCTTATACCCTCCGAGCTGACGTTTACAAAGTAAATGCATTCTCAGCTCACGCAGACAGAAGTGATTTATTAGATTACACAAGTAGAATCGAAGGAGTTAAAAAGGTATTCCTTGTACATGGCGAACATGATCAAGGATTCAAATTTAAGGACGTTCTTGCTGAAAATGGCTTTAAAAATGTAGTAATGCCAGCCCCTGGTGATATTTATGACTGTACAACTGATAAATGGGTACAATAATAAATTTTAGTTTGAAATTTTTCAAAGGATAGCTATAATAAAGCTTGCTTTTGAACATAGAAAACAAGCGGGCATGGTATAATGGCTATTACCTCAGCCTTCCAAGCTGATGATACGGGTTCGATCCCCGTTGCCCGCTCCAAACAAAAATGACACCCGTGCGGGTGGCATTTTTTGTTTATGGGCAGGCGATGGTCCCCGTTGCTTAAGCATGCGCATGAGCGAAGCGAATCGGATGATTAAGTACGACGAAGCGTTCGTAAGAACGCGGAGTGTGCCCGCTCCATTAGGCTCGAACCGAGAAAAGCCCTTTATGTAGAGGAAAAGGGTTGTTTGGTATACATCAGGGGTATTGATAAAGTGAATCTGACCTTGTGAAGCATTTTGACAAATCTATAGAAATGATAGTATATTGCTGTCTTAATTTAATAAAAATATTTATGTCTAAATCACAAGAAAAATTATCAAGAAGAGCTTTTTTAAAGGAGTCTCCGTTACGAGCTCTTGTAGCAGGTGTTGCTACTAAAGAGGCTATAACAATTGCTACTTCAGCAGTTGGTGCCGCAGCATTAGCAGCATGTAGTGAAAATGAGGGAGAATCTCCTGTTGGTGAAAAAGGAGCATCGCTTAACAATGGCTGTTCTACTAAACATTTAGGTAAGCAAGGAAGATGTTACCCAGAGTGTAGTCCAGATTTGGCAATTACACCAAATGGTGGATGGACATGGGATACAGATGTTAGAATTTCTGAAGGGGCTTTAGATTGTGCAAGAGATAGATTTTATAATCGTGATTGTTCAGAAATCAGAAAGAAAGGAGAAAGGAGAATTGAACATATTCCTGAAATGTTTGAATGTGATTCAAAATTAGACAATCCTAAATTAAGAGTTGGAACATCTGAGGTGCTGACATTAAATAATTTTGATAGAGTAACACATAAGGGTGATTGTTCATCAATAATTGCTAGATTTACTACAAGAATGCAGCGAGTTCTTAGAAGAATTAGATGTGGCAGAGATGGGAAGCCAATAGAAGAACTTGGTTGGGGACAAGCTAAAGGTGGGCGTCTTGTAGGTGGAGGCGGGAAGTATTAAATTTTTTAAAAAAAGTTCTAACATCGTTGCAGGTGGAGCTCCAAGAGACCCCTTGGCTTAAATAAGCCTTTTTTGTTTTACTGGTAATGGGAATTGTGAAACTTTTTAGAATAGATTTGACTCATTTTTTTGATATGTGGTAAATTTAGCTCTACTAATTAATCAAATAATTATTATGGACGCACGAGAAATAACTGCTGATGATCTTACAGGAACGACCGATCAAGAGTTTGCTGTTAAATACTTAGGCTGGGGGAGACATGGATATAAGGACGGTGATATCTTACAACCAACAAGAGTTAATCCAGAAGCAAGAAAACTTATTCAAGCTGTTTGTGATCACGATATTCTTGATCCTGGAACTAAATTGCTAGTTGAAGATTGGGATCATTGTAGTACTAGAAGGACAACACATTTAGATACAAGTACTCCTTTAAATGACTTTATTGCACAATTTCCATTGGATATTAGAGTACAACAAGCATTGGGTTCACCATCTGTATGTAGTCCAAACCCAAATGAAGAAATTTCAACTTTAGGAAGCAGAGCACATATAGGGATTCCAGAAGCAGTAATTGATAATAGACCAGATGTAGGAGTTGCCAATGAACGTGGTCAATTAGTGATGAAACAATTGGAAACAGGTGAAGATTATAAAACAATGCTTGCAAGAATAGATCGAATATCAGATAAATTAAGAGCACCTTTGCAGGAATTACTTGGAAGAGATTTATTAAAAGAAGAATTACCATTAACTGGAATACATTGGCGTGGATCTGCCACACCAACACTTTGGAGATCTGAACATTTAGGAAAAGGTGTTAGACTCTATGTAGAGGATCTTCAATCAAAAGAAGATGAAATTAGAAGAGTTAAAGCAAGAATTAGATTAGCTTTAGGATTAAATGACACCCATGTGCTTAGCTAAATTGTTTATTCTAAACCAAAGTTACAGGTTCGATTAGTGTCCAGGAGGGAGCTCCAAACAAAAATGACAGGCATCCGCCTGGCATTTTTTGTTTAGGAATAAAAAAACCGAACCGAACAAGCAGCTGTTAGGCGATGAAAATGCCGATATTATCTTTCAGTTTGAAAAATGTCTTTGTAAATGTTACATTCTTCAAATCGCCCTCTGCAAAATTGTCGTATATAGTATACATTTGGCAATCTTTCTGATTGAGGATTAAAATTGGGCATACATATACCATTATGTCCTATATTTGGATCAAAATGGGGGCATTCTCTTTCTTTTAATTCTTCCATAATTATATTTTTTTAACAATAGGGGCAATTTTAATCTAAAATTACTAAAAAATTCAAGGCATTTTTTTCGCCTAACGTTTCGGCGTATATACAAAGTTAGCCTGACGAGTGACGGTGGTATAATATCACGTCGTTAGGCGTGGAACCACCGGAACGAGGAAAGGCTAATTTGGGTGAAGCGACTGAAAGGAGCGAAACTGTATATACGCCTGTTGTCGGAAGAAAAAATATATTAGTTTATACCTGATTCCTCTAATTCTCTAATTCTCATCCAGGCAGCATCAACATAATCTGGATTTGTTTCAGTTCTTGTAATTTTAATTAATTCTTCAAAAGGCCAATCTTTAATTGTTTCATAATAAACCTGAACTTCCTCATTTTTAAAAGTGTGTTCTTCATCACTTTTTTGTATTTCTGACATAATGTATATATATAAATTATAATTGCTTATATTATAACATAAAAGTAAGATTAAGTAAAATTAGGGGTTATGAATAATATATATTTTTATTTCCGACAACTAGTAACTTAACGAAATTATAGTTTGTTAAGTTAAAAATGAAAAGCCCCAAACTCCCTGAAAAAGGCAACAAATGTTTATTATAAGTTAAATTCGTAGGTTCGATTAGTGTCCAGTAGGGAGCTCCAATCAAATTATAAATATACACTCAATAATTTTACACATTCTTCAATATCATCCTTATCAACTATTAAAGTTAATTCGGAAGCAGTCGATACGATTTCAACGATATTGATATCTTTAAGAGAAAGGGTACTTGTTAAATGTGCAAAAAAATTAGGAGT
This sequence comes from Patescibacteria group bacterium, assembly GCA_042568205.1. GTDB lineage: Bacteria > Patescibacteriota > Gracilibacteria > UBA1369 > PNNO01 > JAUVDZ01. Next base: position 103,753 of record JBHPJE010000001.1, read on the forward strand.
CTGGAGATAATCCAGATCAAATTTTACAGTTATACCCGCTAGTCTTTTATTAGAATATATTAAATTAAAGGCCTCTAAAGCCTTACTAAACTTTTTTGCAATATCACTTTGAGCAATAATAGTAACTTCATTAATTCCCTGTGAAATTGTTACATAAGATTTGTAACTAAGCTCTAATGAATTATTTAATTTTGCGATAGCTTTTAATAATTCCTCTGTTTTCTCGTATGACCATTCTTCTAAGCCTGAATTGACAGATAAAGCATGAATGCTAAAGTGCTCCATTTTATCAGATTTTCGAAAACGTTTACTTAATCGTGATAGTGCGACCATAATTGTCTTCTCATCTACCTCTTTTTTAGTCTTTTCTTCAATCATATCCTTTAAAGAGCGAGCATAGCTGGAATAATTCATAATTCCTCTTTCAATAGCTTTCTTTGCTACTAGATCTGTAGCAATGATATTATCAAGGACCGTGGAGATTTTCAACATACAAGTAAGGTAATTAACAAAAGTATAAGTATTGTAACATATTGTTAAAAATTTAACAAATGACGTTTTCTTTAATACACTAGCCGTCTTATTTATTAAATAATAATTATGCTCAATATTATCTTACTCATAATAGTAGGAAGCATGCTGGGAAGGAATAAAGTTGTAATGAAGTTTTTTTCAGACAAAGTTATAAACAATATCTTTGCCATCCTAAGTTTTTCTTTCTTGTTACTAACTGGTTATTCTATTGGGTCAAATCCAGATGTGATGGATAACTTGGCAACTATGGGTTTAACATCTTTACTTCTTGCCATCGGAGCAATCCTTGGTAGTTCTATTGTTTCTAAATTTATTAACAAATTAAAATCATGAAAGACTTAATAAATCTAATATTAGCATTTAGCGTTGGACTAAATATGGCCTTCCTTTTTCCCCAAATTTCATTCTTTGAAGAATACAATTTATTTATGATAATTTTATATTTCTTAATCTTTTTTTGTGGATTATCAATGAGTGGGAGTATTACTCTCAAAGAATTAAAAAATTGTTTAAAGTTAAAAAGGTTAATGATCCCTGTATTAGCCATAATCGGAAGTGTAGGTGGTTCATTCATTCTGGCTATAACCTTTCTAAATGAAATAAATATAATGGATGCGATAATTATAAATCTTGGACTCGGATTTTATAGCTTCTCAAGTATTTTTATCGGACAACACATGGGGTTATCAATGGGTGTATTGGCGCTTTTAACAAATGTATTTAGGGAATTAATTGTAATGATTGGATCACCAGTCATCGCACGATACTTTGGAAGTACTGCACTTATTAGTTCGGCAGGTGCAACAGCATCAGATTCAGCACTACCGTTTATAAGAAGATACTTAGACAAAACTGAATTAATAGATGCGGTTGCGTCTGGATTAGTATTAACTATTGCAGTGCCATTTATCCTACAATTAATGGTTATGGCATTTTAGTAATCATAAATTTAGTTCGAACATCATTGACGATGGAGCTCCATTGAAAAATGACAGACATCCGTCTGGCATTTTTTGATTATGGATGGGGAAAGGCTGGAACGTAGCCGTAGGGTTTGCTAGACCAAGCTGTGAAGAAGGAGCTTGCGACTGATTGAACAGGTTGAGCGAGTACGACGGAGCGTTCGAAAGAACGCGGAGTGCGAATCCCCGTTAACCCGCCCCACCCGCTCCAGATTGCTTAGGATAAGACACTAGTTGGGCGTGATAATTCTAATAATCATCGTCATAATAATCGTCATCTTCTTCATTAAGACTTCCATATAACGTATTCACTATTTTAGGGGGGATTAATCCAGTTTCTTGAATTCCTAATAATAATAATCCTATTGCCCATTTATAGTCTTCATCTCCTTCAAAAAAATCGGATGAGTTAATATTCCTAATAGAATATTTAGGGATATAACCAGGTACGTAACCATATATTGTAAATAATTCAACAATTTCAGCTGCACAAGTATTCTCTAATAAGTGAAGTTTTTTCTGCATTTCCACTAATCTTTCAAGCCAATCAATAACTTCTTTTTTATCATTTGCAAAATCTAATCGTCTACCTCGATTGATTTCATCTTTATACGCTTCATGATAACCTGTACTTGGCTGTTCTCTGACTTTTTGGTTTATAGGCATATTTTGGAACCGTGCATCTAATATTTCAAGCAAATTACTTTGGTGTTCTCTGTTCATAGTCATATTTCCGAACCATGTATCTCTTGCATCTTTAACTGCTGCTAAAACTTGTTCAGGGGTGTCTTCTGTGCCGATTTCATAAGTTAGATATGGTGTTCGTAGAGTAACTATTACTTCTGAACCAGACGAGTCAGCTATCTCAAGTGCTTTACTGTTTTGTACATCTGACAAAGCTATTGCGTTTGCAACTGTTTGTTCGAGGGTATCTCCTGCTTGATGTAAATATTCATCTTTCACGGTATCTTTCTCCCAGTTATCTCCCGTGGTGCTTGCAGTTGTTTCTACACTTCTGTTGTTTACGAAAACTCTTTCCACTGCTTGGCCATTTTCTATGACAACACTAATTGGGGCAATATGAGGATTACTATATATGATGTCTCGTGGATCTTCTTTTCTTAAATCTAAATTTTCATTGCTTTGGTCATGTTCTGAGTATTGAGAGCCATAACTAGTAAATACCCATCTTCTAATAGCTTTTGTATTTTCTCGAACACCCGATATTGCATTGTGATATCCAAGTTTAGGTTCTTCTGGTTCGTGAAAAACGCCATATTCTACTCTTTTTGCCTTACCTCTCCTGAATCGACCTCCTGAAAATTCTCTCATAGTTATCATAGAACCTTCATTAAGTCTAATAAACTCATAATGAAATGTTCCATCGGGTAATGGTTCTACATACTCTATTCTGTAACCATCTAAGCCTTGACGGATATTAAACTTTTTACCATTATGTTCACAAGTTAAATTGTTATCTAAGCCTTGTCTTCTATCTTCAGCAATAACTTTTTCTGAATGATTTGTGATAAAAGTCCTAGGATCAACATCTTCTTCATCTTCTGTTAAAAGTTCCTTAATAAAGCGCATAACTGGTGAATGTTCACTCTGAACATCGCTTTCATAAATATTTAAGCCTTGTTCAAAATCCAACAACTTAGGTCTCATAATAAATTTAATTTCACCTTCTACTGCTTCAATTAAATCTTGATGCTCTGGTCCACAGATTGCATTAATTTCAGGAGATTCAGGTTCTGCATCTGTTTCTTCAGCATTATCATTTGCCATTGCTTGCTCCCATTCTTCTAGAGAGTCATCAGGCATTAATTGTGGTCTGTACTTAAAAGTGTTATTTGCTTGAGAATTCATAATATTATTAAATAAAGATTAATTACTCTCCAATTATTCTAGTAATTTCCTCCATTGATAACCTACCACTCTTAATCACGGCAATTGCTAATCTTGTATGAGGGCTTGTAAGAAATCCTTTTAGATCATCATCATTCAATTTTGAATTATTCATAACGTAATCATCTCCATAATATGCACCTGAAGAATCCTTTTCGAAATTTCTTAAATATTCTTTCATTGATATTTTAGGTCCGCCAATAATTGTTTTTTCTATCCAATCAAGTAAGTCTTTTCTTGGCATTAATGGACTCTCAGCTGCTATTTGTTGGATTCTCGGATCTTTATTTTCAAGCAATCTTAATGCAATATATTGTTTGCATGCTGGATTACCTAATATACTTTCAGCTGTCCGAGGGTGTTTAACATCATATGCTAAATGTCCAAGTACATCATCAGAATTTGTTCTTTCAGCAGCGTAAAACCTTGCAGGGACAATTCCTTCTGAACCTTTTTTGCGTAAAGCTAGCATGATTAATAAATCTACAGGAACTTTATTCCTACCTAAGCTCCAATCGCTTATTCTACCTTCAAGTCTTTGATTTTCAGGAACAGAATCAATTGCAAAAAAACTGTTTAGTAAATGCTCCATAAATTCGATAGGAGTCATTGATTTTAATTCTTCTTCAGTAAATATTCCTTCTTCTATTTGTTTTTGCATTACCCCTTTAATAAATTCACCAAATTGCTTATTAATTCTTTCATCAAATCGTTTTGTATATTCTGCATCATCAGCTAGTTCATGCCTAAAGCTATTATCAGCTTTTTGAAATAGATGACCGTAATCACACTTTTCACTATCAGACAATACTCTATAATACTCACCAGTTTTAGGATCAAAATGTATCGGGACCTGAGAGTGATCCATATTTTTCAGTTCATCTTTAGATAATACTATATAGACTTCCCCAGTGCTTTCATCAATTCTTATTTGTCTTTCAGGAGTATTTGAACGACCTGCATTTGCGGACTCATTATTAGATGATGTGCGATTAAAGGTATCTGAGTCTGCAGGATTTTTTGGTCGTTTAGGTCTTTCAGGTGGAAAAACTGGTTTTGAATCGGTGTTGCAAGCAGCAGATACAAGCGTACCAACTAAAACCATAATTCCAGCTAGCAATTTATTTGGAATTTTTACCGAGACATTTAGTTTTGATCCTAGATTGTTTGTTGATTCAAGTCTATTCATTATATGATGTTATTTTACAAAGAGATAAATTATTGCATAGTATATTGAAATAGTCAATATCTTTTTCAATATTTCAACAAAATATAATAATATATGTTTATATTAAGCCATATTCACAGGTTCGATTAGTGTCCAGGAGGGAGCTCCAAAGCTTTATTACTCTAATCACCAAAACAATAATCTGATACAAATCGTGAATTGTATCTGTTAGGATTATTCATTTAGTTCTTCTAATATTTTAATCTGTTCTTTAGCTTTACTCCTGATATATGAATTTGAATCTTTACTTAATTGCTCAAGAACAAACCTTCTAATTGAATCAGGTGCTTCTCGATATACTGCCCATCTAACGTACTGGTGTGAATCATTTGTTAATCTTTTAAAATCATCATCTGTTAATCTGCCAGAAGTAATAGCAGCAATTCGTAATTTTGCATGTGGACTATTACTGTATTCTCTTACTTCTTCATCAGTTAATTTTTCATGTGCAAGTACCTTTTTTTCATCCCATATATTTTCTGTATTGTTGTAAGTATGGTAATAAGTTTCTAAATCTTTACTGTACCTATAGTGACCTTTCCAATTTCCTTGATAATGCTTTTCTATCCATGCTTTTAATACATGTTTTGGGAGTAAAGGACTTTTTGCAGCTTCTAATTGAATTTTTTCATTCTCATTTTCTAGTAATCTTACAGCAGTATATTGCAAGCATGCATCATTTTCTATTATTGCTTTTGCTGTTTCTGGTGTATTGCAGTCATAGGCAAGATGCCCTAAAACTGTACTAGAAGTTGTTAATTGTGCAGCATAAAATCTCGCACCAGAAGAAACGTGAGGTTGACCCTTTAATCGCATTGCAAGCATTATTATAAGATCAACTGGAATTTCATTTCTTTCGATCCAAGCTAAACCGTCTCTTAATTGATTTGGATTAAATTGTAAACTAATTATGCTATCTAATTCGTGTGTCATTTGCTCAGCAGGTGTGCCTTTAGGGAAATCATATGTCCAACGTGTGTCTGCTCTTCTTTTATCATAAAAAGCTTTAATAAAATCACCAAATTGATCACTAATTCTTTTGTCGAATCGTTTTGCATATCCTGCTTTATCAATTTTTTGGTTTTCAGGATCATTATCTTCTTCATGAAAGCCATATCCGTAACGGCTTTTTTCATTATCACTTAAAGCTCTATAAAATTCTCCAGTTTTGGGATCAAAATGTATTGGAATCTGTGAATACTCTGAATTTTCAAGTTCGTCATTACTTAATACTTTATAAATATCACCAGTTTTTTCATCTATCCTTATTTGTCTTCTAGGAGTATTAGAATCACTTTCGCTTGTAGATTCATTGCTTTCTGAATTTTGATTTTCGTTATCTGTATCCATGGGATTTTTAGGCCGACTAGGTCTGTCAGGTGGGAGAACTGGATTTGAATTTGTGTTGCAAGCAGCAGCTACAAGTGATCCAGTTAATACCATTATCCCAACTAATAACTTATTTTTGGATTTTAATTTGTTACCAGATTCTTTTGGATTAAAACCTTCAGGATTTCTCATAATATAATTGTTAATTTACAAACACATCAATTATTGCGTAGTTTTATAATAAGTCAACCTTTTTTTAATATGCATCTGATTAGTATTGTGATTGAATGGTGTTAATCTCAAGAAGTGATGTCTATAATAAGCCATATCCACAGGTTCGATTAGTGTCCAGGAGGAAGCTCCAAAGCTCCCGAAGAGGGAGTTTTTTTGCGACCGACTGAGGGGGATTGGGCGGAGCATCTCGAACAAAGTGAGAGGCGCCCGCTCCATACTTCTCACCGCTGTTTTGCTCCTGTTGAAGAGCTGAACGGTTGTTTTGTGTGCGTGAGGGGTATTTGATGTAATTGACATGCATATTTAAAAGATTATAATATCGCCCTGTATATAAAAATTTTAAATATGAGTGAATATACACCAAGAGATCCTGATGCTCCAAGAGATCATGTGGCAGAAGTAAATGAAATGTATGACAGAATTGGGACTGTAAGATATGCAATTGGTGAAGAAAATTTACGTGCTGGAACTTTTATAATATATGGAGAAAAGATAGAACTTTATTTAAGTGAAATCGAAGACTACTTTGAAACAAGAAGAGAAGTGGCGTTATCCTTAGAAAGAGCCGCAATTAGCGAAGCAGCAAGAGATATTGTTGAGGGAAAGCCTAGGAATGATGTTGAAGGAATGTCTGATAAGGAAAAAATAGAATCTTTACAAGAAGAAATAATCGGAATGGAAGAAGTAGCTAAACAATTAAGAGAAGTAGCTCCAGAAAGAAAAAATATCCCAATATGTGTCAGAGTAATTAGTGGAAGAGTACATAGTTTTTATGCTAATGATTTAAAACATTTTGAAGCAATTCTTGCTATACGCAAAAGAGAGTTGTATAGGTTGCGTCTTAAAGAAAGGGGTGATTATTTTAATGAAAGACCTCATACATGGCATCCATTTCCAATAGATGTTACTCAAGATCCAAGAGATGCTTCAATATGTAGAGGGCCAGGTTATGGTGGAAGAGGATGTCATTAAAAAAGTTTGCTTGATAGCGCGGCGAATGTAATGAGCCGGACTAGCAAGTACGACGAAGTGTGCAGGTGGAGCTCCAAGCTTCTTTTTGTTTAATTCTTTTTTGCCTGCGTACTGAGATGCTCAGCTCTATGATGAATGGAATGTTTTATATAAGGTAAACTCTCCTGTACTACACGGATATCCTCAACGGACAAAAATGCCCGTGGATGATATTTCTTTATTAATAAATAAACTTTATGAGCCTTTTTTCTTTTCGCTACAATGTAAATAATATCCACCAGTCCGTCTTCACCCTTAGCTTTAACACTCGTCAATTTAGCATCCGATTCATGAAGTTCTTTGATCAGTTTTGGCGCAGGCTTTTTTGTAATAACATGGAAAAGGACAGTTCCTACTGCAATTTTTTCTTCAATTAACATTCCTACATAAGTTCCACAGGCAAACCCCATGGCATATGCAAAATATGCCCACAGATTATCCAGATTCTTCATGATCTGGCTTATCGCTAAGATCCAAATAAAAACCTCGATAAATCCCAGTACCGCTGAAATAAGCTTCCATCCCCGGGAAATAAAGATTATCCTGATCGTCCCGATTGAAACATCAACAATCCTTGATAGGAATATTAATAAAGGAATCAACCATAAAATTATAATTTCATTTTCAAGCATATGAGCAACCTAACACATTATTTCTTCTTTACCTAATACGCTAGGTCTATTGCTAAAATCATATACTGCCCCCTCCATTAACATTTGTTCGTTTCCAGATGTTTAAGGAGTTTTTTTAATTCAACTGTTGCAACACCTACAACTTTATCAGCGCCACCGTAATAAACAAATATTTTTTTATCTATTAAAACTGCACCACAAGGGAATACTACATTTGGGACAATTCCTTCTTTTTCGTATTCCATTTCAGGTTCAAAAATTGGCTCATCAGATCTTGCAATAAATATTGTTGGGTCCTTTAGGTCTAACAGTACAGCGCCCAAACGATAATATGAATCATCAGAGACACCATGATAAAAGAGAATCCAACCTTTTTTAGTTTTTATTGGAGGAGCCGCAACTCCAACTTTTTTACTATCCCACATACCAGCCCTGGGAGAAAGCCATCGATATTCATCAATCCAGGTTTGTCCATCAAAATCTAAATTTGGCGGAAATGCAAGATCCATATCATCACCAAATCTATGAATTATAATATGTTTGCCATTAATTTTTTCAGGGAATAGACAAGCATCTTTGTCATCTAAATCAGGAGGTGTGATTAAAACTGGTTTTGCCCAATTCCATTTTTGATCAATAAAATCCTTAACTGAAATTGAGGTTAAGGCTACACGAGGCAGATTCACGCCATCATAAGCCGTATAAACCATATAAATTATATTTCCAATTTGTGTAAGTCTAGGATCCTCACAACCGGAATTACCTCCACTTACTTTTTTTTGCTCAAAGGCTTCTTGAGGTGTATAAATGGGATTTTTGCTGCGATAATCAATATTTAATCCATCGCTACTCGTTGCATATCCCATAACCGATGTATTGTCCTCAGACATTGCGCGGTATACTAGATGTACTTTGTCATTTAAGTAAATTGCAGCAGGATTAAATGTAGCTTTTGATTCCCATGGATTATCTTTATTGGGAGTAATTATTGGATTATTTTCACCTCTTATTAAATTTACAGATTTTTCTTTTTTTAATAATTTACTTAGTAATGCTTGTTTATCAATAGTTGCTATACAACAAGTTGTATCAGCACCACCATAATAAAGTTTCAATTTATTTTTATCTAATAGAACACCGGTAGGGAATACAATATTCGGCACAATTCCAATTTTTTCATAATATTCTTGGGGCGTTAAAAAGGGTTCAGTTGTTTTTGCAATAATTTTTAAAGGATTTTCAAGATCAAGAAGTACTGCCTCAACGCCAAAAACCGGATTATTTGAAAAATAATTTTGTATATAAGAATATATTACAAGCCAGCCATTTTCTGTTTTTATTGGAGGAGCACCTACTTCAACATGGTCTTGAGGTCTTCTAACTAAAGGTAGAGAATAATCATTAAAATTATTATGCCATTTGTTCCAAACGGATTCTGACCACATATCTTCTTCTTTATCAAAAGAAGCTAGGCATATTTCTGATGGAGGCGAATCAGTATGAACAGTTAAAATTGACCAAATTTTACCATTAATTTTTTCTGGAAAAAGGGCCATTCCTTTAGCATTAAATGGTGTAACAAGATGTTTTTCTTCAATAGTCTTTAAATCTTTAGTAATAGCTACACCCACCTTTATACCTTCGGCACTAAATGGGTAAGTACTAAGAGCTGTATAAAAAATATAATATTTATCTTCTAGTTTAGTAATTCTTGGATCTTCACATCCAAATTTTTCCCAAGAATGTTCAGGAGTAATAAAACGTTTGCGTTTCACAAAATTAATGCCATCTTTACTTTCTGCAATTCCAATATTTGATACTTTAAGCATTGCACCAGCCAATTTATGATAATGAGGAAGAGAAATCGCACGATAAACAAGATATGTTTTATTTCCCTTTTTTACAGGACAGCCATTGAAAGTGGCTTCTGCTTCCCAAGAATGATTGTTGTCGGGTTTTAATATTGGATTTGCTTTGTGGCGTTCTGCTAGCATGAAATTATTTTTTAGTTTTCAATTTTCTTGTTTTGAGGATTGGATGTGAATTCTTCTTTAATGCTTTTAGGAAATCTTCAAGCTTCGCATAAGCAACACAAACATAGTTATCAGCACCTCCATAATATACAAGCAAATTGCCATCTTTTACAATAGCGCCGGAAGCATAAATAACCCCGGATTTATAACCACAATTTTCATAAGACTTACTTGGTTCTAAAACGGGTTCTTTTGCTCGATATAAAACTTTAGTAGGGTCATTGAGATCAAGAAGCATAGCGCCAAGTTTATATTTGCTAAAGTCGTTATCCATGGCATGATATAATAGTAGCCAGCCTTCTTTCGTCTTTATTGGTGGAGGACCTGCGCCTCTAACCCACTTTTCCCAACATCCCTTTTGTGGTCCAGCTTTATATTCACTTTCAATATATGAGATGTTTTCAAAATTTAAATCATCCAGATATTCTATTTGAATGTCAGGTTTAAGACTATGAAGAATAGCATATTTCCCATTTATTTTTTCCGGGAAAATAAGCCAGTTTTTATGAACTTCACCAGGTGGCGAAATTAGTTTAGGTGAATTCCATTTCCATTTCTGATTTATAAAATCTTTTATTTTAATTGAATTCAAAGCCATTCGTAAACCATTATCGCATGCAGTATAAGACAGATATAAAACATCTTCATCCTCAACTTGCACAAGCCTGGAGTCTTCACACCCACCAAAACTTCCGCCTGAAAAATACGAATATAAATGAAACTCACGTTCTTTTGTATTATGTTCATAAATTGGATAAGGTAAACGATCTTCAATAATAAAACCATCATTGGATACAGCGTAACCAAACCGAGAAATGCCATCTTCACCAATTGCTCTATAAAGAAAATACACCTTATCCTTGATTTTAATTACACCTGGATTAAAAGTTTGCCAAGATTCCCAACTATTTTCCTTTATGGGTTCGATTATCGGATTTTGTTTTGATTTTTTTAAAACCTTTGCTTTTATTCTCTTCGTAACCTTTTTTATCTTCTTTGCTACAATGATTTTTTTTGATTTTTTAACCAATTTTTTAACCATCGTGTTTTTTTTATTTTTGTTTGTAAATATTGATTTAATGTTCTACTGATTATATCAGAAATATCAGATTTTGTAAATCTTGATTTACTCCTTGTAAAAAGGAAAGACTTGAGTGGGATTGGACGGAGCTGCTTAAACATGCGTATGAATGGCGAAGCACGAATCGGATGGTTAACTACGACGTAGTGCGTCTAATAGGGAGTTCCATAAAAAAATGGCTGGTGATTGTTGACAAGATACTTACATCATGATTTAATGTATCCCTTTTTGTTAATATTTACTTATGGATGAAAATGATAATTACGGTTTACCTGAAGGTGCTGTGAGTGCAGATGTGCCAGTTGATCTTGAATATGTTGAACCATTAGTTCTCAGAGATGAAGTAGGGAAAAAAGTTGAGGAAGTTAGAACTGATGTTTGGAATGAACTTAAACTGCTACCAGAAAGATTACAAGCTGCACAAGGTGATATCGATTTAGTAAATACTTTAATATTAGAATTATGTTACACCTATGGTCTACCTGTAGATATTGGTGGTGCTAGACTTTCTTTAATAAAAAGAAAGCATTTGGAAGGAGTTATTTATGAATGTGTTACTGATGATGATCATTTTGTTGTTACGTTGTATTGTGGAGTAGAAATCGCTACTTATACTTTGTATCAACATAGCCCTGACAGTAATAATGATATCATTTTAGCAAAAGGTTGTTTTCCTGGCATGTCTGAAGCAATATGCGAATTAAATCAACAAAAAATAACAGAAATTAAAGTAGCTTTTGAGAAAGCGGGTTTTGTCAGAGATGAAGCCTATGATCATAAAAAAAATATCCATATGCAAAGAAAATCATGGAGGAAAATAAAAGGAGGATTGATATTGGAAATAGAAGATAATAAAACTCCTTTAGAATTATGTTTAAGAATTAACACAGAGAATTCCTCTAAGCTTGAGGAATTCAGAGTTGAGATAAGTAATATTTTAAAAAATGTGGGGTATAGTATAGGTTCTTCACGTGGAAATGGACCCTATTTATTGCGAGTAGACGTGAAATAAAATACTATTCCAGTTCAAATATTTTTGCAGGCTTAAGCTCCAAAAGCTTATTTACTTTCTCCTTTTGAGCTGATTGTTTTATTCTTAGTCGGGATTTCTGGTTCTGTTTCAGGTTGATTGGTTTGAACCGGTTCTCCAGGAGCATCTTCTGGTTGCTCTTCCTGAGTAGCATCTCCGGGTACTGTTTCAGGCTGATCTGGGTCACCTTGGGTCTCTTCTTTTAATGCAATTTCTTCTTTCACCTCAGTTACGGTATCAATTGTTTCTTCAATTGCGTCTTCAATTGTTTCTGCTATTTCTTCACTTTCAACCATATCAAGTGCTTCTTCTAAGGTTTCTAATAAATCGGCCTGAAGTTGGTCAAGCTGTTCAAGTTTTTCTTCATCAGTAACTGCTGTTTCAGTTGCAGTTGCAATAGCAGCTTCATTTTCTTCTACAATCTGTATAACAAGCTCTTCAATACGATCTTCATCAATTTCTTCGCCTGCATTTTTTGCATCAATAAGCTGTTGTAATTCATCAACTGAATTTTCGGTATCTTCAACCATTTCAGTTTCTGCGTCTATATTTTCATCAACAGAAGAATCTGGATTGCAATAATTCAATACACTGCAGCCACCAATTATTATTAGCAAAAGGATAAATGCAAGAATTAAGGGTTTCTTATATTTCATAGTTAATTGGGTTAAATAAATACAATACTATAATTTAATACACAACAATCTGACACTTGTTACATCTATTTTCTTGTAACATTTTTTCAGATATTGTGTATTAAGTTATGTAATTACTAAATAGCTATGCAAGATGATCACGATCTTTTTATAGAATTCTATGAAAAATATAAAAATAAACTTTTCAACTATTTAATGTATCGATTGAATTTCAACAGGGAGCTTTCAGAAGATTTGTTGATGGATGTCGTGCTAAAGGGATATGAAAAGTTTAATTCATTCAATCAAAAGAAAGGATCTTTTAAAAATTGGATATTCGCAATTGCGCACAATCATTTATTGAATCATTGGCGTGATCAAAATAAGAAAAAAACAGTAGATATTGAAACTGTGCAATTAAATGAAAAATTTGCAGTTGAAGAGAGAAGTTCTGAAAAAGCGAATAAAGAAATTGAAAGAGAACATATACAGAAAGTTTTCGAATTGATGAATGACAAGAATTCTGAATTATTAACTCTTAAATATATTAATGATTTTAATAACAAAGAGATTGCAAAGATATTAAAGAAAAGAGAAGGAGCTGTGCGAACAGGATTAAGTAGGGCAGTAAAGGAATTTGAAGAATTATATAAAAAATTATTTAATAACTAATATTATGAATAAAATATTGAAAAATGCACAAAAATATTCAGTAAGTAAAAAGAAGAATGCTCAAATTATTAGCGAGCTTAATAATTTAAAATATATTAAACCAATATCATTAACCAAAATGATTATGACTAATTTCAAGAAATTTGCTGCAATAGCAGTAGCACTTGCAGTTGTAGCAGTTGTAGGGCTTTCTGGAGTATTCCAGGCTCAAACAACTTATGCGAGTCATCTTGAAAATGCTGAAAAAGCATTACAGGAATTGCAAATGATGCAAAATGAGGGGGCTGAAACAAATGAGGAAAGGGTAAAGGAGCTTGTGCAGGAAATCGTACGAGAAACAAACGCAGCACTTGTTTTGGCTGAAGAAGAAGAGGGTGAGCAATTGCAACAGGCTTTAATGGAAGTTAAAGCAGTGCAGGAACAATCAATGAGCATGTTTCAAAAATATGAGGGGGAAGGGAATGCTGATACTGGTGAAGCTCTAAAGGAAATGGAACAAGTGCGTGAGAGGGTTAGAGAAATGTTAGGAGAGCAATCAGGTGAAATGATTCAGGAGCAAACTCAGAACCAGGAGCAAAAACACCTTGAAAAAGCTGAAAAAGCACTAGGACAAATGGAAGTTATGCAAAATCAGGGAGAAGAGGTAGATCCTGTGCAAGTGAGAACGCTTGCTCAGGAAGTTGTTCAGGAAACAGGTTCTGCATTAGAAATTGCTGAACAAAAACAAGAAGGTGAGGAAAAGCAACAGGCCTTAATGGAAGTTCAGGCGGTGCAGGAGAAATCAATGAATATGTTTAAGAATTTCGAAGAAGATGCTGTTGGGGAGGCATTGCAGGAAGCAGAACAAAATCATGAAAGAGTTAGGAAAATGCTTGGAGATCAAACAGGGGAAATGGTGCAGGAACAAACTCAAGTACAAAATAATATGAAAAGCGGACAATAGTTTTAATTAGAAAATGAGACCCTTTCTTAATTCAAGAAAGGGTCTTTTATTAAATACATTTATCGGCCTGTAAATCCCGAAGAGTTTTAATATTGTACCGTTTTTTCCACAATTAATAGAAAGTCTACTTTAGCTGTTGATCCCATCCCTTGAAAAGTAGGTTTAACATTTGGAATTACCGCAAGAACTTCTCCATCAAGTTTATTTAAGAAGTTCTCCAACTTATTTTGCATATCGTCACTCTTGACATCTATGCGATGGACTTTGTATTTCATTTTATTCATTTTGAGATTAATTATTTAAATGTAAATTTTTAATTGCGACTGAGTTAAATCCTTTAAAGATTAACCATAAGGCTAATATCATTTCTTGCACAGCGATAGGCAAGAATAAAAGCTCAATAGGATTAACACCATAAGATTCTAGTATATAATTTATAAAAACAAAAAGAGCCCCCAGAAAACCTAGGACTGATATCCATCGCGGAACAAGTTTTGACAGATATAGAAGATAATTTAAGATTAAGGCGGATATAGCAAAAGCAACTCCCAGTCCAATCAAATAGGCCCAATAGCCTGATTCTATTAATAAAGTTCCCAAAGCTTGATAATAAGAAGTATCATTAACTCCTATATCCAAATTTTGACTTAATGCTACCAAAGTCAGTATTGGGATTACGCTAATTGCAAACAAAACGCTCTCAATAATTCTAGCACCGGCATACCCGAGAGCCAGAGGTAAATTTTGTTTTTTTAAAATGGAATACATTGCAATTCCAATTGCGGCAACTGCAATTGCATCAATCAACACAAGAGATGCACCTATTGTTATTAAGCTTTTATTTTCAGAAAATTTAGCAAAATAATTCGGAATATTTTGAAAAGGTTCTAGTGTGAAAACACCGATACTGTAAGCAACTGTTGCAATTATAAACAAGATCCCCACAATAACTGCAGTTTTTCTATGATTAATTTTTTTCATAATTTAAATTAATTTTAACAATATAATATATATATTATATATTGATGGTATCAATGAGCAAGTTTGAAGTTCTCAAAAAAAGTTCTAACATCGTTGCTTAAGCATGCGCATGAGCGAACTTTTTTAATGTTACTACGAAATAATATCTTCATATATGGTAAAATTTACCCATGCAAAAATACTATGCTTATCTCGCCCGCTGTAACGATGACACTTTGTATGCAGGTTATACAAACGATTTAAAGGAGCGCGAAGCCAAGCATAACGAAGGTAAAGGCGCACATTACACAAAAATCCGCAGGCCTATAAAAATCGTTTATTCAGAAGAATTCGTTAATCGCGCAGATGCCATGAAGCGCGAGTGGCAGCTAAAACATATGAAAAAACAAGAAAAAGAAAACCTAATAATTTCAAACGCTTGACATTTGTAAAAAAACGACGTATTGTTGGCGCCCTCGACCAATTCCTTTGGATAAATAATTTTTAAACATGACTACATTTTCAGAATTCGAAATATCAGAGCCTTTAAAACAAGTCTTACAAGAGATGAACTTCACGCAACCTACGCCGGTTCAAGAGAAAGTCATTCCACAAATACTTGAAAGCCATGAAGATATAATTGCCCTTGCACAGACCGGGACAGGGAAAACAGCTGCTTTTAGTCTTCCTGTTCTTACAAAAATGGATCCTAACTTTAGACAGGTACAAGCAGTTGTGTTGAGTCCTACACGTGAACTTGCAATGCAAATCGCAGAAGATATGCGAGGTTTTGCAAAACATATGAAGGGAATTAAAATCGCTGCAGTTTATGGCGGTGCTTCAATTCATGATCAAATCCGTGACCTTAAAAGGGGAGCGCAGATCGTTGTTGGAACTCCAGGCCGAATGCTTGATTTACTTAAAAGAAACGTACTTAAGCTAGGTGGTGTTCAGTGGGCGATCCTTGATGAAGCAGATGAAATGCTGAATATGGGATTTCTTGAAGATATCACTAGCATTCTTAGCAATACTCCAAAAGATAAGCAAACTCTGCTTTTTTCAGCAACTATGTCACGAACAATTGAGAACATTGCAAAAAAATACATGCAAGGTTCTAAGCGTTTTGAATTACAAGATAGTGCAACAAATCAATTAGATATTTCTCATCAATTTATGATGGTTCCGGCTAAAGATAAAGTTGCTGCATTTCAAAGATATAAAAAATTAAATCCTGGAATGTATGGAATCATTTTCTGTAGAACTAGAAGAGAATGTCAAGAAATTGGAGATACTTTATTAAAAGATGGTGTTTCAACAGGAGTATTGCATGGAGAAATTGAACAAAAACACAGAACTCGAATTATGGACGCGTTTAAGAGAAAAGAAACAACTCTACTTGTTGCAACTGATGTTGCAGCCCGAGGAATTGACGTTGAAAAACTTACCCATGTAATTCATATGGGAGTTCCTGAAAAAGTTGAAAGCTACACTCATAGAAGTGGACGAACAGGACGAGCAAACGAATCAGGTATTTCAATTGTATTCGCAAATCTACGAGAACATCGAGCTTTATATAAAATAGAAAAAATGAAAAGCATTAAGTTCGAAGAAATTAAACTTCCAAAACGTGAAGATATGATTGAAGCAGAAATTCAAGCATATGTTGATAGAGTTGATACAGATTATAAAGGCTCAGCTCAGGCAAATGAATACGTAAATGAAATGCTTGAAGGATTATCAAAAGACGATTTAGCAGAAGTAGCACGAAAAGCTTTAATTATAGCTGTTGATGACAGTATAAAAAAGTATCCACATGAACAAATGGATAAACCGCAGCCAAGAGAAAGACATCCAAGAGGAGGACATTCAAGAGGTGGCAGCGGAGCAAAAATGGCAACTTTAGTTATTGGACTCGGACGAAAAGATTCACTTACAGTTCCAAATTTACTTGGCATGGTTAACAATGTTTCAAAAGGCGAAAGAATTGATATAGGTCAAATTCAATTAGGAGACAAAGAATCAAGTTTTGAAGTACCAGTTGATGTTGTTAAAAAGCTATCTAAATCAATGTCTTCAAGCCGTTTCCGAGGCCAAAGAGTAAGAGTTCGCGAAGGCGCTCCAGTTGAAAGAACACGTGGAGGTTCGAGAGGTGCTCCCAGAGGGCGATCTCAATCTCGAGGATACCAGGGCAAGAAAAAGGCAAGAAAGTATTAATTATTCCAATTCATCGTCATCAACTAATCTGATTTGATCAGTTATTGTTCCAAACATACCTCTATCTATTACTCCGTCGTCGGATTTTGTTTTTGGGCCGACTTGTTTACGTGGTTCAGCTCCAAATGCACCAGCTATTCGATTTATTTTAGCTTTTGCTGCTGCAACTTCTCCGTCAACTTTAGTTGCAGCGATCTTAGTCTCAGGGCGACGTGCTTCTCCATTGCATGTGTCTGGATTATGCATTGAGTGTGGATCTTCAAATGGATTATATCCTCCCATTTTAATTTGGGTTAAGTATAAAAAAATCCCCTTTTTCAAGGGGATTAGATTCAAATGAATTAATGAATAATCTAACCTCCCTGAGGGGGGATAATAATAAGTCCAAGAATTTCAACATTTACTTTCATTTCTAAAAGTTAGATTACAAATCTAATTATATGAATTTTGATGTAGGAATCAAGCTAATCTTTCTTTGGCATGATTTTATACATTCCGCATCCGCATGTTCCACATTTACCTTTCATTGCTGGACGTCCGTTTTTCATTTTCACTTCCTCAGCTTCTTCCATTTCTCTTTTTTCTTTACATTTAACACAGTAACCTATTACTGCTTCTTCATCAGCCATATTTGTTTGATTAAGAATAAATTGTAGCTTGATTATAGCATAAAATAGTAACTAAGAGTATTAATTTGGATTTTTTATAATTACAGTTGTACTTAAACCTAATGCATAAGTATTGGATCTTTGAACATTCTTAAATTCTTGTACAACTCTTTTATCAAAACATGTCGCAAAAAACAACTTTTCTGCTATAAATCCAAACCAAAATTCCACGTACCATTTTGGCTTAGTATAAAAGATAAGAAACATTTCACCCCCAGGCTTTAACAATTTTTGTGCATTATTTGTAAAATTTATCGGATCCTTTAAATGGGACATAACCCAGGTACAAATAATCGTATCGTATTTTGGTCCATCAAGATCCAGTTGTGTAATATCCTTATGTTTAAAATCCACATTAGGATAACCTTTGAATTTATCTCCTGCAATTTCAAGCATTGCTTCAGTGAAATCCAAACCTAAATAGCTTTTAAATTTAAGTTCATGATTGTAAATTTTTTCTAGATTTAAGGCAGTCCCACAACCTAGTTCCAACACCTCTTTATATTCAGAGATATTCTTTTTCATAAAATCTTCAAGATCTTTCTCAGCTTGTCGGCCAACAAAAAAATTCCATGCCTTTTTAAAAGGATCATACCACTTAGCCCCTAAAAGCGAGTACATGCCAGATATTTTGTTTGTCATTGTCTTTCAAATTAGATAACATTACCTATTATAGCCCCAATCATATGAAAAAAACACTTCTCGCAGTATTTATAAGCCTTTTAATTGCGTTACCGGCCTTTGCTCAAACCTATCTGACTCCAGCAGAGGTTGAAGAGTATAAAAATGATCCGAATGCTGAAATAATTTATCACGACGATGGAACAGTTGAAGTTTTTAAAAAGATTCATTTTTTTGAAGAAATTGAACAGATCATTAATATTCCACCTGAGATTTTTTATCGTGAAAATCTTGGTTATGACAAGCCGATTTTGAATAGTGCGCATATTGCAGGGCCAGATCAGATTTCTAGCGATCCTTTTGTAATTGGGAGTAATGCATTGTTTGCGATTTTAATATTTTTAGTTGTTGGTTTAGCATGTTTTCTTTTCAATAATGTTTTAGAGGCGCATGGAGAAGATATTAACAAATTTATGAAAAGGATTCCTGGTTATGGAATGTTTGAGAAGCAAACAGATAATAAATTTGTGCGAGTTCTGATTTTATTTTTGATGCTAGTTTTATTTGGCATTGTTGCAGCTCATATATCTCCTGATTTCAATTTGTTTGAGCAAAAGAATCTTGGAATTTTAATTATCACAATCGGAACTATTATTATTGCAACTTATATTAAGGATGTTTTGCGGTTTATTAAAGCAAAAAGAAATGGATGGGATGCTTATTTTAAGCCAAATGTTTTGGGACTTCTACTAGCTGTGCTTTGTGTAGTTTTAAGCCGGACTTTAGAGATCCCTCCGGGCTATTTATTTGGGATTCCAATTGGACTTTATATTTTTTCAAAGGATTATAATAAGAATGAAGGTAAATTTGAGTTTTCTTCATTGTGGTTGATGTATATTTTGGCTGGAGTTGTATGGTTCTTCATTCCTTTTGCCAGAAATTATGAAATTTTAAGTGATTTATTTAATTTATTATTTGTGATTTTGATTGAAGGATTATTTTTTGAACTATTCCCACTTGCATATCTTCCTGGAGGAGCAATATTTAAATGGAGCAAACCAGCCTGGGCATTTATATTTGGAGTTGTTTCCTTCAGCTTATTGCATACATTATTCAATCCAAATAGCACAGTTACAGCATTGAGTGAAAATGCACCAACTTTAAACACTCTAATTATCTTAGGGGTGTTTGTATTGTTCTGTTTTGGAGTTTGGGGAATTGCACGTTTAAAAAGCAGAAACCTGTAATAGACTAGTTTACGGTTTCTGCAAGGAGAAGGAAGGCGGTAGCTCTTGGGTGCTACCAGACCCAGGGCTCGATGGCCACGTTGTAGCTTTCGAACTCGCCGTCCGTGTGGCTCGCCACTCCGGCGTAGCCGGACCCGAAGTTCTCGAAGCCGTTGGCGTCCCAGATCCGGATGTCCTTGTGTTCGGACATGACCTCGTAGTAGATCTCCATGCTGTACTCGTAGCCGTAGAGCACGCCGGGGCCGCTGGGTGCGACCTGGATCTGGAAGCGCACGTCGCCCACGTTCTGCTTGTTGCAGTAGGGCACGGTCACGACGTCGCCCATGCTGACCTCGAATTCGATCGAAGTGTTGAAGGCTTTGTCGTTCTCGTACGTGACCTGGGTGATGCGCACGGTGCCCGAACCCTGCGTGACGTTGAGGACGAGGTCGTCGACCTGATCGCCGTCGCAGATGTTGAGCTGGGGGTTGGGGTTTTCCAGGCTGGGGTTGCCGCAGGCGCCGAGGGCGACCGCGAAGGTGAGGGCCAGGATCGTGGTGAATTTCTTCATGACGGTTTCTCCTTTCAGAAACGCTCGTGGGTTTTGCACTTCTATCTACAAAAATTGCAAACAGGAGGGCAAAACCCAAGTTGTCTATTACAGGTTTTTTAAAGGTCGTCCACTTTACGCAACAAATACATGTGCGTAAAATGAGAAGATAATAATAACATCAAATATCCATATTGTCAAGCATATATTGTACTTAATTAATTTGTAATCAATTGGTTGTATTTCGCTTATAAATAACCTTAAATTAACAAACTTTTTTATGAAACGAATTGAAGATCAACCAACTTTAGATCCAGAACAACCTATATCTGAATTACCTGAATCTTTCACTTCAGTTGATCAGATATCTTCGGAAGTTAAAGAATCACTTTTAAGACAAGAATTACAAGAATTTTTTAGTCCCGATCATATTGGATCTTTTCATTGCGGAAGGGCATTAATGCTTAGGGGTGATAATTATTTTTTTGTTAATGATGATTTAGATATTGATATAGGAAATGTTTTAGGGCCTTTTGATTATGCTGAAGATTTCAGTGAAGGCTTGGCACTTGTTGGACTTAAACATGGAGAAAGAGATGAGTTTGGAGATTTGTTGGATAATAATGTCGAACCAGAATTGCTGTTTTTCTATATTGATAAAAATGGTAGACGAGTTTTCGATGCTGTATATTCTGCTGCGGAGAGTTTTTCTGAAGGACTTGCAGCTGTAACAATTATGCAAGGAAATCCTCATTACTCTCGAACTACCAGTGGTGAGCAAATTGGCAAAATGGGGGATACATACTATATAAATAGACAAGGTGAAATAGTAATAGAAGGCCCTTTTATAAAAGCAGGTAAGTTTAAAGATGGTATAGCGATAGTTGAAGCTGGTCAAAATTGTGGTTGTGGTGAAGAATACGGCGGGCAAAAAGTAATCAATAAAAAAGGCGAAGTCCTAGCTGAAACTGACTGGTGGTCTAATGAATTTTTATTTATTAGAGAATTTGATGTTGAGCAGAGAATTGTACTTGTTACAGATGAAGAATATTTAGGAGAAACTTTACGAGTTAATAAAGTAGATGGTTGTGTTATTTGTACTGTTGAACCATCAGGTGAAACAAAGCGCTTAATTGATACAATTTTTGATTGGGTTGGATTTGATGAAGAAGGCCAACTTACTGCTGAAATAGATAAGAAAAAAGTTATGATTGATGAAAACTGGAAAGTTAAGTTTGTTGATTAATCAACGTATCCTATCTCATGTTCATGGTCATCCACCCCTTCTTCATGTGCTTCAGCATGAAAAGGCATGAATAAAAGCAAAAACATGATTCCAATTCCTGCGATAAAACACAACAATTGAATTAGAGATTGTGAGATTTTTGTTTCTTTATGGAGTTCAGGGATTAGGTCAGTATTTGCAATATATAAGAAGCCTCCCATTGTAATTGGGATAATAACTCCAGTTATATCAACATTTTGGCCAACCAATAGAATAAATAAAGCTCCTGCTACTGCAGTTAGCGCTGATAAAAAATTGAACAGCAATGCTTTTTTCGGTTTCATTCCACTATGTAATAAAACACCAAAATCACCCATTTCTTGTGGGATTTCATGCAGAATTACAGCAACAGTAGTCGCAATTCCAACAGGGACACTCAACATAAAACTTCCTGCAATTAAAATACCATCAATAAAGTTATGTGCTGCATCACCTACGAGATTCATGAAAGCCAAAGGATGAGTATGGTCTTTACAAGCTGTTAAATGGCAATGACGCCAATGAATAATTTTTTCAAGAATGAAGAATATGATAATTCCAATCAAAATATACATTGAGCTCATCAAACTTAGCGAGCCTGCATGAGCCATCTCTGGAAGCATGTGTAAAAACACATCTCCAAGTAAAGCACCGGCTGAAAACGCAACCATAAAAATCAGTATTTTTTTTATAAACTTTTCTTTAATAACCATCACAGTCGCACCAAGAAGCGACAAAACGCTGACAAAGAAAACTGCGATTAATGTATATAACCAAACTTCATTCATGAAAATATCATATTCTTTAGACGTATGAATTGCAAATAAATATGTGAAATTTATGCATTAGCTGTTGAAGGTGCATTAGTTGAACTTTTAGATGGTGTTTGTTGTGCAATTAACTTACCTCCAACTATTGACTCTGCGTTAGTAAGTGCCATTCTTTGAGATTCTACATCAGCTTTATAAGCTGCCTGGCCAAATGTCATTCCAGATAGAAGATAATTTGCAAAAAGAACATAATAATATGTTGAATATGTATTTTTATCGCTTCCTAATTCAGCTGAAAGATTTGATGTGCTAGGTTTGGTTTGTAAAAATATACCAATATTTTTTGCTTGAGCTGGATTTTTCTTAACATAAGCTAATACAGCTTTGCGAAAGCCCCCACCATGACAAGCTGAACTAGTAACTGTGAATTTACACTGTCGAAATTTTGGATCAGATATAATTTCTACTAAATCTTTACCTGAAAACATTTTACCTATATCAACACCACTAGGTAAACCGTGCCCGTTTAAAGCTAAATAAAAATCCCTTACTCCTTTGCTATAAAGTATATTTAATTGTTTTTTCAAGAAGGTTTTTGGATTATTTGTTTCAGCAAAATGTTTGCCCTTCATCGCTGAGAGGTCAATTTTATAACCTGCTGCTTTTAGAACTTTAGCCATATGTATCGAAAATTCTTGATCTCTATCAACTGCTTTATCTGGATTTTTTTTGACTAGTGATATGTATCCTATTTTTCGATTCTTAGGAAGATCAAATCGTTGTAATGCGCCTTTGTTTTTTTCCTGTAATCTATAATTATCAAATGCTTTAGCAATTTTTTTATTAATAACCGGTATATTAAGTGTATTTCCTTTTAAAAAATCCTGTAAGCTGATTAGTGCATATATTTGATGTTCTCTGCCTTTTAAATAGATTCCTAAATCTTTCACACTCCATATAGAAGCTTTTTTGTTTGTTATATAAGGCGAACGAATTTCATAATCTTTTCCTGCAATTTTCATATAAAACTTTTTTGTCGCCTTATTTTCAGTAATACCTTTAGTTTTTCTGAATTTAGCTGCAAGTGAATCAGGTATTACATTTTTAGATGGAGTTATTTTTTCTTTAATCTTCCTTAATTGTTTCTTTACAACACTTAGTGGTAAATTTCTTACGTATGTTCTTGTTTGTGATCTTAAAGTTGAATATCTTTTCATTACTCGAGAAGATATATTTTTATTTAAAAAATAATTACCTGCTTTTAATGTAAAAAGAAGTTTACTCAAGGCCATATAATCACGATTACTTTTAATCCTGTTGAATTCTTTTTTACACTTATCAAGGATTGAGATAAGGATTTTTTCGAAATCACCTTTTACTTCATTCAAGAATTGAATAGGAGTTTTTTTATAATTTTTACATAGCATTTTAGCAATTAGTAATGTAGAACGCATACCCATTAAAAAGACATCATCTCTTTTTTCTACGAGTTGTGTGAATGTTGATTTTTTTATTGTTTCAGCAAGCTTTTTCAAATTTTTCTTTAATTGAACTTCCAATTGAATTTTTATTGTATCAATATTTTTTTTATATTTTTCAGGTAATTTTGAGTAAACCGCATTAAGTCTCACGATATGGCTTAGTGTTTCAGAATTTATTTTGTTAGCTTTGATTTGTTTTTGTAAAGCTAGCGTTTCACGCTGTGCAGTGATGATAAATAATTTTGATAGCAATTTTTTAAATATTTCTTTTTGAGTTTTAGTTAATTTATCTTTAATTTTAGTTATATTTCGAATTTGTGTAGCTGTTTCTTCAAAATAATATGGATTTTTACTTAGAATTATTTGATTAATCTTTGCAATTCCTTGTTTGAAAATTTGCCCAGGTGTTTGCTGTGCTTTAACTAATGGTTTTTGTTTTAGATTATTATTCATTATGTCATTATATTAACATATCGTAATATTATACCACGAATTGCACAATTGGTAAATCTTTACAACAAAGCCATCTCGAAATATATTATGTGTACTTAACTAAAAAATAACATGAAGAAAACACTCGCAATGCTATTTGTATCAATGTTTGTACTAGTTGGATGCAATGGTCCACAAGTACAAGTTGGACTTACAACAACATCAGATACAGATTCAGAAGCAAAACCTTTTACTGAACCAGTTGTAACTGAGCCAGTAGAAGAAGATTCAATAACAACAGACACTATGTCAGACAATCGACACGCAGTTATCCAAACAAATTTAGGAACAATGGAGCTCGAACTTTTCGAACAACGTGCACCAATCACTACAAAAAACTTTATCGACCTAGCTGAAAAAGGTTTCTATGACGGAATCATTTTTCACAGAATAATTGAAGATTTTATGGTTCAAGGTGGAGATCCAGATGGTACAGGATTTGGAGGTCCTGGATATATGATCGAAGATGAATTTCACCCAGAACTAACTCACAGTGGTGCAGGTATTATGTCTATGGCTAATAGTGGACCAGACACAGGAGGAAGCCAATTTTTTATTACTTTAGAAGCAACCACTTGGCTTGATGGAAAGCATGCAGTATTTGGAAAAATCGTTAAAGGAATGGATACCCTTGAGGATATTGGAAACGCAAAAACAGATTCAGGAGATCGTCCTCTTGAAGAAATAGTTATGGAGAAAGTTACGATTAAGTAAAGCGGTATCAACGCTTGACAAAAGGGTGTCGTTTAGTATAATGATGCCCTTTTGATAATTAATTTAAAAATTATGTCTAAAACAAGTAGAGGAGATATTCATAAACTTATGGGTGGACGAGAAGAAACTAGCCCCGAAGATACATTAGTAATTGATCCTAGTGGTGTTGCAAGAGAAGTTCTTGATTTACAAAATGAAACAGGTGATGGCGTAGAAATGATGTTAGAATTACTCGGATCTTGTCAAGAGATGCTGGCTAAACTTGAAAGTTCTGAGTCAAGAACAATTGATTCTCCTCAGATTGATTATAGAAGAGTAAATGTATTACTTAGACAGTTAAATAGGTATATCGCTTCTCAAGCTTCAGTTCCTAATAGCAATAATATTAAATATGTTGTATTGAGAGACAAACTTTTAGAAAGCTATTGTGAGAATGTTAATTTTAGAGCAGGTGCAAATGAAGCATTTGATTTTAGAGCTACGAAAAGCACTTCAAAATTTACCCATACTCAAAATCTTGCATTTCATGATGGTAAACAAATAACTCAGGGAACAGTTAAAGTTTCTGACCAACCTCAATTAGTTGATGCAATGCTAGCAGATGTTCAGGATTTAGCTGATGCGCTTGAACAATACACAGCAGAAGAATCAATTCAAAGATATTATAAAGGATTCAACTCAATTGAACGAAAAACATTTGTTGAAGCATTAAGAGCATATGTAGAAATTACAATTGCAGAATTTGAAAGATTGGTTGAATTAGACAGCAGTAGCAGAGACGTAGAGTAGAAAATCAAAATTTGTATCATTTTCATTACCCTCTCCGAGCTTTATCATCTTTGAGAAATGCTCGGGGATTTCAGGGTAAAACGCATCGCATTCAAAAACCTGATTCACTCTTGTTATATAAAGGCCAGTCAGATCTTCGCGATCAATTGTGTGTTTATAAACTGAAGCTCCGCCTATTATAAAAATAGTTTCAATAGTTTCATCTGCTGATTCAATTGCTTTATCTATATCATCGAAAATCTCAACATCTTCTTCCTTGAAGTCAGGATTTCGGCTTAAAACAACGTTAACACGGCCCTTTAAAGGTCTGTGTTTTGTTGGAATTGATTGCCAAGTTGTTCGTCCCATTATCACCATATTCTTTTTATTTGGATCTTTTGTGTCGCGAGTTATTTCTTGAAAATGTTTCAAATCTTCAGGAAGATTCCAAGGAAGATCGCCATTTTTTCCAATACCGTGTTGGTCATCTGCTGCTACTACGTGATAAATTTCATGTTTCATTAAACTGCGATTTTAAATTTTATAAAAGGATCGTGCTCGTATTCTGTAAGTTCGAAATCCTCAAGTGTGATTTCATCAAAAGGTTTTTTAGCGAGCGTCATTTTAGGTAGTTTATGTGGAGTTCGTTTTAGTTGTTCATCTAATCCTTCAGTGTGATTTTTATAAATATGCGCGTCTCCTAAAGTGTGAGTGAAGATTCCAGGTTCAAGATCACATTCCTGTGCAACCATCATCATCAAACATGCATAACTTGCAATGTTATAAGGCACTCCAAGCGCGATATCAGCTGATCTTTGATACAATTGGCAGTCTAAACGTCCATTCACAACGTAGAACTGAAAGAAAGCATGACAAGGCGGTAAAGCCATTCTAGGCAGGTCGGCAGGATTCCAAGCTGATACAATAATTCTTCGTGAAGTTGGATTATTCTTAATCATATCAATTGCCTGAGCGATTTGATCAACATGTGAAACTTTACAATTCCCCTCAGCATCGTGTTCATGCCTGTCCCATTTTCTCCATTGGTATCCATAAACCGGCCCAAGCTCTCCATCTTCAGCTGCCCATTCATTCCAGATTTTTGTATGAGGAAGCAGACCGTCATTAATATTTGTTGCTCCTTTCAAAAACCATAATAATTCTCTGATAATATTATCAATACTCACTTTTTTCGTTGTAACAAGCGGAAATCCATCACGAAGATCATATTTCGACTGCGTTCCAAAAACACTTAAAATACCTGTGCCAGTTCGGTCAGGTTTCTCTTCACCATTTTCAAGTACTTGTTTTACTAGGTCGAGGTATTGCTTCATGTTTTTTGGTTAGGCTGAATTATTATACATGAAAAATTCCCTTGCCTTCAAATCTCAACCTGCTATATTGAAAGGTGAGTACGTACTCACCATAAATAACTTTGCCAAATATGCGACGAGGAATAGCAACAATGACGCTTGATACAGGTAAATGCCCAAAATGGCTTTTCGAAAGAATGGTCAAACTTGGTCGTGAAATGATGCAGGTTTTGATTGCGGAATTTGGACCTGACGAATTCATCAGAAGAATTTCTGACCCTGTTTGGTTTCAATCACTAGGTACAGTCTTGGCCTTTGATTGGAATGCAAGTGGCCTAACCACTATTCTTACCGCTGCTCTAAAAGAAGCCATTAGAGGATCTGAGCGTGACTTTGGCATTTTTATTTGTGGTGGAAAGGGCAAAACTTCGCTAAAAACTCCTGATCAAATTGCGAATTGGGGGGCGTGGCTAAGTTTGCCTGATCAACACGTAAAAAATCTTACCTACAACTCAAAGATGAGTGCCAAGGTTGACACTGCTCTTGTTCAGGATGGATTTGATATCTATCATCATGCGTTTTTCTTTTCGAGAAAAGGAGCATGGGCAGTAGTTCAACAAGGTATGAATCAGGTAAAAAGATCAGCAAGAAGGTATCATTGGTCGAGTGATAGCGTTACTGATCTTATAGTTGAGCCGCATAAAGGAATAGTTTCGGATCCCTGGCAGCAAAAAACTCTAAATATGACTTCTCGTGATTCTGCAGGCAATAAACAGTTGACAGTAGACATTGTTCAGCAGGGTAAATACTTCAATTTGATGAAGGATATACAGGTTTTAAGACGACATTCGTCTCACTTGTCTCAAATGGTTTCAATGAAGGTTAATAAAGATCAATTAACATTGTTGAACCTTGAACATCGTGAATTTAAAACGCATCCTGTCATGACTGAAGACTTCAGCCGATCAAAATATCTCGATAAGATTCTTTGGAAAATCTGTGATGAACAACCAAAATCTTATGAATCATTATTGTCGATGAAAGGTGTCGGACCAAAAACAATCCGAGCACTTTCACTTGTTTCTGAAGTCATTTACGGATCGCCAGCATCCTATAAAGATCCAGCAAGATACAGCTTTGCACACGGAGGAAAAGACGCAACCCCATATCCAGTTAATAGAAGAAGAATGGACAATTCAATTGCAATCCTCAAAAAAGCTGTAGAAAAGACAAGATTCAGTGATATTGAAAAAAAGAAAGCCATTAATCGTTTAGAAAAGTTATGAAAATAACAGATGTTTATTTAGCATCCTTGAAAAAGGGTGCAAAAGTGCCGGCATACTCAGGTGTGGCTGCGGGTTTTCCATCTCCTGCTGATGATTTTCTTGAAGACAAGTTAGATTTGAATGAGAAACTAATCAAACACCCAGCAGCAACTTTTTTTGTGAGAGTTGCAGGACATTCAATGGTAAAAGCTGGAATTTACAGCGGTGATTTATTGATTGTTGATCGCTCATTGGAGCCAAAATCAGGCAGCATAGTTGTGGCTATTTTGAATGGGGACTTTACAGTTAAAAGAATTAGCAAAAGAGGCAAAAGGCTATTTTTGATGCCGGAAAATCGTAACTACAATCCAATTGAAATAACTGATGATTCAAATTTTCAGGTTTGGGGAGTGGTTACAAATGTAATCCGAAATGTATGATTTTTGCGCTTGTGGACTGCAATAATTTTTATGCTTCATGCGAGCGAGTGTTTAACCCTAAGCTTGAAGGCAAACCTATCGTTGTTCTTTCAAATAACGACGGAGTAATTATTGCGCGTTCAAATGAGGCAAAGGCACTTGGCATTAAAATGGCCACGCCGGTTTTTAAAGTGCAGGATATTATTGATCGTCACAAAGTTAATGTGTTCTCTTCGAATTATGTTTTATATGGAGATATGTCGCATCGTGTGATTTCAATTTTGAAACAGGCAGCTCCAGAGGTTGAAGTTTATTCTGTTGATGAAGCATTTTTGAAACTTGATGGGATTCAGGAAGATCTTACTAAATTTAGTCGTAAAATTTGCAACAAAATTCTCAAATGGACAGGGATCCCTGTTTCAATTGGCATTGCTGATACCAAAACTTTATGTAAAATTGCTAATGAGTTGGCCAAGAAAAATCCGCAGTACAAAGGCGTTCTCGACCTTTCGGGCATGTCTGATTTTAAAATAGATCCGTATCTAAAAAGAATCGATATTTCAGATGTGTGGGGGATTGGTCGTCGTCTTTCTCCGATGCTCAGAGTCCACAACATCAAAACTGCACGCGACCTAAAATATGCATCTGACCAGTGGATTCGAAAATGCATTAATGTGCTCGGTCTCAAAACTGTTCACGAACTTCGCGGAATTCCATGCATTCAACTTGAAGACAATCCAGCTCCTAAGAAATCAATCGCAAGTACAAGATCATTTGGCAGGCCAGTACTTAGCCTAACTGAACTTAAACAAGCAGTTGCCCTTTACGTTACAATCGCAACAGAAAAGCTTAGAGAAGGCCGGCAAATTGCATCTGCAATCCAGGTTTTTATTCACACAAATTTCCACAGACAAGATCAGTCACAGTATTCCGAATCAGCTGCAACAATGCTGCCTCATCCAACATCCCATTCCCCAACAATCGTTAAATCAGCCCACAAACTCCTTGATACCATCTACAAACCTGGCTATCAATATAAAAAAGCAGGCATTATCCTCACAAAACTCATGCCAAAAGATCAAATCCAGCTCGACCTTTTCAAAGAACACAAATTAAATCCACACAATGAACGTATAATGCAAACTCTCGACAAAATAAATGCAAAACACGGTCGAAATACACTAAGTCTTGCAGCTTTAGGCCTCACAAAACCCTGGACAATGCGTCAGCTCAAAAAATCCAAAAAATTTACAACAAGTTGGAACGAGGTCATTACTATTTGACAAGAATCTGTCAAAGTGTGACAATAACCTCCTTTTTCAAAAATAAGAGCATGGATAGATTTAAAGAGCTAGCTGATGTGTCAGTACAAAAAGCAATAAAAAAAATGGGTGACGATCCTAGATTTAGACGTACAGACATTGCAAAGCCAGAGGCATTACTTGCTCAAAGCGAAGCACTTGCACAACAAGGAGCGCGTAGCTGTAGATTTGAATATTTTGAACAACCTTTATTTCAGGAAGCATTCAGACAGGCGGTTATTGATGCACTTGATCCAGCTTGCACATTGGACAGTTATTTTGGTCGATTTGATATCCCATTAAAAGAAAAAGATAAGAAAGCGCAACAAGTTTTAAAAAAAAGAGATAAGTTGATAATTGAATGTGATCCGATTTTTGATGATATACATGAAAGAGGGGAAGAGTTATTTGAATATCTACATCTTGTTGGAAAATATATTTCAAAGGAAGAATTTCAGGCTAAAGCCTTGGCTTTATTTGAAAGATTGAAAATGGAACATCCTCAATTATTTGATGAAAGCACTGGGCAACCGCGTACACCTATACATCCGGTTATTATAGATACATTTCCAATGACAAGAGAAGAGATGATCATAAAGCCATCAAATAAAGGTAAGCAATCCCATATTTATAGAAGGGAGTTAATTAAAATGATTAAATTTATAAGAGGATTATTTAAATTTGATCCAAGTATTAAATTTGCTGACAATTTGCCGGAAGTTAGTTTTAGAACTCCAGCGAGAACTGCAAAAAGTAAATTAAGAAGAAAGGGTGTGTTTCTATATATGCCATTGGTTTATCATGGTTATTCGTTAGATTTAGCAGAGCGTCATTGTAAAGAAAAGCTAGGAGAAGATTTTGAAGTTTGCGATCCTCTTACTGGAATGTTTGCAATTATCCAGAACCCTGCAGATTATTTGCAAGATCCTCAGCAGTTATATAAATTAGGTTTTCACGATATGCATGGTAGCGATGGGAATTTGTTTATGCAGGTGTCAGATACTGATGTTCAATTAAATACTGTGAGTCCTGATAGAGGTGCTCGTAATTTAACTTCTGGAGTTATTTATAGTCCAAAAAATAGTTATAAAAAAAAGGGCAGTTTATAACACCATGCCCAGGGTGACGAGTTGAAGATTAGCAGCAGCTTCCGCCTCCACCTTTTTTACCGCATCCGCAGCCTCCTCCACATTTATTCAACATGTTATTGGGGTTAAGGTTAGTAAAAAAATTTTATCAAAATTAAAGTAAAATTGCAATTGCAAAA
This sequence comes from Patescibacteria group bacterium, assembly GCA_042568205.1. GTDB lineage: Bacteria > Patescibacteriota > Gracilibacteria > UBA1369 > PNNO01 > JAUVDZ01. The sequence continues at coordinate 135,278 of JBHPJE010000001.1, forward strand.
TAGCTGGCAAAAGCAAGTGTGAATGCAATAATTTTCCCTTTAATAAGGGCTTTTGATTTAGATTTTTGTAGGAATAAAATAAAGAAAATATATATCAAATAGATTCCAAGTAAAAAGAAAATTATCAACATATCAGAAATCGCAAATTCTACTTTTGGAATAAATTGAGCTCCAATTAAAATGCTTGCTAAATGAATCGCCTGGTCTAATAAAAACGGCAGTACATATTTTTTATATTTAGATAAAACTGCAATTTTAATCTTATCAGTCAAAAAGTGCACAAGTGAGATTGCGCCTATTACCACCCAGGTTTCCCAATAAATTAAATAAGGAGCCAGTAAAATTAAAGATAATAACGCAAAAATCAGAACATGAACGAAGATTCCAAGAAAGTGTCGTTTTTTCCATTCAATTAACTTTGTTGGTTGGAAAATAAAGTCAGCAAGAAGATGGGCGATGATTAGTAATTTCAGTGGCATTCGTAAGTTTAGTTAAAATTATCGTTACGCATATTTTCTTTAATGCGGTTAATAAATTCTTTTCCAATCTGTTCTGTAAGATCAGGATTTTCATTAACAAGTTTATAAAAGTCGTCCTTTTTCAAAACAAACACTTCAGATTCAATCACAGCTACAGCATTTGCATTTCGCTCTTTTTCGCTTATTAAAGCCATTTCTCCAAAGAATGAATTGTCTGTTAAATTAGCTAATTCAACCTGCGAATCAATATCGTCAGAGTTCCCCTGATAAATTCGAATCTGGCCATGTTTAATAATATACATAGCAATTCCTGGGTCCCCTTGATTAAAAATCACATGATTTTCAGGAAAATATTCAAGAGTAATATTGCTCGAAATTAATTGAGCAGATTCTTCATTTAAATTTTCAAACAAAGGGATGGTTTTAAGAATTTCCATTATTGGATTTGTTTCGTTCATATTAATAGGGTTAAGCTTCGACTTTATCACGAGCTGAAACAAGGTCAGCTTCAGTAAAGTCTAAGAAAGTATATGTCCAAACTGCAACTGAAAATACATGTACTACAGCCGCAAGATAAGAAGTAAAAATAATAAATAAAACACTTATTCCACCTAAAATTATAAGTCCATATTCAGGCAAATTAATTGAAGCATAAAATGCTAAGCCAGTAATAATAACTGCTGGAATAATTATAACTAGAATCATTTGAATAAGAATCCTCGCAGCAATAATTAACATTAAAATAACTAACATAAATGTTTGCTGAATATTCAAAATAACCAAAGTACAACTTTTAACAACTCCACTCATAACACCAGTTTCATCTATTACAATATAATACTCTGCAAAAGTAAATAAAATGTGTAGGATAAGCGCAATAATAGCAACTACGATTAATACAGGCATCAAATTACTAAATGCATCTGGCCCAAAATTTCTAATAATAAAAGCAGCCTCAGCACTTATTGAAACAAAACTAAAAGTTTTTACTAATAAAGAATATTCAAATAGAGGTAAGAATCTTAACATCCCAAATTTCATACCTTCACCTAGTCCAGTTTTTTGACCATTTCTACGCCTAGCCACAACCTGCATCATCGATGCATCAGCCAGAATTGGTAATAGTAAAAATAGGATTCCAATCACTGCAGCACCAATAATCAATGGCACACTTATTTCAATATTATTCTGAATAAAATTTAAAATATTCGTAATTAATTCATATGCAAAACTCTGCCCTTGCCAGTTAAAAAGCTCAGAAGTTCTAAATGCCATAATCTGATACCCTACATACAAAATCCCTATTAAAGTTGTCAAAATTGCAGGTACAAGAGCATACCACATAACCATTTTCTTGTTGCTTTGGGTGAATTGCCAAGCCTCGTAAATGCGCTCTTTATACTTCACAGAATATTTTTTTAATTACTTGGGTATTTTACCAGAGTCATGGTTCATATGCACTCTCAAATTTGCTTAAACTTGACACTAAAGGCCAATCCAAGTAATCTTAACAAGAAGCCAGCTAACGTCTTATATATGGTAAAAAAGAACGATATTACAAACTCGATTACCTTCGAAGGTCTCACTTGGGAGAACATTATAAGACAAACTGAAAAAACAACTGAACGTTTAGGGAAAAAGCATAAATTTCATCATCTTGATCTTGAAGATTGTCTTTCTAAGATTCAAAGGCCGAAAATTGATGAATACGATAAGTATCTTTTTATAGTTTTGCATTTTCCTTATTACGACAAGACAACGGACAGCATTCAACAGGACGAAGTTAATATATTTGTAGGAGGCTCTTATGTGATTACTTTAAGCCCAGGGAATAAAGTTTTAAATACTTTGTTCGAAAATGTTAAGCGTCGAAAAACACTTAAGAATAAGTACATGGGAACAACTTCAGGTTATCTTCTTTATCATATTATTGATGAAATGTTTGGTGCATGTTTCCCTTTAATTGATAATCTTTCTGATGAAATTGATGAGTTAGAAACCAGCGTTTTTGAACTTGAGAATCCTCGCGATATGCTCAAAGAAATTCTTTCAACTAAAAAAGACATAATTAACTATAGAAGAATTATAATACCGCAAAGAACTCTTATTGCGCAGCTAGAACACAAAAATAAGAAATTCTTACCTGAGAATTTAGATGTATATTTTGATGATGTTGTAGATAAAATTGAAAAATTGTTCAGCAATCTCGAAACTTTATGGGAGATTGTAAAATCACTTCATGAAACAAACGAGTCTATTCTTTCGCACAATACAAATAATATCATTAAAATCCTGACGATTTTCAGTGTGATAATGCTGCCTTTAACTTTTGTGACAGGCCTTTATGGAATGAATGTAGCATTGCCTTTAGATGCTCATCCTTATGCTTTCTTAGGAGTTATCGGACTTCTTGTCTTGATTGTTTCTACGATGCTTATTATTTTTAGAATTAAACGTTGGATTTGATTTGTTCATTTCTTTCTCCATCAAGAAGAACTTTTTTTGCTGTAGTTTTGAAGTAACTGCTTGAAGGTCTGTAATAAGGGACTGGATTTCTTTGTATGAATATTTCCGTTCTTTACGTATGAAATTAAGTAGCATGTAGCTGACTCTTTGGAATAATCTATATGAAATACTCGGGTGTTTAGATTTTTTTTGTGGATGATTACCTAAAAATTTCGCACTAATATGCGTTTTTTTCTGAGGATCATTTGCCGGTGCTTCTTGTGGAATCGGCTTCCAGTTCATATTTTTAGGATTTTACGTTAATAGTTAGTTTCATTTTTTTACCATCTAGCCAAGCTACTCGTTCAACTACAGGAGCAAAATATTCATTATATTTTCCAGACTTTTCTGGGGCAGTAAGATTAAATACAAAATGGGCTTCTTCACCTGGGGCAACTACAGATTCCTGTAAATAACCCATTCTTGTTGATTTAGTGAATTGGCTAACTCTGTCTTTTGGATCAGCAGAACCTAAAGAGATTCGATTTTCTCCATAGTTTTTCCAACTTGTATTCCCAATATTTTTAAGAACAACCTGAGCTATTAATTTTTGCCCAGGTCTAACATTAGTATTAGATAATTGTAAATATTTAAATTCATAAGCCAGATTTGGATGTTCAACTATTGTAGGTATATTTACCTGCTCTTCAATTTTTGTTTTACCATTAAAAATTGGTTGAAGTGGAATGTAGTAGAATCCACCTTCCATTTTACTTGTGATAGGGATTTTAAATGTAGCTGTTTGCCCTGGTTTAACAAGGGATTGTTCCATCTTGGAATCTCCTACAAATAAGCCATTTTCAACAATTTTATTTGTTTTAAACATGAGTCTTGTATTAGCTGTCCATGTTTTTTTTCCAGTATTTTTAAGCTTAACTGTATATGTCATTTTCTTTTCAGGAAGCATTTTAATTTCATCTAATGTCGGAAGATATTCGAATGCAAATTCAGCATTTGATTTTTTTGGTTCTTTGTAAATTTTAGATCCATTTAGTTTTGCTACATTATTTCTAATTGAAGGTAAAAGTTTGTCGAGATTTTCACCTGGACATGAAGTATTCATAATATCATCGTGTCCCATTATATTTTGTTGTTTTACACCTCTAAAGTAGGAATTTCCTTTTGGATCGATCCCATATAGTTTTGATTTTTCAGAAATTAAATTTTCTAATGATTGTTTTGCCTTAGTTGAAATTTGTCCTTCATTAAAATTACCAAGTACAGCAATTCCAATTGAACCTCTGTTTCCTGGCCCTGCATGAGCCCCGACAACACTATCTCCTCCAAATCTACCTTCATAAACAATTCCATTGGTATCAATGATGTAGTTATATCCGATATCACCCCAACCTTTTGCAACTGCATGATAATAGTAAATATCACGAATAGCTTTTGTAGGATTATCTAAATCTTTAGTTGTAGCTGTATGGTGAATAATAACTTTAGACACTTCTTCAGGATATTGAAGCGGCCAAGTTAATAATTGACCTTTTTCATTAGTTTCAACAACTTTTTTAAGCTTCATTTCTTTTGCATATCTAATATAGAAATCAGAAGGCAAGCTAACTAAAACCGGTTCTGGATTGTCATCTTTATAAACTCTTAAGTCTTCATTGGCTCCCCAATTAGTCCTGCCAATGATATTACCTTTTTGAACATTTATACTTCTTGTTCCTGGCTTACTACTGGTAGGTTTAAACTTTGGTATTGCTTTAACAATAGGATCATCATTTGCATTAATATATGTAAATTCAATATTTCTAACTTCTGGGCTAACCATATTGCTATCTGAACTTAAAGATACCCGATACTGAAAAGATTCAGCAGGATTTGTTGTAATAATCGCATATGCTTCATCTTCTATCATCTCTACACTTATATCATTGAAAGTTCCCCATTCCAGGCCATCAAAAAAACGCACTTCCCAATCAACGTGCGTTCCTTCAGGCGTTTTCTGGTCCCATGTCATCCCAAGACCTGTAAAAGGAAAGTCTGCAACCTGAACATCAGACAAAAATTTATATTCTGTGTCTTTATACAAAGGTTTTACACCATCAACACTAGCTGAAAGGTGCTTTTCTAAGCTTAAATTCACATTGTCATTTATGTTCCCAAGTAGCTTATATTCAGCTGGCATATTTAGCGCAGTCAATGAAAGCACTATTGAAAAGCCGAAAACTATAATTGCGAGTCTAATTTTTGTGTACATTATTATTTATGTATTTGTTTTATTTTCCTTATATTCTAGCAAAAAATCGCACTTTTTTCAATCCTCGTAATTGAGAATTAGTTGACACTTTGAGGTTTTATACATACACTGCAATCGAACACAATTATGTACTTTCAATAAGGCGTTTCCTTTAGGACCAATGATTTATAATTTAAAGTATAAAAAGCAGAACCAGCTTGGCAAAGTTCTTCTTGAAAAAGAAGGCGAAATTGTTATAAACAAGGACGAATTTCAGCTAAAAGGCAAGGGTGCAAGCGATATAGGAGAGAAAATTCAATTTAGTAATATAAAAGAATGGCGTGTTCGTGATGATTACATCACTTTTACTACTATTTCAAAAGAAAAGTACAAGCTTAACAATCTTGGGAACCTATTTAATGACTTCTTACATGACTTTGTTAAGGCCCGAAACGACTTTTTAATGAAAGCTCTGTTTATGACAGATGGTGATCCTATAGCAGAATTTGATGCTGATTATGAGATTTTTAGTAAATATGAGAAGAGTTTGAGTAGAGGATCAGCAAAGTTGAAATTATTTGAACGTTCGATTGTGATTGTCCCATTTGAAAGAGATGCCTTTAGTATTTCTCTTAATTTTCTTAAAAAAGTTGATATTGATGCAGAATTCTACGAAATTCATCTTCTCTTAGATCAAGGATTTGTTATCCATTTTAAAAAACTTGGAAGTAATTTTGAGGATTTCAACGCTCAAATGGAGCAACTTCAGCAAAAAATGTACCAGGACACAATCGATAAGTTAAAAGATATCCTTTTAGACTATGATTCATCAACTTTAATCAAATTAGGATACGAAATGAAACGTGGAAAAGCTGTTAATACAAAGAAAATTGAGAAGATTAACAAAGAATTATTACCTTCAATGCAGGAAATAGTAATTCACGATGATTTAGCTAAAAAACATTACGAATATTTTGAAAAAATGGCAGATCCAGAGCACATTTACTTTGGTATCTCTCCAGAACCACCAAAACACCAGCCAAAAGAGATGAACTGTCCATATTCAACATGGTATTTTATGGGAATCCCTGAAAAAAATATAGTAGTAGCAGAAATTACAAACGGAGGATACAGAGGTGTCTACTTCTTCAAAATAATCATGGAAAAAGGTGAACCAAAAGAGAAAGTAGAAGAAAAACTACTCGAAGTTAACCAAGCGCTGTTGAAAATGAAATTCGTAACAACGGCTTTCTACAAAGATAAACGCGAATTAAGAAGAAGCATTTACAGGTTTGCTTTACGAAAATTACCATACTTAAGGCTTTTGAGGCGCTCTTATGTTGGCCGATTAACTCCATTCAACGAAATAGACTGGGATAAAAGGATTGGGGATATATTTAAGAAGGCGGAACTAAAAAACTAAAAAACTAAAAAACGTAATAGTTTTGTATTCCTTTACGAGGCTCATCGTCATTTTCAGGCTCTTCAGTTGGCTTTTCATCATCTGAATCTAATAAAACTGCAACTTTTTCTCTGGCTTCTTCAGTCATTTCTTCTATTCTATCTCTTAAGATTTCAAGAGATTTGTCGCTTCCCATTACTTTAAACTGATTATCACCACCTGAATACCAAATTTCAGGATCATATGCAGGATTCCATTCCATTAATTTATCTAAACAAGCTTCAGCATTTTCCCAATTATCGAAGGTTGCTACAAGTCCGCCTCCACTAGGATTCCCATCATTATCTAAAGAGTTTGCAGTAACGTAAAAATCACCTGTTTGAGGTTTTACTTCACCTTTATACATCATTATAAAAGGATCGATTACAATTTTTGGTCGTGTTTCCATTTAAAATTTATTACAGAAGATAACTATAAACCATCCGGCCATATTTGTCAAGCACTATATATTCTTTTACATTCCAACTTTCATGGTGTACAATTCACTACTGATTTAGTATTAACCTATAAAAGTATGGCAGAAGTAACTTTTACTGACGACAACTTTAAAGATGAAACTGGAAGCGGAGTTGTGTTGGTTGATTTTTTTGCTACATGGTGCGGACCATGTAAAATGATGGCTCCAGTAATTGACGAACTGTCTGGAGAATATGAAGGAAAAGCTAAGATCGGGAAGCTTGATGTTGATGAAAACAACAAAACTGCTTCTGAGTTCGGAGTTCAGTCTATTCCAACTTTAATCATGTTTAAAGACGGAGCAGAAGTTGAAAGACTTATTGGTTTTCAATCAAAAGAAGCACTGAAAGAGGCTTTAGATAAACATATGTAATCAAAATATTATGGCTAATGTAACAGAACTAAAAGCAAGGTTTTTAGATGGACCTAAGAAATTTGGGCTAATTGTACCGATTGTTATTGTAATAATCGTGGCATTTATTATTATGGATGGACTTGTTAGTGTGCCTGCTGGTCACGTTGCAGTTATTTTTGACCAAGGTCATGGAGTTTTAGAAAATGAAATGGACGAAGGTCTTCATTTAAAGATTCCTTTTTGGCAAAATGCAACAATTATGGATGCAAGAACTCAAGAATACACAATGAGTATTTTGCAGGGTGAGGGTGCAAAACATAATGATGACAGTATTGAGTCGCGATCAAAAGATGGACAGGTGATTTGGGTTGATGCAACGATCCTTTATCATATTGATAAAACTGAAGCAGATAATATTAAACGAACTTTAGGTACAAAAGAGGAATATAATTCAAAAATTGTACGACCTAGAGCTCGCGAAGTATTACGTGGAGTTGTAGCAAGATTTAATGCGTTAGATCTTGTGTCAGAATTAAGAGTTGATATGGTTGAAGAGATGAACGCAGATTTAGCAGAAGCTTATGCTAAACAAAATATTATCTTAGAAGAGGTTGTTTTAAGAAACATAACTTTTTCGGTTGATTTTGCTAACGCTGTTGAAGAAAAAGAGGTAGCAAGACAACGAATTAAAACAGCACAGTATCAAAAAGAACAAGCTACAGAGCTTAAAGAAAAGATAATTATCGAAGCTCAGGCAGAAGCCGAAGGTATTAGATTAAAAGGTGATGCACTTCGAAGTAATCCTGAAGTTATTCAATTAGAGTTCGTGAATAAACTTGGACCAAATGTCCAATGGGGGATACTTCCTAGCAATTCAACTCCGCTTGTTAACGTTCCCGGATTTTAAGAACAATAAATAATAGCGTTGAAAGTAGCGTCAATATGGCGCTGTAAGTAAACGCTATTTTTGGATCCCAATATTCCCATAAGAAACCAACAACTATGCTTGCAGGTAGCGCACAAATCCCTAAAATAAAACTATAGATTCCTATAGCTGAGCTTGAATAACTTTCTGGAACTATTTCAGTTACAAGTGCTTTTGAAGCTCCAACAGTGAATGCATAAAACATTCCATACAAAATAAACACGATCCATATAAATGCAGAAGGTAAATTAAATGCAAACAACATGCAGCAAATTAAAAAGAAAATGTTTCCAATAATTATAGTTGGGATTCGCCCAATCTTATCTGAAAGATTCCCTGCAGGAAGAGCAAAAGCAGCATAAGAAATTGTGTAAATTAAGTAAACAACAGGCACTAAAGCTAACGACAAGCCAAGATTTGTTGCTCTTAAAATAAAGAATGCATAACTCATATTCCCGATAGCAAAAAGGAATGTAGGAATCAAAAAGAGCTTAAACTTTTTAGGTAAATGTTTTAAATCTTTAAATCTTACTTTCTGAGTTCTTTCTTTTAAACCTTTGTCTTCTTTAACTTTAAAAATCGAAATCAACATCGAAATAATGCCTGGGATAAAGGCAATCAGGAAGAGCGGTTTTAAAGTTCCAGGTAAAAAATAAAGGATTATAGATAATGTCATTACACCTGTAACTGCTCCCAGCGTATCCATCATTCTTTGCCAACCAAATGCCGAGCCTAAATGCTTTTCCTCGCTTGATGCTGCTAACAGTGCATCTCGCGGCGGGTCCCTAAGACCTTTTCCTGTTCTTTCAAATAGACGAATTATGAGAACACTAACCCAGCCAGTCGCAAATACATAAATTGGCTTTAAAAAGGCAGGGATTGAATATCCCAAAACAATAAAAATCTTACGTTTCTTTAATTTATCTGAAAGATACCCACTTACAACCTTCGTAAAACTTGAAAAACTCTCAGCGGTACCTTCAATAATACCAATAAATGCCTTATTTATGCCCAAAGACTCATAAAATATTGGAAGTATCGGCATTAGCATTTCACTTGAGAAATCTGTGAAAAAACTAACAAATCCAAGCCAAAATACGTTTTTTTGTTTCTTGATTTTCATGATTTAAGTATATACAAACTTTAACAACAATATAATTGACAAATATTCAAAAATCATTATTATGTTCGCAAATTGGACTTTGATTCAATGTCGTACTCCCTGGCATAGTGCTAGAGGAGTTTGAAAACCAGATTGCTAAAAGGAACAGGTGAGAGAAGATGTGTGTGACCATTACGATCACTCAGATGAATGTCATCAGAGGCCCTAGCATGCAGGAGATCAACGCTGCTGTGGGCAAACCGCGAACGCTCGGTTTCACGGATCACTTCGGTACGGAGTGGCACTTCTATATCAGTGAGTTGCACAACCATCCAACCCGCTCCGACCGAATCGTGATCTTCGCGACCCTCAGCGGGGAAGAGGCCACCCTCTACTACAACCCCAATGCCCGCAAAGGCGATGGGATCGTCGGCTGCTGGGAGCTCCATTCCCCCATCGACGACTGATCTTCAACGACTGATCGAAGTCCTTATCCCCTGCTCACTAAAAGGTGAGCGGGGGATTTGGCATTTCTCCTTGCCAAATTAGCGCATTTCTGGTAAATTTACCTAGGTTAAAAAATGCCTGTCTTTTAGCAGCCGATAAAGGCGAAAAGAGGATAGGACAGTATTAAATAACGAACGCATTATGAAACGCGCTAACAAGAAGAAGCTAATTACAAAACACGCACAGCATCCAAAAGATACTGGGTCTGCACAAGTTCAAGTTGCCGTTCTCACTGAGAGAATTAACGAAGTGCAGTCACATTTGAATGACCATCCAAAAGATAATCATTCAAGACGTGGCCTACTTGGAATGGTAGGTAAAAGAAGAAAGCTTCTTAATTACTTAAGACTGAATAATAAAGAAGATTATGATGGTCTTATTACTAAATTGAAATTAAGAAAATAGTTAATTAATCGCTCTTTTAAGGGATTTAATTAAGCTTAGGTACAGGTTCCAGTATTGCAAATATATGCAATTTTGAAACTTGTTCCTCAAGTTTATACGATTCCATAAAGGGCACTATCATATAACCCTTATTTATTATGGGATCAACAGATTTCTCACTTGATCTAGCCGGTCGTCAATTTACTATTGAAACCGGTGAGTTAGCTACGCAAGCTGGCGGATCAGCAATGGTGTCTTTAGGAGACACAAAAATTCTAGCAGCAGCAACAATGGGTGATGCTAGACCAGGAACAGACTTTTTTCCTCTGCAATGTGAATACGTAGAAAAATTTTATGCATCAGGTAAAATTAGTGGTTCAAGATTTATTAAACGTGGAGGACGTCCAAGTGAAAACGCGGTACTAAATTCTCGTATGATTGATCGTCCGATTCGTCCTTTATTTCCAAAAGGGACAACAAACGACACTCAGGTTATTTGTACTGTTATGTCAGCAGATATGGAAGTAAGCCCAGGACCTCTTGCTATTACAGCAGCATCATGTGCGCTTATGATTAGTGGTTTGCCATTTGAAGGACCAATTGCAGGTGTACGAGTTGGACTTATAGATGGTGAATTAGTTTTAAATCCTACTTACGAACAAGCCCTTGATGGTGATTTAGATTTAGTTGTTGCGGGTACTGAAGACGCAATTACAATGGTTGAAGCTGGAGCAAAAGAAGTTGATAACGAAATGATGGTTAAAGCTTTGGAATTTGGTCATAAATATATTGCTGAGCTTTGCCAGTTACAAAAGAAATTTGCAGCAGCATATCCAAAAGAATCAACAGTTAAGCTTATCATGGCTGAACCTAATCCAGATGCTGCAGCGGCAGTTGAAGGTTTTGTTACAGAAGATATGCTAAACACTGTAAAAGGTGTTACTAAAAAGGAAATTAAAGAATCAATTCATGCAATTGAAGATCAACTTGCAGAAAAATTTGCTGCTGAACTAGAAGAAGAAAAATTCACTCAAAGAGATTTGAATGAAATCCTGAACAAATATATTGAAAAGAACATGCGTAAGAATATCCTTGAAAAAGAGGAAAGAATTGATGGACGAAAAATTGATGAAGTTCGAAAACTTGAATGCAAATTAGACCTACTTCCACGTGCTCATGGATCAGCATTATTCCAAAGAGGTGAAACTCAGGCGCTAACTGTTACAACACTTGGTGGCCCTGGAGATAAATTGATTGTTGATACAATGGAGCAGGATATGGAAAAACGTTACATGCATTTTTATAATTTCCCACCTTTTTCAGTTGGTGAAACAAGACCAATGCGTGGACCAGGACGTCGTGAAATTGGGCACGGGGCACTTGCTGAAAGAGCACTTGTTCCTGTACTTCCGGATGAAAAAGACTTCCCATATACAATGATCTTAGAGTCAGAAATTCTAACTTGTAACGGATCAAGTTCGATGGCTTCTGTATGCGGATCTTCACTGTCATTGATGGCTTGTGGAGTTCCAATTAAGAGTCACGTTTCTGCGATAGCAATGGGATTAGTAACTGATGGAGAAGGTAATCATAAAATCCTTTCAGACATTCAGGGAATGGAAGATTTTGCTGGAGATATGGACTTTAAAGTGGCTGGTACAACAAAAGGTATTACAGCACTTCAAATGGATATTAAGATTAAGGGACTTTCACTTGAATTAATGCGTGAAGCTTTAAGTCGGGCAAATGAATCAAGAATGATAGTTATGAACGCGATGAGTGAAGCAATTGCTGCTCCTCGAACTGAAAAATCTAAGTTTGCACCGTTGATTATGAATATCAAGATTCATCCTGATCAAATCAGAGATGTTATTGGTAAAGGTGGTGAAACAATTCAAGGTCTTACAAAAGAATGGGATGTTAATATTGATATCGACGATGATGGAAACGTTGTTGTTACTGCGCCAGACCAAGAAAAAGGTAACGGAGCTGTTGATGCAATTAAAAAGATTACTTATATGCCAGAAGTTGGTGAAGAATTTGAAGGTGAAGTTGTAAGAATTATGGACTTCGGGGCATTCGTTCAAATCGCTCCAGGTAAAGATGGCTTAGTTCATATTTCACAAATCGCTCACGAAAGAGTTAACAAAGTTGAAGATAAATTAAAGATGGGAGACAAAGTTAAAGTTAAATTAATGGAAATCGATGACCAGGGACGATACAACCTTTCAATGAAAGCATTATTACCAAAGCCAGCAGGTTCATCTCATGATAAACCGCATGGTGATAAGCCAAAGCACGACTAAAAGATAATTTAAGTTCTAGTGGGTAGATCCGATCTGCCCACCAGATCCGATTTAAAACTTCCCATCCAGCCACTCATAATTATCTACGATTATATCGCCAACAAATACTGTGAAGTGTAGGTGTGAGCCTGTGGCGATTCCAGTTGAGCCCATTTTTGCTATTAAGTCGCCTTTTGAAACTCGATCGCCTTTTTGTACATCTAAGCTGGCACAATGAAGATACATTGTGAATACATTTTGCCCGTGATCTATCACTACGGTATTACCATATGACATTGTTTCTTCAGCCAAAGTAACGATTCCTGTGTTTGAGGCGTAGATTTCAGTGCCTTCGACGTTTGCGTAATCTAAGCCAAAATGTGAGCCTGAGAACGCACCGTTTATATAGATTGTATCGCCGAACCCAAGAGTGAGAATGCCATCTGTTGGTACGATGAATTTATCTTCCCATAATTGCTCAGGATGAGGAGCTGCTTTTGCGCCATTTATTAATTCCCATGTATTGTCGATTTTATCTGATGCAAAAAGTTCGTTTTTTTGAGGTGTTAATTGGATATATTCTGTTGGATATTGCCTGTTTAAAACATTTACATCGTAATTTTGTTCTGAATCGGTTTTGATGATCAATTTCCTTTCTCCTGATTCCGATGTTCTGTGAATTCCAACGTATCCTCTAAAATAAGCCTTGTTTTCGATTTCTTTGAATTTGTCAGGAGCTATTGTTCTTTGAAGAACAATTTTAGCTTCATCGAAATTTATGTATCTATCTGGACGCATATAACCATCCGGATATCCTTGAAAAATTCCTGTTTCGATTGCCTTTTGGATATATTCATAATGCCAATCGTCAGGTGAAACATCCGGGAAGTTTACCGACTTTGGATCTTTACTTTCAGGATCTAAACCTTCTACCAAAATTTTTGCAATATGAGCACGAGAAATGGGATCGTAAGGACCAAAATTGCCATTTTCATAACCATTAACCATACCTAGTGCATGGGCTTTTTGTATATATTCTTTAAATGGATTTTCATCACTAACATCTGGGAATTCTCCTGTTAATTCTAAGTTCGGATGTTCAAAAAGATGATTGTCAAAAAAGAGTTTTAAAAATTCAGCACGACTTAAATATTCGTCCCATTTAGGTGCTCTTTCAACTTCAAAAAATTTGATCTCTTTATCTCCAAATAGGCCTGTGATTGATTCATTTTCATATTTAGGGATATCAACCTGAAAAGTTCGCCCACGCTCAACTTGATCTGGAGGTTTAATAGGGGTATTTGCAATTGCAGTTTGCGCAAAAAGAAACAAAAGTAAGCTAATTGATGCGAGTTTTTTCATGTTGTATTTTATAATGTGTGAGATATAATCTTAATACAATTCTACCCCAAATAAGCAGGTATAGTATAGTGGTGCTTGATAGCGCGATGAACGAAGTGAATCGGACTAGCAAGTACGACGGAGCGTTCGAAAGAACGCGTAGTGCAAATTACGACTGGGATAAATAAATAAGCAGGTATAGTATAGTGGCTATTACGACTGGTTGCCAATCAGTAAACACGAGTTCAATTCTCGTTACCTGCTCCACGACCAATTTCCCCTTGACATCATATCAACACAATGATACGCTTTCTTTGTCAAATAATTAGTTGTCCAAAAAGGAGCATAGTCGAGTTTCATATTTAGGCATTCAACGTTTGATACTAAATAATTTTTTTACACATTGTAAAATGAATGATGAAACTACAGCTCCAACTAACGAAGGAGTTATCGCTCGTCTAACGGATAGAGGATTCGGATTTATCTCTCAAGAGGGAGAAGAAAAAGATCTTTTTTTCCATTCAAATGAGCTTGTAGATGTAGAATTTAAAGATCTTAACGAAGGAGACAAAGTAACATTCAATGTTGCTGAAGGTCCTAAAGGTCCAAATGCTACACAAGTTACTCTAGTTAGCTAGATTAATACTACAAAATCTAAATACCCCATTTCTAGTTCAATCTAGGTGGGGTATTTTTTTTGTACATTCAACTTCTATGTTAAAATTAATTGTGTTCTTAATTTTTTAAATATGAAAAAAACAATCCCACTTCTGATAGTTTCTATTTTTGTTCTTAGTGCATGCCTACCAACAACTGATGGAATTAGTGATGAAATGGTAGTAAAACATGACTTAACTGAAGAAGAAGTTAAAATGCTTGAAGAAATGGATATAACTGATGAAACAATTGATGCCTGGATGGATGAAATCAAAGCAATGGGTCCTGGACTTTTTGATTTTAATGCTGAATTAGAAGACGTGAGCGGAGGAACTGCAACGGGAAATGCAGGCGCATATTTTGAAGAAGGATATAATCTTTTTGCTGAATTTAATGGACTTCCACATCCTGAAGAAGGATATTTTTATGAAGGATGGGTAGTACGAAATAGTCCTTTAAGCGTTATTAGTACAGGAAAAGCAGAACGAAGTCTGGGTGATTATTTTAATGATTTCCAATCTGACGATAATTTGTTGGATCATGATTTCTACGTTCTTACACTAGAACCAGATGATGGTGATCCAGCTCCTGCTGAACATATTTTAGAAGGGACAATGAAATAATACTATTAAGATTGGTTTATAGAGCTTGATTTGTTATACTAATAGATAGCATTATTATTAACCTTTCAATTATGAAAGCAGTAGGTATGGTTGCAGTAATTCTGACAGTAGTGGGAGCTCTAAACTGGGGGCTCGTAGGTCTAGGAGGATTCCTTGGATCAAATCTTAACCTTGTAAATTTAATATTTGGTGCTTGGCCAATGGTTGAATGGATCGTTTATTTATTAGTAGGTGTGTCTGGTATTCTTACTTTATGGGCGCACGCAACTAAAAAATGTCACATGAAATAATGTGATTTTTTAATGAATTGAATAAGGGGGTATATTTAAAGTATGTACTCCCTTTTAAGAAAAGCCGACAGCGAGATAACGCTGCCGGCTGTGCCCCGTGTGTGAGGGGCGAAACCTCGCATTCGTCATCCGGGGTAGGATGCGAACCGAAGTTGGAGGGCTAGATGGATGTGCGGGGCGTAGTGTCGTTGGTGGGCTCCACAGCAGTGATGGCATCGTAGATCACGGTGCCTTTCGCGATGTCCCAGTTGCCGGAGTGCTCCAGGCCGAGGTCGTCTTTGGCGATCACAGCGTTGGTGCCCTGACCCTGGCTGAAACGGAAGCCAGTGATCCACTTGCCACCGTTCGGGACGGGCGTGATGTTGATCTTGCCGTCGCAGAGGGTGTAGCCGCCCTTGGTGATTTCGGCGTCTTCGTGCGAGTACTCGATCACAGGCACGTTGGTCAGATCATCCGTGGTGAGCTCTATGAACTCCTTGAGGATGGGCTTCTCGTCGTCGGTGACGGAGATCTTGTTGATTTCCACGGCCACAACCTTCACGTCAGTGTTGGTGATGGTTCCGATGTTCCAGCCCGTGATCAACGTCCACGAGATGTCGATCTTGTTGATGTCGAACGTACCGTGCGTCCAGATGGCGATGTTGCCTTCGGGCGTGAGGCCGATCACCGGCTTGGTCTTGAACAGCTTGTCCACACGGATGAGCCAATCAGCGATACCGGTGATGTTCCAAGCCAGCAGCTCGCGCCACTGCTTGAGGGTGATCACCCAGGGCTTCTCGCTCGTCTTCTTCAGGAAGTCATTCCAGTTGAGGCCTTCGATCTCTTCGATAGCGGGGGTGTAAAGTTCCATAACAATCTCCTTCTAATAACAGGTTTTTTGTTTCACTGCATTTAGCAGCTTCTCACCGAAATACCAAAGATTATGGCATCCTAAGAGAAAATCCAAAAGTCACATATTGTGATTTGCAGATTTTCTCTTAGGAAAACTCGGGAAAATAGCGAAACAAATACCTCTTCATCTAGCCTGATTTTCAATGCACACACGACGAAAAATTTACGCAAAAATACGCATGAAAGCAATAGGATTTTTTTTAAAAACATTGACGTATTTAAAAAGAGCCCGACAGTTAATGCCAGGCTCTTTTTTTATAGAATATTTCTTATAATAGATATCCTAATGCAGCAGTTATTTCTGGTTCGCTTACGAAATCTATAATTCGTAATAAGAACTCACTTCTTTCAGTGTTTGCAAACATTTCAAGAATTCTATCATGCAACTCAGGATCATTTACAGGTAGTTCTGAATATGGATTAGTATAATCTAATGCTGAAGTAATGAATAACATTCTAATTGCCATTGCAAGTACTTCACCTCTGATAGCAGTTCTATCTACAAATGCAAGCCTGTTAGCTGCAAATGAGTCAACCATTGGATCAAGTTCTTCTACAGCAGCAATACCGTGTTTAGCTGCAAATGGTACATATTGATATGCCCAGTGAGCTGAACTGACATCTGTATAGTAATCCTTAAATAATTCAATTTCATCAGGAGTAAGATCTGCTTCAATACCTGACGCATTATAGAACATTACAAATAACTCACCACGAGTTAATTTCTTATCCCATGCAGCATGCCATTCTTCTTCATTATCAGGATTTACCATCAAAGCTTTGTCAGTTATTAATCTACCTCTGATTAATCCAAGATCTTTAGCTTTATATAGGTGTCTTGCAAGGTATTTAACTGTATTCAGATCGTATTTACCTAAAGCTGGATGATCTGGTCCAACAATTCTTGGGAAATCATCATAAGCTTGTGTTACATTATTACTTTCTTCTAATTCTTGTAAAGTATATGGAGCAACACAATATGATCTCATAGCAATAATAAGCGCTTCAAGTCTTGTTGTTTGTCTAGCTGGTTTAATCAAATTTCCAGTATATTCCCAATTACTTTTGAATTCATCGTATCCATTAATGACATGTTCTGGTAATTCATTATTAAAGAAATAAAGTTTACTTAAGAATTCTACATATGGATTAATCCATGCAACTAAACTATCTTTATAAACAATATCTCTACCACTATTCCAGTGTAGACATTTAGGTTCTTCAACTGGATCCGGAACAACAATCTCAGGCGCGTCATGAGTAGGGTCAGATGGTTTGTCGTCCTCTTCTTCTCGTTCTCTTTCTCTCTGTTCTAAACATCCTGCAACTTCAACAAGAAGATCAAGTTTTACGTAATCTGTATAAAGAATTTCAGAATATGATTCATCATCACAAGTGTACGCAAGAAGGTTAGCTTGAAGATCAATACATTCTTCTCCTTCATGTACATTACCTTGTACAAGCATATGGACTTTTCCGTCATATATGTAGTCAGGTGCATTAGTAACAACTTTTTCAACTACCATGTCGTCGTTAGTAGCATTTTCACCAACATATTCCCATACACTTGTATTGTTATTCCAAACATATACAGTTGCTGTTCCAGGATTTACAACAGGTGCTTGTCCTTCCCAATGAAGTCTAAATGCGTGGTCTTCACCAATCACACCTTCAGGAACATCAAATGAGAATCTTTGAGTATTATAATCACCTTCAGCAGCACCATCAGTTTGTGCCCATCTTTTAGAGTTATAAGGTTCACTACTATCATTTCCGTCAGAGTCATCAATTTGACAGTAATATTCGTTCATTTTATCTCCATGACTTCCCCAACATGCCCATTTGCTGTCATCAAATTGATCTTCATACATATAGCTATCTAGGTTTGAAGGATCCTCTGTAGGAGGCATCTCTGTTTGAATAGAATGATATGCTCTATGTTTACTGTGCGAGAATAATTTACTTTCAAAATCATAAGAATCTTCAAATACATAATTAGTTCCTTCTTCAGTAGGTGTGAAGTTGTATGGACCTTCATCTACAAGTCCATCAAGATCATCATCTAAATCATTACACCATTCATCTTCTCTTAATTCTAAACACATTAGATCTAAGTATCCAATTTTGTATGGATGTTCAAGTGTTTCACCATTCAATACAATTTGATATAAAGGGATCCTTTCTGGGAAGTAATCACTATATGGACCAGGTAGATTTTGTAAGTATTGTAAAATGTAACTGTTATCAACAGTACAGTATGGCGTGTAATAAGGTGGGAATCCTTTTTTACCAGGATATGACCCCATAACTACAGGGATAATTTCACCTTCATACATAGGTACTACAATACTTGTTTCTCCATCTTGGTTAAGATCGATTTCAAATTGAACAAATGCGTGTAATCCACCAAGCATTGGGTATTGAAGTATATCAATATCCCAAAGTCCTCCACTATAAATCAAGTTTACGATATCCCAAACTTTAAATTCTATACCAGTATTAATACCTTCAGTGAATGGACTATTTAAAGTAACTAATTCTGATCCATCTCTAGGATCTTCAGTAATTAAACTTAATTTCACTTCGTCGTCTCCAAGCCAACCACTTGATGGGCTGTTACCTACTAAATCTAATTCATGAATCTGAGTTTTAACTACTTCCATTCCATCAAACATAGGACCAATAAATCCGTCTGGTTCAGACACATAATCATCTGGAGTGAATTCTAAAGTACTTAAACCAGTTAATTTATATACATCATCTCTATGAGAGTATGAGAAATCTATATCTACTTCAACTTCAGTATTGATGTCTCTATATGTTCTTGGTTGAGGAGTTGCATTTCTCATTACAACTGGACTTCCAAATTCGTCACAATTGTATTTTAAATACATTTCAGATTGATAAGGCCCATATAAACTAATTGGCATATAATCAGGAGGGAATTCAGTACATAATGGATTTTCGTATAAAGGTGGAAAAGCTTTAATTATACCTTTTTCAACCTTATCATCATGCATTTCAATTAGTACTCTTTCATCACATTCACTTTCGTGAATTGCTTCACAATATTTATCACCATCTACTTCCATTTCCCAAACTTCACCCCAATGAATAATCATATCAGCAGGGAAGTCCATATTATCAAACTTTTCTTCATAATCACCCCATCCATAAAGTGATAATTCAACATTTCCGAATAGCTCACTATAACCAATAAGTGGAGCTAATTCATCAGTAAATACATTGAAATAAACTTTTTCTTCAGGTGTACATCCACCCCATCTACGACAATGCTCTTGTTTATAAGGTTGGAATAAAACTTGTCCTGAAAGTACGATTGTTTCACAATTAGGTCCCATTTCTGGTGGAGGTGCATCATCACCAGGCCCATCATCACCAGTTGGTATGAATACCTGCTGAACACCGCTTGAAACACATATAATCATTTCTTCAGTCTTTTCTGAAGGAACTAATAGAGTTTCCTCGTCATAGTAACCGTCACAAACGTCTCCAATACCATCACCATCTCTATCTACTTGCATTGGATTGTATAGTTCTGGGCAGTTATCGTTCCAGTTTTTGATATCGTCACCATCATTATCACTGTGACCACCACCCCAACTTGCATTAGATAGAGCAAATAATGCCACAGCAACAACTACAGACAATGCTGCAATTGATAGGATGCTTTTTTTGTGTTTTTTAAACATTTTGTTTTTGTGTTAAGAATATATATAAAATTTCCATATTTACATGGATTTTGCTTGTTCGGTTTTGTAGCTTGTGTAAGCCATATTGATATTTTGGTTTTGTTTTTATTTTTATCAAAAACCATCACAACTGCTATCATTATAACATATACTTGATTTCTGGTCAATAGGGTGTTAACTAAAAACGCCCAACTCGTATGAGTCAGGCGTTTTTTAATATAGATTTAAGATTACAAAACCATTTCAGCCATTTCTGCTAAACCTACAAGGAATTCTCCAAATAAGAATTCAGATCTTTCAGCATCTTTTAATTCTGTTTGAATTACACCATGAATATAATCATTCAATAATGTGTGTCCAGAGTGTTGATTTATATGATTAATTACACTTGTAATATAGATCATTCTTAATGCTAATGCAGTATCTTCACCACGAGTTAAGAATTCGTATGGGAATGCTTCTCTAGTTGGATTCTCAGCAATTAATTTAGTTTCAATTACGAATGGAATGTATTTTGCATACCATTCAGTTGCATAAACATCAATCCAATTGTCTTTAGCCAATTTATCAAGCTCTTCAAATGTAATCTCAGCATATTTACTGATTAATCCTTCCATATCAGCAAATCTCATAAATAATGTAAGTGCTTCAACACGATAGATTTCTGCATCCCAATCAGAATTAATAACTCCAGTAGGATCTACACGTCCATTAAATAATCCTAAATCGTAACCTTTGTAAATAAGATCTAATACATAGCCAGGAACATCAGGATTGCTTCCATCTCTTGGAGCATCAGCAAAGTTGAAATTATCTTTAGTATTTGCCATTCTGTCTTCCAAGCCAGCATATGGTTCGTAACAGAATGCCCTCATAGCAACACTGAGTGCTTCATATCTAAGTGCTGGTTCTGCAGCTCTGAAATCTGAGAGACTAGTATATTTCTCATCTTTTGGATCCCATTTATCACCACTGATAACGTGTTCACCAGAATTTAGTACATATAATTGACTTAAAAGATCAATATAAGGTTTAGGCCATCCACCATTTTTAGCATAACGAACTTTACGTTCTGGGTGCCAACCTAGACAGGCAGGAGCTTCTTCAGGAGAATCTGTTACTTCTTCTATAGCTCCACCACCATCATCATCGTCGTCATCATCATCATCACCTCGAGGTCTGTTATTATCACCTATACAACCTTCCATTTCTTCAATCACTTCAAGTTTTACATAATCAGTGTAAAGTTGCTCAGACCTTATAAGCGGTCCTCCTTCAATATCGCCTGCAATAAGTGAAGCTTTAAGATCAGCACTAGCAAGGAAAATATCTGTTTCGTATACATCACCTTGAACTAGGATTATTACATCCATTCCATCCATCATGTGATTTGCTGGATCAATTACAGCTTCAATAACTTGATCGTTTGTTGAATTATGACTTCCAAGAAGTTCCCAGTCATCTAGAGAATTATTCCATACAAAAAGATTAGCTGTATCTGGGAAAGAAATTTCTCCTAAAGCACGGCCTTCCCAGTGAATTTTTAGTTTATCTCCTTCATTAAGTTGTTCGTCAACATGGAATAAGAACCTTTGAGTATTGTAGTATTCTTCATACGTATCATCAGTTGTAGCCCAATATTCAAATGCAATTGGAGGATTTAAATCGACTCCATCCGAGTATGCAATTTGACAGTATTGTTCACCACTAATCGCCACAGTTCCATATACATTTAGTTTAAATTTAATCGGACCTCTTTTTGAGTCTAATCTAGAAAGTGGGATTGAAATTTCAGCTACCTTGTGAGCGTAGTTAGCATTTTTAGTTTTTTCAAATTTTAGTTTTCCATATGTTGTATCATTAGCAGTAACTTTAAATGTTTTATCACCAATTAATACTTCCATAAAGTCAGCCTCTGGATCGTTTGTATTATCTGGAGTAATATCAACATTTAAATATAGATTTCTTGCATCATTAGTTACTTTTGTATAAATATAGCCTTCTGGATGTCCTGAAGAAGGACGAACCAATGCTTTATAAGCTGTTTGATCACCAAGTCTATGCGTATAATATGTATCTTTTGTCCCAGGTAATAAAATTGGCTCATTAGCATCTATACTTTGCTGGCTTTCTTCACGCGCAACAAGAGTTAGTATTTGATTGTTAGTTCTTTTGAATTCAGCAATGAATGATTTTCCACCAACTTCAGCTACATTGTTATCTTTTTTACTAATCTGATTTCTAATATTTTTATGTTCAATAAGTGCCTTGGTTGGAGCTCTATTTCCAAGTAATACAGCATCAACATGAGCAGCATGATCACCTTCATGTTCTATTTTAACTTTATAGTCACCTCTAGAATCAGGTAAGTATTCATTTAAGTCGAATTCTCCAGTTTCCATGTAGTAGGCATAGTGCTTTTCAGCCACTTCTTCCCATCCATGCCTAGTCATAGTATAAATATGGAATGTTCTTGGATCTTGACCATCCAAAATACAAGACTCTCTATTATTTTGAAACTCTTCATCATCTAAATTTGGACCAAGTGCTGGTGGGCTTTGTTCTTGCCATGAATGAAATGCACAGTCTCTATCAATAATATTATTGCAACCACCGTCTGGATTCTCAATCATTTCATCTTCAAAATCATAAACACTTTTTACATGCCATTGTTCACCTTCCCAGTTATACGGTCCTTCATCTACAAGTCCATCATAATCATTATCTATGCTGTCACATTGTTCATCTTCTCTAACTTCGAAACACATTAAATCAAGTGTTCCTGAATAATGTGGTTGAGTCATTTGACCGTTGCTCATTACTCTATAAAGTTCATAATTTTCTGGGATTAAATCACCAAAAATCCAACCGAATTCACTTTTTAGTACTTGTAAAATATAACTATTATTTAAAGTACAGTAAGTAGTGTAATAAGGAGGCACACCTTTTTTTCCAGGATACGCTCCTAAAATAACTGGTTGTACTTCTGGATCGTCAGGGAATTCTAAAGGAACTATTGTATCAACATCTCCATCTCCATCAAGGTCAGTTTCAAAAGCTATATGAGCTTCCATAACACCAACCATTGGGAAAGTTTCACTAAAGAATTCTAAAGGAAACAGGACATCTCCCATGTAATGATTATAAAGGTAGTCAACAAGATCAAATAAATAGAATTCTACACCAGGATTATGACTTTCAGCATGTAAATAAGGATTACGATCACGTCTGTATTGCCAAACTTCATCATCTGAATTTAAAAGTCTCATTCTAACTTCTGCATTTTCTTCTCCTACTCTTTGAATTTGTAATGGAGATACACCAACCAAATCTAATTCTTCTAAACCATTTATTATTACGTCATAGTTTTGACCTAGTTGTGAATCTGTTGTTGGGTAGTAACCCAATTTACTTTTACCAGATAATACGTATTCATCTGTATCATTTCCTTTAATGATTCTTACTTCAACATCAGTGTTTAAATCATCAAATCCTGTATAACCAGAAGATAAATATGTAGAAATATCTGGAGTTGCAGGAGTATTTAAAACAGGTGTTCCAAATTCATCACAATTATACATAAGGCCATAAACCCCGCTTTCTTGAGGCCACTGCGCAGCTTCCGGAGCCATTGTAATAGGTTCAAACCCCATTTGAGGTATATTAGGTAATCTTGTACATAAAGGATTTTCATAAAGAGGTGGGAAAGCTTTGATAATTCCCCATTCATTTTTACCTTGGTCTGCCCAAAGTGGGACTTTATTGTCTGCCCAAAGTTGACTAGGGAAAGCTGCTTCACAATCATTTTGATCTAAATCTTCTCTTTCACATAATACTTGTTTATCTACCCAAAGACTCCATTGATCAAATTCGATATTAGCATCAGCAGGGAAGTCCATTCTTTCAAATTTTTCATGATAAGCACCCATTCCTGTAAGATATAATTCAATTTCTCCAAACATTGCACTATTACCAACAAGTCTTTCATCTTGTTCAGTGTAAATGTTGAAAGCCACCACATTACCTTGTGAATAAGGTACAAGCTTTACATCACCTTCAACAGTGATAGTTTCACATTCTTCAGCTGGTTCGCTATAAGGGAAATGACAAAGAACGAATTCATCCTTTTTTGGATAAGTAATTACTGTTGCTTGACCATCCCATTCTCCGTCACAAACATCTCCTATTCCATCGCCGTCTCTATCCATTTGCATTGGATTGTAAACTTGAAAACAGTTGTCTTCCTGATCAAGAAGACCATCTAGGTCATAGTCTCCACCTCCGTTTGCAGAAGAGAAACTAAATAAAACCGTTGCTACAATTGCAGATAATACTGCTGCAAATAGAAATGGTTTTCGTACATGTAATTTTACCATTTTGTTTTTTGTTATGGATTTTAATTGTTTTAAATTGAGCTTTTGAAAGCCATGTTTGTTTGTTTTTGTAAACTATATTTATTATACAATACTTTCACCCCCTGGTCAACAGGGAAACGCAGAATATTACCACATTTAATTGACAGTATGGCAAAATTGTATATGATGATATCTATTTTAATTTTATCAATTATAATTATGGCTAGAAAAAAAAGTCCTACTCAATCTCATAGAGGTGTAAATCACCAACCTGAAGCCCCTGCTAAGAAAGAGACTGTTATTCCAAAATCCTATTTAGAAGAAAAGGCAGAAGACGGATTAGGTCAAGTTGATAGACTATTTGAATCTACAAAACGACAGATAGAAAATCAAAAAACTGAAAAACTCCTTCAGGATCTAATCGATACTACTAAAGATAATGTTCATGAAATAATTTCTGAAGTTGATGTTGATGGTATTAAATTTAGAGAAGATCAGCAAGAGTTTTGTAATAGGATTGATAGAGCAGTGCAAGAAAGCAGAAATGCAATTTCACGTAGTATTCAACAAAGACGAGGTGATGATTCTGGTCCAAAGCAATCAATTAAAAGAGCTTTAAATCAGATTTTAAAGGGTATGGTAACAGAAGCAAGTCAAAGATTTGAATTGCCAACTAAGGTTAGTAAAGTAGATAAAATTAAAACTAAAGAAGAATTATTACATCATATTAGAGAAAAAATATTAACAATTTTTGTTCAAAATGGTGTTAATACAATGTTGAATGCCATTAATAAAAAAAATACAGAGGCAAACGATTATTTTTATGAAGATATTAAAACTCTTTTAAATCCATTTCTACATGTTTTAATGGAAGGATTTGCTGAAGCAATGATAAATATGGATGCAGATAAAACTATATCACCAAAGAGATGGAAATCTGCAAGAGTAATTGAAATTATAGAAGATGCATTAAGAGTTAGAGAATATGATGAAAGGCTTAAATTGCCAAGCCATTTAGAAGGGTGTTTAGAGGCAAAAAATTTACATACTCAACTTCAAACTTCTTTTAATAAAATTATTAGAAGTTTGGGTGGTCTCCGTGGGAAAAACAAGTTTAATAAAATAGAAAGACAAGAATCAGACCAGGGTGCTGTAAATGTTTTACTGAATATGAATCCGGCCAAAGGACGTGCACTTTATGTAGTTGTAAGAGATTTAAATATTGAAAGACATGGTAAATATAAAAGTTCAATCCATTTTGAAAATTTAAGTAGAGAAGAGCAAGGCAAAATAACACCTTGGCTTCAGGAATGTTTTAATAAAAAGACAGGATTATTAGAAGTACCTGACCAGGAAACACTTGAAGTAATTTGTGAAGAAATTAATGAGCTCCCTCACTTACTAATTAATTTTGTGTTACCTGAAGATGTTATTAGAATTATTAATGATTACAATGCATCTCAAGTAAAGGAGTCAAAAGAAACCCTAGCTGATCAAACAGAACAATTAAAAATATTATTTAAAAATAAATTATATAAGTTTATTCAATCTTTAACATTAAGGATTTCAAGAGCATTAAAAGTTAGTATATCAGATTCAAAAGGTATTCTGCATGGTGAATTTATCGCAGTAACACTCCAAGAATATGAAGCAATTTTTAGATTATTTGAAAGTTTTAAACTTGATTTGGTTCAAATGGCTGACGATATGATTGAACAACATTTTGAGAAAAAAGATGGAGAATGGAATTCAAAAGATATGCCAGCGTTTTTTGCAAAATTAAAACAACCTTTAGTTGATAGACTCGCTAAATTTGAAGAAGCACTACAACAAATGGGAATTAATCCAAATATGGGTCATATTGAAGATCAATTGGGCCCAGTAAATGTTGATTTTAATGAAATAGTTAGTGATATAAACAGTGGAATTGATCCAGAAAAAGCAAAACCAGAACCTGATATTAAAGATTTAGTATTAAGAGCTTTACTTTATGAACAAGGACCAAAGGATAAACAAAATCGAGAATGGCTTGAGGGAAGAGAGATTGATGATGTTGAAAAGGAATTAATTGGACAAGGCCTTGATAGCTATATTGATACAGAAAAGCTGAAATCAACTGAAGTAACTGATTATTTAAATGACTGGGAGCAAACAGGAATCTTAGATGAAGCAGCAATTCATTTTAATAATCGATGGTATTGTGGTGAGAAGATTAGAACAGGTAAGGACTTAAAGGATATTGCTTTTGATTTATTGACAGATAAGAAAAGAGAAATTAAACAGTTAACAAAAGTAGAGGTAGAACTTCCACAAGAATTAAAAGAAAGATTGGAAGCAGCTCTTAAATGGGTTGAAGGATTAGGATGGCCATTTAAAGAAAAACCAGAAGAAGTTGGAGTTAAATTTGGGTCACCTGTTCAAAATGTACAAGGTCCAAATGCAAACATATCAAGTTATTATAAAATCCCATGGGCACATTACATCCACTTGATTCATAGAGATAATATGCCTGCTCATGTTATTGAACATCATGTTCGAATGATCGAAACATATCAGGATTCTAAAAAACCACCAACTAAAAGTCAGCCTGAAGGTCAATTTAGTGTTCAACATTATCAATCTAGAAAAAAAGATAGAAGTGGTAATGAAGTAAATCGAACAAGTATAAGTTTTTGGTTAGATTCAACAGAACAACCATTTAGAGCAGAAGATCAAAGAGCTTCAGTCCATCTCGATAGATTGGATGATCATATTGGAGCTTTGCAAAGAAAAAGAACAGATTTAGAAAAAGAATTAGGTAGGCTTGAGGAACTAGAAAATAGGATTGCAAAATTGCATGGTGATATTGAAGATCTTGAAAAACAAATTGCTGAATGTGAATCACAAATCTTAAGTATTGATACTGTTGTTGAAGATATAAAAGGCCAAATTACTGCAATAATGGCAGGTGAAAATCCTAATTTAACTGAAGTTGGTAAAAAGGCTGGTGAAGCTGAGAAAGAACTTAAGAAGAAAGGACCTATAGAAAAGCAAAAGGGAGTAATCGTTGGTTTAATTGAAAATAAACAAAAGGATATTGGGTATAGAGTAAAGATGATAGCAAATATGCCTAAATTAAAGGCTGAAATTGCTGAAATCGATGAAAAGCTTAGAAAGGTTAATGAACATATTGAAGAGGCTTATTCACTTTTAACTTAAATTAATGAGTACAAAGTTTAATAGACTACTTGAAATAATTAGTACGGAAACTCGTGAAGCTACAGAAGATGATAAATCTATAGCATTTGATATTGGTGCAGTAGTACTTGATTTTAAAAAGAAGTTTGAAGGTACTTGCATTGAAGATTATTCAGATATATTTGAACTTTGTGAAAGAATTGATGAAGTCGGGCTGAGAGTTGCTCCTAATTTAAGAGCAACTGTTATGAGAATTAGAAATAAAATAAAGGCAGCATTGATTCAAAATGTATTTAAAGAAGAATATGAAAAATGTGGTTTTGATATGAAAGCTTCAGCAGAAACTACTAGAAAACTTAATGTAGCTGAAATTGCATCTAGAATAATTCCAAAACTTGCTGTAATTGAGTGTGATGAATTTGATCAGACAATGATTCATTATCATTTTGAAGATGAATATTACGCGCTTTATCGTCTTTTAATAGATCAAGATACTAATATAGTTGATTGGGATCAGTTTCAAGAATTATTACCACCTGTTCTTCGAAATAAATTTAAGCCTAAACCGATTGTAGAAGGTGATTATGCACTTAGTAAGGCTGATATTGAGCCTTATGAACATATTGCTCGAAAATTAGGACCAGAAGCAGTTGCAGAATTACTTATTGCATCAGGGAAGATTAGGAAAAGGAATTTTAAAAAAGCTGTAAATTTTATTTCAAAGGCACTAGGGAAGTGTAAAAAAAGAGAACCAATGGATCCCGATGATTTAGGAAAAAAAGGAGGGATTCCAGAAATTTTATTACATAAAAAAGGAGTTTATAAAACAATCTTTGTAAGATTAAGAAACTATATTTATACACAATTATTAGGAGGAGAAACTGATATAGAAACTTCTGTAGCAAGAATCAGATTAGAAGGCGAAAAGAATAGTATTGAAAGAATTCTTAGTGAAATTCTGGATGATGAGGATTTTGAGATTCATGCAAAATTATTAAAGGAGTTAATTGAATATTTTGATGATGTTATGGCCATAAAAGTTCCTTCAAATATGGTTGATAAGCTACCAAATAATAATGGTGGAGAGGATTTTGAATTCCCTTCATTAAGACAAAGAATTGCAATGAAAGAAATGAAGAAGAAAAGAAGACAACTTATATCTTTCTTTATGGGAAAAGGGAAAACAGCTGCTGCATTTTTATCAAAAGAATATGTAGGAGCTAAAAGAATGCTTTATATTTGCCCTCCAGGTGAATTAGAAAAAGAAATAGCACAAAGGGTTAAAAAATACTATAAACCTGGAGAAGAACCTTCAGTTGGAATTGTGAAAACTTTTAAACCTTCAAAAGAACAATTAGGAAAAATTAGAATAAATGTAAGAAGAAGAAAAGCACTTAAAGGCTTAACTAAGGCAGAATATAAAAAAGTTTATAAGGAAATGTTTAAAGAAGAAATCCAAAAATTAAAAGAAGAATCATTTAAAGATGCTATATCAAAAGATGTTGTGATCTTGCCTTATAGTATGTTCTCATCAAAAGTTGGAGGCAAAAAGGTTACTGATCTGATTATGGAGGAGGATTTTGACTTTATGACTGTTGATGAAGTTCATCATGCTAGAAAAACAGATGCTAAACGAAATACAAGAATTGTTTATAAGTTTGCAACTGGTATTAAAGGTTTATATGACGAAGGCCACATTGCTTTATTGTCGGCTGATCCAATGCCAAATTCACCAGATGATATAGTTGCTCAACTAAGAATTTGGAGAAAGGAATTATATAAAGATGTTACAACGTTAAGATCAGCTGCGAAGAACCATCTACATCCTTTATTTATTAGAAATGAAATTTCTCAATTTTTATTATTGATTGATGATGAAGAAAAATGGGAAGAACACGAAATTCCTGTTGATTTCAGATTAAGTGATGAGGAAACGGTTTTATATAATTCAATTAGATGGGATGAAACAATCCCTCCAATGGTTAAAATGCAATTACTTTATTTATGTGTATTAAATCCTAGCTTATTTACTCCATCCAAAAAGGTTGAAAGTTCTTTATTCAAACATTGTACAGAATTAACAGATAAGAGTTTTGATGAAGGGCATAACACTGTAGTTGTCGTCGAAAACAAGTATATACAGGGTATTACTCGTGAACATGGGAATAGAGGTGGTGATTCTATTTATGATAAACTTAGAAGTAAGTATGGAGAAGATGTTCAAATAGAGTTCCTTGATGGAAAAGTTAAGAATAAAGATGAAATTATGGATATGATGAAAACAAAATCTGATAAAAAGAGAATATTCCTTGTTAATGGAAGTATGATTAGAGAAGGAATTAATCTTTCAAATATTTCAAGATGCATCATGCTTGATCCTACATTTAATAGAGCTGATACAGTTCAGTTATTAAAGAGATTTGCACGAGAAGGAAATGAAGATGCAAAAATGTACTCGTTATGCGCGATAGGAACAATTATGGAAGCTATTAGAAAGCATGCAGAAGCTAAATATATTCGAACACAGATTGTTAAATATGGTGGGACATTGACTGATGATGATTATGCACTTCTTGAAGAAGAGATATTTACTGATGACTTAAAAATTGATGATGAATTTGTGATGATTGGATCATATATGAATGACCATTCATTAACTGACCGTCGAAAAATGGCAATTATAATGTCTCAGTTATTTGTTGATAGAAAATCTGAAGAAGTTGAAGATATGTTAGTAGAAAAAATTGCAAAATTTATTGCTGAAAGCTATATGATTGACTGGGAATCATCTCCAAGTGGAAACAATGCAAGAATGGTAGTTGGTATTATTAAAGAATTAGAAGACGCAGGTATTATTACTGGTGGCAAATTCCTTGATGTAGCTTGCGGACCATTAGTATTAAGAAACACCTTAGGTGAAATTGATGATGGTAAAAAAAGAGATATTCAATCTTTAGATATCAATTCTTATATGATTGATATTGGTAAGACAGTATTAAAAGACAAAGATGAAAAAGCAAAACCTAAAGTTAAAATTGGGAAGATGAATGATTTATCAGCTTATCCAGATGGATCATTTGATGTCCTAAATAATTCATTAGCATTTGATTATACAAATTTAAGTTCAAAGATTACTGTTAATTTTGGCGCAGACCAGAGAGTTCAGACTCTTATGGAATACAATAGAGTATTAAAAGACGGTGGTATTGCATTAATTACTCTTCCACCAAATGTAATGCCAACATCTGAGTTTTTAGAGGCTTTAAAAATGCATTTTGGATTTGAAATATTAGAAAAATATACTGGTATGGGTGTTTCTACTGACAAAAAAAATGTAGATACATTTAAGAATAATACAATTGTATTAAAGAAAGTTGGTGCACCTAATATTAATGAAATTAAATTATCTGATTTAGAACTTTCGAGAGCATCTTTTGTTGGAGGAGCACAAATTAGAGATATGAAAGAAGAAAAGCCAAAAGAAAAACCATTAAAATGTGCTCATAATGAATTTGCTATTAAGAAGTTTGGATTCGAATATCCTTCAGAAGAAGAAGCTGTGCAAGCAGAAGAAACTGAAGAACCAAAAGTAGTTGCTGAATTCCCACGTACCGAAGCAGAAAAAGCTGCAGATGCGGCAATAGAAGAAGTGAAGACAACTAGAAATGGGCGAATCAGGCATGAAATAGGAAAAGTTCAAGCTCGATTTCATGGCGAATTCCCAGTTAGAGAACTACAAAGACTTGAAGAGGACTTAGGTATTGAATTTACTCACCGTACTTCAAGTAAAGTACCTGAATACTTCAGATACACTGAAATTAGTAATCCAAATGAATACGTATTTTATAGAGTAGAAGAATAAAAAAGGCCAGCTTGTTTATTATTTTCCTTTATGGAATTCTCCTAAACATTCAGCAGTAACTGAACCAACTTTTCTTTGAATTGCTTGTCTTTGGCTTTGAACACCTATTACAGGATCTGTAATATGCAAGGTACTATCATCATCTGGATCCCAGGCTTGAACTCCATCGAAATCTTCTAGCACTTGAGCTAGATCTTTTGGATCTAATCCCGCTTCTGTTAGAAATTTCCCAAATGATACTTTTTTACCTTTTGGTGATCCTCCTTCTTGCCTTACTCTAAATTCTTTTAACCAAACAGTTTCTTGTTTATCTTCATCTCCATTTACAACAACCCCGAGCATTGGATTTCCATATCTATCATAAATAATTACTTCGCCAACTTTTCTTTCTTTTTCTTTGAATCTTTTGTCATCTTGTTTGCCTGGTTCATTGTGACTAAATGCTACAGCAGTAACGATTTCACCTTCTAAAACATCATCCTCTTGTGTTGTGACAACAATTGATTTTTTAAGAAGGGCTTCAGTCCATCTTCCAGGTCTTTCTTTAAGAAGTTTATCCATTTCTTGTTTCGAAAGGTTTTCAAGTGCCATATTGATATGATTAATAATTAGGAAATAATTAAATCATATCTGGCACTATGAGTCAACAGATTGGTTGATTTTTTTTCGTGTTTCTTTTAGCTCTCCTCTGCGCTTTTTAATCTTAAGTATTTTTTCTTTTGCACGTTTGGATCTTCTAGCTTTTTGTTTTCGTAATTTATGGATTTTTTTAGCTTTTTCTGATTCCTCACCAAGCTTGATTTCTTCGATTTTATTTATTAAAAGTTTGTAACCTGACATTCGATTTTTCTCTCGTTCACGGTGTTTTTGGCATTTTACTTCAATTCCTGTAGGGATATGCTTAAGCCTTACTGTGCTTGCAGTTTTGTTAACTTTTTGACCTCCGTGACCTGATCCACGAATAAACTGCTCTTCAATATCTTCAGCTCTAATATTAAGCTTATGAGCTTTTTTTAGTATGTCTGGTTTTAATTCAACAGGGAAATCAGTTTTCATAATTGAATTATTCTGTATAATCGCATTATATGATAATTCTTGGCTTAAATACAGCAACAAACATCAGTCAGATCGCTTTGATTAAAAATGGAGAGATTTTGGCTGAAGATTCATGGAAATCAGAGCAAAATGAGGCTGAAACACTGCTTCCAAACATTAAGAAACTGCTTGAGAAAGCGAAAATTCAGTGGTCAGATGTTGATAAAATAGCTGTTATTAAAGGTCCAGGCCCTTTTACTGCTCTTAGAATTTCAATTGCAGTGGCTAATACGCTTGCGTATGGCTTAAATTTGCCCATTTGGGGCATTCCTGTGCAAGATTACTGGGAATATCGCACAAATGGACCTTTTGTACTTCAAGCAGGCTTAAATCGCATATTTTATAATGAAAAATTGATAGATTTTGATGATTTGGATGTAAAAGGGGAGATAAGTGGTCATTTAAAGCCAATTCAAATAGAAAAACTAGAGCAAAAAGGTGTAAAGTTTAAAAATGAAGAAGAGTTACAAACATTAGGAGAATTCCTTACTCAAGCTGATTATAAAGACGAAAAACTCATCAAACCTGAGTATTTTGCTCCTCCAACTATTACAAAATCCCATAAAAACTATAAATAATGATACTTTACATTGTTGCAACACCAATCGGAAACCTTAAAGATATTACTTTAAGAGCTTTAGATACCCTGAAAAAGGTAGATATTATTGCCTGTGAAGACACTCGTCACAGCCAAATCCTTTTAAAAAAATATGAAATTGAAAAGAAATTACTTAGTTATCACTCTCATTCTGGACAAACTAAAGTTGAAAAACTAATCACAGCTATGAAAGAAGGACAAGAAGTAGCGTTAATTTCAGATGCAGGAACTCCCGGGATTTCAGATCCCGCTTACACTTTAATAAAAGCAGCTTTAGAAGAAGGTATAAAAATTGAACCAATTCCTGGACCTTCAGCATTTTTAGCAACAATAGTTGCAAGCGGTCTTCCAATGAATCAATTTACATATTTAGGCTTTATCCCAACAAAAAAAGGACGCCAAACTTTGCTAAAATCTCTGGCTGATGAAAAAAGAACAATAGTCTTTTATGAATCTCCTCATAGAATCCAAAAAACCCTAAGCCAACTTGAAGAATTCACAGGGGGAGAAAGAAGAATAGTCATCGGACGTGAACTTACTAAAATCCACGAAGAATTCGTTCGGGGAACAGTATCAGAAGTAAAAGAAGAATTTACAAATAGAACCCCAAAAGGCGAGTTTGTGGTTGTGCTAGGTGGTAAAGGCGTGGTATAAATCTATTATGAAACACAGAAATCTTAAAGCTTTTACATTAGTTGAAATGCTGCTTGTAGTAGCGATAATTGGTATAATTGCCACTGGCGCGATTATGACTTCTCAGGGATTTAGAAATCAGATTGTTTTTAGTTCAAATTATCAGAATATTGAAGGTTTCTGTGCTGAAGCGCGAAATAAGTCGCTAACTGGAGAGTCGTTTATAGATACTGGTGATTATGATGGAGATGGTTCTTTTGATGATTTGATTTTACCAAATGGCTATATTGTTAATTTTAAAACTGTGGATGATGTAACTACAGTAAGTTTATATGCTGATCTTTTTGATTCGACAGTAGGAGAATTTGATGTTGATGATTTTTTTCTTAAATCTTATGAACTGGATGATAGTGTGAAAATTTCAGTATTATCAGAGCGAAAAACAAGTGGAAGTGCAATAATTGATGAAACAGATTTCTCAATAATTTATACAACCCCTGGTGCTGATTTTGAGCTTATTAATGAGCCAAATACTAGTTTAGAAATAAAAATTTATCAGGTTGATAATCAAGATGAAGAGATCCGCGCAAAGTACTTATTTATGCATTACCTTTTTGGCATTCCAGAAATTCTGAATGAATCCTATTTATATGAAGCTCCGCCGTCGTTAACATTGTAAAAGACTTGACATTTTTCATTAATATGCTAAAATAATCTCCTTATTTTAAAAATATTATATGAAGAGTGCGGATGACTTACAACCAGATGTAATTGAAGAAGTAACTTCTCCAGATTTTGCTGAAGTAAAC
Source organism: Patescibacteria group bacterium (assembly GCA_042568205.1). Lineage (GTDB taxonomy): Bacteria > Patescibacteriota > Gracilibacteria > UBA1369 > PNNO01 > JAUVDZ01. Next base: position 169,970 of record JBHPJE010000001.1, read on the forward strand.
ATATTTGGCATGGAAAGATCTGATACTGCAAAACTGCCTATACCAACGGCAGTCACTGATTTAGTTGAAAGGGTTTATGCTATTGCTCAAGATAGAATTAGGATGCGACAAGCAGAAAAGTTAATTGAAGGTTTAGTTAAACATCGAAAAGAAACTAGTCCTAAAAGAGAGGAAGATAGTGTATTACAAGATCGAAAAAAATTAGAAGCACAACAAGGTGAACCTTTATATCAAAAATTTGCTTTTCAAAGATGGATTAAGCATTTACCTGAGCATTTCAGACTAAGATTTTTTGCTGTAGCTTTATATTTAAAGCCTGTATGTGATCGTATTCAACAACAATTAGATCCTGAAAACGAAGAACCAATTGTTACACCTATCTTAATTGATTATTTATTAAGACAGGTTAAACACATTCATCAATTAGTTTCAACTTATATGCCAGAAGATAAATCTGAAGCTAAAGTGAATTTACCTGTCTCAATTATCGAACTTATTAAATATGTTAAATACTTAGATATCCGAACGAAAGAAGCTGGTTTTCAGTATGATGAAGAAGAAGTAAAAACGAAATTAGCAGAATTTAGAAAAGAATTTCAACAAAACTTAGAAAGCATTGAAAATTTAACAATTAGAAATAATGCTGAAGAGGTTTTATATTCTTTAGAAGATCCAAATCAAGATAGTGATGCTACTTATTTGATAGAAGCTTATAAATTGGCATTATCACAATTGCCTGATTGGAATTTAATCCCACCAAAAGATATTAATATAGATATGTTAAGGATTGCTGGTAGAACTACTAGCAGTTTAAAGAGATGGGATACAATTTTGCAAACATTACAACAAGTAGGTGATAATAAAGACTTTCTGGTAACAAATGTTCGGGCATTAGCAAATGAGATACAAGTCTTTACTGAAAACTATGAACTATTATTGGATTCGTTTGCGAATCAGGCTTTATCACAAGTTTCGCATAATGTTCCAGAAGAAGCTAGAACTAAAATTATGAAAATGATTAAAGAAGCGATTGGTATCATAACTTTATTAAGCTGTGTTAAGCCCAATGAAAATGGAGAATACAGCAAAGCTGTAATAACAACCTTAAGAGAAGCTCTAGATAAATTTAATAATTTAAGAGAACTAATTAAAAAAGAATATAAGGAATTAGAAGAAAAGCAATCTGCAAAAGAAACACCTGCAGAAGATGATATTGACGGAATGCTGAACTCTTTGGATTCAGAGGGAGAGTTTACTGCACAGTATCTAGATTTACTCTCACTTTATTCTTTCACAATGTTTCATGAGGCAAATCAAGCTCAAGGAATGATAGATGTAGCACAACAAAAGGGGACAAATGGAGATTTGGGACCCCAAGCTCAAACAGCAATTAATTCATTACAGGAGATTTTAGAAAGATTAGTTATTGCATCTGTAAAAGCTACTAATGAAACTGTTGGCTCATATGATATATTCCCAAGACTTGAAGCAAAAGTAGAAGCACTTAAAGAATTTAGACAAAAGGTTAACAATTTTATTCTTGATATGAATTCAAAATTACACCTATTTGGTAAAGCGTTTGATAATTTAAACAAAGGTGAAGAAGTAAATTTAGCGAGAGTCTTAGGAATGTTCCAAAATATATTAGATTTAATGGATCGAAACGAGTGTTTGGGTAAATTATTTGCAGATAAACCTGAAATAAATTGGGAATGTACCAGATCTGAACTTGAAAAATTTCTTGAAAAAGAAAATCAATCAAGAAGGGAAATAACTGATATGGCTGAAATTGTTTCAAATTTTCAGAATGGGATTTCAGCAGTACCAAAAGATTTATCATTGAATCCAGATTTGATTGATCATGATAAAGAAAATATTCTTAAAGCAAAACAGGGTGTTTATTCTGCGAGAGTATTAATTGAGTCATTAAATTCATTTTTAGTAGGAGATCCTGATGAAGAAAAAGAAAATGATGAAGATGAGGAAAAGACATTAGATCCGATTCAAGAAGAATTTATGATTTCAGCAAATAGTAAAGTTTCGGATGTATTAGCTCGTGCAAAAGTTGCTTTATTGCAATGTTTAGATAGAGATACTGAAATAGTAACAGAAGTAATGATGATTGTTGATTGGGTAGAAACTTCAGAAGATTTAAATAAAAAAATAGTACACTTAAATGCTTTAGAAACTAATCTAGAAGCTCTTCCGACTATTTTAAGTATCTAATAAAAAAGCCGACCACTTAAGCTATTATGCAGCCAGCTTTTTTATGAACTTTCCTTTAGTCTTAATTAGATGCTAGTGACACAATTTTCGCTAATTCTCCTCTTGTAATATCTCTATCAGGTTCAAAATTCCCGTTTACTCCATCAACATAACCTAGAATATTTGCTTTGTAAGCATATCCTGCAAACCATTGACCATAATCAACATCAGGGAAAGGCTTAAAGTCTAATTCTGGAGGAGTTACACCTTTAACCATTAATAAGATTTTAACAGCTTCAGCTCTGTTAATGTTTCTTCCAGGATAAAGCATTCCATCATCACCTTTAACAACACCTTTTTTATAAGCTTTAGTTACAATTCCGCAATACCAGTCTCCTGAACCTAAATCAGGAAAGATTGTAGAGTCGCATGTTACTTCATCAAATCCAAGTCCAATCATAATCATTTTAATTGCCTCGGCTCTTACAACTGCCTTGTTTGGTTCAAAGTAACCATCTTTTCCTTCAACAACTCCATCAGAAGCTAAATCATCTACATAGGTTTTTGCCCAATGTCCTTCCATGTCTGTAAAATCAACTCCTGCACTTTCACCTTTTTGAAGAGTTAAAGTATTAGAACAACCACGTCTGTTATCAGTAGTAATTACACAAACTCTATAATAATTTGTACCTTCTGAAACTGAAGTATGAGTATATGAAGTTTCTGATGCAGAGCTTAGAACCCCAACATACCCATCTACTGGATATTTTGCATCTGTATTAGTTTGAGAATGAACAACCTTGTACCATTTTAAATCGCCTCCATCATATTCATTCCAGTTAAGTTCAGCTTTTCCTAAGCTATTCAAAACTCCTGTAAGGGTCATTTCAATTGCAGGATCATCAGTGTAAGGATCATTTGAAACAGGGTCCTTTTCAACAACAGGCTCTGTTGTTTCTTCTGGAGCTTCTGCTACTTCAAAAGTTAAAGTGTTACTGCATGCTCTTAGATTTAATTCATTAATAGCACAAACACGATAGTAATTTGTCCCAGCTTTAACACCAGTATGAGTATAAGTTGTCTCAGCAGGATTACTAATTGCTGTTACATATCCATCCATAGGATATTTAGCATCCATATTTGTTTGAGAATGTACAACTTTGTACCATTTTAAATCACCACCTTCATACATATTCCATGATAAATCAACATAACCATCTTGGTTAATTGAACCTTCGATAGTCATTGAAAAAGTATCAGTGTCCGTATAAGGATCATCTGTACTTTCGGTCCCCGTTGCGCTTGCTGTGCTTACAAAAAGCAGACTACACATTGCGAGTACTGCGAGTACCTTTAGCGTAGATTTTTTCATAAAGAAAAGGTTAAGGGTAAGTCATTATTATTTAACGCAAAGCCATTTATGACGTTACATTATGTTCTTTGCTTAATTTGATTTTCTGTTGTAAAAATTTACTTACAATTTTCTCATGTTCTTCAAATTTCATATCAAAATCTGGTCTGGTCTTATTAATTTTTTCCTTTAAAAATGGAAAAATATCTAAATATGATTGACCACGTTCATTTTCACAAAAACTATATACAATTCCCAAATGATCTTTTGTATCTGCTTCAATTAAATTATTAACAGCAACTAAAACTAATCGTTTCCACATTGATTTAACATAATAAACTGCTTCTTTTGATAATTCACCAAAATAACCTTCAAAAAATCCTCTTAAAATATTGAATTCATCAATTTGTTTATCTAAATCTTTAAATAAAGGGATTCCATACATCAAACCATTAAGTAAAAAGTTGCTCATTATTGCAACTAAAGCAATTTCAAAATCTTTCATACAATAATAATAATATTTTTGATCAGAAATATCTTTAGCGGCGATTACATGATCTAAATCATAAATCATCACAACACCATTATCATTATCAACAGAGCAGTTAAACAAATGGCTATCATGATCTACAAAGTGTTCATGTAAAGATGAAAGACTTTTTCCAAATTCTCGCGATAAAACCTGCAAAGTTTTTAAGATATCAAAATAATCAGGTTCTTTTTGTCCAATTTTAGAAAGATTTTTTTGCCAATATTCAAGCAACTGCGGATTAATTCTTAATCCTTTGTCTTCAAATTGACCTGCAAAATAAGGCCCAAGCATCAATTCTGATTTTGTTCTCATTCCAAACACCCCAACACCTAAAGGCTTGCCTTCATTTTCCATATCTTTATATTTGGCATGTGCAATAGGGTAGTAAAAAGGGTATTTATCAGGATCTCCTTCCCATGCGTTTTCTAAAGTTTCATATACTTTAAATTCATGTTTTGCTTGATCATAATTTTGAGCACCATAGGGTCTTTGTTTTGGTATTGTATAAATAAGTTCATCCTTGTCATCAACTTCTACCTGATAATGAATTTCTTTCACTCCATCTGGAGCATGCTGCATATGAGCTTCGTAACCTTCATCCTTGCTAGGCTGCATTGCAGTATGATTGAAAGCATCAAAGAATCCACAACCTTTAATTTTCATTCCTTTAAAAGGTAATTTATCTTCTTCAATTAATAAAAAGCTGCTTCTACCAGTTTTAACTAGAGGTGGCTGAGTTCCCCAGGTAATAACTTCCTGAATTATCCCTTTTTGACCCTCATTTAAAGGATGTTTCTCTGAGAATTCAATTTTATCAATTTCTAAAAGACTTTCGTCGTTTGACATTAAAATAGAGTGTAAATGAATGGAGCAAGTGCGCTTCCTTCAGTAAATACAATTAATGCGCCAAGTAAAAGTAATATGATTAATAGTGGAGCAAGCCACCATTTTTTTCCTTTCCAGATATATGCAAATAAATCTTTAATTGTTCTCATCTTACTCATTTATAATATTGTTAAATAATACCTCTGCAGCGAGCTTATTTCCTTCAGGTGTCCAATGCGGATCCTTCTCTTCCCAATATAGCCACTGCGAATCATCTGCATCTCTAAAATAAGGCAGTAGATCAATAAAATCAATTCCCATTAACTTAGTGTAATGATTAAGCTTTGTTTGAGGCCTTGATTTAACCCATGCATCATCATCAAAATACATCTCAGGATATTTATCCCAATATTTTTTATTTGTCTGAACATCCATTGGGATTGCAAATACTTTCATGTCTGCACCAATCTTATCTGCTTCTTTTTGAATTGCAACTAGCATTAATTCAACTTTTGACCAATATTCAGGAAGTTGTGGATTTCCATGTTCATCTTCAGGTTCAAGAAAAGCAGGCCAGGTTAAAGTAGGACCATTATTCGGATCTCCATAAATCCCAATTTTTTTCTCTAAGATTTGCCATCTTGTATAAAGAAAATTCCACAAATATGAAATTGGTTCTTCTGATCCTCGATATCTTAATCTGTTTTCTTCATCAACATAATGTTTTGTATCAACAATACTAATTAAATTTTCATTATCGTCCAAAGTCCATTCATGTCTTTGCATTTCAGTAATATCATTTCCAACAAATAATCCCACAAGAATAATATCCGGATTCAATAATGATCCTTTTTCTTTTAATAAGAGATATTCATTGTCGATTGTATAGCCGATTGATCCCATATTCACTACCTCATATTGAAATTCATCATCATTGTCATTAAGCATTTTTTCTAAAACTTCTACAAAATTATCATCCTTAGCGACGCCCATTCCAAAAGTAAAAGAATCACCTAAAACTAATACACGTTTTCTATTTGCATATTTAGTTAATAGAACTTCATCATCTCTAAATCCTAATTTATTAATTCTGATTTCAGGAGTTGGATCGCCATAACCATTATATTCAACAGCCCCAGGCTTATGCCCCCAAACATATGTATCGCTGGCTTCAAATATTTTCATATTCACTGCAGTTGGACCGGCTTTAGTTTGTTCGTGAGCAAGACGCGCAATTCCTTCTCCAATTAAAAAAAGTATAAGGAGCATTACTAAAAATGTTCCAAGGTTTATTAATAATGTCTTACCAAATGAAATCGGTTTAATCTTTTTCAAATTTCTGATCGTAATTAAGAGTCTGACTTATTCTATCTTTATTGATTTTGGCTTTATTTACAAGGTAATTTTCCATAACAAGAATATCCATGTCTGTTCGTAAAAAGCATTTAAGTGCATCTTCAGGAGTGCATACTATTGGCTCACCTCTAACATTAAATGAAGTATTAATAATCACACCAGTGCCTGTTTTTTCTTTAAATTTGCTAATTAATTTGTGATATCTTGGATTTTCAGCAGCATTAACACTCTGAATTCTTGCAGAATTATCAACATGAGTAATTGCAGGCAAATTATCCTTTTTAACCTGTGCTACTAAGAGCATGTAAGGTGTAGCAGTTTCTAAATCAAAGTTTTCAGCTAGATCTTCTTCAATAACTGTAGGAGCAAAGGGTCTAAAACTTTCTCTAAACTTAATTTTCAAATTAACTCTTTTCCAGTTTTCTTTATTTCTGGCATCTGCAACAATTGAACGATTTCCAAGTGCCCGTGGACCATATTCCATTCTTCCCTGATACCAGCCTATTACTTTTTGATTTCCAATATGATCAGCAACAGTTTCGTAAAGTGATTCTCCTTCAAGTTTTTCAAAATCAACATTGTGTTCACGTAAAAGTTTTTCAACTTCTTCATTTGAATATCCTGGGCCCAAGTAAACATTTTTCATTTGATAATTTCTAGGATTTTCTAAGATTGCATGATGTGTAAATAGCGCAGCACCAAGCGCACCTCCAGCATCTCCAGAAGCAGGCTGAATGAAAATCTTTTTGAAATTCGATTCTTTTAAAAGTCGGCCATTTGCTACACAATTTAATGCAACTCCACCAGATAAACATAAATTTTCTTGCCCAGTTTCTTTTTGAACATGATTTGCGATTTTTAACATTATTTCTTCTAATACAACCTGTAAACTTTTTGCTATATCAAATTCTCTTTGAGTAATTTCAGTTTCAGGTTTTCTTGCTGGTTGACCAAATAGCTTATGAAAATGTCGATTTGTCATTTTTAAACCATAAGCATATTTAAAGTACTTCATATTCAATTTAAAACTTCCATCTTCTTTAACATTAATCAGCTTTCGAACTTCATCCGTGTATTTTGGCTCACCATAAGGAGCAAGCCCCATAACTTTATACTCACCTGAGTTAACTTTGAATCCTAAATAGTAAGTAAAAGCTGAATATAATAATCCTAAAGAATGTGGAAAGTGAATTTCTTTATCTATTTGGATTTTGTTACCTTTTGTTGTTCCATAAGTGAGAGTTGCCCATTCTCCAACTCCATCAGCAGTTAAAAATGCACAGTTTTCAAAAGGAGAAGCAAATACTGAACTCGCAGCATGCGATTCATGATGTTCCATATATAAAATGTCCCCTTTGAAATCCAGTTCTTTTTTTACAATTGAAGGAATCCAAAGTTTCTTTTTAAGCCAAACCTTCATAGCCTTTAAAAAAGATAAATAACCAAGTGGCCATGTATCAATATATGTAGTAAGTAGCCTTTCAAACTTAACAAAAGGTTTTTCATAGTAAGCAACGTGATCTATCTCGCTTTTATCAATCCCAGCTTCTTTTAAGCAATATTCAACAGCAAGTTTTGGAAAGTCTTCATCATGTTTCTTTCGAGTAAATCTTTCTTCTTGAGCTGCAGCAATTACTTCACCATTTTTAAGCAAAGCTGCCGCTGAATCGTGGTAAAAACATGAAATCCCTAAAATGTAAGTGTTTTTGTTCATTAAAATGGATATTTATAATCTTTGCCTTGTTTATGATCAATCCAATAAGTTGTTGGTTGTTTTTTAAATACTTCAATAAATCGCTTAGGTATTCCAATAATCACAGCGTAAATTCCAACTAAAATAAAATAAAAGATAGTTAGTAAAATTGTTGTGTTGATTCGCCCTAAAGTATGTGCGAATGCCATCCAACCTTTTTTAATGCCGTTCCAGATTTTTTTTAGTACGTTTTTCATGAATTAATAAAAATGAAAGCAGCCACATTATACCCGCAAATACAGAAGATCCAAGTATATTGAATTCAAGTCCGGATAATGATGCTGTAGCTGTAGGATCTCCGGTTGCAACTAATACTATAGTAAATAGAGTAAGTACTCCGATTGTGAATAAAATTAATCCGAATCCAACCTTTACATAACGTTTCCAATTCCATTCTTTAGGTAATCTAACTCCAGTTAAATTATCGAGTTTATGTAAATGTGCGATTTTTTCTCTAACATTTAAGTACATAGCGAGTACAAGCGGTATTACGAATATTGCATAGCCTGTTTCTGACATAAGGAGGACATCATATAGCCCATGGAAGAAAACCGCAAGTAATAAACCTTTAAACAGTAATTTCTTTTCTTTTTCCTTATTTTTTTCGAATCGTGCAAGTCCAATATAATATCCCATAAATGCTCCAAACAAAGCATGAGCTGGAACAGCTAAAAGTGATCTGATTACTGCAACATAATATCCGCCTTCAAGAACATAAAAAACGTTTTCTAAAGCAGCAAAACCAAGCGATGCAACAACTGCGTAGATTATTCCATCATAATATTCATTAAAAGCTGGATGTGGATATGCTTTTCTTTTAACAACCCAGTATTTTAATGCTTCTTCAGTAAGTGCAGTAAATATAAATGCTGAAACAATCAGTTGAATTATTGGGAGATAGAATATATCCAACAAAAATGTATCTAATAAAACTTCAATTCCACCTGCAATCACAGTTACAAAAACTCCCCACATGAAAATCTTAAATAAGAAGCTTCTTTTTTCTTTGTTTTTATCTAATCGGTCAAAAAACCAAAGCAAAAATACTATAGGGGCTAAAGAGAGTACGATTAATATTATTGTTCCAAGGTACATAAATTGATATATTAAGTAGGTGAGTAAACCAATTATAGTTTATACAGACGGGAGTTCAAGAGGGAATCCAGGTCCAGGAGGATATGGAGCAATTATTTTGCATGATGGAAAAGAGGTGGTTTTGCGTGGAGGAGAGCAGGAGACAACAAACAATAGAATGGAGATGAAAGCCATCTTAGAAGCTTTGAAGTGGATAGCAGAGAACCCTGATGATGCTGAAATTTATAGTGATTCGAGCCTTGTTATAAATTCAATTACAAAAGGATGGAAAAGAAAGAAAAATATTGATATTTGGGAAGAAATTGACGCGGCATTAAGTGCGATCAAAACCAAAATTAAATGGAATTGGGTAAAAGGGCATGCAGACAATGAAATTAACAACCGTGTTGATGAAATTGCAGTGAAAGAAGCTATGAAATTCGATAAAATTGAGCCTACAAAAGATTTAGGAGATGGATATTACTGCAAAAAATGTAATGCAAATCGTTCTGGGAGGTTAAGTTATAACCTAGAAGCAGATATGATTCGTGTAGATTGTGAAAAGTGCGACAATTATATTATGTTTGCTGAAAAAACTCCCAAGAATTTAAAAGAAGCCAAAAAGCGCATATTAGCGACTAAAAAACAAATTGAGGCTATCAAACTAATCAAAGAAGACCAGGGAGAAAAAGCAAATGAAAAAGAATTGAAGAAGTTAACTAAAGAAGAAGCAAGTAAAATTATAAATAGCGCTCAAACATTATGGGATTAACTGATGATCTACCTAAAAGTGGATTGGATCTACCTTCAGATGTAATTGTGTATTCTGAATATTCATTATATGAAAGGCTTTTAGTGGTACAGCAAATCATTAGAAAAAAATATGATCGGTTAGCAGAACAAATTGGAGATTTTCATATAGAATTTGAAGGATCTGATAGGGGTGATGAGGATAATAGAACTACCTCAAAAGTTAGAATAATTATGCATCCTGAGTTAGTTGATGGAATAAGTGGTATTGATACTTTTGCTCAAGAATTTGATAAATTAGGGGAAAGATTGGATTCATTAGGTATGTTTATTAGTGTTTTGCATGAAAGGATTGAAAAAAAAGGTAAACAGCGTGGAATTTTTTTCTTGAAATAAGCAATGCGGCGAAGTATACTCTTTTTTGTTGAGAAACAATTTGCCGCGGTAGCTCAGTGGTAGAGCAGAGGATTGAAAATCCTCGTGTCGGTGGTTCAATTCCGCCCCGCGGCACCATTGACTTAATGCAAATGAAACAAATAAAATATATACTTGCCCTTTTAGGAATAGTTCTTTTTTTCGGATGTGGCGATGGTGGCGATTTGAATGAGTGGCAGCCATTAAGTGATTCTGTGAGTAAGCGAATTATTGAATATAGCCAGGATGATCAAATTGAAAAAATTCATATTTATAGGATTAATTCTGAAAATTTATCCATTTCTATAGCTAATGGTGAACCTAAATATATTTCTGATTGGGCAAAAGAACTAGATGCTGAAATTGTTATTAATGGAGCTTATTTTAATAAGGATTTTGGACCTTCTGGTTATCTTAAAATTAATAATGAGCGCATTGGAGAGCTTATTTTTGATCAGGGCAAGTCAGGATTAATACAAATAAACAATGGACAATTTAGTATACGAGATTTGGCGATTAATCCTTTGCAAACTGGAGAAGAACTGGATTTTGGACTTCAGAGCTTTCCATTTTTAATAAACGATGGGAATGCTGCAATCAAAGAGGATTCAGGAAAAACAGCCAGAAGAACTGCATTAGGGATAGATGAAGAAGGCCATGTGTATATAATTTTTGCTGATTTGATACATATTAGTCTTTATGAATTAATGAATAAGTTAATAGAAACAAATATAGATTTTACATATGTTTTAAACTTAGATGGAGGGCCATCTTCGGGCATTTTAATCCATAATGAACTTAAGGATAGTGTAACAAAAGTGCCAAGTGTAATTTTATTTGAGAAAAGTTTATGATAAAGTTTAGTAAGTTGTATTCTTAAATTTCATATCATGGCTGAAAAACACTTTGGTGATAAGCTCGTTGGCTCAATAGGTTGGCTTCTTTTGGGAATCGTTATATTCCTTGCATCTTTCTGGCTTCTTCACAAAACAATTGTCCGAACTGATTATACTGATGTTGCTGATCGTGCAATTGAAATCACTGAATCAAAAGGAGACAGTGAATTTGTTTATGTCACTGGTGAATTCAAATCTGATGAATTATTAAGTGATGGACTTTATTTGGATGAAGGTGAATATTTGGTTATTGATCGTACTGTTGAAATGTTTGCATGGGTTGAAACAGTTGAAACAGATGAAGATGATTTTAAATATTATGATTATGATAAACAATGGGTAGATGAAGTCCCTGATAGTAGTAAATTTGATGATGATAGATATTTTGAAAATCCAGAAAAACCTGAACGAAATTTAAAAGAAGAAGTTAATACTGCAACTGTTGGAGGTTATGAAGTTGATTTAAATAAATTAAGATTACCAAGTCTTTCACCTCTAGAGTTGTCAGATAATAACGTGACTTTATATGAATTTGAAGAACTTCAATCAGATGAAAATTATGATTATATTTTTGATGGAAACGGAACTTTTGAAGAGCCTGAAGTTGGGGATGTCAGAATTAAATTTTCAGTATTAGAACCTTATAATAAAGTGACTGTTTTTGGACGATTGGATGGGAAGGAACTTGTTGCACATCATCAGGATCAGGAAAAAGGTTTATATAGAGTTTTTGACGGTACTTTAGATGATTCGAAATCAGTTCTTGCAGGAGAATATAAAACAGCAGGAACAATGGGTGAAATTGGCGTTATGATTTTAATGTGGATTGGTCTGATGCTAGTTTTAAAACCTTTGTCTGTTTCGTTAGAATTGATTCCATTTTTAGGAAAATTTGGAAAAGGTGCACTTGTTATAATTACAGCGATTTTAGCGTTTGCTATTACAAAAATAGCAGCAACTATTTTAGCTGTAGTTAATAGTTTAGTTGGTTTGGGTGTAATTGCAGCAGTTGTAATTGGACTTGGAGTTTATTTTTATACAAGAAAACAGCCAACTACTATAAAACCACAAGCACCTAAGAAATAATTCGTTTTTCTCTCCATTTGGATTTGAAGAAGTAGGCAAAGCCTATAGCTGTTCCTATTACATTTGCTATTGGATATGCCCAGTAAATTCCATCAACACCTAGAGATGTGAAAGTCGAGAGGACGTAAGCTGAGCCAACCATTATAGTTGCAAAGATAATTGTGATCTCCATTGCAAGTCGAGTGTTTCCTGATCCTCTAAATAATCCGATCAATCCCATGTGTAGTCCGATAAATGGGAATCCAAATGCCATAATCTTTAAGAATTTAGCACTTTCTTTAATTAATACAGTTTCACCAGGTACAAATGCTGCAACAATTGGTTCAGCGAATAGAAAAGTAAGTATGCCGATTGAGAGAAGGAAGAAGAAGCCTACTTTAAAAGCTGTGTATGTTGTTTTTAAAGCTCGATCAAATTTATCAGCACCAATGTTTTGCCCAACAAGAGTTGCAGTTCCAAATGCAATTCCTAAAGCAGGGATTATTACAAATGAAAGGATTCGTCCTCCCATTCCGTATGAGGCAATTGCAGTTGTTCCAAATACAGCTGCTAGAAAAGTCATTATAACCATGCTAAATGATCGTGCTGACATTTCAATTGAAGTTGGAAATCCAATTTTTGCTAATAGTTTTAGTTCTTTAAAATCAGGTTTTAATTGTTTAAGTTTGATTTTAATTCCTTTGTGACCTTTAAACAAAATATAAAGCCCCATTAATGAAGCAAGACTTTCAGTTCCGATAGTTGCTACAGCCGCTCCTGATACTCCAAAAGCAGGAATTGGTCCCCATCCAAGAATAAACAAAGGATCTAATATGAAATTTAAAAAAACTGTAAAAATAATTATGTACATTGGCATTTTCACTTCACCTACACCCCGCATAACTGATTGATATCCAAAAAATAGAGCAAAGAATGAAAATCCAAGAAATGTAATTTGAAGATATTTTGTTGCTTCAATTGCAACACTTGGATCTGGTGACATTAATCCTATAAAAGTTTTTGATAAAAGATAACCAAAAACTGCTACACATGTGGCAGCTATAAATAGTAATGACAATGTTTGTGCCGAGGTGTAATCAATTGATTTTTGATCCTTTTTACCTTTAAATTGAGCAATTAAAATGGATCCTGCTGATGCAAGTCCAATAGTTAAAGATCCTACGAAAAAAGAAATTGGAAAAGTTAAACTAACAGCTGCTACAGCTTTTTCACCAAGTCGGCCAACCCAAAAAGTATCAGTAAGTTGATAAACAGTACTGAAAATATTCGCAAATATGATTGGTAGCGACAGAGTAATTAAAGCCTTTAATATCGGTCCTTTCGTATAGTCTTTCATAGCTTAAGGATTGTATACTAAAAAAGCCCCCAAAGCAATTAAGCAATGGGAGCCTTTTTGTTTGTCGATTAAACCTCGAGAACTAAATCCATAATTACTACTGTAATTTTTGCAATTTCACCTCTTAAAATATCATTAATCGCTTTAAATGTTCCATCTTCATAGCCTTCTATAATTCCCATATCATATCCGTATGCAACATAAACTGCATACCAAATTGTTTCTGAAACATCAGAGAAATGAGAAACAGAAGATAAATCATAACTATCTAAATCAACACCTTTTGCAAGCAATAGAATTTTTAATGCTTCAGCCCTGTTAACCATATTCCCTGGTCTGAAGTTTCCATCATCATAACCATCCACAATTCCAAGTTCAGCAGCTTTAGCAACATAAGTTGTGTACCATTCTGTTAAAGGAGTGTCTAAGAATGGAGCTTCATCTACAGATTCAGGAACTTCAATTCCATTCGCAAGAAGTGCGATTTTTACAATTTCTGCTCTGGTAGTTCCAACAGCAACACCAAATGTTCCATCGCCAGGACCAGTCATGATTCCAGCATTGAATAATAGAGCTATATATTCAGAAGCCCAGAAAGCAGCATCATAATCAGAGAAATTATAAGCAACTTCATCTGCAGTTAAGTCAGTAGGTTCTTCAAGTGTTCCTTCTCCAGCAAGAGTTTCTCCTTCTTCTGCAGTTGTTTCTTCACCTTCAACAACTACTTCTTCTAATTCAGTATCCCAAACATATCCTTCTTCTAAAGTACAAGTAGCACTACAACCATCATCATCATCAGTGTTCCCATCATCACATGCTTCACCAGTATCTTTTGTTCCATCACCACATTCAGCAGAAGATCCACCAGAACTACCTCCACTTCCACCTCCGCCACCACCGGTGTCTGGAGTAAGAAGTTGATTGGTACTAGTTGGTACAGCATTTGCATCAGTTGGTCCATGATTAAGAGAAGCCATGAAAATACCTTCATCTAGTGACCCAAGAAGAAGGTCATCATCAGCTAAATCATCATTAAATTGTGGAACATAAAGTTTAACAGTTGAATTGTCAGGTACAGCAGCAGCTAAATTAACACTTGCATAAAATTCTCTTCCACCTAAAGGAATAGGAACTCCTATAATCCAATCCCATTCCCAACTATTATCAGTTGAATCCCAAGTACCAGCACCTAAGAGGGTGTCATCTCCACCAGCTTCAAAAGTTGCATTACCTCCATCTGCCCAAAGCATTACTGCAGGAATATAAGTTTGAGTAAGCGTACCACTATTTTTTAATGTAATTCCCATTAACTCATCAGCTGCTTTATCAACAAATCCATCATTATCTAAATCATCATAAACGTCCTTGTTTGTTGCAAAAGGTGCTAAAGAAGTATGTTTAACTGTACCCCAGGTTTGATCCATGTCATCTGTAGGACCAACTACTCCACCCACTACTACTTCTCCGCTTTCTAATATTCCATCTCCATCATCATGAGCCACACTTTCATCACCACTAAAACCTGCTGTACCGCCTGTTCTTTCAAAGTAATAATTATTGTCACTACTCATTAAATACCAATCTTCAATATAATCACCACTAATTCCAAGTTCACCTGCTACAGCAGCATAAGGCTGTAGAACTGTATCAGTAGCACCCCCGCCAGTAATATTTGCACCATCTGCATAAGGTGCAAATGCACGCATAATTGGTTCTGAAAATCCACCAGGTCCTGCAGGTGCAGGGACGTAATCAAAAATTCCATTATGATTTGAATCTAAGTATCCAATTTGTTCTACACCAATTCCACTAAATGAAGCACCCATATAAAAAGGAGCTCCTACACCAATTAAACAATTACCTGGGTCATACAATATAGTGTCAAATCCAGGATCATAAAACGCAGTTGGTCCTCCTAATATATCTGCCCAAATTGGTTCACCAAAGTCGTAGACTCCATTCCCGTTATCACATGCTAATAAATTATTTGCAAACTGAATATCTGCTGGTGGACCTATTGCAGAACCAGGAGGTGAATTAAAATTCATATAAGAAGTTGCTCCACCAATAATTGCCCAATCTCCACCGTCCATTTGACCATTACCAATTGAATCTATCCAAATTGCTTCAACACCATCATAACTACCTGCTGTTGGTGCGATAGTGCCATCAAACCAGTATTCTGCACCTGCTACAGCAGCCTGAAATGATTGCCAAGGAGCAGTACCCTCTAGATGGATATTATCGAATGGATCTAAAATCCCATCTGTATTTACATCTTCAATAATTGCTTCCCCTGCATCGTATGCATCATTGCTATTAGTATCCATGTAAAATTCATCTGGTAACCATATTGTGTATTGGTCACCATTCCAACTCTTTAATACGCCATCATATAATTGAGTATCATCAATTGCAGCGGCATTGTTATAAGCATCAGGTAAAAGGAATTCTAATGCTAGATTGTTTGTAGAGCCTCCATTAGCATAAACTGTCCCTATTGGAGTCATCCCAGCTTCAAGAACAGCCGAAGTAGATGCACTTGCCACACTAGCAGTGAGCATCATCAACATTGCACAAAGCGAGATTTTCGCACTGAGCATTACGTTTCGTTTTGAGAACATATAAATTAAGGTTAATTAAACACTAAGAAAAAGTATATTGGCATATAGAATAAAAGTAAAATAATGCAAATTGACACATGACTAGTTGTTTTTTCAGTTTTCTCTTAACATTTTCAGCAATTTTGATATAGTTGATTTGCCTAATTTCTAACTTTTAAAAATATGCGTAAATTTTTCGCAGTAGCAAGCCTTATTTCAGTGCTCGCTCTTTCGTTAAACGGATGCGTTGATCAACCACCTGAACCAACACCAGAACCAGATACAACAACTGTAGTTGCTCCAGACGCTACAACTCCTGTAGCTGAAGCATCAACTTTTGCAGAATGGACAGATAATACTGTTGATTTCACACCAAAAGTTGCAAATTACGAAATTAAATCTGATCTTAGTAATGTTGAATATATTGATATTCTTGCAGGACCAGTTAGCAAAGATGCAGAATTAGTAGAAAATGGATTCTATGTTGCTGAAGGATGGAGTGAAGAATTTTTCTCAATTTATGAGGAAAATAGATATGAAATGACACCAAATTTTATTACTACCGATTCAGTACTTCATACTTATCATCTTTATTTTAATTATCTTTTGAAATCATTGGAAGAAGCTGAACTTTATGATCTTGCACAGTCAATTTCTAAATCAATGATGGAGAAATCTCAGGAACAGTATGAAGCTTTAGAAGGAACAGAATGGGAGACAGCTGCAAAACGAAATGTAGCATTTTTTGCGCTTGCTTTAAGGCAGTTTAATGATAATGCCTACGTTCCTGATCATGTTGAAGATGTGATTAAAGTTGATGGTGAAGCAATGATTGCTCATGAAGGAATAGCTGAATCTGCAGTCATGAATAGTGAAGAATTTTTAGAAGATTTTTCACAATATATACCTAGAGGCCACTACACAAAATCTGAAAAATTAAGCAAATATTTCAATGCTTTAATGTGGTATGGAAGAATGACTTTCAGACTTCAACAACCTGATGAAGTTAAATCTTCATTACTAATTATGTCAGTTTTAGATAACAATGAAGACTTATTAGCAGATTGGAAGAGATTATATGAACCTATTGGATTTTTTGTAGGTCAACCTGATGATCTTGTTTATTATGATTTTCAACCAGTAGCTTTAGAAACATTCGGAGATCTTACTTTAGAAAATCTTCAGGCAGGAAGTGTTTCTAATTTCATTTCAAAAGCTAAAGAACTCCGTGATCCGGGAGTTAATTCAATTCCTGTTTTAGGTCCAGCTTTAAATCCTAAAAGAGCTTCAGTTGAAGATAGAACTGAAGATACAAAAGGATTCCGGTTCCTTGGGCAAAGATTTACAGTTGATGCATCAATTTTCCAAAGATTAATTGATAGAGAAGTTGAACAAAGAATGCTTCCAAATGGGCTTGATATCCCTGCTGGATTTGGCTCTGATCTTGCTTATAAATTATTGGAAGAAAAAGGAGAAACTGAATACAAAAACTATCCTGAAAACATGAATAAATTGGTTTTAGCAATCAATGAATTACCAATGTCTCAATGGACTGAGAATTTATATTGGGGATGGATGTATACATTGAAATCTTTACTTCATGTTGATTATGCAGCTGGATATCCAATGTTCATGCAAAATGAAAACTGGAAGAAAAAAGAACTTACAACTTTCCTAGGTTCATGGGCAGAACTAAAGCACGATACGATTCTTTATGCTAAGCAGGTTTATGCAGAACTTGGCGGAGGCCCAATGATTGAAGAAAGAGATGATCGTGGATATGTTGAACCAAATCCTGATCTTTACGCTCGTTTGGCATCTCTAACTCAACTAACTATTGATGGATTGGAACAACGCGACATTTTAAGTACAAAGAATAATGATCAATTAACGAAACTTTACGATTTGTTAATTCAACTACGCGATATTTCAGTAAAAGAACTTCAAAATGAAACTTTAACTGATGAAGAATATGAATTAATCAGAGTATTTGGAGGATCTCTAGAACACTTCTGGTATGAAACTTTCTCTGATGAAGAAAAACAAAGTCCAGATCTTCTAGGGGATAATCCAGCACCAATTGTCGCTGATGTAGCTACTGATCCTAATTGTTGTGTATTAGAAGTAGGAACTGGCCATGTTGAACCAATTTATGTTGTTTTCCCAATTGAAGATAAGTTACGAGTAGGTAAAGGCGGAGTTTATTCTTATTATGAATTTTCTTGGCCAATGAGTGATCGTCTTACTGATGATAAATGGAGAGATGAAGTTTTAGGGGATTGGCAAAATCCACCAGAAAGACTAGATTGGCAAACTTACTTATTGCAATTTGAAAATTAAAACAATAATTTGTTTTGTTCTTGGAGGGGGACTTATAGTCCTCCTCTTTTTCCTTACAACTTATAAACAAATTGCATATATAAGTTTTGATGAAGGAGGATATAACATTGAAGTTAAATGGGAGATCCCAAAATACAAAATAAAAGATAAAGAAATTCCACAATACATTCCTTTAGATGAACATTTTAAGGTAGATGAAATATTGCATGGTGATTTTACTAATAATGGGAATGAAGATTTAGCGATCTATCTATGGAAAAGAGGGAATTACGGATATGATTTGCCGTTTTGGATTCAAGAAAATGACAATTCATATAAGCAACATCTTTTTGTATATGAACAAATAGACAGATTGAATTACCGTTCAGTTTGGAATTCATCAAATCTTCCCTATATCAATAAAAAAACAATTTTAACTGATTTAGATAATGATGGTTTGAATGAAATTGTTGTAATTGAACAACCATATGATTCAGCTTTAAGAAATATTGCAGTTTGGCAATGGGATGATTGGGGATTTAAAAACATTTGGCGAAGCAGGAGTGGTAATTTTGCTGATTTAAAATTACAATAGATTTACATGTTAAATGATTTAAGAAAAAAATTTGGTCGAAAAATGAAAGTTCTTAATACAATTGAGCTTTCTTCGGCTGCTTTAATACATAATTATAAATATTATGCTAAGAAGCATCCAGAAGCCAAAATTTGCCCAGTGCTTAAATCAAATGCATATGGTCATGGTTTAATTGAGATTGCGCGGATTTGTGAAAAACTCCGACCACCTTATTTAATTGTTGATAGTTTTTATGAAGCTTTGGAACTTAAAAAAGCAGGAGTTAAAACTCCATGTTTAATTATTGGATATACTCTCCCGGAAAATTACAAGGACATGTCTTTTAATAATGTGGCTGTGAGTATTTTGGATCTTAATACGATACACGCACTTGGTCGTCTTAATAAAAAAGTTAAGGTTCATTTAAAAATTGATACAGGAATGCATCGGCAGGGAATTTTAATAGATGATCTTCCTGAGGCTCTTGAATTGATCTCGAAATATAAAAAACTTGAATTAGAAGGCATTTTTACTCATTTGGCTGATGCTGATAATTCTAAAAAAACATTCACCATAAGCCAGGTTAATAAATTTAAAAAAGCAATTAAAAATATTGATGTTAAGTGGAAGCATATTTCAGCAACTGCTGGTGCCGGTATTATTAAAGATAAGAATTTCAATATGATCAGGATTGGTCTTGGTCTTTATGGAGATAGTCCAATTGATAAAGATGCAAAAAACCTAAAACCTATAATGAGGTTTTCTTCAACTTTAATTGATATTAAGACTTTAAAAAAAGGCGATTGCGTTAGTTATGGATGCACTTTTAAAGCTAAACAAAACATGAAAATTGGACTTATACCAGCTGGTTATTATGAGGGGATTGATCGAAGATTGAGTAATAAGGGATATGTTTATTACGGAAATGTAAAATGTAAAATTTTAGGACGTGTTTGTATGAATTTGTGCGTGATTGATTTATCGCAAGTAAAGGGAGTGCGAAAGGGCGCAAAGATTGATATTATTAAAAGCAATGTTCGAGAAATTGCAGAATTAAGTGAAACAATTTCATATGTTGTTTGGACAAAAATTTCACCAACAATAAGAAGGGTGGCAAAATAAAGGCCCCCATTTCTGGAGGCCTTTACTAAATTTTATTTAAAATTTATTTTCGATTAAGAGAATCTAATAATTCTCCACCTTTTTTTTGAATAAATGCGACCAATCCTAAGTAACTTGCTTGTACTCTTGGATTCGTAACTGCTGGAGCTTCCAGTTTTTCAAAATCAAGATTTTTTAATGAAGTTAAAGGAAGTGGTAATTTAATCCATCCAAGTTTAGAAACTTTTTGAACAAACTCTTGAAGTTGAAACGGATTTCTCAGACCTCGTGCAAATTGTAGAGCTCTTGTAATAGATTTTGTTTCAATTTCATTAATTTCTCTTTGTAATTTATACAATAAATCAGTTGCTGGTTTGCTTTCTACTTGAGGAATTCTTAAGTTCCCAATATCTGGAATTTTTGAATCTGCAAGTTGTGAACCTTCCAGGAATCCTGACATAATTGCTTTTTGAACTAAAGCATTTAATTGTTCCTTACCTTCACTACCAGGTTTGATCTGGCTTACTTGTTTAACCATTGCAGTGATTTGAGGTTTTTTTCTGGCTAGATATCTTCCTCTGGTATCAGCGTCTCCGAGTAAAGTTCCAAGTCTTTCGACTTTTAAATCTTCAAGTTCAACACCAACTTCTTGTACCACTTTATTTCTTGTAGCACCACTAGCTTCACTAATGATTGTTTCAACTTCAGAAATGTCTTGATCCATTACTTTTAATTTATCAAGTTGAGCATTTTGAAGTCTTACCTCTTCAACAGATTGTTGAGCTCTTTGAGCTAGGCTTAGTTTTCTTTCAGCAGACATATTTTTCATGGTTAAATTTATAAAGGATATTATTGTACGACAAAAACAAGAACTTGTCAAGTATTAATTAATGAATGACAAATTCACTACTTTTAAGACAATAAAACCTTTTGCATTACGGAGTTAACCTTGCGATCATGCGAGGAAATGGTATAGTCTCGCGGATATGCTTCGTGCCACAAATCCAACCAGTAATACGCTCTAGGCCGTATCCAAAGCCACTATGGGGCACTGAACCGTATTTTCTGAGGTCTAAATACCAATCAAAGGCTTCTAATGGCAATTTATGCTCTTTTATGCGCTTAACTAATGTGTCGTAGTCATCTTCACGTTGTGATCCGCCAATAATCTCTCCATAACCTTCAGGAGCTAGTAAATCGCAGCATAAAGCCTTAGATTCGTCTTCTGGGTCCCTTTTCATGTAAAAAGCTTTAACTTCAGCAGGGTATTTTTCAACAAAGATCGGTTGATCGTATTTTTTAGTTAAAATTGTCTCATCATCTCCACCTAAATCGTGGTTTTCTTGTATATCTGAGCCCATTTCCTGAAGTTCTTTTACCACTTCTGTATGCGTTTTTCTAATAAATGGAGCTTTAATTTTTTCTAAAGGTTCAATATCCCTCTCAAGCACTTTTAATTCTTTTTTGTTGTTCTCAAGCACTTTTTTAAGGATGTGAAGGATTAATCCTTCCTGAATTTCCATATTTTCTTCATGTTCAACAAATGCTGCTTCTGCATCCATCATCCAGAATTCTGTTAAATGACGCCGCGTTTTAGACTTTTCTGCCCTAAATACTGGCCCAAAATCAAAACATTTACCTACAGAATAGATTGCAGCTTCAATATAAAGCTGCCCAGATTGGCTTAAATATGCCTTTCCTTCGTCAAAATAGTCCATTTCAAAGAGTTCAGTAGTTCCTTCACATGCATTTGGTGTTAAAATCGGAGAATCGATCTTAATAAAGCCATTTTCATTCAAATATTCATATGTTGCATTGATAATTGTGTTTCTAACCTTCTGAATAGCCCATTGTTTGCTTGATCTAAGCCATAAATGACGATTATTAAGCAAGAAATCTGGTCCATGTTCCTTTTTTGAGATGGGATATTCATGTTTATTTAAATGATGAATCTCAATATCCTTTACCTGAAGCTCAAAAACATCGTCATGCTTAGGGTGAGCAGTAATCTCCCCAGTGCATGAAAGAGCAGATTCCATGGTTAATTCATCACCTTTGGCAAACACTTCTTCAGAAACATCATCTTTAAAAACAATACCCTGAATCATACCTGTGCCATCACGAAGCTGTAAAAAGTGGAGTTTTCCGCTTCCACGCTTATTATACATCCATCCACGAACAGTAACTTCTTTACCAACGTGGTCTTTTATTTGATCAATTGGAACTATCATAATTTATACTTAAATTTTAATAACAGTACTAATTTACAGGCGCACTAATAATTAGGCAAGTGCTTTACACAAGCGAAAAATTGTAGTATAATATACATGGAAAAATAAAACAAAAATAAATTGGAGTACGCTCACGTTCGGAAAGCACGGGAAAAGCTTGAAATAAGTATTATTCTTAATATTGTACTTTTGGTGGTAGTAGTTTCAGGTTTATTTTATGTGTTTTTAAATGCTCCAACCCGCTATTTTATTGGTTCATTATTTACCCGTCCTCAAACAATAATGGTTGAAGATGTGAAATCAGGAGCATTCACTATTGAATATATTAATGCTTTTAAAACAGAAGAGGTTTCTTTAGGAGCTTCAAATGTGAATATAGGAGATTTTAATTTGAATTCAAGTTATGAGCCTATTGAAGCACACAGTTTAAATTTTGTATTTGAAAGTCCAGCAAAAGATATGATAAAAAATCTTACTTTAATTGTTGATGATGAATTTTATGAAAATGTTGAATTTATATGGCTTGATAATCATACATTAAGTCTTAGTTTTGGAGCTGATCCTTTGATAATCAAAGATACTCGAAATATTAAGATTAATGCCGATTTCACTGACATAAAAACTCAATCATCAGTAATGGTGATGCATTTTTCATTCGCTGATCTTACTGGATCCGCAACAAAACAAGTAATTCTAAATCAGGGAATTATAAATGATACTCCTGATCCGAAACCGCAATCAATAATTTTTAATTAAAATATTATGGAAGACACAAATCAACCTCAGGTGCCTGAGCAACAAACTCAGCAACCGGCACCTCAACCACAGGTTCCAACAGAACAACCTGTGCAACAAGCTCCAGCACCACAAGCTGAAGCGCCTCAAACTACAACACCTCAAACTCCAGCACCAGCACCTGCGCCAAAAAAAGGCAAAGGTATGTTTGCTGCTGTAGTAGGAGTCGTTGCAGCAGCAGTCCTCGCTTTCGGAGGATGGTATGCATATGATTCTGGTTTATTTGAAGCAGAAGAAAATCCACCATCACTTTCATTAGGTGGAGGACAATTTCAAGGTAAATCAGTTGAAACAACTTTTGGATTTTTAAAATTTGATGCTGGTGATGCTTATGAAGGAGCATCGAATCCAACCTTTAAAACAGCTGCAAAAGGAGTTAGCTATTATTATTTTGCTGCTGACACAAGTTTTGATGCTGTTATTAAAAGTATTAAACCAAAAGTTGATCTTAAGATTTTATTAGCATTTTATGATGCAGAAGAACCTTGGGCAGGCAATAAACCAGATGCAGACCCTGTAAAATTGGGATGTTTTAAAGTATATCCAAAAGGACCATATTTAAATACATGTGAAATAGCAGAAGGAGATTTAGGATCAACAGTAATAGGGAAAAAGCGTGCATTTGCAATTATTGCTAGTGATGATTATGAATATAATTCTAATATGATTACAGATGCAAAAGAATTATCAGATAGTTTAACTATTCCTGATTTTAAAGGATGGACATTGCATCCAATTGCATCAACTATGGATCTAACAGATCCAAAAATCAGATCAATCTGGGTTCAAAAAAATGCAAACGAATTTGAAAAATTATCTGATGTTGCAAGTTTAGATTCTTCTAGAGAATTTAAAATGGCTTGGTTAAAGCTTGGAACACCAGCAACATTTGGTTCAACAGGTGGAGGAGATACATCAGGTGAAACAGATACTACAGACACTACGGATACTACAGACGCTACGGATACTACAGATACTACAGATACCACAGACACTACAGATACTACAGATACTACAGACACTACAGCAAATAATTGTACTTCATTGGAAATTCCCGGAGACAGCCCACATCCTATTACTCAAGATTTTGATTCATCTTATGAAGGGAATTTAGTAATTAGTGTTGATGGAACTGATAATGTTGATACATTTATCTATTCAACAAAATTTGATGACACATTAACTACAAATAATTTTACATACAATGGTGAAGAAGAGTTACAAACAATGGATACAACTGTTAATTTAGATGGTGGTCCTGTAAATGCTTGTGATTCACTTACAATTAATGTAACAGGGTATTCTCAGGATGGAGCAGCATTAACAGCTATAGATGGTTGTTCAGATGAATTAGAAGTTATTAAAGAATCATCATTTATGGTTCAGGATCCTACTACAGGGAAAATGGTTAGTCCATGTACTATAGAATTAGTAAGTTTGAGAGAAGAATTAATGGATAAGGCTTCTGGAGGAACATCTGATTTGGAAAACAAACAGGAGCAAGATCCTTTTGAAGGTATAAGTGATGAACAAAAAGCTGCTATGATAGCAGCTAGGATCGCACTAACATGTGGTAATGATGCTCTAGATCATATTGAAACATGTGATGGTACGGATCTAGGAGGAAAAACTTGTAGTGATGTGGATGCAACATTCACTGGCGGGACATTAACATGTGCAGCTGATTGTACAGCATTTGATACAAGTCAATGTACTACAGATTCATCTGGTGGAGGTGGCGTTCAACTTTGTGGAGATAATGAAATTAACCAATTTTTTGAAGAATGTGATGGAACTGATTTAGGAGGGAAAACTTGTGAAGATGTTAGCTCGAGCTTCACTGGAGGAGCATTAAGATGTGCTGCTGATTGTAGAGGATTTAACACTACTCAGTGTACTTCAGCTTCAGGAACTGCTTCATCAGAAGATTATTTTGATATAGCTACTTCACAACCTGGATTAAGTAGTGTTAGAATTATTAATGAAATGCAAACCGGACAAGATGTTTATGGAGATGCTATGGTAGCAGCTACTGTTCATCCAGTATTACTATTTAAATTTGAAGATGATCAAGTGCCACTTAGTGAAATTAAATTTGAATATCATGGATGTTTTTCAGATGGAAATAAATTACCTGTAGCAATTCCAAAATTATTTAAAGAAAGCGAATTTTTAGCTGCATATGGTCAAATAGCGACAGATATGGATTCAGAAGGGATTTCAGATGGAGTATTTAGTGCAGATGAAATAAATTCGGTTCTTGAACCAGGTGTAAACTATCTACTTACTTTAGATCTTTCAAATTCAATTTGCCCATATGTAGAGAATAATCCGACACTTGGATCTGCTGTATTTGCAACAGCAAATCCTTATCATACTGAGCAAACAGAATTAGCATTTGGTTTAAAAGACGATCTTATTTAATAAATTAATTCCCTAGCCCCAGTCTTCTAGATTGGGGCTTTTTCTATTTTTGTAATTAGTTTTTCTAAACCTTTACCATCTCTTGCTGAAATTTTCACAGCATTTCTTTTTGGCATCTTAAAATCTATAGCTTTATCTTTTTTATTGAACACATAAATTAAAGGCTTATGTTCGCATCCAAGGTTTTTTAATATCCCATCAACAACTTCAACTTTTTCATTCATATCAGAGTCACTACAATCTATTACGTGCAGTAAAAGGTCTGCTTCCTGCACTTCATCTAGTGTTGCCATGAATGATTTAATCAAAAATGGAGGAAGGTCTCTGATGAATCCAATTGTATCAGCTATAAGTATTTTTTTTTGGATATTTGGAAGCCAAAGGTCACCGATTTTTGAGTCTAAAGTCGCGAATAGTTCATTGGCTATATAAACTTTTTCTTTCTTGGTTAAAGCCTTTAATAAAGTTGATTTGCCGCTATTGGTATAGCCGACTAAAGCAGCAGTTTTGAGACCTTTCCTTTTTCTGATATTTCGTTGTTTTTTGTGGATTTTGCGGATTCCAGCTAGTTTTTTTTCAATGTCTTTTATGCGTGCTCTTAAATGTCTTTTTTGCACTTCAAGATATTTTTCTCCAGGACCACGAGTGGCAATCCCACCTCCTATTCGAGAAAAACGCGTTCCGAGTCCATACAATTTTGGAAATTCATGTTGTAGAGTCGCAAGTTCAATCTGCATTTTTGCTTCTTCAGTCTTTGCATGTTTATCAAAGATTTTTAAAATCAAATCAACACGATCCCAAACAGGAATTTTAAATAACGTATGCAAATGTTGAACTTGATTAGGCTTTAGTAAACCGTTAGCAATAACCATATCTGCCTTTTCATCCTTAGCTATGTCAGCAACCTCCTGAGCTTTACCAGTACCTAAAAATGTTTTTGCAGAAGGTCTTCCACGTTTTTGAATAATATTAACAATGACAATTCCGCCATAGGTATTAACCAGGCTCGAGAGTTCTTTTAAATCTTTTTCTGCTTTTTCTTTTGATTCGTCCTTTGGGATGATATCAATCAGGATCGCTCGTTTCATTTATTGTAGGAGTTCCATTACTATTTGATTTACTAACTTGCCGTCAGCTTTTCCTTTAAGTTTAGGCATAATCGCTCCCATAACTTTTCCCATGTCTGCCTTTGATTCTGCACCAGATGATGCAATTCCTTCTTTAACAATTTCGCGAACTTCATCTTCGCCCATTTGTTCAGGAAGGTAAGATTCAAGAATTTTTGCTTCAGCAGCTTCTTTATCAGCCATTTCTACTCTGTCGCCGTTTCTGAATTGTTCTTCTGAATCTTTTCGTTGTTTAACTTGTTTTTGAATAAGTGAAGTTACAACTTCATCAGTTGCTTCTTTATCTGCTCCTGAAACTTCATACTTCATGATTTCAGCTTTGAGCATTCTTAGTGTTGATGTTTGGGCTTCATCCTTTGCTTTCATCGCCTTAGTTAAATCGTTTTGAATTTGTTCTTTGAGAGACATAAATTTTTGTTAAATACACTTATACAATTTACCAGAATGATTGAAAATATGGAAATGTTGACAATTTGGCTTGATCTAGTATATTTATTTCCTGTTTTAATTAGATAACCAACTTAAATATGACTAATAAACCTGGAGATAAAACCCTTGGTGAACAATTAGCTGGAGATGTTCGTGATGCAGCAACTGCCGAAGCCATAGCTGCCGATAAAGAGGCCATAACTGCAGTGGAGGAAGATAGCCCTGGATTAAATTTAGCTCAATTAGCAGAACAATCACCTGGTGTTGAAGCAAAAGCTGCAGAACTACAACAAGAAACACAAGTGAACGTTGCTGCGCTACCACTTGAAGAACAATTTGTTTTACAACATCTTGGCACATTTAAATTTGATCAGCCAGATGATTTAATAACTGTAGAAACTGATGAACCTTGGAAAGTTTTAGCTCCAAGGCCGAGAATGTTCCAGGAAGCATTTTGTCGACAGCCATTTATTGCACATAAAGATGGGAAAACAGATGACAAGGAATATAATGATGGAATTATTGATTATGCGCTTGTAAGTCCAATGTTATTCCCTGAAACTTTATGGGAGCATGTAACTGGAGTTGTACCTAATGGAACTAAAACGTCACATGAAGGTATGAAAGCTAGATATATTTTGACAGGTCAATTAAAATCATTATTCCAAAACATACAACCGATTTGTGATGATAATTTGGAACCGATTAAAGAGGATTCAGGTAGAATTAGTGTTCTTCCTAGATATAATGATAAACTAACAGCAGTAAATGTTCAACAACCTTGGCCAAGAGGATCAATCATTGTTTCAAGTAATCCAACAAGAAAAGAAGGTCCAAAAAGACATTTTTCTTTTTATGATAATTTTTATTCTTTTTTAAGATCACTTAAACACACTCTTAATAATTATTCAGGAAGATATGCTATTAGAGATTTGGAAAAACGATCAGAATTTGAAGTACTAAATCAATTGAGATCTGATATCCGAGCTTCTATCGATACTCTTCAAAATTGGAAAAAGCTTTCACCTGATCAAAAAGAAGAAGTTCAGGGGATGATAAAAGAACTTAAAGGGCTACTTGCAGGAGTTAAAGATCAATATAAGATAATGGCAAAAGATCATTTAGGAGATGCTGAATCATTAAAAGAGCGACAAAGTCAGAAATATAATTCAGGATGTACTTGTGCAAAATTAGTTGGTGGATTTAATGATGTAATGGAAAGATTTAGAAATTGCGTGGGGATTGAAAAATCAGTAGAAGACAGTTTGGTACAGCTTGAAGAGACTCAAGAAGCTGTAGAGCTGATTTTTACTAATTTAGATATCAATTTAGATCAATTAATTGGTGATGATTTTTTTAATAAAAATCGATTTTTACGTGAAGAGGGGGCAGCTGAATACGTATTAGAAAATGCTCAAAATATTACTGAACGATTAGACCAGGATTTGATTGCTCAATTAGAAGCACTAGTTGAAAATGATTCACTTCCTGCTCCATATCCGCAGTGGGCAGAAGCAATGCGCCAAAACTTAAAAGCAGCTCAAATCATAATTAAGAGAATCGGACAAATGGATGAAAAGGAAGTTAAAGCTTTAGGACCTGTTGGATTGGAAAAAGTACATGAAGAAGCCATGAAAAACATGACAAGAGCTGATGTTGCTTCAAGATGTATAGATACTCAAATGGAATTGTCTTCAATTATTAATAAAATTCTTACAAGGCCTTGGGATTTTGATCCAATAACTTTATATGATGATGTAGATACGGTACATCGACTATTGGATCCACATGCATATAGAGAGCATTATCCTATTGGTGATGTTGGAGCAAAAGTTTTATTTAAAATAAAGGAAGTTGATCAGTTAAGTCAGTATTGTAGGGATCTTAAACATATGTTAAAGGGATGGCAAAGAGAAAGAATGAGAATTGGAGATGAACAAGAATGGTATCAAGGAACATATCAAGATATTCCAACTGAGGAATATTTAGAAAATCTTTGTGGATTTGAAGATGCAAAGATTGATTTAGATGTTACTCATTTAAATCGAGTTTACGATGATATTAGAGCTTATGATTTTGAAAAGTTATTTAAAATACTTGCAAAGCCTAATGGAGTTCACAGAAGAACTTCAGTTGCTCACAGATTCCTTGAAAATATGAATCTATATCTTAAAACAGTTGAAGACACGCCTGCGGCTGGAGAGTAATTAGATAGCGATGCCAATTACATCGTCTAAAGACTTAGCGTAGATAAACTTGATACCTTTCAAAAGGTGCTCTTCAATATCTTTTAAGTCTTTCTTGTTATCTTCTGGAATGATGATTGTTTTGATTCCGTTTCTTCTAGCAGCAAGAACTTTCTCTTTAAGTCCACCGATTGGTAGAATTCGCCCCTGAAGTGTGATTTCTCCGGTCATTGCAACGTTTCTATTCACTTTTTTACCTGTGAATAATGATAAAAGGGCTGTTCCTAGGGTAATACCTGCAGAAGGTCCGTCTTTTGGAGTTGCACCTTCAGGAACATGCACATGAATATCAATATTTTTAAATGCTGTGTCTTTGATTTTGAATTTTTTTGCGTTTGATCTTATGTAACTTAAAGCAGCTTTTGCTGATTCCTGCATAACCTCACCTAAGTGGCCGGTTAAAATTAACTGATTTTGACCTGACATTTTAGTTGCTTCAATAAATATCATTTCTCCACCAGCTTGAGTCCATGCAAGTCCAGTTGCTACACCTATTGTGTCTTTTTCTTGTTTCATATCTTCATAAAATTGCTCAACTCCTAATAATTCAGAAACCATTTTTTTATCAACTATTTTTGTTTTTTTGTTTTTTTCAAGCATTTTTTTAGCAATCTTTCGGCAAATCTTAGCGATTTCTCTTTCTAAATCCCTTACTCCTGCTTCTCTTGTATATCTTCTTACAATATATGAAAGTGCTTCATCTTTAATTTTAAAAGGATTTTTATTAAGACCATTCAATTTAATTTCTTTTGGAACAAGATATCTTTTAGCAATCTGGATTTTTTCCTCTTCTGTATATCCAGGAAGCTCAATAACCTCCATTCTGTCCAATAAAGCAGGAGGTATCGGATCCAAAATATTCGCAGTTGTTATAAATAAAACATTTGAAAGATCAAACGGAACATCTAAATAGTGATCATTAAATGAATAATTAAGCTCAGGATCTAAAACTTCTATCAAAGCTGAAGCTGGATCTCCCTGGAATTGCGCAGTTCCAAGTTTATCAATTTCATCAAGCATTATTACAGGATTGTTTTCACCTGCTCTTTTAAGATGCTGAACAATTGATCCTGGCATCGCACCTACATAAGTACGTCTGTGCCCTCTAATCTCTGATTCATCATGCATGCCACCCAGACTCATTTGAACGAATTTTCTACCTAAAGATCGCGCAATACTTCGACCTAAACTAGACTTTCCAACACCTGGAGGCCCAACAAAACACATTATTGTTGCACCTGTTTTATCCTGCATCTGACAAATAGCTAAATATTCTAGAATTCTTTCTTTAATTTCTTTTAATCCATAATGATCTTCATCTAAAATTTTTCTAGCTTTTTTAATGTCGATTTTTGTTTTGCTGCTCTTGTCCCAAGGCATTTCATAAAGCCACTCAATGTAGTTGTGAACAACATTATATTCAGGTGAAATTGGAAAAATACGCTTAAGTCGTTTAAGTTCATCCATTGCGATTTTTTCAACTTCTTTTGGCATTTTCGCTTTTTTAATTTCTTTTTCTAAATGATGTATTTCTTTTTCTTCAGCTACTTTTTCATCATCTTCTTCACCAAGTTCTTTTTGAATTGCTTTAAGCTCTTGTCTAAGCATAAATTCACGCTCTGACTTAGTCATTTCTTTCTCTACTTCACTGTGAATTTTCCCTCTAACCTCTAACATTCTGATTTCTTTTCCTAATTGTTTAATAATTGCCTTCATTCTTTCTTTCGTATCCCGAATTTCTAAAAGAAATTGCTTTTCACGGATTGGAGAAGTGATATATGAGCAAGCTAAATCACATAATTCTTCATAATTTGTAATATTCTGAAGATTGATCATTACCTCATCAGGTAATGGTTTTCCCAGTGATGAACTTGTTTCTAAAAGTGATCGTATTTCTATTGCTAAACCATCTCCTTCTTCAGATTTTTCTAATGTATGAGGAACTTCCTTAATTTTAGCTTCTAAATATGGTGCTTCTTGTAAATACTCATCAACTTCAAATCTAGATGCTCCTTCAACTAGAATCATTGCATCATTAGCCTGCCCTTTAATAACCTGAATAATATGGCAAGAAGTACCGATTTTAAATAAATTGTCAGTTGGTGGAACTTCTTTATCTGTATTTTTATATGAAACAGCACCAATAAGCTCTTCTTTTTCGAATTTTTCGTTTATTACATCAATATAATCAGGATTTTTCACATAAATTGAAACAACCATAGTAGGGAACACCACTAATTCTTTTATTGGGAGAATAAACAGCGTTTCGGGTAGTTCTGGCTTTGATTTGTCAGATGGTTTTATTTGCATAATTTTCCTAATTTACATCATATTATTATACCTTATTTATTTACGATTGTCTACTCCGCGCTATTGTGTTTTTGGCTTTATTGTGGTATTATAATATGATCTAAAATTAAAAATCTATAACTATGGACACAAAAACAAAAATTCACACTATTATCTCGCTTGTGCTTGTAGCTGCCATTACTGGACTTGCTATCTGGGCACAAACACCTTCTTCAGACTTAAAAGCTGATATTTTAAGTACTGATACGGTGTTAGTACGAATTCAGGACTTTGCATTCGATCCTGATGTTGTACGCATTGATGCTGATACTACAGTTTCATGGCTTCATGATGAGACTGAAGAATTTGGAGAAGTTGAGCATGTAATTAGCTCATTTGATCCTGATGACGCTTCTCAAGGTGGAGTTGAATTTGAAAGTGAGACTCTATATTTAGGGGATACTTTCAGTAGAACATTCTCAACTGAAGGAGTTTACAATTATCAATGTGGACTTCACCCATTCATGACTGGAAAAATATGTGTAGGTGAAGAATCAGAACTCATAGATGAAGATTGTGCAGTTGAATTAACTGACCTTGATGAACCAGCTTTAGGTGAAGATGATTTAGATGCAGCAGCAGATGAGGATTTTGCTGATGAAGATATTTTAGCAGATGATGATGACGACGACGATGATGATGCATTAGCATTAGATGATGAAGATGCAGTAGATCTATTATTAGAAGAAGATGAGGATACCGATGTTAGCTTATTTGATGCAGCTGATGAAGAATTTGAATCAGATACATTAAACTTTAATGGAGAAGAATTTGTATTTGTTCAGCCTGAAGCAAACGCTGACGATGCAACAACTGCAGAAGGCAGTGAATTAGCAGATTCAGGACCAGAACATATGATTTATTTACTACTGTTAGCAGTAGCATTCTATGGAGCAAAGAAATTATCGCCAAAGAAGCGCTAAAAGCTTGCTTTTTCTCTAGATTAATTTAAACTAGCCCTACAGAAATGTAGGGCTTTTTATATGGAATTTATCAACAATACCATTGCAGAATTTTTACTCTTCATCACCCGTGAAGCCGGAGCCTTTTGGGAAAATTTAAGTCTGTTACAATTTTCTGCTCCTCAGGTTATTATCGATATCCTGCTTGTTTCTATTGTTTTTTATTATATTTTTGTACTTTTAAAGGGAAGTCGCGCAATTCATATCCTGATTGGTCTTGCTATCCTTGCTTTTGTATTTATTCTAAGTAAAGCACTACAATTATTTGCAACTGGCTGGCTTCTTGATCGTTTTCTCACAATTATCCTTGTAGCGATTCCAATAATATTTCAACAGGAGTTAAGAAGGGGATTAGAAAAGCTGGGACAAACCAGAATCTTTTCAAGTAATGAAGTTAAAGCAACTGATATTCAAATAAGTAATCTTGTTGAGGCTTCAGTTGATATGGCAAAACATCGAATCGGATCTTTAATAGTATTAAAAAAAGATGTTTCACTTACTGAATATGCAGAAACAGGTGTTCCAATAAATGGAAAGCTTTCAAAAGAGCTTCTTCTTAATATATTTTTTCCAAAATCTCCATTGCATGATGGTGCAGTTATTTTAAATGGAGGCACAATTGAAGCTGCTGCCTGCGTACTCCCTCATTCTTATAAGCATGTTGATAGATCCCTTGGAACAAGACATAAAGCAGCAATTGGGCTTTCAGAAAACACTGATGCGCATATTATTGTTGTTTCAGAAGAAAGAGGTACTATTTCGTATGCTCACAATGGAAGACTTGTTAAAGATATTGAACCTGAGAGATTACAAGGATTGCTTGAGCAATTCTATATTCCAAAAACTAAAAAGAAGATAAAGAATGTATTTAAAAAGCGAAAATTATGAAAAAACTTCTCTCAAACTGGGAAATAAAAGCACTTGCTGTACTCGCAGCAATAATTTTTTGGTTTTTAGTAGTTGCAACTGAAAATACATTTTATACATTTCCTGATGAAATACCTGTGAAAGCCTTTAATGTACCTGAAGACCTTGTAGTTTCTGATGAGCTGGGCACAGTTAAATTAAGGCTTAAAATAG
This sequence comes from Patescibacteria group bacterium, assembly GCA_042568205.1. Classification (GTDB taxonomy): domain Bacteria; phylum Patescibacteriota; class Gracilibacteria; order UBA1369; family PNNO01; genus JAUVDZ01. Next base: position 203,788 of record JBHPJE010000001.1, read on the forward strand.
ATAACCGCGAGACTCTTAGCAATTTAACTATTGACGATTTTAGTGCATATATTGACCTTGAAGAAATGCAAATAGGGGAACGTGAAATTGAAGTAGAAGTAAGCTCAAAAAAATCAGATATAAATGTTGTTAAAGTTGAACCATCAAAGCTCACTGTTAAAATTGCAGAGAAAGCTGAGAAAGAAGTTCCTTTAGAATCTGAAATAATCGGCGATGCAAAAGAAGGTTATTTAGTACGTGAAGTGGTAACGTCTATAGATAGAATCGTAATTAAAGGTGCAGAGAAATCACTTGAAAATATTGATAAAGCCTTATTAATGATTGAACTTGATGGTGAAGATGATGATTTTACCCGAACTTTTGAAGTAGCAATTTTAGATGACAATGGAGAGAAACTTGAAAATGTTTCAGTAGATGAACCGAGCATTGAAGCTCAAGTTAAAATTTCAGCAATTGCTGATCAAAAAGTAGCAGGAGTTCAACCTACAATTGTTGGATCTCCTCAGGAAAATATATGGATTAAATCAATAAATGTTGAGCCTAATTTTGTTGTCTTAAAGGGAGATCTCGGAGTTCTTGAAAATATTGAATTTGTTAAAACTTCAGATATTGATGTGAGTGGAATTTCAGCAAATGATCAGTTCACAGTACAGATTATTGGGCTTCCTGAAGGTGTTGAAATTGAGGGATCAAATAACTTAACTGTGTCGATTGAAGTTGATCAATATGACTCTATTGATTCTTCTATGCAAAGAACTACTGTAAAAGTTCCTATATTAATTAGAAAATTTAAAACATCTCAAAAAAGTATCAAGCCTGATCCTTTTGCTGTGACTTTAGTAGTCGAAGGTGATGATGCAGATTTGTCAAAAGTAGAACTTGAGCTTGATATAACAGGTTATGAAGGTGATTCAGCTCTGATTGAGCTTTCAGAAAGTAATTTCAAATTACCTGATGGAGTGAATGTTGTTACCATTACTCCTTCAAAGGTTAATGTGTCGTGGAAGTAGTTTATACTTCGTCTAACTTTTTAAGAAGATCTTCAGCTTTTTGTTCTTCTGCTCCTCTTTCTTCTTCCTCTTCTTCTTTTCTAAACATTGTATTTGCTTCTTTTTCTAATTGGTTTGCTTCAGCAACCAGATCATTTAATTCTCCTGCTTTCTTTGCAAAGTCATCATCGATTTTTTTAATTTGCGCAGATTCTGTTTCAAGAATTTTTATAAATTCTGTCATTGCTGCATCATCAGCACTAAGCATTGCATCAGCTCTGAATTTAAGTTCTTCAGGTGGCAAACTTTGAAGAGTCGCAGATGATTTAATTAATTGTTGTAGTTTAGCTTTTAAGTCCATGGTAATTGTTTATTATTAATAATTGATTGTTTATGATACTTTGATATCTGTGAATTTTTTCATGCCAGCCAATCTTTTGTCTTCAGCTTTGATTAACCTTTGTTCAGCTACAGTTGGGTTTTTTGGAGCAGGCGGAAATTTTAAAGTTGTCATTGTACTAATATTTGCTTTAACATTTTTACCTACATATGCGATTTTTCTCTCTTTTGCTCTTTTTTGCAGATGTCTAAATCCACGTCTTAAATCTTTACAGATTTGTACTGCTTTTACAAATGAAATTTTAGGATCATTTAAAGATCTATTTAAAGTATTTAATCTAATCAATACGCTACTCCCGTGATCAGGGTACATCTTTGTAAGGGCAGCATCATTATGAACAATGAATTCCTTGCGAATATCTTTTAACATTTGTGCATTCTGTGATGCCCAATTTTTTAAACCTGGAGTTCTTTCTTTCCTTTCTTTAGCAGCCAAAGCTTTTTTTACTGCAGGAGCATTTGTTGGTCCAGCAGGTATTGCTTTTTTAAGCTTAGCAAGTTGCTGTGTATTTATTCTGAGTTTTTTCCCATTGGTTTCAGCAATTTTATATTCTACACCATTTCTTGTAATAGTTAGAGTAGTTTTGCTGCCAGCAACATGTTCAATCTTCATTTGCATCTGCTTTGACTTACTTTCAACTACATTGGTTATTTTTTTTACACCTGTAACAAGTGCAATCGTTGTCATTGCTCCATGTGTTTTGTTTAATAGAGCTTTTACATTTATTTGTGAACCATTTTCAATACTATTAAGTGTTGTTGCAATTGCTTCACTAATTTTGTGATTTTTGAAGTACTGTTCTACTACATTTTTTGCCATCTTATCTCCTTTTACATCAAGTCCAGGTTTTGCTTTTGGTTTTTGTGCAACCATGACTTTTGCTTTTGGTGCTTCTTCGGGTACCACAGGAAATACTGCTTTATTTAATGCAATTTGTGCATTATTTTGCGGAGCAGCAGTTATTTTAACTTTTAATTTATCTTCTACTTCAGTAGGTAAGTTAGCTAGATATGTCCTATATACTGCTGCTAATTTATTTGCAGCTCTGATTTTATCTACACCATTAGCTGTTTTAACTTCTTTTCCAACTTCACCCATATTTCGTTTAAATGCCTGATATTGTTTCATTGTTTTTCCTGCTTTTCTCCATGCTTTAAAAACAGTTATTCTTGAAAGTAAAGCATTGGTATGGATCCCAATATCTCTTGCTAAATTATTTCCCCAATCATTTGTTGCTTTAAGTGTTGCAGGACTTTCTTTAACTTCAGGAACTTTTCTTAAAGCTTGCTTTGCCACATTTAAAGTTGCTTGAGTAGTAGAAGCAGGCGTAACGTATTCTCTTTTTCTTTCAGCAGCTTTTGCTTTTACCGGGGTTCGTTTAACAGTTGGTTTTGGTCTACCTAATACCTTTGGTTTCATTGGAGTTTTGCTTCCCCCTTCAGCAACTGCGGCTGCAGTTGTAGTTGTAGTTTTTTTAGCAGCTTTTATTTTATCTTTAACTCTATAATTAGCATAAGTGTTTACAGCTGATTCGGGCTTATAGTAATAAAAATTTGTTTCTTTAGACAACCCTTCTGAATCTTCACCTGATTCACCTTCAAATAAATCCTCTAAAGCTCCTCTTTGAATTTTACTTGAAACATCTAGTCCTTTTTCATCTTTAATTACCCAATTTAATTTTTTCCCTTTTACAGAAAAAGAGAATTCTTTTGTTATTTTTTTATATTCTAATACCATTTTATTACCTTTTCTTGAAATTTTATAACCTTTTTTATGCGTAATTGTTTCACCACTTTTCATTAAAACAAACATATTTTTAATACTAGCTAAATTGATGCGGTTATTCTGTAATTCTTTAAAAGCATCATTTTTAAGCTTTCCTAACATATCTTTTCTTAAATCCATTCTCCAAATTTTTGCCTGCTTATCAATTGTTGTATTTATTTTATCCAGAGTCTCCATCGCTACTTTTGAATATGAACCATCTCTTTCAGTTTCAATTTTATTCAATTGTTCACTGACTTTTTCCATTCGCTTTTTTAGAATTTTGTATTGTAGTAATTCACCTTTTTCCCACTTTAATCTTCTTTTTATTCTTGGATGATATTTTTTTGCATAGTTTCCCAATATTGAGTGCTTAGCAACTTTGCCTTCATAAAACTTAATTTTATCATCAATTTTCCCCATCATTAAAGAGAGTTTGTCCATTGTCTCAGCAACTTTCAAAGCATCGCTCTGTTTCTCAGCTGAGCCAGCTGGCCCTTCAATTTTAGATTTTGGGGCTTTTCTTATAGTAAGATACACCAATTTATCCGTATTTAGCGGATTGTCTGAAAATGAATATAAATTTTTCATAGTTTTTATGTTAATTTTTGTTTTAAACTAAGTATATTATACCATTTTTAATGCTACATGTAAACCCGGGCTATTTCTTTTCACTTACGGTTTCGTGGTCAGATTTATGAATATGTAATGTTTGTGTAGGGAAAGCCATTTCAATGCCTTCTTTTTCAAATTCAGACTTAATTTTTCTGTTCACTCTATCTTTCGTTTCAAGGAAAAATCCATAATCAGTTGGATTTTTTACATAATATGTATATTCAATCCTTAAAGAAGAATCATCAAATTCGGTAAAGAAAGCTCTAAAGTCACCTTCTGCATTCTTTTCTTTCTTAATAATATCTTTAATTATCTTCACTGCCTTTTGTAACTTAGTAGTTGAAGTGTGATAAACAAGTCCTAGTCTGCCATCTGCTCTTCTTGTCTCTCTTCTAGACATATTTTCAACAGAAGCTTTTGCAAGAGTGCTATTTGGAACTGAAATAATCGTTCCAAAGAAAGTTTCAATTCGTGTTGTTCGCATACCAATATCTTTAATAACACCTTCAATCTCTCCAAATTTAATAACATCTTCTACTTTGAATGGTTTGTCAGCAATAATTGAAAGTGAGCTAAAGAAGTTACTTAATGGATCTTGAGCAGCAAGTGCAATAGCTAAACCTCCAATACCAAGACCAGCAACAAGTGCTCCAATATCATATCCGAATAGATTTAATATCATACTTGCAGCAATTACCCATATCACAATATTAGTAGTTCGGGTAAGCATTTTTGAAAGTTCTATATCAAATCCTTTTTTAAGTTTTAATAATTTGATTAGATAAGCTGAAATAACAAAATCTGTCAGAATCGTAATTCCTTGGAATACTTTGAAAATAAATGCAACTTGCACACCTTTTTCAATAAGTACCCACATGTTTTCAGGAATTGAAAGTGCTCGAAGTGCAAAATAAATACCTGCAAGTACAACAATTGCAATAAATACTTTATTCATAATAATAACTAAAGTATCATCAAGTTTATTTTTTGTTTTTTTAGCATACTTTCTTAATATCCCAACAATAACAAAACGTAAAACAATCGCGACAATTATTGAAAAAACAAAAAAACCACAAGCAATTAAATAGTTTTGCACACTGTTTCCGAAATAAGTGTATTGAAGAAATTCAAATGATGACATAGAATAGATAAGGTTAAATTCATTAACATAATAAACATGATCTGCGCATCAATCAAAGTAAAAAAAATGTCAGATGCGATAGAAATGCTTGAAACGGTACCAAATGACTATGATTTGGTTGAAATATGGATAAACGAAATTGAGGATTTAAACCTCATTACACTAAAAGAAAAAGCAAAACATTCCCTACTTATGAAAGTTTCAGATTGTTCAAATCAAGAATTGTTAAGGCAAGTTATTGAAAATGGATTTGAATATGTTGATATTGATATTGAAGATTTTGATAAAATAAAAGATTTCCATAGGGATAAAACTAAATTAATTGCCTCATATCATGATTTTGAAGGAACTCCGGATTTTGAAAAAGGAAAAGCAATGGTTGAAAGAATGAAAAATGCTGGTGCTGATATAGGAAAAATCGTTTGCGTAGCTAAAGATTGTCATGATAATTTAATCCCTCTTAAATTATTAAAATTAACTGATTTTCCACTTATTTCATTTTGTATGGGAGAACATGGCAGGTTAAGTAGAGTTTTGGCTCCGCAATGTGGATCATTAATATCTTTTATTCCACCAGACACTGCATGGAAAACTGCTGATGGTCAAATAATTTATGATGAGTGGAAAGTTATTAAAGAACTACTATTTAAAAAATAATATAAAATGTCTTTAAAGATTGGAATTGTTGGACTTCCGAATGTAGGAAAATCGACATTATTTAATGCCTTAACAAAAGAAGGAGCAGCTGAATCAGCGAATTATCCATTTTGTACAATTGATCCAAATGTAGGAGTTGTTGAGGTCCCTGATGAGCGTTTGACTAAACTAGCTGAGGTTTGTAATCCCGAGAAGGTTATACCAACTGTAATTGAATTTGTTGATATTGCAGGTCTGGTTAAAGGTGCAAGTGAGGGAGAGGGTTTAGGAAATCAATTTTTATCACATATTCGGGAATGTCATGCAATTGCTCAGGTTATTCGTGTTTTTGAGGATCCGGATATAGTTCATGTTCATGGTGAAATTGAACCTCAAAAAGATCGTGAAATTATTGAGGCTGAATTGATTTTAGCAGATCTCCAAACTTTAGATAAAAGATTGAAAAAAGCGCAAGCTGAAGCAAAATCTAATGATAAGAAGAAGGTCGAATATGCAAGGATTTTAGAAAAAGTTGAGCAGGAATTTCACAAAGGAACCTTGGTTTATCATATGGATTTAACTGATGAGGAAAGAGAAGCAATTCGCGATTTGCATTTTTTAACAAATAAACCACTTTTATATATTGCCAATGTTCATGAAAATGAAGTTGGATCAATCGATCTTGATGAACTTCGAAAAAAATTAGAAATTGATGAAGATACTCCATTAATTCCAATTTCAGCAAAAGTTGAAGAGGAACTTACTGGATTTACTGAAGATGAAGCAAAGGAATATTTGAGTGAACTTGGGCTAAAAGAAACTGGATTGAATCAATTAATTACAGCATCATACAAATTATTAAATCTAATTACTTTCTTAACAGCTGGTCCAAAAGAGGTTAGAGCATGGACCACAAGAAAGGGGAGTAAAGCGCCTCAGGCTGCTGGAGTGATTCATACTGATTTTGAAAAAGGCTTTATTAAAGCGGAAGTAATTAAATATGAGGATTTTATTGCAAGTGCAGGAGAAGCAGGGGCTAAAGAAAAAGGATTAATGAAACTTGAAGGAAAAGAATATATAGTGCAGGATGGTGATGTAATGCATTTCAAATTTAATAATTAAATATGGAAATCATTCCTGGGATTTATATTTTAGAAGGTCAAACTGTAGCCTTGTATAAAGGCGATCTTCAGCAAAAAGAAATTTATAAAAAATCACCATTAGAATATGCTAAGTATTTTGTTGACCAAGGCGCTGAGAGTTTATTTGTTGTAGATTTAGAAGCTAATAATTATGAAATAGTTAAAGAAATAAGGGGAGCAGTAGATATTCCAATAATGTGTGCAGGTAAAATCAGAACAATGGATCAAGTTAAACAGGTTTTTGAAATGGGGATGAATAAAGTTGTACTTGGCGTTGCTGCTGAATCAATTTACAAAGAAGCAATTAATAATTATGGAGCTGATAAAGTCATTGTTGGAATAAAAGCAAAAGGAGACGAGGTTTTAACTGAAGCTTCCAGACCATTCCCATTAAGAGCAATTGATTTTGCTGAAACACTACCAGATTATGGAGTGCGATATGTTTTGTTTAAAGACATGTGGAAGGAGAGCACGCTTGTTGGTCCTAATTACGATGAAGTTGATAGGATTTTAAACATGACACCTTTAAAAGTATATTCAGCAGGAGGAATAGGAAAAAAGAAACACCTGGACACTTTGAAAGAAGTTGGGATTCAGGGAGTTATTATTGGAAAAGCTTTATATGAAAATGAATTAGATTTAGGGGAATTAATTGCAAACTATTGAATTTGATTTTTGAATGCTAAGTACTCTGTTACTAGATATGCATATAAAAAGAGTACAAGACCTATTACCAAAACCCAATTAAAGTGGAGTTTATAGAAATAAATCTCTGCTAATATCATTGCTAATGCAATATTTCCAATAATAAATGTCATAATCCACAATATTCTTCCACTATTATCTCTAAGCTCTGGAAAGGTTCTTTGAGTTGTTCGTTTTAATAAGAATACTAGGATGAATAAAAGTGCTATTCCTCCATATAAAACAATACTTCTTGGTAATAAAGAAGTATTGTTAGTTACTACAAAATAAGTCACAAAAGGGTGTGCAATCCACATTGCAATTGTGAAAAACGAAAGTACAAAGAATGGCATTCGTTTACCGTGGAATGATCTAGAACATTCAATAATTTCATCAATTTGTTCCATTTGTTCACAGATGTAACTGAATTGTTCAAATGAATCTACTTCCATATCAATTGTCATTGCAAATATATTCTTAAAACGCCTAGGATTTACTGAAAGATTAATTACATTGACTTTATTATCACTAAGAATTGCCAATAAATCGCGACCAGCACCAATTCTGTCTATTGCTTTAATTTTAATTGCTACACGTTTTTTTGTATTATATTTATTAATTTTAAATAATTTATTTAAAAAATTTCCTTTTCTTTCATTTACAAGCGCTTGAACAGGGAATAAAATAGATAAAACATCAACAGGATTTATTGAACCTTCACCAATTCTTACAAGCACATCCTCAAAAGTACGACAATGGTGAATCCCTCTATATTTTTTTACTACATTTTTAAGTTTTTTCTTTGCGATTTCTTCAATTAAACCTGCCCCTGCACGATCAAATTCTTTTTGTAATAATCTGCGACCTATACTTAATTTTTTTCGTCTACTATTTTTTCTTAATGCTTCTCTAATTTTATTTTTAGCAAGATTTGTTTTTGCAAAAATTAACCATTCTCGATTTGGACCCTTTGGTTGATTCGCTGTTACAATATTTACAACATCCCCAGTTCTTAAACCAATAGTCAGGGGTATGATTTGTCCATTAACTTCAGCCTTTAAAGCATTGTCTCCAACTTCTGTATGAATTGAATATGCAAAATCGATAGCAGTTGCTCCACGAGGTAAATCAACAGTGTCTCCTTTAGGAGTAAAAGTAAAAATTCTATCCTGGAAAATATCAATTTTAAGAGCTTCTAAAAAATTTTCACTATCATAATTTGCTTTTTGATATTCAAGTATTTGTTGAGCCCATTTAGATTGTTTAGCTTGATATTCTCCATTATCATCAGAATCTTTATAAAAATAATGAGCAGCAATACCATACTGAGCATCAAGATGCATTTGATGAGTTCTGATTTGGAATTCAGTTGTTTGTCCTCGTAAACCGAATACAACTGTATGCAGGCTTTGATAACCGTTGGATTTAGGAACAGCAATATAATCTTTAAATCTACCTGGTTTAGGCTTAAATAATGAGTGGATAATCCCTAAAACTAGATAACACTCTTTAATGTCATTTACTATAATTCTGATTGCTAGAAGGTCTTCTAAATCTTCCGGAGCTTTATCTTTGCGAATACTTTTCTTAAAGGTTGAATATCTGCTTTTTTCACGACCGTAGATTTCATAATCCTTACTTTTTTCTTTTTTAAGTTCTTTTTCAATAATATTTACTGTTTCTTCTAAAATATTTCGCTGCCTAATTTTTGTTTCCTTTAATGTTTGCTCGATCTTTTCATAATCTTTTGGGAATAGATGCATAAAACAAATATCCTCCAATTGCTTTTTTATTTCATCGATACCAAGTAGATTCGCAATAGGTACATATATTTCCATTGTTTCTTTTGCAATCCTAACTCGTTTTTCTGGTTTAACATGCTCTAAAGTACGCATATTATGCAATCGATCAGCAAGTTTTATCAAAATTACTCTTGGATCTTTTGCACTATGAATCAATAATTTTTTGAGCGACTCAATCTGGCGTTCAGCCATGTCATGACGATAATAAACCTTTGATAATTTTGTAATTCCATTCACTAAAAATGAAATCTTTTTACCAAATTTTTTTTCAACATCTCTTAATGAATATTCAGTATCTTCAGGAACGTCATGCAATATCGCAGCAATCAAAGTATCTTCATCAACATGAAGTTTAGTGAGTATTTTAGCTGCTTCAAGGGGATGTGAGATGTATGCAGTTTCCCCATCTTTTCTTAATTGTCCTTCATGAGCTTTATGAGCAAACTTAACAACTTTAGTAAATTTTTCTTTATCAAAATTCGGCAAATAGCTATTCACTTCTTTAATAATGAAGTTAATATGTTCATCTATATTTACTTTTTTGCTTTTTGACATATTATTGTGTTGAAAAAAGTAATCCTTTAGGTTTATACTAATGCCATTAAATTATAGAAAAGTCAATGAAAAAGCGCGAAAAAGTGCTTGTAGCAATGTCTGGTGGAGTTGATTCATCTGTGACTGCAGCACTTCTAAAAAAGAAAGGTTATGATCTGATTGGAATTTATTTAAATTTTTGGAGTGATCCTACTGTTTTTGAACAAGAAGATCTCGCAAAATTCCCTCAAAATAAATGTTGTTCCTTAGAATCTCAAAACCATGCAAGGCAGATTGCTCATGATTTGGATTTCCCTTTTTATGTATTGAATGTGAAAGATCGTTTTAAAAAGGAAATTGTAGATTACTTTATTGATACTTATCGGATGTGTAAAACTCCAAATCCATGTGTTGAATGTAATAGAAATATTAAATTTGGATTTTTATTGGAAAGAATGAAGCAACTGGGATGTGATTATATTGCAACTGGGCATTTTGCAAAAGTTAAAAAGAAAAAGGATACAATTAGCTTATACATGGGGAAAGATAAGATTAAAGATCAGAGTTATTTCCTTTACACTTTAACTCAGGAAAAGCTTAAACATGTAATGTTTCCAGTTGGAAATAAAACAAAAGCTCAGGTAAAAAAAATGGCACGAAAAATGGGACTTAAACAAATTGCTGAAAAAAAAGAAAGTCAGGGAGTTTGTTTTTTCCCAGATAAAAAACACGAAGATTTTTTAAAGCGACATTTTGATGAATCAGTATTAAAAGAAGGGCCAATAATAACAACAGATGGCGAAAAAATAGGCACACACAAAGGTCTACAATTCTTTACTGTTGGTCAAAGAAAAGGTATTGAAATTGGAGGAGAAGAAAAACCATGGTACGTAGTTCGCCTTGATTATGATAAAAATACTTTAGTTGTTGGAAAGGATGAAGAAATCTTTCAAAAAGAATTTATAGTTAATAAATTTTCATTTACTGAAGATGAATTAAAAGATGGTGAACATAAAATAGATGCAAGAATCAGATATCGTTTTCCACCGATGAAAGCAAAATTAATTAAAAAAGGCGACCAAGGTCATATTATCTTTGATAAACCTCAGAGGGCAATTACCCCTGGCCAGTCAGTAGTTTTTTATAAAAAGACACGAGTCTTAGGAGGTGGTATAATAAAAGAGATTGTATACTAGCTTAATCATCGAAAATCTGGTATAATATTCAACTATGCCAAAAAAGAAACCTGAACAAATAGAAGAAAAACACTATACGCTTCACATCAGTCATGAAGATGAAAAAAGCGCATCTGTTAAACCTGTACAAAAATTTCACAAGACCATAAAAGAAGATGTTGATGAGCCTATTGCTGAAACTTTTAGTGATAAAATATGGGGAATGTTGCGATTTATCTCTTCTGCAGCAATTATATTTATAATTCTATTTTTTATAATGAACTGGAATGCTTATAGTGCTTTAATAATTAATAAGCTTGGGCTTTTCCAGTCAGATCAGATTGAATATAAATTACCAGTTCGTGGTTCTGATGATTTGCTTGAATTAAGCAAAGATCCAAATGAGCAGAAAAAACAAATACCTGATCTTGCTTTAAATGTTAGTCCTCCGGATACTCGAATTATAATTCCAAGAATTAACAAGAACGTACCTGTTGTAACTATTAGTTCTGAAGCTTTGGTTAATAGAGACTGGGGAAAGCTTGAACAACAGATTCAAGAAGCATTAAGAGACGGAGTTGTTCATTATCCAAGTACTGCTTTCCCGGATGAGGACGGGAATATGGTAATAACAGGGCATAGTTCATATTTCGCATGGGATCCAGGCCGTTTCAAAGACGTATTTGCGCTTTTACACGATGTTCAAATAGGTGATAAATTATATGTTTATCATGATCAAAATAGATATGATTATGAAGTGTTTGATGTACAGATAGTTTTACCTACACAGGTTGATGTATTAACTCAGGCAGGTGACGATCGCCTAACTTTAATAACCTGTACTCCAGTTGGAACAAACCTAAAAAGGCTAGTTGTTTTGGCCCGGCCTGTATAAGAGTTTAAAGTTCGTCTAATTTATTTAGAAGATCTTCTTCAAGAGTAGCTTCTCCAGCTTCGTGAGCATTTTCTTTCTTTTGTAGATCATCTCTATTTTGTTCATATTCGAATGCTTGCCATTCATTGATGTGTTTTTCGTTGATTTTAGAAAGTTCAGCTTCATATTCAGCATCTAATTTTGCTAATTGCTGTTTTTCATTTACTAAAATTTCTCTTAATTTTTCAACTTGATCATCAGTCATTATTGGAAGAATTTGAAACCAATATTCTCTTTCTTCATCATCCATTGACTCAGTTTGAATAATTAATGGAATTAACTCAGGATATAAATCTTTAACTGCTTGTGGTATATGAAATTGTGAAGCATTAGATGTTTTTATAGCTGTCCCTCCTGTGCCAGTGGCAGCACCAGAATCGTCATCACTTGTTCCGCCTCCACCTAGTCCAAGAAGCTCTTCTTCTGCAGCTAAAAGATCTTCATCTGTAGCAGCATTTTCTTCAAGCATCTGTGCATCTGTAAGATTTATTGTTTTATCGTCTTTTTGTTGATTTGAATCAGCCATTTCTTTATTTATTTGTTATATATATTATAATACTAAACTAGGGTGTACGTCAACCTTCTAAGTCTCTTTTGGCTTCTTGCTTTTAGGTTCAATGACCTTCCTAGGAACTTCATTACCTTTTCTTTTATTTCCTGGAAAGTGGAAAGCAAGGAATAATTGATTGGTATAGAATTTTTGAGGTTTAGGTTCTGTATTGTTTTTAATATGAATGGTATTATCATCCATTGCTTCTATAAATCCAGCAGTTAATTTGCCAGTTGCAGAAGTCACAACAACTAAATCTCCTTTATAAAAATAAGGAGGTCTTTGCATAGTTTTTTCTTTAATTGCTTTTGGGCCTGATAAATAACCTACCTTCGCATCTTTTAATTGCTTAATTAAATGTTTAAGAGTGACAGCTTTAACTGGTATTTCTTTTCCTTTTTTATCTTTTTGTTTAACTTGATCTAATGCAGGCATTTCCAATCCTAAACTTGTATAAAGATATTTTACTACGCTGTCTGTTTTCTTCATTACTGCTAATTTTGTTTTAAGCTCTTCTTTTCTTTTACTTAACTTTGGAACAGTAATTCGTTTTTCAGCCTCATTTGCGGCTTTTCGTATATCATTAACCGGTATATTAGCTTTACTCCAATTCTCAAATTTATCCCCTAATCCTGGTAAATCTTCTGTCCAAAGTTTCTTCCATAAGAAGAGGATTTTTTTCAGATCATACATAAATCCAGCACCAAGGACTTCATTTAATTGTTTTGAAGTATCTTTTGTTTCTTTATTCTCATCTTTTCCTTCATTAATTTTAGGATTTGCCTTTCCTTTTTTCTTTGCTTGATCAACTTTTTTCTTTCCAGCTTGTTTAGCAGTTTCAGTTGCTTTTTTAGCAGCTTTAGCTTTTGGAGGAGTTGATTCTTTTGATGATTTTGGGCCTTTTTTTTGGCCATCTAGTCCTAATACCATATTAAATTATGTAACAGTCTCCGTATTCTTTTTCGACTTTTTGTTTTGTAAGACGCATACGGTGAACTAAATTTTGTATTTGAAAGCTATCTTTGTCTCCTAGGTCCCATAACTTCTTAATTTGTCTGATTTCAGCTAAAAGATTGAACCCGTTAATATCTACTGCACTTTTTGCTTCTTCTCCCAACTCATCATAAACAGCTAAATTTAAAAGTGTTGAAGGAGTATGTAAATCAATTCTTCCATCCTCAACTCTTCTGATTACTTTTCCAATATATTCAGCATCAGTATCATCAACCCCAGTAGGATCTGTTTCTGGAGTGTTAATCATTTTTTGTGTTTCTTCATTAACACCCTCGTGCATTAGGTCTTTGTTTACTAAACTTTCCGGTTTTTTAACTATTTCTGGTTTTTGATCGTCCATTTGATATAATAAGTAAAGAGTTAGAATTTCTTTATATTATAGCATAATTCATGGATAAAAACCAGGCTAAACAGCGGATTTTAAAGCTTCGAGAGGAGATCAAGAAAAGAAATTATGAATATTTTGTCTTAGATAAATCAAATGTATCAGAAGCTGTTCGTGATTCTTTAAAAAAGGAACTTATTGAACTTGAAAATCATTATTCTGAGTTTGTTACTAAAGATTCACCAACTCAGCGTGTAGGTAGTGCTTTATCTGGTCGTTTTGCTAAAGTTAAGCATCTGACTGCAAAAATGAGTCTTCAGGATGCTTTTTCAGCCGAGGATATTCGTGATTGGGGCACTAAAATTGCCAAATTAGTACCAGGAGAACGCATTAATTTTATTTGTGAACTTAAAATTGATGGTCTAAATATTACGGTTCATTATAAAAATGGAAAATTTGCTCGAGCTCTAACTCGAGGTAACGGAGTTGAAGGAGAAGATGTAACTCATACAGTAAAAACAATTGAATCGATTCCGCTTGAGCTTAACGAAGAAGTAAATATTGAACTTTCTGGTGAAGTTTATTTACCATTAAAAAGCTTCAAAAAAATAAACAAAGAACAAGAAGCCAATGGCGATGAGCCTTTTGCAAATCCTCGTAATGCTGCTGCAGGTACAATTCGCCAACTTGATCCTCAAGTTGCTGCAAATCGTGAGCTTGATGGGTTTTTTTATGAGATCGGACAGTACTCAAGTAGCGAAAATATTGCAAAACAAGAAGATATTTTAAAAGAATTCACAAATTTAGGAGTTAAAATAAATCCTGAATGGAAAAAATTAGATTCAATTGATGCCGTTATTAAGTTCTGTGAAAGTTGGCATGATAAAAGAGATAAAATGCCATATGAAGTTGATGGAATTGTTATTAAAGTAAATGATCGGGAGCAGCAAAAGAAGATGGGACATACTGCAAAGTTTCCAAGATTCATGATTGCATATAAATTTCCAGCAGAACAATCAACTACAGTTGTTGAAGATATCCAAATTCAGGTCGGACGTACAGGTGCGCTTACTCCTGTGGCTCATTTAAAGCCTGTTTTAGTTGCTGGTTCTACAATTTCACGAGCAACTCTTCATAATGAAGATGAAATCGCTAAAAAAGACGTTAGAATAGGGGACACAGTTATCATTCAAAAAGCTGGAGATGTAATCCCGGAAGTTGTTGAAGTAATGAAAAATCTCAGACATGGAACTGAAAAGAAATTTAAATTTCCAAAAAAGTGTCCGGTTTGTGATGGAGAAGTTGAAAGAAAAGAAGGCGAAGCAGCATATCGATGTATAAATCCCAAATGTGATGCAAAAGAACGTCGTAATTTTTATCATTTTGTTTCAAAAGGTGCATTTAATATTGATGGACTCGGAGTTCGTGTAATCGATGAGCTTTTAGAAGTAGATTTGCTTAAAGATCCTGCTGATATTTTCTTTTTAGAAGTTGCTGATTTTTACAATCTGCCACTCTTTAAAGAGAAACGTGCAGTAAAAGTGTTTGAAGCAATCCAAGAACGAAAACATGTTGAATTAGAGCGGTTTTTGTTTGCTTTAGGAATCCGCTATATGGGTGAAAAATCAAGTTACGATTTAGCAAAATTTATTGTTAAACATTTAAAACGCGAAGGGCCTGCACCAAAAGTAAAAGCTCCTAAAAAAGCAACAGTTCAGGCGAGCCTATTTGGAGAAGAATCAGCAGAAGTTGATTTAAAAGATCAGGTAATTTTAACTCCTCGGGACATTTTGTTAACTGTGAGCCATGTAACTCTTGAAGATATTATCAATGTTGAAGGAATTGGAGATAAAGTTGCTACAGAAGTTTATGAATGGTTCAAGACAACTGCAAATCGTGATCTATTACGCAAGTTCCACAAAGCCGGACTTACATTTTTTATGACGAAAATTAAAGAAAAGAAGGGGGTTACTGGAAAGTCATTTGTTTTAACAGGAACATTAGAATCAATTACAAGATCACAAGGAAAGCAATTAATTATTGAAGCTGGGGGTCACGTGCAAAGTTCCGTTAGCAGCAAAACCGACTATGTAGTTGCAGGTGAAAAAGCAGGCAGTAAGCTTAAAAAAGCAAATGAGCTTGGTGTGAAAATTTTAAATGAGGATGAATTTAAAAGATTAATGTAAATTATTTAAGCTCTTCATCTAACTCATCTAATCTTGGTGCTCGCGCGATTCTTTTTATGCCTGGTTCTGGTGGTATAGTTGCTTCAATATCATAATGAGAAGCCCATGCAAGCCTTCTGAGAATATCTTTACCAATGTCGGTAATCCTTGATTTTACTTCAGGATCTAATATGAATCTTTTAAGCATTTTAATTTCATTTTCATTACCACTTCTCAATGTTTTTTCCATTGCTCTAACTTGTTGTAAAACTGAAATGTCCCATTTTGCCATATAAAAAAGTTAGTATCATTATTTATAATTCAGATACTAAATATTTATTACAATTTCTTAATCCTCAACTAACTCTCCCCCAAACATTTCCATAGCTGCATTTGCTAAATCTGGACCTTCTTCTTTGACTTCAGGTTCTGGTGGTTCGATTGCCTGCTCTTCAGTAACCTCAGGCTTTGGTGTTGAAAGTTTAACTTCAGAAACAGCGTAGTTTACCTTTGCAGGACCTGCAAAAATTGAATCTATAGCTTTCTCAATTTCAAGTCTATTTTCAGTAGTATCAACTTTCTCTTTATGAAAATTAGAAGTGAATTCAACTAATACTTCTCCATTTTCAACTTTAATAGGCTTTCCAGCTTTAAAACTCATCCGAACGAATGGTGTTTTTATTACTTCAATGACTCTTGGCCAGTTTTCTTTTACGTAAGCTATAGTTAAGGGTAGTTTTTCAACAGGATTTTCTCTTTCTTGTTCAGAAATATTAGTTTTTATTGGAGCGTGAGTTCTTTCAGGTTCGATTTTTGGTTGTTCTGGTTCTGGGGTTGCTGGTTCTTCAACTTTTTGTTCAGCTTGGACAACCTCAACAGGCTCTGGTGCAACAATTTTACCCTGCATTGTACATCTAATAACTGCCATTTCTAATGGAAGTTGTGGAATTGTTGTATTTTTTAATTTTCCATATGCTTCCTGAAATAATTCGGCTGTGTTTAGTGCATAATTAGTCTCAATAAGATTGCCTTCTTCAGTTGATTTGAGCATTGTAAGACGCAAATGTTCAAGGAAATCCTTTGTAAATTGAACTAAGTCGATTCCCTGAGAATATAGATTTTGAATTTCTGTTAATGCAGCATTTGTATCGTTATTTCGGAGATGTTTATAAAAAGATTCAAGTGCACTTATTCCACTAATTCCTAAAACAGTTTGAACCCGGGTGAATTCAAGTTTACCTTCGGAAGTTAATTGTTCAAGCAATCCTATTGCATCTCTTAATCCACCTTCTGCACTGTGAGCAATTGTTTCAACTGCTGCTTCTTCTGCATCAATTTCTTCCATTTGGGCAATATACATTAACCTTGTTGTGATTGCTTTTTGAGAGATTCGTTTAAAATCAAATCTCTGACATCTTGAAATAATTGTTTCAGGAACTTTGTGAGATTCTGTAGTTGCTAAAACAAAATATACATGGCTTGGAGGTTCTTCTAGTGTCTTTAATAAGGCATTAAATGCTTCTTTTGTAAGCATGTGTACCTCATCAATAATATAAATTTTATTTTTAGATCTGCTTGGTGCAAAATTAATCTTATCTTTCAAGTCTCTGATTTCATCAATACCTCTATTTGATGCAGCATCAATCTCAATCAAATCAATGAGATTACCTTCTCGAACTGACTCGCACATCTCACATTTATCACAAGGTTCACATTCTTCATCTGGATTTGTACAATTTAAAGCTTTTGCTAATAAACGTGCAGTTGAAGTCTTTCCAGTACCTCTAGGTCCACACAATAAATATGCGTGAGCTGTGTGTCCTTCTTTTATCGCATTTAACAAAGTTGTTCTTATGTGATCCTGGCCAACGAGGTTTTTAAAGTTTTGTGGCCTGTACTTGCGATATAAAGAGATTTCTGACATATTTGAATTTATATTAATTGGGGCAATCAAAGTACCAAATATTTAGAAAGTTTTCATTAAATTTGATTGACAATTGTTGCAAACGTATTAGAATACTCTCTATGAAAAAACAAGAACCACAATTTGTTTCAGCATTTATTTTTGGAAGGGATCCAAATCTTAATGCATTAAATTCACATAATTTTGAACGTGAAGCTCGCGAACATGCAGATCAAACAGCAGCAGAAGCTATGGAGAGAGGAGTTGAACTCGAAGTTTTAATAATTGATACGCATAGAAGATCTGTAGAAACTTTGAATGGATCAAACATCAATCAATTTACTTCAATTCTAGATGCAAAATTTCCAGGATGGCATATGGGTGATGTTAATGATCCAATTGATGAACAGGATGTTGCTCAAAAAATCCTTGAAGCATTCGGTAATCCAGACTATCAAAGCCTTTCTGATACTCCTTCAGTAATTGAATTTGCTGTAATTAATTTTCCATATACATATGATGAAGAACTAAAAAGATTAATAGAGCGGGAAGAAGAATTGTTGGTTAGAGGGAGTGAATTAATGAGATATATAATTTTATTTAATCAGCCTTGTGAAGAACTTGTTAAATATCAGATGAGAGTAGTTGACGGAGAAATTGATAAAGCAGAATTAGAAGGTGGAATAAATTTAGAGGGATACAAAGAAAAGTTTTCTCAGGCATATAGAGAGTATTCAGAATTAGAATTTCATGCAAAATTTAATTCTGGAGGGGATGTTAGCTTTAAAGAGCTAGAAGAAGCCAAAAAAACATATTCGCAGTTGGTACATCTAACTCTTAAAGCTTTGATTGAAGATAAATCTCAGAATGTATTATTGGAATTCTATAGGGTTCTTGTAAATAATCCATTTCTTCGACCTCATAAAGATTGGTTCACAATGTTCTTTCAACATCTACAACAAGATGTGATTGCATTTCAATTAGATAACAGAGATTGGAATTTTCCAATTAGATGGAAATTAACTTCAGTTGTTCCGCACTAAAGAATTTATTTTTCTTTTGAATTTTTCAGTTGAGAATTTATTTGCTTGTTCCCGTATTTTTAATGGTCGATACCTGCCTTCGTTAAGCATCATTCTTCCAAGGGCATCTTCCATTGAA
>JBHPJE010000010.1:0-32942 GCA_042568205.1 Patescibacteria group bacterium
TTTTTTCTTTACTGGAATCCTTTTCTGAAGGTAGTTCTGCTTTCTGGAATTTTTTAGATGGATCAATAAAAAAATTCGATAGATCTCTACGTCCAACAATTAAAGAATAGTCTGTAAGTTTTTCTATATCTGCTACGGTTTGAATTCGATCACCAGCTATAGAAAGTTTTAATTTAATCGTTGATTTTTCATCATCATATTCATAAACATCTGATTGCAGATTATTTTCGATTGCAAACTGCTCATCAATAACTGTTCTCTCCATGCCAGAATCCATTTTTGCTGTAAGTCTTTTCGATCCTTCTTTTAAATGAAGTTCTATTACTTCTTCAATTCCAATAACATTCTTTCCAGATATATGCTGAACTTCTTTTTCAACAACATTTCCAAACATATCTTTTGCTATTCTAACGCCTTTAACTGGCGTAGTAACCTTTACACCTTCAATTCTTCTTAAACGTTTCTTAAGTGGTGCTAAGTTAGCTATTTGCACACCTAACCCCGCCCTAGCATTAATTTCAAGTAGTACTGGGCCAGTTGTTTTATCAATGCAAATATCAACCGCCATATAACCAAGGTTAGTATTCAATTGGCAGTTTGATGCAACCATTAAGATATCATCCCAAAATGGAATTTTGAGTCCTTTAATAGGTCCAATCCCAGGAACTTCTTCAATAATTTTATCTTTATATGCAATGTATGTAGCTTCACCCTTGGCTATATCAATTCCAACCCCAACAGCTCCTAAATGTAAATTCGCTTTACCCTGCGATTCTTTTGTTGGAAGTCGCAACATAGCCATAACAGGAATTAAATTGTGAACAACAACTCTAATATCAGGTAATCCTTTATATGAAAAATTTCCTAGACTGTCGTGAGAAATAATCAGTTGTTCAAAGAATGCAGTATCGCCTACATTTGATATTGAATATCTTCCATCTAAAATATCAGAAATCTGATCAATGAAATCTGCTTTGGTTATTTTTTTACCAGAAGATGTTATCCAATAGTCCCCTCTTTTTGCAGAGATCGGTACAATCCCTTCACCACCAAATCCGTAATTTGGCTTTAGGACAAACGCATTAGGAAGGGAATTAAAATCAAATTTATCTAATTCTTGCTTATTTTTAATAGTCGCAAACAACTTTGGAACTGGAATCCCTCTAGCTGATAAAAATTTTTTAGTTTTAATTTTATCATCAGCAAGTTTAATAGTTTTCTTTTTATTATATGGCCTAATGTACTCAAGACTTCTTGAGTTTAATCCTAAAATCCCTTTGTCATTTAAGAACCACATAAAAAAGGGTTACTCTTCTTCAACATGCCGTAGGACTTCTCTAAATCTAACATATTCTAATAATCGAAGACCTGTCCATCTTCCTAACAGAACATTAATTCCTATAAATACTAATATTATTTCAGGATATGAAAGCATAAATCCTTGAAGCGCACCGAATTTGAGTTTGAATATGAATAGATCAATTTCACCACCAATAACTATATATGCAACTACTGCAACAAGTACTGTTTGCAATGTCAATATTAATGCTTTATTCAACCCTTTTCCAGACTGTACGCTTATAAACTTCTCAGTTAGAGTACTTAAAATTAGCATTGGGAAAATTGCAAGCGAGAAGAACTGAGCATCAAATAAGTTAAATCTTATAGATATGATTAATAATGCAAATATTGCTAAAGCTACAACACTTAAAACAATTGCCATTTTCGGTATATACAATAGTCTAAATTTCCTTAATATAAATCTGGTTCCTGTACCAACTAGGAAAATAACAATTAAAGTAAGAATACCAAATTTAAGACCAAGTATCCAAAATGTTAAAGTTATAATTGTAGGAGTATAAACACCAAAGGTAGTAAATCCAACTATCTGCTTCATAAATGAAACAATCATAGCAATAACTGGAAGCATTAAAATTAAAATAACTGTATTTGCAGGAATCCCGCTATCAATTAAATAATTTACAAAATAAGACATGAAGTTCCAAAGCTGCAACTTCCCTGTCTCCTGATTTATTAAAGTGTATTCATATCCATCATTTTCTATTCTTTCAACAAATTGCTCAGAATTATCACTATCAATAAATGCATAAAATGCTGCCTCTTTAGCTATCACAATATTTTCTGGTTTTAATTGTTCAAATTGCCTAGATAACTGACCCAAACTTTGATCATCGTCTTTTAAAACAAGTATTGTTTTTTTGCTAAAATCCAAAGCTGGATCTAATTCAGCTTGAGATTGTTTAACTCTAGATAAAGCATTTAATCCTGAATTTCCATCTGTCCAAACAACTATTTCGTCGATTTTTCTAATACTTTCAATATTTTCACTTAATTTTCTTTCTAATACTTCTTCTGAAATGAATTCTGTAGCTGAATCATAACTTTCATAAACAAGGATTTCATTAGCTCTATCATTTGCATAGTTCGAAAAACCTTCGATTCTATCTTTAAGTTCAGCTCTATCAGTTATTAAAATGATTATTTTCTTATGAACAAAAAGATCTGTCGAAGTAGAAACTGTTTGTCTTCCATCATTAGCTGTTAATGTGACAGCCATTTGTCCTAATTCAGTATATGTATGAACAACTTCAGATCCTTCTTTTTTATTTCCGTCTCCAAAATCCCATGAATAAGTTATATTTACATCAGATTGAGGATGTGTAGACTTGGTTGCGTCAAAAATGATATTTTTATTAATCTGGACACTATCTTGCGCGTTTATTACAGCTTCAAATATTGAATCCTCAATATAAATCGGAGCTTCTGCTTCAGTTCCATCTTGGGCGAATACTGAAAAAGCAGATATAAAGTATACAAATAGTATTGGTAGGACTAAAAATTTTTTAAACATAAGTAAGCCAGTCAGAATACTCAGGTATTTTACCATGAATTAAGTCTGTATATATAGTCTTTAATTTTTGGGTAATAGGTCCTAATTCCCCATTTCCAATGGGAATATCATTAATTTGCCCAATTCCGCTTACCTCTGCTGCTGTTCCAGTGAAAAATGCTTCGTCAGCATCTAATAAATCATCAACTTTCAATTCTTTTTCTATAACATTTATTTCATTATCCTTTGCTATTTTCATAATTGATTCTCTTGTTATCCCCTCTAGGATATTGCCTCCTTTAGGTGTAATAAGTTCATTATCCTTAACAATAAACAAATTTTCTACAGGACCTTCTGCAATATTTCCCTGATAATCAAGTAATAAAGCTTCATCAAATCCAGCAGCTAATGCTTCTTGTTTTGCTTGTAATGAATTTGCGTAATGTCCTGATATTTTAGCCGTTGTTACAGTGCTTTTTGGATGCATTTTAACAACTGAAACAATTTTAACCTTTACCAAGTCTTCACCTAAATACGATCCCCAAGGCCAAACAGCAATACATACGTTAAGTTTAGCACCTTCAGGCATTAGCCCCATTTTTCCATATCCATAAAATACAAGTGGCCTAACATAACCTGCTTTAATCTTATTTTTCCTAATGTTTTCTAAAACTGCATCATAAAGTTCCTCTTTTTCATAAGGAATCTCAATTTTTAAAGCTTTTGCTGAATCATATAAACGATCCATGTGTTCTTTTAATCTAAATGCTGCTGTTTTCCCATCATCTGTTTCATAAAATCGAATACCTTCATAAACTGCAGTGCCATAGTGCAAACTATGTGATAAAACATGCACTTTTGCATCATTCCATGGGATAAATTCGCCATTCATCCATATAAATTCTACGGTATCCATAAAAAATAAGTTATAAATCTTTCAAAAGATTAAAGAAATGACCAGAAAAAAGCAATAAACAACGGAGAAAAGTTGTAAAAAACGTCAATTTTTGGTATAATAAGTTGAAAAATTAGTATTTATACTACTATGAAAAATAAAATAAAAATATTCGCCTTCGCGGTTCTATCAACAATGTTGGTAAATGTTTCATCGGCGCTTGCTGCTGATAATTTACCTTTAAATGTTAATGCTTATGCATTAGATACTATTGCTGGATATGAAACTCAAATTTATTCTTCAAAAACTCTTTCTAATTACGAAGTGATTTTTTCAGTAGTTAAACCCGATCATACCAAATTAACCATACCAGTTGATTCAAATAATGAGGGAATAGCAGAATTTAACCTATATGATTATCATACGAAGAAAGCAGGAGAATATTTAGTTTCGGCACGATTGGCAAATGGTGAAAACTCTGAATATAATAAGTTTTATGTTTATCCTGATAGTGTATCAAACAGTAAATCAACAATTGAAGCATCTAAATTAGTAGGTTCTCCTAATGGTTTAGATAAAATTTATATTACAGTTACTTTAACTGATGATCATGGTAATCAAATTAAAGGTCATTCAATTGAAGTAATTTCTAGTCGTTCTAATGATATAATTCAGCAAATTTCAAGTGATCCATATACTAACAGTAGTGGTTCAATGATTTTTGCGGTTTCATCTCCTGAACAAGGAATTTCTGTTTATTCATTTCTTGATACAACAACAAGTACAGTCTTGGATGAAAGATTAAACATAGCTTACTCTTCAATGACTAATGTTGGTGGAGATATCTCTCCAGCTTATGCTGCTTCAGGCGAAGTCTCATATTTGGCATTTGAAAACTTCCCTCCGGCAATTGAAGTTAATTCTGATGTTAGTTTTGAATTAGCTGCATATGATGATGATGATTTTATTGTACCAAATTATGCAGGTACTATTCACTTCTCAGTGGAGGGTGGAAATAGTGTATATGCAAGTGTTCCAAATGATTATACTTTTGATATAGACTTAGATTCAGGTAGTCACACCTTTAGTGGAATTAATGCTTTAAATTTTGCACAATCAGGTACATATACCGTAGTTGCTACGGATCTTTCAGATTTTACTGTTAGAGGTGAAACAGAAGTTACTGTTGGTACTGGCTCTACAGGAGATCCTGACACTCCTCCAACTAGTTTTGAACTAGAAATTACAAGTCCTACTTCAGGAACTTATAGTCAAAATAATATTACAGTTACAGGAATCGCACCTTCTACAGATTTAAATATTCAAATTTTTGATAATGACAGCCCTCTAGATACAATTGAAGTTGATAATGATAGAACCTTTTCATATGACGCCTTAGATTTACTTGAAGGTCAGCATACAATGTTTGTAGTTGCCTTAGATAGCTCAGATGTCATTCAATTCACTTCAGAAGAAGTTATATTTGAAATTGATACTACTGCACCTGTTGTTGAAGATTTTTATTATGAGCCAGAAACTGTAAATCCAGGTGATATTATTAAAATTACTGTTGTGTCTGAAGATAATGTATTCCAAGGCGCTGTTGTATTTAATATTGATATTGCAGAACTTGATCAAGATCAAAATGATTTAACTAAATATACTGCTTCAATTCAAGCCCCTTCTGAGCCGGGTTCATATTCAATTGATGTAATATTAGTAGATGAATTAGGTAATGAAGGTTCTTATACTGATGTAGCAATTATTGATATTGGAGAAGTTGCTGTTATTGAGCCACCAGAAGAAGAGCCTGAAGAAGTTGAGGAAGTTGATTTACCTCCTTCAGATGTATTTGGATTAAGATCACAAGGTGCTGATGGAAGAGTTTCATTAGTTTGGGAGGCTGCAAACGATGACAATGATGTAGATCATTATAAAATTTATTATGGATTATCTCCTGCTAAATTAAGTGTATTTGTTAGCACTTATGATGATAGAACTGCCTGGTATATTCCAAATCTTCAAAATGGAAATGAATATTTCTTTTCTATAGTTGCAGTTGATGATCAAGGTCAGGAAAGTCAAAATATGAGTACTATTATTAGTGGGATTCCATTCTTACCTCAAACAATACTAGCTGATACTGATAAAGATACAGATTCTCTAGGTACCGACATAGTACCTGACAAACAAGCTGCTACTGGCCCTGAAGTACTTTGGTTTGTAGTCCTTTCAATATTTATTTCACAACTTTATTTTAAATTTAAAAATAAAGTTTCCTAGATCTAATTATGATGAGTGTGTTAAACTCTGATTCGATATGGAAATCAGAATTTACATAGCACAATTTGTTAATATTTTCGGAGATATTTTAATCTTCGCAATATTTATTAGAATTATTCTTTCATGGATTAAACCAATGGGATCGCGTGGTGCTTTTTCTAATTTTCTATTTGAAGTTACTGAACCAGTTCTTTCAATCTTTAGAAGAATAATCCCAAGAATTGGAATGATAGATATTTCTCCAATTGCTGCTTTTTTAACAATTGAAATTTTAAGAGGAATAATTATTAATTTATTAGTTTAATGTTAAAAGTTTATAGTACTTTAAGCCGCCAAAAAGAAGAATTTAAACCATTAAATGATAAAGAGGTTACTTTTTATTTATGCGGTCCTACAGTCTATGATGCTGCTCATTTAGGGCATGGTAGAAGTGCCACTGCATTCGATATAATTCGTCGTTATTTGCTTTATAAAGGATTCAATCTTAAATATGTATCAAATTATACTGATATTGATGACAAGATGATTAATAGAGCAAATGAAGAATGTATTTCAGTTAAAGAACTTTCGGAAAAAGTTATACCAAAATATGTTGAGGATTATAATGAACTTTTAATTATGGATCCCGACATAAAGCCCAAAGCAACTGAATATATTGATCATATAATCAAAATTATTAAAAAGCTGGATGAAAAAGATTCAATTTATGAACTGGAAGATGGAGTTTATTTTGATATAACAAAATTCCCAGAATATGGGAAACTATCAGGACAGAATTTAGAAGAACTTCAGATGGGTGCCAGAGTTGCGGTTAACGAGGCTAAACGAAATCCACAGGACTTTGCGCTATGGAAACTTGAAAAGCCCGGAGAACCATCATGGGATAGTCCATGGGGCAAAGGAAGACCTGGATGGCATATTGAATGTAGTGCAATGAGCGCTGCAATTCTGGGAGAATCAATTGATTTTCATGCCGGAGGAGCTGATTTAACATTCCCACATCATGAATGTGAAGTAGCCCAAAGCGAAACTGCTCATGGTAAACAATTTGCAAAATATTGGCTTCATAATGGTTTCATAAATATAAATGAAGAGAAAATGTCTAAATCTCTAGGCAATTTTATTACTTTAAGAGATATGCTTGATAAATATTCAGGTCCGGTTATCAGATATCTTTATTTGCAAACTCATTATAGAGCACCTATTAACTTCACGGATGCTTTACTTGAACAATCAAAGCAAAGTCTTCAAAGAATTCATGATTTCGTTGCAATGGTTAAAAGAATAAATAATCCCGGAGAAGCACATGATGAAGTAAAAGACTTAATAGAAAAAGCGATTAACAAATTTGAAACTGCTATGGATGATGATTTTGAAACTCCTAATGCAATCGCATCATTATTCGTATTTATTACATCAATAAATAACTTAACAACTAAATATACAACTGAAGATAGAGATATCATTATTGACTATTTGAATAAAATTAATGAAGTTTTTCAAGTAATTTTTCCTGAAGATTTTGAAATTTCACATAGTTTAAAACAAATAATAAAAGATCGAGAAGAAGCACGAAAAAATAAAGACTGGGCAAAATCCGATGAACTGAGAGATTTATTAAAAGAAAAAGGAGTAATTATTGAAGACACACCAGAAGGAACTATTTGGAAAAAAGCTTAGTCTTCACAATTAATGCATGGCTTTTTAGCTGAATGAAATAAATATTCACCAAATTTCCAGATATCACCTGCACCCATTATTAAAAGTACATCATATTTTGAATGATTTTCTTCAAAATATTTTTTTATATCTTCGTAATCAGAAATTTTTAAAGCTTCAGTTTTATTTTTGTTAACTGATTCTACCAAATTATCTATAGAAACCTCTTCAATATCTTCTTTTGTATCTCTAACCTTATAAATGTCAGGCAAGATTACTGTTTCAGCACTTTTAAATGCTTTTGCGAATTCATTGATGAAATTTTTAGTACGATTATATTGATGAGGCTGAAATATACAGCATATTTTTGAATTTGGATATTTTTGCTTTGTTGCTTCAATAGTTGCTTTTATTGCAGTTGGATGATGAGCATAATCATTGATAACAGTCATTTCATTATATTTCCCTAGTATTTCATATCTCCTCCAAGCGCCTTTGAAATCCTTAAATTTTTCAAGAATCTTATCTCTATCAATATTAAACAATTGGCCTAGAATAATGCCGCAAAGAGCGTTCAATTGATTAAAATCACCAGGTATAGATAATTCTATTTCATTAATTCTCTCATCTTCTTTGGTAAATAAAACTACTTGAGATTTTGCATCTTTAATTACGTCTAAAACATTTTCATCATCACCGTTTGCAATTAAATATCCATCTTCAGGTAATTTGGCAATAAATTCTTTAAAGGCTGTTTTATAATCTTCTAAATCTTTAAAATAATCTAAATGTTCAGCTTCAAGATTAGTAAGTATAATTACATTTGGAGAATAATTTAAAAAATTCCTTTTATATTCACATGCTTCAACAACAAAATATTTATCTTTACCAAGGCGATAATTATTATTTTCAAATTCTCTTAAATTTGAGCCAATAATTACAGTTGGATCTTTTTCTCCAGCTAATAATGCTAATGCTGAAAATGCAGTTACTGTAGTTTTACCATGGGTTCCGCAAACCGCAATAGTATATGAGTTTTCAGTAAATTCCTTTATTGCTTCTGAATATTTTAGTAGTTTAATACCTAGTTCTTTTGCCTTTTTTAATTCTACATTACTAGCAGGAATGGCTGATGAATAAATAACTCTATCAACATCTTTATTAATTAGTTCATAATCATGACCAATAGTTATTTTAATTCCTTTTTCATTCATTGAATTGATTATAAGGGAATCTTCTATGTCTGATCCTGTAACTATATTTCCTTGTTCATGCAAGATCTGAGCTAAACCACTTAGACCAATTCCTCCAATCCCGATTAAATGTATTTTTTCTTTCATATATGATAATATTTTCGAGCTATTAGATTCATATCATGCAAGAGAAAAACGATCAACCATCAAATTTCACAAACCTGATAATTATTGGGCTTATAATTTTAAGTGCATATCTTTTATACTCGTTAACTCTAGCTTTTTATAAAAGTCATCAAATTGATATTTATATAACTGATTTTGAAGAAGAAAATACACGAATTGAAGAAGAAAATAAAAAATTAATTGAAGAATTTGATTATGTTACTTCTGATGCATATATCGATAAAATTCTGAAACAAAACAAAGGTCTCATCAATCCTGGAGAAGAAGTTGTCGTAATAGCATCCACAAGCGAAAATTTAGCTGCCGATGATGAATTTAATTTAAGTTCAATTGGAAAACGTGACCTAAATAAACTCTCAAATTTCGATAAGTGGAAAGTATTTATCTTTGAGGATAACCCCTTAAGATAACTTGACTTTAAACACTTGGGAAGTATAATACTTTTGCTTTTCTTCACCGAGATTTGTGATGGTATGCGAATGATCAGCTTTTTATTGATCATGAGCATACCCATGCAAATCTCTCATCGCGGGGTAGAGCAGTGGCAGCTCGTCGGGCTCATAACCCGGAGGTCGCAGGTTCGAATCCTGCCCCCGCAACCAAAGCATCCTTAATGGGTGTTTTTCTTTAATTGCTTCAAATGATAAATACCTATTAATACTGAACAGAACATAAAAATATTTGCAAGCAGTACAATTACTTCAGTAATTCTAACGAAGATAATGAAATCCCATGTTACCGCAATATAGAAAAAAATTCGTGGTCTAATAACTATATCGAATCTCTTCTTTTTGAACATCAGATATAAAGATAGAATTATTACTATAAGATAAAGAACGAAAAATGCAGATACGTTTACTATATTTGCGTAAGAAAAATATATAACAAAAAGGCACATTAGAGTAATTCCCAGTTGATCAACTGCAACATCTACAATAGTCCCCCTTGAAGAGTCTTTCTTTTGATATCTTGCTAAAGATCCATCAAGTCCATCTAAGACCATATGAACCCAAATCCCGATTATAAAAAATAAAGGATTTGAGTAATAGATAGCTAAATAAAAGCTAATAATAGTAATTATTCCTGAAAGAATGCTTATATGGTTGGCATTTATTTTTAATTTATTTAAAACTTTTATTAAAGGTAAGAAGATTTTATGTTTTGTTTTATTTATCTTTAACATGATGCCCATTTCAAATTTTCCATAAAAAGATTTTTCTACAGATTCACGCTTTTTACTCATAAAAATTTATTATCTATACTTTTATATTTTAGTACAAAACTACTAAAACAAAAAGCACCTTTTTATGGGCGCCTCTTGTTTTAAGCCTCTCTTCTCAAATTAATGAGAAATTCTCTAAAACTGTAAACAAAATTAACAAAACTTTTACATACTGTAAAGAATAAAAACAACTTCTTTACAAAAATTCAATTATAGTAAATAATATGTTCAGAACAGGTTAACAAATGTAAATAATGGATAAAAATTTAAAAATTCTAATTTCTAGACGTATAAAAAAGAGCCTTAATGAAGCCAAAATTTCACAAACTCAGCTGGCTGGAGTGATCAATAAATCTAGGGCTTATGTGTCTAATATTACTAAAGGTCGATATACACCTAAAGTAACTGAATTGCAAAAAATAGCACATTATGTAAATAAACCACTTGGTTATTTCTTTGGAGAAGATTCAAGCGGTTTAATGCATTTTATTGATAAAGCAAAAAAATGGGACAAGATGGTTTCTCTTATTGATAGAGATATCAAGGAAGATGTGAATGGAGACGTTATACAAGTCCCACTCGTTAGTCCGTCTGATGTAAAAACAATTTCACCTGATGATTTAAATAAATTGGTTAAACAAACAAAAAAATTTATACCCATATCAACCAATTATATAAAAAATGTATTAAAATACTATAAAGCAGTAGAAAATCTAGTAGCTGTTAATATTTTTATTAGAGATTATCCTTCTTTTGGCCTAGAAGTAGGTGATATGATTATTGTTGAGCCAATTGATAATAATGATATTAAAGAAGAATATGGTAAGCTTTATGCACTTATTTATAAAAATACAATGGGTCTTAAAAGAATATACAAAGATGGTAATGAATTTTATTTTGAACCAATGAATAGCGATCCAATTATTGATAAAGTTAATGTTAAGGATCCAAATCTAATTATTGTTGGAAAGGTGATATTCAGTTTTAATATAAAAGTGTTTTAAATTTGCTTTCTTGGAAATTTTCATTAGAATATTTATCGCAAGTTATCATATGGCAGGGTAGCTCAGTTGGTTAGAGCGCGGGACTCATAAGCCCGAGGTCGTGGGTTCGATCCCCTCCCCTGCTACCACAGCGTAGGGCTGAAAGCGCGGAGCGAATTAATAATTTCCTCTATGTACTATCTCAATCTTGTTTTAGTTTCTGTAATTTTCTTTTTCCCAGCTTATGCAGCTAATTCTTTGCCTGTTGTTGCTAATGGATTAAAGCTTTTTCCATCACTAAATAAACCTATACATAAAACACTTTTTGGTAAATCTAAGACTTACAGAGGTTTTGTTGTTGGAATGATCGGTGCATTATTAGTTGGATTGATCCAATATTATTCTGGATGGTATTCACAATTAGAATATTCTTTATTACTTGCATTTTTATTAGGTTTTGGAGCCTTACTAGGTGATTTGATTAAAAGTTTTATTAAAAGACGGATAGGCATTAAAAGCGGAGATCCTTGGATTATATTTGACCAGATTGATTATGTGATAGGTGGAGTATTGCTCGCATATATAATAAATCCAGTATCTTTAGAAATAATAATAACTTTATTAGTTATATCGCCATTGCTTTCTCTTGGATCAAATATGATCTCTTATAGCCTGAAAATAAAAAAAGTCTGGTGGTAATTATTTCTTCAATTGAGTTTCAATTATTTTAACAAGATTTTCATAAGGTTGCAGTCCAGCTACAATTTCATCATTAATAACTAATGTTGGCGTGGCTGTAACGTTTAATTCTATGCCTTCTTGTCTATTTCTTAAAACGAGGTTTTTGTATTTATTAACATCTAAACAATTATTAAAACTATTTGTTTCTAGACCAAGCTCTTCGGCATAATTCATTAAATCATTAGTGGTCAAATTATCTTGATTTTCAAATAGCTTTATATGCATTTCCCAAAAAGCATCTTCGTTTTGATCTCCGGCGCAATAAGTAGCTTCGGCAGCTTTGAATGCATATTCATGATTTGGAATTGGATAATCTTTAAATTGAAATAAAACCTTCCCAGTTTCTAAATAATCATTTTGTAATAAAGGCAAAGTATCTAAAGTGAATTTTGCACAAAATGGGCATTGATAATCACTATATTCAGTTATGGTAACTGCGGCATTGGCATTCCCTTTTGAATAAGTAACATCAATTTCTTTCGGAATATCATATACAGCATTATCAACTAACTCATCAGGTTGACATCCAGTTACAACAAATATTGTTATTAATAATATGTAAATTTTCTTCATATAATATTCTTTAATTGTAAAACTATTATGAATTAAAATCAGTTTTTAATCAACTCGCTAATTTTTTCTTTTATTTGATAGTAATCCCCATTCTTAGGTAATAAAATATATTGGCCATCAATTGTTTTTGATGAATAAAGCAAATTATTTGTACTTAATACATTCCCACTTTCAAAAGCATAATTTTGAAAATGATTAAAGTAATACAGTGCTTCAAAAGCATCAATATTTGTTTGTACTGTACTTGTAATTTCATTAAATATTTCAATAGCTTTTTCTAAATCATTTAATAAATCCAATCGTTTAAGTTTAATTCTTATAGCTTGAACAATTTGCTGCTGTCTCTCGCTTCTATCAAAATCTGATGTAGATTTTCTACTCCTTGCATACATTAAGGCTTCAGCACCATTTAAATGATGCTTTCCTTTAGATATTTCATAAATTGTATAACCATTTGATTCAGTTGGAAAACTTGGGTCATAAATATCCTTTTTTATTTCAATATCTATTCCCCCTAAAATATCTATCATTTTACTAAATGCATCAAAATCTAAAACAACATATTTATCTGCATATACACCAGTAATTTTGTAAACTTCGTCTATTGTTTTATTTAAACCAAAAGAACCATAATATGAGTTAATTTTTCTACCATTTACAAATAAATCCCTTGGTATACTCAAAAGTGTAATTGATTCATTTGTTGGATTTATACTAACTAATAAAAGAGTGTCGGAAAGTGAATCATGCAATCCTAAAATTAAGATGTTTTCAATATCTTCATTATAATCCTGAAACTCTAGTTCTTTACTTAATTTGACATTTTTACTCTGTAAACTTTTTATTTCATATTCCTTATCACTAATAACTGTTATTAAATCATTTTTTGCATTATTGAACTCAGTTGTTGCTTCTTCTTTATCATTGTTAACATATGCTTTAATTGAATTATGAAGTATATCAAAGCCCTCTTGTACGATTTCTCTATTAGCTTCCAATGAATTGTTCAAATAAACATTCTCTTGCTTTATATCTCCAATTTCATTTGTAAGAACGCTGATTTGCTCATCTTTAAGATTAAGATTTTCATAAGTTGTTCTTACGCTCAAACCGAAACCAACAGATCCAATTAAAAGAGAAATCATCAACGAAAAAGTAAGAATTCTTAATAGTTTGATCTGACAGATTGGATTGTTAGAATTCTGTTCCATTTTAGCTTAGGTCAATACCAATACGTGCAGAGATCTCCTGATCAACAAATTCCCTTTTGCGTCCGTATTTCATTCTTGAATATTCTTTTACAATTTCAGCAATCTTGTCATTTTTCTTAGATTGATCCCATATTGTCTCTAAAGAGAAAACTCTTGAAGTAGCATTTTTAATGTTCAATTTTATATAAGCTTTATAATTTGAAATTCCAATTACATCAGATTCTGTTAATACAGGAGCATATTCCTTTGCCATGTATTCAGCGTCATCAGCACCAACTTTAAATGACATCATGGTTCCGACGTTACCAAATACTGCATCACGTATTTGAGAATTATCTTTTTTAATCAACTGCTTAATATACTGATGGGCCATAATTAAACATAAATGATATTTTCTGGCTTCAGATAAAATTGAGCAGAAACTATCAGTTGCAAAATTTTGGAACTCATCGACATATAGATAGAAATCTTTACGTTCAGCTTCAGGGATATCAGCACGACTCATTGCAGCCATTTGAATCCTGGCAACTACAATCAATCCTAATAATTGTGTATTTAAATCACCAATTTTACCCTTTGATAAGTTAATTAAAAGGATTTTCTGGTTGTCCATAACCTCTCTGAAATTAAAGGCGGATTTCGTTTGTCCAATAGTATTACGCATTATTGAATTCGTAATAAATGGTCCAAACTTTGAACTGAAGTACGGAATCATTTCCTGCCTTTCACGTTCACCAGTATGCGCATATTCATGTTCCCAGAATGATCTCACAACTGGATTTCTAACTTTCTTAACTTTATATTTCATAAAATCATCATCTACAAACATTCGAGGTACATCAATTAGTGTTGCTCCTTCTTCTGGATCTTCCATTAAAGATAAACATGCATTTCTAAAATAATGCTGAATTCGCGGACCAAATATTTCATCTCCAAATAGTTTAATAAAAATTTCTGTAGCCTGTGACGAAGCTAGATCTTGTTGTTCTGGAGTTTCTGCTTCTAAAATATTCAATCCCATAGGCCTTTTTTGATCTGCAGGATTAAATACAACAACATCTTTTGCTCTTTCTTTCGGTACAAATGTCAAAATATCCTCAACGAGATCACCATGAGGGTCAACAACACAAATCCCATCACCATTCCAAATGTCCTGACGAGCCATGAAACTAATAAATGCAGATTTACCAGAACCAGATTTTCCAATTACATATTGATGCCTTGTTCGATCTTCACGTAATATATGTACTTTTTTGATTACGCCACGATAAACATTATTACCTAAATATATTCCTTCTTGTGGTGTATCAGGTGGAGCAGGTACAACTTTGTATTTCAGCCATCTTATAACAGGAGTAAAGTTATATCTACTATTTGGAAAATGGTACATCCCTGCCAACTCTTCCGGAGTTAAAAGACTCACCCTTTCTCTTAAAATTCCTGGTAATGGTTTAAAATTATGTAATCTATGTTTAAAAGCATGAAATATTAATTTATTGTTTAAGTCATTCATGATAAACATTCTCTTTGTCTGAAAGAAATTCATCGCAGCTGACTTGAAAAGATTTAAAGACAATATCATGTTATTCATAAGCTGAAATGCTTTGCTATAAGTAGGACTCGTTGCTATCATCCTAACTGACACATCAAAACCAACTTGTTGAGATTTTTCACCAATTCTTTTAGCAACTTCTTCCTTTGTCTGAAGCATTCTTACATACGCACTACCTTCAGGTGCGCCTGTATTGATATCTTTTTTAATTTTGTCATATCCAAATAATAAACCTTGAAAAGCAGTAAAAATCCAACCAAGAAGTGGGATTCTATTTAAACCTGATTTTTGTTTTTTCCCTAGAAATAATGCAGTTCCAGCTTTTTCTGCTTTACGCCTCCAACTATCTGACCTTGGACTTATTACAAACTGAAAAGCTGCAGTATCTGTTTCTCCAAGTTTAGAAAGTACATTTGTCATTGAATTCAAAGGATCATTTTCAATCTTTTTATAGGTTTTAATTGGAAAATGAAACGGTTTTGCTAAATACCCATAATAAGCTCTCATCTGTGAGCCTTTTGGTTGTATTTCGTATGGTTCAGTTATTTGAATATCTGCATCAGCATAATATGAAGTAATTTGTTTTTCTATTAACTCTCTATAATGATCGTAAGTAACAACATAAAATTCAACTAATTTATTTTTAGCTATTAATTCAAAAGAAACAATATCTAAATCAAAAATAAAATTTCTAATTTTATTTTTATAATTCAATTCTCGTATTTCATGGATATTTCTATAGAACTGTTCCATTATTCCGATTTTTTCTCTAAAATCCTTTTCAACCTGTTTATCCTTATCTTTTTGAGTTTCAGCTCTAGGTAAGGTAATTCTCATATAAACAAGATTCTTACTCCACTTGATTGCAAATATATACCTAAACAGCCAAAGGCCGTATTTAAAGGCAAAAACCAGCACTACGAGTAGTACGATTGTTTGAATCGGATATTTAAATATTAGATCAATCATTTATTTGTTTTGTTTTATTTCTAATTTTCTTAATATTTTAGCACAAATAAGCCAAAAGATCAATTCTGTTGGGGTTCCTTAAATCATGAAATCTATTGTAGTTTTTTCTCTAAATAATCATCTAATTCATCAATTATAATACGTTCTTGTTTTAATGTGTCCCGATCTCTTACAGTTACTGATTTGTCCTCTAAAGAATCATAATCTACAGTTATTGCATAAGGAGTTCCTATTTCATCCTGTCTTCTATATCTTTTTCCAATACTTCCTGTTAAATCAAAGTCTAAAGCGTATTTATCTTTTAAATTATCAAAAATCTTATCAGCAACTTTAATTAATTCAGGTTTTTTCATTAATGGGAGAATAGCTGCTTTAAATGGAGCTATCTGGGGCTTTAATTTAAGAACAACTCTAGTGTCACCCTCGACTTCTTCTTCTGTATAGGCATCAAATAAAACCATTAAAAGTGTCCTGCTTAAACCAAAGGTAGGTTCTATAACATGAGGGATGTATTTTTCATTTGATTCAGGGTCAAAATAAGTCATATCTTTACCACTAGCTTCCTGATGTTTAGTTAGATCAAAATCAGTTCTATAAGCTAATCCGTATAATTCTTTCCAACCAAAAGGCGTGTTGTATTCAATATCTACTGTTCTTTTTGAATAATGAGACAATTCTTCATCGGTGTGTTCTCTGACTCGTGTATTTTCTTTAGAAATACCAACTACTTCAAGCCATTTATGCATTTCTTCAAGCCAATATTCAAACTTTTCTTTCCACATATCTTCAGTAATAAAATATTCAAATTCCATTAAATCAAATTCAAGGGTTCTAAAAATAAAATTACCAGGAGTTATTTCATTTCTGAATGCTTTTCCTGCCGAAGCAATCCCAAAAGGGATCTTCTTACGACTGGTATCCAGAACGTTTTTAAAATTAGTAAACATACCTTGAGCAATTTCACCTCTTAAATAAACTGGCTCAGAATCGTTTGCAGTTGGACCAATGTGGGTTTGAAATAATAAATTAAATGTTCTTACATCAGTAAAATTGTGATTTCCACAATTTGGACATTTGATTTTATTTTCTTCAATTAACTTACCTAAATCTTCTGTACTTAATCCTTCAACTTTTACATTTTCTAAGGCATCTTCAATTAAATGATCTGCTCGATGTCGTTTTTTACATTCTTTGCAATCCACCTGGGCATCATTGAAATTATCAACATGACCAGAAGCTTGCCAAACCTTTGGATTCATAATAATAGATGAATCAATTCCAACAACATCTTTTCTTGAATGAACAAAAAACTTCCACCATGCTTGCAAAACATTGTTTTTTAGCTCTGCACCTAATGGACCTAAATCCCATGTATTAGCTAAGCCGCCGTAGATATCTGATCCTGGAAATACAAAGCCTCTTCTTTTACATAAAGAAACTATTTTGTTCATTAGATCATTTTCTTTGGCATTCATTATATATTGGGGTTATTTAATCGAATTAGATTCTAACATAAAAGTTACTGGACCGTCATTGGTTAAACTTACGTCCATCATTGCAGCAAATTCTCCTGTCTCAGTCTTTAATCCAGTGCCATGACATGCTTCAACAAATTTATCGTACAAGTCTTTTGCTTTTGTTGGATCTGCAGCTTCTCCGAAATCAGGTCTTCGACCTTTTTTCATTGAGCCATAAAGGGTAAATTGAGATACTATCAACATCTCTCCAGCTATATCATTTATAGATTTATCCATGGGTTTCCCATCATTTTCAAAAATTCTTAAATGAATAATTTTATCAACCAAATATTCTATATCTTTTTCTGTATCTTCATGTCCGATTCCTAGAAAGATAAGGATTCCTTTGTTAATCTGACCTACAACATCTCCACCAACTTCTACTTTTGCTTTAGATACTCTTTGAATTAAAGCTTTCATAATTATTCTTTTTTATCTGGATTATTCTTATTTTTAAAATCAAGAACAGCATTAGAAAGAATTTTCAATAGACTTTCAGCAGAGGCATGGTTTAAATTTACACGACTTACAACTTTAAGAGTTGTAGGTTTTACATTTGGAATTACATATCCAAAATCTAACACAATTTCATTTTTAGTTAAATGTACGGATGCAGCGTTACTATAAACACCGGTTTCCATGTCGGCATCATATTTGATTTGAAGTTTTTGCTTTTCATCGTTCATAGTATGTTTGTTAAGTGTTGTTGAAAACTATACAGCACAATATTACCTCATTTTACATTATTTAAAAGCCAAATTTCAATTTAAGCCCTTCCGTTGACATAGTTTTACTTTATACTCTGTTTACGCGCTCACAACAAATAATGACATGTATATTCTTGTCTTGGCAGAAGACCATAACTCAGCTGCATTTATTTGTAGGGGGCTAAAATACGAAAATATTATAAGTGAGTCTAACGTGTTAGATAAAAATGCACTTAATAGTTTTAATATCAATGATTTTGATTGTATTGTAGTTCGAATGCCAGTTTCGCCAAATCATACAGGCAAATTTATCAATTTAATTAATGCTGCAAATATTTCAAAACCAATATTTATTTTAATTAATAGAGAATTCTTTTTATTTAATGAAAATAAAGTAGAAATACGTACAAAGTTTATTTATCCTCATAATATATCCGTTCGATATCTAGCTTTTGAGATTAAAAGAAATATTAAAAATAAAGTAATACATGAAGGGCCAAGTATTTTAAAAGTAAGCGATATGAAGTTAGATTTGGATACAAGAGAAGTAACTAGATTTAATGAAACTCAATTTTTACGTAATAAAGAATTTCAACTATGTGAATATCTTATGAGAAACACTAATATGCTTCTAACAAGGCAGATGCTTTTAGAGAATGTCTGGGATAGAAATGCACATCTTATTACAAACACTGTAGATGTTCATATTAACTGCTTAAGAAAGAAAATTGATTACAGCCCGAAATATAAGCTTATAGAAACCATTCATTGCAATGGATATATTATGCATTCAAAACCTTTTTGTAATAACTAGAAACCTTTTCCATTATAAGTAAACCCATAATTCTTCACCTAGTTTTTGGAATACACTATAATTGTTTAGTAAATGCAAATTTGATAGATTCTCAATTTATTTTTTAATTTAAATCTTCATGGATACATCACAAACTCCTGTAAAAACATTCCAGAACGCACAAAAAATTGTGCAAGATCTACTTATCCTGCTTTCTCAAAAGGAAAAACATGTAATCAAAAGAAGATTTAATTTAGATAATACGTACCGAGCGACCCTTGAAGAAATTGGAAAACAGTTCAATGTTACTCGTGAAAGAATCCGTCAAATCGAAAAAAATGCACTTACAAAACTTCAAAGAAATGTTGGAAATACTGATCTTCAACAATTAAATGAATTCATAAAAGAATTATTAAAAGAAAAAGGTGGTGTAATGACAGAAGATAATTTGTTTGCAGCACTTATTTCAATCCTAAATAAAGCCGATGTTGAAGTTAATCGAAATGCGATTAACCTTTCACTAACTTTAGATAAAGAATTAGAAAGAGTTCCAAATACAATCAATTACCACCCATACATTAAATTTGCAGAAATTGAAGATACTCATGTAAAACAAGTTACTACAAAAACAATCAGCATACTTAAGAAAAAAACTGACATTCTTGCTAATAGCAAAATCTTTGATGACCTAAAGAAGCAATTTAAAATTCTTGATGCTTCAATGCTTGCACAAGTTATCTCATTATTCACTTTAGATAAGAGATTGAAACCAGTTGAAAACGGTATTGGACTTGCTTCTTGGAGACATATCAATCCAAAAACATTAAGAGATAAAATTTATTTTGTTCTAAATAAGAATAAAAAACCTCTTCATTTTATTGATATTGTTAATAAAATCACTGAACTTAAATTTGATAATAAAAGAATCA
This sequence comes from Patescibacteria group bacterium, assembly GCA_042568205.1. Lineage (GTDB taxonomy): Bacteria > Patescibacteriota > Gracilibacteria > UBA1369 > PNNO01 > JAUVDZ01. The sequence continues at coordinate 20,265 of JBHPJE010000010.1, forward strand.
ACTTACAGGCAGTTCACAATGAATTAATCAGACATGATCAATTCGTTCTGATTGGACGTGGGATCTACGCACTTAAAGAATGGGGTTATGTTGAAGGAACTGTTGCTGATATCATTACAGACGTTCTAAAAGACGGCAAAGCTAAATCACAAGACGCGATCATTAAGGAAGTTCTTAAACAAAGACAAGTTAAGAAAATTACAATCATTCTTAACTTAAAGAACAAACCAGTTTTCGAACGTGTTGGTCGTGAGCAATACAAATTAGCTAAGAAAAAATAATAAGTTTATAAACGAATAAACTCTTTAGGCATTTCATGCTTTTGTTTCTTAAACTTTTTTTGAAGTTGCTTAATCTTAGTAAAAACTTCTTTAGATAATATTTTGTCGAATTGTTTTCGTGCTTTATCAAGAAGTTCAAGAGCTTTAAAATTATCTTTATCAACTTTTATGTATTCTTCCAACGCTTTAATTGCTGGCTCATATTTTCTTTTTTGATATAGGATTTGAATTTCTTCGAATGATTTATATTCAAAGTCCATTTTTTTAAATTTATGAGCCATCTCTTCTTTCTTAGAAAGTTTTTTAACTAATGCTTTAATTTCTTTTGATTTTGGATCAATCGTTTTTAAATGTTTAATAAAATCAGCAATTTTATCAAATTCTTTTCCATTTAATAAAAACTTGTTATCTTCAATTTCCTTTTTTATATGAAATTCTCGCGCTTCTGTAAGCATTTGCATAGCAGGTTCATAATCAGGAAGCTTCATAATTACTCGTTTAAGAGTTGTTATTGCAGCTGGGTAGGCTTTATTTTTCATATGTACCTCAGCTTGTCCCATGTACTGAGTAAGAACATCCTTTTGCATATGTTGCTTATTTTTTAACAATAATTTTTGAGCCTTTTGGATTTCCTTCTCTACAGCAGCATAACCAGGTACAAATTTTTGAAGCTCAGCTAATTTCTTTAAAATATCTTCATATTTTTCTTCTTTCCATAAGGGTTTAAGTTCTTTTAATTCAGTTTTCACTAAAGCCAGGTTTTGCTTAAAAACAAGCTTCTCAATTTTCTGTTGGAATCTTACTAGACGATACGATTCAGGAAAGTTTAGTAATAATTTATTACAATGATCATAAGCTTCTTTAAGCTTATCCTGAAGTATTAATGCTTTGATTTGCTCAATTCCTTGAGCTTTTTCGTCAGTCATTGTTTGTTTTTATTTTAATATATTATACCACAAATTTTAAAGATGAGCTAGTTCGCCTTCGATTTTCTTAATTGATTCTTGAGTTTCTTTTAGACGTTTTTTTTCTTTATCTATTACTTCTGGTGGTGCACTATTTATAAATCCATCATTTTTTAATTTACCCTCGAGGGTCTTTTCAAATCCTTTTAAGTTGTCTAATTCTTTTGTTAGACGCTTCTTTTCCTTATCAGCATCAATTAGTTCGTGTAATGGTAAATATACCTCGTAATGAGGGGTAAGGAGTGCAATAGCATGATCTAGTTTTTCTCCCTTTTCAAATATCGAAAGCTCCCCTATTCTGGCCATTCTCATTAATGGTTCACGTTTTTCTTCCAAGAAGTCTTTATATTTTCCTGCATAAATTACAGCATGAACTTGTTTAACAGGTTCAACTGTATGTTCAGCGCGAGCACTTCGTATATCGGATATGATTTGATGTAAAAGTTCCATTTCTTCAACTTCTTTATCAAACAATAAATCTTTATTAAATGTTGGCCAAGATTCAGCTATTAACATTTTATCTTCTTTAAGATGGTCCCAAAGAACTTCAGTTACAAATGGTATAAATGGGTGAAGAAGCTTTAAAAGATTTTTAAGAACAAACACAAGCACGTGTGGATTTAAATGTTCACCTTTTGAAAGTTCAACATACCAATCGCAAAGTTCACCCCATGTGAAGTTATAAATTTTTGTACCAGCTTCAGAGAAATTAAACTTCTCCATATTTTCAGTAGTATCCTTAATCAGATACTGCAGTTTAGTAATAATCCATTTGTCAGCTTTTGAAACGATATGTTTCTTTGGATCAAATTCCGCCTCTAAATGTTCGTCTTTCACATTCATCAATGAAAATCTAGATGCATTCCAAATCTTATTCACAAAATTTCTGTATCCAGCGATTTTCTCTTCATAAAGCCGCAAATCATTACCTGGGGTTGATCCGATCACCATACTTAAACGTAAAGCGTCAGTCCCATATTGTTCAATCATGTCTAAAGGATCTATGCAGGTTTCAGGTTTTGATTTTGACATTTTCTGACCATCTCGAGTTCTTATTAAGCCGTGTAGATAAACTTTTTCAAAAGGGATTTCATTAATTCCGTAAGTAGTCATGATTATCATTCTTGCAATCCAAAAGAAAAGTATATCGTATCCAGTTTCTAAAACTGTAGTTGGATGGAAATATTTTAAATCTTCGGTTTCTTCAGGCCAACCTAAAGTTGAAAATGTCCATAAACCAGATGAAAACCAAGTATCTAATGTATCGGGATCCTGTTTTAAATTGCTGGTTTTACACTTAGTACACTCTGATGGAGCATCTTCTGCAACTATCTCTTCATTACAATCTGAACAATACCAAACCGGAATTTGATGACCATACCAAATCTGACGTGATATACACCAATCGTGCAAATTCTCCATCCAATTAAAATATGTTTTATTAAATCTTTCTGGGATTATTTCAATTTCTCCATTACGTACAACTTCAATTGATCGTTCTTTGATAGTTTTAAGCTTCCCATCATGCTCAATAACTGGCTTATCTACAGCCACAAACCATTGTTTTGAAATTAAAGGTTCTATAGTGGTTTTACATCTATAACAAATTGAAAGCTTATGATCATAATCTTCTATCTTTTCCATTAAATCCATTTTTTCCATATCTTTTACTATCTCTTTTCTACATTCCCCAGTAGTCATTCCTGCATATTTTCCGCAATTATCTTTCATCTTCCCTTCTTCATCTATAACTGATTTAGATTCAATACCATGTCGCTTAGCAATATCAAAATCTGCGAAACTATGAGCAGGAGTAACTTTAATTGCGCCAGAACCAAATTCAGGATCAACTTCTTTATCTGCAACAACTGTAATTTCAAATTTTCCTAAAACTCCTGGAATCATATAATTTTTTCCAACCATATCCTTGTATCTATCATCGTCTGGGTGAACAGCAACCGCAGTATCTCCTAGTTTAGTTTCTGGCCTGGTTGTAGCCAATACAAAAGGGCCATATTTAATCCAATATAGTTTGTCTTTTACTTCTTTATATTCAACTTCATCATCTGCTAGTGTTGAGGAACAACGTGGACACCAATTTACAATTCGATCACCTTTATAAATAAGTCCATCGTGATACATCTTTGTAAAGATCGATCTAACGGCCTTTGAAAGACCTTTGTCTAATGTAAATCTTTCGCGAGTCCAATCACATGAAGATCCCATTTTTCTAATTTGAGACTTTATTGTATTTCGAGATTCATCTACAAATTTATCAACTTCTTTTAAAAAATCTTCACGACCTAAATCATGTCGGCTTTTTCCATCTTCTGCAAGATTTTTTTCTACTCTATTTTGAGTTGCTATACCTGCATGGTCAGTACCAGGTAGCCATAAAGTAGAGAATCCCTGCATTCGTTTGTATCTAATCATTATATCTTCAATTGCAAGCATAGAAGCATGTCCTAAATGAAGAGTTCCAGTAGCATTTGGAGGTGGCATGGAAATAGTAAAAGATGGCTTGTCCTCATCAATTTCTGGAGTAAAGACGCCACTTTCTTCCCACTTCTTATATATAGAATCTTCAAACTGTTTCGCCTCGTAGGCCTTTTCTATTTCTTTCACTGCAATTTAGGTTATAATCTTAAATAGATATATCACAAACCTGATTGATAAAAAAGCCAAAATCACGTATAATGTAATGATGTACTAATAGAATCTATGGCAGATAATAAACAAAAAATCGGTGGTATTGCACCTGAAGCTCCAAAACCTCAAGCACCTGAAGCCCCTAAACAGAGGCAAGAAGCTAAAGAGGTAAAAGAAGCTAGTATTTCTGTTGGATTAGAAGCTGGAGAAATTATTGAGGGTGCTGAAGAAGTAAGTGGTCATGTGTCTGAATCAGAACAAAAACGAAAAGAAGGTGATACTGGAGTTTCTATGACGCAAAGTGCAGGTTCAACTGCAGGAACGCCTGCTAAGCCTGCATTCCCACCAGTTACAAAAATGACTTTTCAAGTTAAGAAACAATTAAAAAAAGACATGAAGGTTTTAAATAAAAAGGTTAAACATGTTATGAGACAAAAAGGCCCAATTGATGCTGAAAATCTAAACAAACTTGTAGAAGCTTTAAGAGAATTAAAACGACTTCTTTCAAATCTTGCATCAGCTACTGCAGATACAATTAGAAATCTTTGGATTACTCATGTAAAAGAAAGAAATAAATCTTAAGAAAGTTCAAACATTCTATCTAGCGCTAATAAGGCGCTTTTTTTTGTGTCTGAATTAACCTTAATTTGATTTACAATTTTATCTTCATTTAGATTTTCAAAAACCCAGAGCAAATGTTGTGGAGAAATTCTATCCATATGAGAACACATGCAAACCGGTCCACCTATTGCTTGAATTTTCTTATCTGGGTGTTCTTTAGCAAGTCTGTTAACGAGATGGATTTCAGTACCAATTGCCCATTCTGATCCTTTTTCAGCTTCTTCGATAGTTTTTACGATAAAACCTGTTGATCCAATTAAATCTGCTTTTTGAGCTATCTCTTTCGGCACTTCTGGATGTACTAAAATTTTTATATTAGGATTTTGTTCTTTTAAATCTTCTATATTTTCTGGTTTAAATCGAACATGAACCGGGCAATATCCATTCCAAACTAAAATCTTAGTATCTTTTATAGTTTCTGAAGATAATCCACCATTCTCCATTCCCCTTTCCCAAACTGCAACTTCGTTAATTCCAAGTTTATCTGCAGTATTCGAACTTAAATGCTCATCAGGAAAAAAGAAAATCTTTTTTCCCTCATCAAAGGCCCATTTAATTATCTTTTCAGCATTTGCCGATGTGCAAACTAGACCATTGTTTCTACCACAAAAAGCTTTAGTTTCTGCACTGCTATTTATGTAAGTAATTGGAATAAATTCGCTCAAGTCTTCAAATTTCCCTAACTCTCTCCATGCTTGCTCAACCTCACGTACAGAAGCCATATCTGCCATAGGACAACCTGCATTTAAATCAGGTAAAATCACTGTTTTTGAATCATCAGTTACCATGTCCGCAGTCTCTGCCATGAACATAACTCCACAAAAAACTATAAAAGGTGCTGTAGACTTTGCGGCCTTCATTGAAAGATAAAGTGAATCCCCTATTTCATCTGCAAATTTAACAACCTCGTCTCTTTGGTAATGATGTGCTAAAATCATCACCTTATCACCCAAAGCATCCTTTATTTTTTGAATTAAAGGAATGGCTTGCTCATCAGATAACTCTTTATATTTTTCAGGAAGCATGATATAAGAAAGTTGTTAGTCCGGTGCCAAATCTTACCATGAAAAAACAACGTGCTCAAATTGCCAGAAAACTATTCAATCAAAAAGAGAAATTAACTCTGGATAATTTAATTTTTAAGCAGTGGGTTTTTAAATTTACTTTTCTTGAATTAGAAAAGGATCTTGGAGAAAATGGTGATATTACTTCTAAGTGCGTAATCCACGAGAATAAAGAGGCTCTTGCTCGAATTTATGCTAATGAACCAGGGGTGATGGCTGGAAGCGCTGAAATTGTATACTTTTTGATGACTAGCGATAAAAAATTCCGTCCAAGACTCCAAAAACTCGAAGTTGTTAGTAATTTTAAAGATGGAAGTGAATTTGAAAAAGATGACATTCTTTTAGAAATTAAAGGTGATGTAAAAGAAATTCTTAAAGTTGAACGAACAATTCTCAACTTTCTTCAACATATGTGTGGCATTGCTTCGAACACAAAAATCCTCACAGATAAAGCAAAAGATGCTGATCATGAAATCTTAGTTGTTCCAACTCGAAAAACAACATGGGGATTATTAGACAAAAAAGCAGTCACTTTAGGTGGAGGCGGTACTCATAGATTAAATTTAGAAGATGCGATTTTAATAAAAGATAATCATATAGCTTTTAATAATAATGACATCCTTGATACTTTAGATAATTTTGAACCTCCTAAAAACGATTATCAATTTTTCGAATTAGAAATTGATGATAAAACTCAAGTATTAAATGCCGCAAAAAAGCTTATATCAATGCAAAACGAAGGCAGAATACCAAAACCAGCAGTTATTATGTTTGATAATATGACTCCAAAAGAGATTGAAGCGCAAATATCAAAACTTAAAAATAATAATTGCTACGATAACCTTATTTTTGAAGCTTCTGGAGGTATTAATTCAAAAACACTTCAACAATATGCCCGGTCTGGTGTTGATATCATATCAATGGGTGCATTAACACAAAATATTAAACCAAAAGACCTTTCATTAGAATTAGTTTCTACCTAATGCCCCATCAAATGCAGATGAACATGAAAAATGATCTGACCGGCTTCTTTACCTACGTTAAATAGCAGCTGATATCCTTTGCAGTCGTGTTTTTCAGCTAGATCCTTAGCAACTTTGATTAAGTGACCAATTATTTGCTCATCCCCTTCTTCCATATCTGAAATCTTTGGAATGTGCTTTCGAGGTACAATTAAAAGGTGAACTCTTGATTTAGGATTGATATCTTTAAAAGCCACACATGTATCGTCTTCATGTACGACTTCTGAATCGATCTCCTTACCTATAATTTTACAAAACAAGCAATCATTCATATGTCTATTGTTAAAGTCCAATTATATTGATCATCACAATTCAATAATCTATCTACTTTAAACTTTTTGCGAGCTCGGATATCACCAATATCTACTAATGGTTCAAGTAAAAATGACTCCCATCCCCATTCGGTATTTGTAGAGTGTTGTGCGATAAGCACCTTTCCTTGAAAGGTTTGACCTTCACAATAAATTGCTTGTTTGCCAGTATGGTTTAGTTCAGGATTCATGCCTGAAATATAGCTTTATTTTTTCTTCATATCAAGTGAGTACATTGCTCTACCCACACGAACGAAGTGAGCGTTCTTTTGTAGATTAAGCGAGATAGTACCTTTTTTAACTTGTCTTTGTTTCATAACACCATCAATGATTTGTTGTTTACTTAAAGGACTTTTCTTATCAAGTAAGCCTTCGATCACATCGGCTACTGTTCCTTTTTTGTAACCCCACTCTTTAAGTGCGTAAAGACCACGTCCAACTAGAACGAATTGATCGTATCGGATTAATTCATTATGAACAGCTTGAGTGGTTACAACTTTTTTATCAAATCCAGCTTCTGAAATATTATTTGCTATTTCAATGAAATGTAATGGTTCTTTTTTATCTTTTAAGATGATATATGCTTTATCTCTGATTGATCTTGGATTGATATGTCTCCAGCTCATTAAACCAAATCCACCTTTAAGACGTTTTACTCTTTGATCTACTTCTAGTGCTGAAATGATTGTTGATGTTTCTATAGTGATACTTTTTGATTTAAGTGCTTTTTGGATATCTTTTGCTAATGATTCATGATCGATCACATCTGAATTTTTATTCATTTGAGAGATACCTGCTTCTACGATTGCTTTAACTGTTGCTTCAGGAAGATCGCTCGTTCTCCAAAATGGATAATAAATATTACTTTTCTCAGTTTTATTTAGTTCTGGTGTGATATTTAAAGCTAATCTAATGATATTTGCATCTACATCTTCTGAACTTACAATAATATTAAGAATTTCGCTAATTAACCCAGTTTCTGTGCTCACACCACCTTTATTTTGAATCAACTCTAGTGCTAATTCGCTAATTTCATTCAATTTAGTACTCTGAACTGTTCTTTTTAGCTTTCCTAAAGCAATCTTCTCAATTTGTCTGATTCTTTCTCTAGTTACTGAAAATTGTTGTCCAATCTTCTCTAAAGTCATTTTAGGCTGATTGTTCAGGCTAAATCTCTTTACAATAACATCCTTTTCTTTATCTGTAAGAACAAGGAACATATCATCAAGAATTTCAGCTAGATTAAGCTTACTTATGGAAACGCTACGTGAGCTTTGTTGGGTTTTAGATGTATTCATAATTAAGGGGGTTTTTGGCTAAGGTGCTAGTATGTTATTGGTAAAGTGTTGTTATGTCAAGCAAGAATATTGATAATGTTGCAAAATTGTTTTAAAAAGTTATTTGGTCACCTATATTAATCGATTCTTGACTATTTGTCAAATCTTTTTTTTAGTTTTTTATATTAAGGATTTTTGACAATTTATTGACGAAGAATAAAGGATTTGATAAATTAGCATGGCTGTTTGAAATATGCCGGGATGGCGGAACTGGTAGACGCGCTAGTCTTAGGAACTAGTGGAGCAATCCGTGGAGGTTCGAGTCCTCTTCCCGGCACCAAAGAACAACAAAAAAGCCCCACCTTAATTGGTAGGGCTTATTTTCAATGTTTTAATTATTCAGTCCATTCAGTAAATTTTGTATCAATATCATTACTGTAACCATCTTCTGAATAAGTAACTTTATTATTTGTATGATCAACTAAATCAAATGAAGGGATCATAGTATGACTAATAGGTGTCATATCATTGCCAAAACCACAATTAATATCATTCATTAGTATTACTAATACATATTCCTTACCTGGTTCCATAAATACGGCTTCTTTATTTTCAGTGGAACCTACATAAGTGAATGTACCGTCTTTATTCACATCTTCCATAGTATATGCTTCTTTAATAGTCCCATCAGAACCTTCATATAATACTACAGTTCTCCATGCACCTGTACCAGCGCAGAAATTTTCAGTTAATAGACCAGTAGTACCATTAGGATGTTTAAAGGCTCCTTCAGTATTAATATTGATATCACCAAAAATATAATGATTTGCATCTCCTTGAGGAGTGACTTTAATAGCTGCAACTGCTTGAGCAATTAAATAATCATGATCTCTAGTTCTATATAAATCTCCATATCTAGTATAATTTAGAGTTAATGGTTTCCCATTAATTGTAGCAGTAGCTAAATTTTCAATATATGAAACACTAGTAGATAATAAATAGTTCATATTAACCCCACCTATTAGATAGTTGATAATAACCTCATCTTTACAATCAGCGGGACATCCATCTCCATCAACTGTATTTCCATCATCACAAGTTTCTCCTGTGTCTACAACATTATCTCCACAAAAAGCAGGCACACAAGTAGTTCTACAAGCATCAGCGACAGTGTCTGAATTATTTGTACCATCGTCACATTTTTCTCGTCTAATTGTACCACCTTTTTTAGTTTCGTCAAAAATAACTGCTGGATATACTGTTCTTAAAATCCCATCTCCACAAATAGCAACTTCACAACTATTTAAACAAGCATCTGCATCTTCAGTATTTCCATCATCACATGCTTCAGTATCTCCTTTAACTCCATCACCACAAAAATCAGCTTCTCCACCCGAAGGTACGCCTTCTGCACAAGCAGAAGTGTCATATGCTGAACAATCAGCAACACAACCTAATGTGCCTTCGCTAAATGTTGAACCAGTAACATAGTCAGTACAATCTTTTCCATCTAAATCTGTACCATCACAAACTTCTGTACCTTCTTTTATATTATTTGGACATGTTTGTGTAGTAAGAAGTGCAGTACAATCTGCTTCACAATCAGTTCCATCACAAACTTCTCCAGCATCCACAACTCCATCACCACACGAAGCAGCTACACAAGTTGTTCTACAAGCATCTGCTACAGTATCTGAATTAGTTGAACCATCATCACAAACTTCTCCTGCGTCTACAACACCGTCTCCACATGAAGCAGCAACACAGGTTGTTCTACAAGCATCAACTGCAGTATCTGAATTATTTGTACCATCATCACAAGCTTCACCTGCGTCTTTAGTTCCATCACCACAAGTTCCACCACCAGTAGAAGCAGTACCTGCAGAAGTAGGATCACCTAGTTTAAGCCACATCATTTTATATTCACTTGTAGGATCAACAGTAGATACGTCTGTAACTTTAGTTTTAATTTCTGCTGCATTTGTTTGAGTCCATACGCTTCTGATTTTTGAATCTGTTAAATCCATATCAGCTGCAAAAGGTTGTAATGTCCATCCTTTAAGATTTGGTAAAATTAATGTATCTGATAAAGTTTTTGCATCACCTAATAAACTAGAATCATATTCATATACTGGCGCTGCATTAGCAACACCTGGAATGTCCGTAATAGCTATAAAGGCTCTATTTTTTTCTATAGGAGTTGTTAAAGTTCCTAAACAAGTATGTTCATATGGCCCCACAGGATAAGTTACAAAACATCCTTTCTTTTTGCCTTCAGGGTCTCCAGGCCATAAAACTTCTGCATCATAAAATGCAAAAAGAAATTTCATGCCGTCAATTGGCTTAAATGCACTCTCGATCTCTCCAATAGTTGTATCACCCTTTGGATAAAAGAATCTAATACCTGCTCGAGATGTTTGATAAACTGAACCAGCTGGTTCTTGATAACTACTTACATCAGCAGCATCATATTGAAGAAAACCGTAAGTAGTTTCTACAGATTTTCCTTGGAAACCTGCTCCACCTAAAGAAAGTGAAGGAGGATTGTCTTCAGAAGCTCCGAAAATTCCAGAGTTATATGCATACCATCCTCCGAAACCTACGAGGGCGATTGCGAATACTCCGATTAAAGCTTTCATAATAACTCCACCTTTTTTAGGTGAAGAAGGTGCTGGCGCTGGTGCGCTAGCAGGGTTTGGATTTGCATCTGGCTGAGGTGTTTGTGGAACACCTGCCGATGGCATTTGTGTGTCTTCCATTTTGTTTTTTGTTATTTATTTTAAATTAACTGTCTTTATTATACTATTTTTCGGCTTAAATGTAAAGAGCCAATAACCAATAATATTGTAAAAAGATTTTGGTAAGGTTATTATCATTTCTGCCCAACTTAACAGTCTTGATATGTCTTTTGTTCACCTCCATGTGCACAGTCACTACAGTATGCTTGATGGTTTAGGTAAGCCAAAAGATATAGCTGCGAAGGCCAAAGAACAAGGCTCTCCAGCTATTGCTTTAACTGATCATGGAGTAATGTATGGAGCAATTGAATTCTATAAAGCATGTAAAACAGCTGATATCAAACCAATAATAGGTGTTGAGGCATATATAGCCCCTGATTCAAGATTCAATAAAGAAGGAGGGCTCTCAAATAAGCCATTTCACCTTGTTTTATTAGCACAGAATAAAAAAGGATATGAAAATTTATTGGAACTTTCTTCAAAAGCACAGTTAGAAGGATTTTATTATAAACCAAGAATGGATTTTGGTCTCTTAAAAGCGCACTCAGAAGGTTTGATAGCTTCAACTGCTTGTCTTGGAGGTGAAATCCCTCGTTTAATACTTCAAAATAGTGAAGAAAAAGCTATAGAATCAATAAAACAATATCAAGATATCTTTGGAAAAGAGAATTTCTTCTTAGAAATGCAAGATCATCCTGAAATTGAAAATCAAATGATTGTAAATAAAAAATTAATAGAACTTTCTAAAGCAACTAACACACCTCTCATTGCAACAAATGATGCACATTATGTGAATCGAGAAGATGCTGAAGTTCATGATGTACTCCTATGTATTCAAACAGGCAAAAGTGTTCAGGATGGAGATAGAATGAGATATACAGGAGACTTTTCTTTGAGATCCCCTGATGAAATGAAGGAATCATTTAAAGAAACTCCTGAAGCTATTTCAAATACAATAGAAATTGCTAATAGATGCGAAATAGAGTTTGAATTTGGAAAACACTTACTTCCTACTTTCCCTACTCCACAAAATGATAATCCAAAAGATTACTTAAAAAAACTCTGTGAAGAAGGTTTAAAGAAAAAATACAAAGAAGAAGAACTACAAGCTGCACGAGAAAGATTAGAATTTGAATTAAAAGTTGTTGATGAAATGGGATTCAATACATACTTTTTGATTGTTCATGATTTCGTAAGATTTGCAAAAGAACAAGGTATTTTAGTTGGACCTGGCCGTGGAAGTGCGGCAGGTGCAATTATCGCTTATTCATTGGACATAACGACTATTGACCCTCTTAAATATGGACTCTTATTTGAAAGATTTTTAAATCCTGCACGTGTATCAATGCCCGATATAGATATTGATTTTGCTGATTCACGCCGGGATGAAGTTTTAGATTATGTTGTTGAAAAATATGGCCGTGATAATGTTGCTCAAATTATTACATTTGGAACAATGACAGCAAAGGCAGTTGTTAGAGATGTAGGCCGTGGTTTAGGTTATCCTTATGCGGAAGTTGATCGATTAGCAAAACTTATTCCGCCAACAATTTTAGGGAAACATGCACCTTTAAAAGAATCGATTCATAATGATCCGGATTTAAGTGCCGTTTATGATAGTGAAGATCGAGCAAAAAAACTTTTAGATATAGCGGCTAATCTTGACGGAACAGTACGACATGCAGGAACACATGCTTGTGCAGTAGTTATTTCAGATAAACCATTAGTAAATTACACTGCTTTACAACGC
>JBHPJE010000011.1:0-32619 GCA_042568205.1 Patescibacteria group bacterium
GATTTATTCGTTATAATGGATGCATAATTAACATCATAATAATGAATAAATTTATTGTATCTCTACTTGTTCTCGCAATCTCAATCCCTGTAGCTCTTGCTTATTCCGATGTCTCAAACAACACAGCAATCGATTACATAACTGACGCTGGTATTGTCGAAGGATATGAAGATGGCACATACAGACCTGCCAATCCAATCAACCGTGCGGAATTCACAAAAATTTTAATTGAAGCAAAGACCGGCGAGAATCCAACTGATTCTGCGGCTGCTTGTTTTAATGATTTTTCTATTGAGCAATGGTTTTCATCTTATGTTTGTTATGCAAAAGACGAAGGTATTATTAGTGGATATCCAGATGGCAGTTTTGGGCCTGCAAATAACATAAAACTCACTGAGGCAGCTAAGATTTTAGTGAATGTTTTTGAGATTTCGAAGGTGGATCCTGTTGGCGATGATTGGTATAGCGAGTTTACAGAAACTCTAATCTCAGAAAAATATATTCCGGACACTTTTTCAAATGTTGGAGATGATGTGACTCGAGGCCAGATGGCAGAAATGATTTGGAGAATAATGGAGGAAAAGCATGATCAGCCAGCTTTAACTGAGTTTGATCCTGAACCTTGCCAACCTTTAGGTGAGGATTTGCCTGCAAATATTGATATGGATCAAGTGCGCGCGGAGTGGCTTGAATGGTACAACACAGAACGTCGATCTTTGGGTCTTCATGAGTACACATATAATGATCAATTGAACCGAACTGCAACGCAATGGAGTAAAACTTCTCGAGACCGTGGATACATGGATCATAAAAGAGATGGCACAACTGACTACTATGATTACTACGGGATAATGGCTTGGTTCAGCGATCTTGGATTAGAATTTGAAGATGGAATGTACAGTGAAAATATAGCTTGGGAATATTATAATTGCGATGTTAATGCTACAGATTGCACACAGGAATTTACAGATGCAGTTAAAAAAGGATTCAACTTTTTTATAGAAGAAAAAGGCACAGACTACACTGCTCACTACGACAGCATGGTTAGTTCAAATTATAATATTATTGGATTCGGTGCAGCGGCTGATGATGATGAAAATAAGTACTATTTAACTGTGCATTACGCAAAGGCAATTAGTAATGAGCCGATGAAGATTTGTGATTAGACTGTAAGCAAATTAAATAGAATTCCGATTAGGATAATTCCAACTCCTACCATCCCAAAAAAGATACCAAGGAGTTTGAATTTCATGACTCTTTTGAGAATGATTCCTTCAGGAAGTGATAGTCCTGCAACTGACATCATTAAGGCCAAAGAAGTACCTAAAGGGACGCCGTTTGCTGTGATGCTGAAAATTAAAGGAACAACTGTTGAGCATCCAGCGTAAATTGGAATTCCAACTACAACCGCGATTGGAACTGATAAAATTTTGTACTGTCCTATATATTGCATGATTGCATCCTGAGGTACGAATCCGTGGATTAATGCTCCAATTGCTACACCTCCTAAAACATAAGGAAGTAATTTTTTAAAAGTTTTGTAACCTTCACGAAGGGAGTATGTTATTTTCTCTTTAAATTTGTCAGGCATTTTTTGTTCTTTTTTGCCATTGCCATTGTCTTCTAAAATTATGTATTTATCCATTTTCATTGCTCCCAAAATCAATCCTCCTACAACACCGAGCAAAATCCCTGAACCCGCATATAGAAGCGCTAAATTCCATCCGAATAATCCACCCATAATTACGAAAGCTACTTCATTAACAAGTGGCGAAGTTATTAAAAATGAGAACGCAATTCCTAATGGAATCCGTGCTTTAATAAATCCTAAAAATAATGGAATTGATGAACACGAACAAAAAGGAGTAACTGCGCCAAAAGCTGCTGCAGCTAAATTGCCTGTTCCAAATCGGGCTTTTTCCATAAATGTTTTTAATTTTTCAGGTTTAAAAAACGTTCTAACAAAGGCAATAGCAGATACAACAGCAAAGATTAAAAGTAAGATTTTAATGCTGTCGTATATAAAAAAGTGCAAAGCCTCAGCTAAATTATCTTCAGCAGGAAGCTTTAATATTTCATATACAATGTAAGTGGCAAACCAATCTAGCATTTTTAAGGAAGTTCACGAGATCCATCGGGTCTATAAATATACCTTAATTTCATAAATTTATCATCCCCAAAGTCTTCACTGTACGCATCGATTACCTGCACTTTTGCATAGTTGTATTCGTTTGTTCTCAAGCAAAATACTCCCCCCGCATATGCTCTTCTTGGCTCACCAAAGCCATCTCCGTCAGGGTCGTCAACTTGAGCGTAACCTTCTTCGGGACATTCTCTAATAGCATCAAAAATTTCTTCCGTTTCCATTCCTTCATATTCAGAAAGTTCTGTCATATCAATAACCCACCAGTCAACAGAACGAGTCCAATATCCATTTATTGATAAAGATCCAAGCCAGATGTCGCTTGAAGGAAAGGCAATATCCTCCCAGTCAGCTTCAAAATCGAATGCATCAGATTGATTATCAACATCTAAATTATCAAGAGTAAGGTCTTTTCTATAACTTTTAATCAGTGGTTGATCAAGTGAAATCCGACGGTCATTGTAGCTATTAATCCAATCCATTCTATACATTAATTCAGCCAGATCTCCACGAGTTAATTCTTTATTTGGATGGATGTTCCCATCACGATCCGGAGTTACGAGATTATTATTTCGTGCTGCCCAAAGATATGAATTAAACCAATTTTCTCCTTTTGTATCATTATATGGACCATCAAGATATGCCTGCAAAGTTGGCAAAAGATCATTAACTTTATAATGCGTTTGATAAATCATCTTTAAAGCTTCAACCAGATTTACTGTTTTTAATGGCTGATAAGATCCATCAGGATATCCTCCAACAATTCCCATATCATCCGCCGTAGCTAAATATTCTGCATACCATTGTGAACTATCAGTATCGCTATAAGAAAAATCATCAAAACTATCTAAAATATCAACATCACTTCCCAGTAAAAGAATTTTCAGGATTTCTACCCGGTTAACAGGTTGGTCAGGCCTAAAAGTCCCATCAGGATAACCTTGGATTACATTGTGATATTCGAGCAATTGTATTGCTTCATAATTTGGATGATCTTCAGGCACATCAGAAAAAGCAAAAGCTGAACCTGAAATAATTAGAGATAGTCCGATTGCGATCAGTACAAGTTTTTTCATTTTCATGAGGATTAAGTTTGAAAAAATGATAGGGGAAATTGAGATTTTTCGCAAGTTTGTAATGTTTTTGGGGATTTTTGTTTATATCTTTTCCAAATATTAACCATAAATTATGGAAAATGGTGATGGAATGAAAAGCACCAAGCCAATTGATATTGAATCAATGGCAGATGTAATTGCTAATGATCAACTAAGTTTATTAGAGCAAATAATAAATTTAAAAAAAGAAAACAAAGCGGCAAATACTAGATTTGTTGTGGCAGGAGCAATTGCAGCTGGTTTAGGGGCAGCATTGATGGCGATCGTTGCTGGTGGAAGTGGCAAGAAAGATTCAGAAAAATTAGAAAAGATAAAGAAAGAACTACTTATGACCTCGCTTGAAAGAGATACTTTGCAGGATTTATTTAATACGCAAATTAAGTATGCCAGATGGATGAGAAAATGTGCTAAAGAGCCTGATTCAGGGAAAAGAAAGGATTGTGCTGGCAAAGCTGATTCATTTGATTTTGTTCATACAAACAGATTAATGCAAAAATTTCATAGAAAAGGTGGAAAAATTCTTAAGAAAAAATAATTATGGAAAATGGTAATGAAATTAATGGAAATTTACCAATTGATCCTGATGATGGGGTTCCTTTATATTTGAGTGAAGCAATGATGGAAGCTGTTGCAGGACCAAAGTTAATTGAAGAAAACACGAGATTGCAAAAGGCTTTGAAAGATGCAAATTTTAGAACTATCCTTGTAGGAATTTTAGGAATAAGTCTCATTGCCGGATCAACAGCGATTCTTGTCATAACAAATCAAAAGAAGAATGCTGAACTTGATACTGCAGCAGGGCATAATAAAGAAGAAGTAGCTAGATATAAAAGAGCGCTTCAGGTTGTTGTAGATGAAAGAGATGGTTATCAAGAATTATTTAAATTTGCGAAACTTCATGCTGGATGGCTTGAAGAGTGTGCGGTTAAAGGAACGGGATCACAAAGAAGTAGATGTGTCTCAGATGCTAAAAAATATTTTGCAAAGAGAGTTAATAGTAAGATAATTGATTTCAATAGAAGGCATCAGCAAAGATAAAGTATGTTGAAAATCTTTCAACAGGTCTTGACAAACTTACAGAGATCCTTTATATTAAAGGTCCTTTTTTATGTCGAACCCCCATCAACATGTTTGACTTCATTCCAATCCTAAAAAACACATTCGATCTAAATGAAAAAGATATAGAAATATATCTCGATCTTTTAAAACACGGCCACACTGCTGTTTCAACAGTTGCAGCTCGAACTCACATCGACCGAACAACTGCATATTCAGCAATCAAACGCCTTATCTCAAAAGGTCTGATTGTGCGAACTGCAAAAAAGGGGACAGCATATTTTACAGCCCTCGATCCTGAAGTTTTTGAAGACAAAGTTGAACATCAGATTGAGCAAAAAGAAGCTTTGCTGCGTGCAATTAAACGCTACACTCCACAGATGAGAATGATGAAAAATAAGCAAGCAGAGGGTCGTCCGCGAATTCAAATTTTTGAAGGGCCAGAAGGGATAATTAGCTTATATGAACAACTTTTACAAACCAGCAAGAACCAGGATGTTTTCTTAACAGTTGAGAAAATGCCAAAGGAATTGAAGCGATACCTTACAAAGGAATTTATGAAACATAAACTTAAGGCAAAAGTGAAAAGTCGGGTTGTTGTAGAGGATTCTGGCCGTGCAAAAGCATATAAAACTCTTGATAAAACTGCAAATCGAGAGACAAAGCTGATCCCTCGCGGGACAAATCCATTTGAAACTGAAATTATTATTGGCGACGACAATGAAGTTGCGATTATTGATTTTAAAGATGAGTTGATAGGAGTTCATATTAGAAGCGCATCGATTCGAAATACTTTAGCGCGAGTTTTTGAGATGGTGTGGGGGAGTTGACAAATCTAACTGAATGTCCTAGAATCCTCTCCAAACTTTAAGTTTGTGCACTTTTTAAATTTTTTAAACAAGGAGTAATGTACCCCCTGCTGTCAGACTGACTGGGAGGGGGCAGATCCCCTCCTTGTTTACCGGAAACAATCAACACCTTAAAGGAGGTGACCCATGCAGAGAATCGTGATGCTCATCATCGCGGTCAGTTTCATCGCTGGCTGTGACTTGCCCAAGGCAGAGAAGGAAAAGCCACCGCCGCCCAAGGACCCACCTATCGTGGTGAAGCCGCGGCTCAAGGAGCCTGATAAGCCCAAATGCCCCGAGAAGCTGCCGCAGGTCAAAGCGCTGAAGCGCGACCTGGTGCTCAAGGTGCTTCGCAAGCTGCGCAAGGTCGGCCCGTCCTACCCGAGCAAGCACTTTGTGAAGGTGGAGCAAGCATACCTGGCCACAGGTATAAGTTGGCGGATGGTCGTGGAGTACAAGGACCGGCGCTACACTATCTTCTCCAACGTGGGCACGCCTCACAAGAAGAAGAGCACCAGCTTTCTCAAGCAGACCTTCGTGTCTGTCTGGGTGCGTTGGAAGGGACACAAGGGCGTCTCGACTTTCTCGGATCGACCGCTTTCCGGCGTTGTGCACTATGGCAACTACGGCAATCGGTACTATGAGAAGTCGCAATGCAAAGGCTTCAAGAATCTTCCGTACTTCCACCTGCAGTACCGCCAGTTCGTCTTCGACCTCGCCAAGATCCTCCGCGTTTCCGTCACCTAGAGGGGACTCATGCGCACGCTTCGAGCGCCGCGCATGAGAAATCACCAAAGGTCGCTCTCCCCAAGGGCGGCCTTTTTCTATATATGTGAAAAGTTTCTCCGAGAAAGTCCTTTGTATGGAAAATATAAAAGAAGTGAGCCAATCTTTATCGTTGGTGGGCGAATTCTTTCTGACTTTTTGGTCCAGCCATTCCTGCTTTAGCTCGAGTGTTCGGGATGGTCTGGGACATCTAATCCTTCAACTTGTTTTTGAGTTTCTTCTCTTGTTGATTCTGCTCTTTCAGATTCAATTAATTCAATTTGCTCATTAATTTCATCTTCAGCAACTACTTGAAGCATGTGATGCAAGTATCTAACTATTTTATACATATCCAATAAACCTTTTGGACTAATGGTGGCAGGAACGAATTGTTCATCTGCTTTTCGTTTCTTTTCACGTGCATCTTGAATAGTTTGTTCAATAAGCTCTTGTACTCTTGGCAAGTGTTCGTTTGGAAGATCTGCATTGTTTGTAAATTCTCCTTCAATATTTTCAGGAGCCAATCCCTGGAAATGGATTTTTCTGCCATGTTTATTAAATCCTCTTACGCTAGTATTTACATCTCCAAATCTATTTATATTAACTTCAGTAATATAAATCATATCTCCTAATGTAATTCTTTGATTATTATTTACTTCATTTTGCCATTGAATTTCAGTAGCAGCATCTTTTGCATGACTTACCATTCTTTCATTAACAGCAATCATTGAACTATTATCTCTCACTTCAATGTCTGCTTTTCTATATGTTTGATCCAGTTTAGAAATTTGCAAAGTAAGCTCAAGTAAAAGTACTGTTAATTCTTTTGGATATTCTGTATTTTTACTTAAACATTCAAGAACCTCGCGTATTTTCTTTAAAGAAAACATTTCAGCATGTAAATTATCAATCGAATCTGGATGAATTGTTGGTAAGCTCTCAGGAGTGTCAGGATCGAGTACTAAATTTGCTACAGCTTTAAAAATTGGTGCAAACTTTTCTCTTATATCCGGATCTTTAAATAAATTAATTGCAATATATTCTTTTTGAGGAATCTTAGGGGGATTTTCTTTAGGTGTATCCTGAGCTCGAAATCTGTCGATTAATTGTCGCACATTTTTTTTATATCGAAAACCTTTTTCAATAATTCGCTCTATTAATTCAGGATTCGCAACTAAAATCATTAATTCCTCAATCCAAACTCTAGGCAAAGCATTCCAATGCGATTTTTTTACAAACTTTTTTGCAGCTTCCTGTGGAGGTTGCGATATAAAGAAATCAGCATCGAAATATTGAAACATAGCTAAATCTATACATTGACGCACCTGATTATATTTTTCCTTTCCGATTAATCCAATTAAATCACGACCAATTCTAAAACAGCTTACCAATACCACATTTCTAGTTTGGTCATCTTCTATCTTATGCTTATGCCGAGTCAATTCAGTAGTTATTCCAAGCGCATCAGTGATTGTTGTAAATTCCTGAACATAGGGTCCAATAATTGGATGATTTGGATCCATGACATCTTCAAGTTTTCCTCTATTGTCCGATGTAACATGCTGGCTAGGATCTCTTTGTCCTTGAATATTTGGATCTGGTTTTCTTGCTTCAGCATAGGTTTTCCAAGAAATATTTAATCTTAAAAATCGTGCAATATTGTCTTCGAGTGCGGTAAAAAGACGAGGATTTATAGGAAGCCCGTTTTCATCTAACTTAGTAGTATCTCCTTCGCAAATATCAAGAGATCTTATTTGGACTTCTTGCAGAGCTGTGTTTTCAGCATCTTCAGCAGATATAGATTTGAAGTATGTAACTAAGGCATCAAAATGCAAAAGTCGTTCTTGTGGAGAAGTCTCTGGTTTATCTAGTGGCATAAATTGATTGTTAAACTTAGGTGATTTATAAGGGAAATTAAATTTTAATATTACAAAAAAGACGAGAGCCAACTGACTCCCGCCCTTTTATGTCCCCAAAATCGTATTTATCTATTTCTAGCGAATCCCTTTTTGTCCTTGTCCTTTT
Source organism: Patescibacteria group bacterium (assembly GCA_042568205.1). Taxonomy (GTDB): domain Bacteria; phylum Patescibacteriota; class Gracilibacteria; order UBA1369; family PNNO01; genus JAUVDZ01. The sequence goes on from JBHPJE010000011.1 coordinate 7,953, forward strand.
GGTCCAGGCATTCCTAGCTCTTCTTGAATTTCTTTTGCTGTTTCGAAATCTTTGTTTTCGATTGCATTGTGGAATTCAACAAGTTGTCCGAAGTTGTCAGTGTTGATGTGTTCAAGCATTTTGTCAGGAGCAACTGCTGCGAAAGCTTCATAGTCTCCGCTTGCGATTGCATTACGCACATCTTCATTCATCCCCCGGCGTTGCATGTTCCCTTTCATTTTGCCTTTCATATTTTTGAATTGACCTTTTTTCATGTCTTTTAAGCCTAATTCGTCAGCGATTTCTGCTGCAGCTTCAAGGTGTTGGTGCATTTCTTGAAATCTACCAAAGTTATCAGCTGTAATTTTTTCGAGCATTTGCTCTGGTGCAACTTCTGCGAAAGCATTGTAGTCACCACTTGCGATTGCAGCTTTTACTTCTTCTCTGTTTTGCTGCATTGGTTTGTCTGCGGGCATTTCTCCTTCATCAGCTGAAGCTATAACACTTAAACTAGTGAACGCGATTACCGCGGCAAGACTTGCTGTTAGGAACCATTGTGAGTTTTTCATTTTTGAAAATGTTAAGAATAATATTTTAAGTAGCCGGCTTACATTAATTACTACAATGTGGGGGTGAAATTTCTTTCAAAAAAAGTTCTTTACTCGGTAAAGGGTGCTTACCCGGTAAACAATTTTAAAATTTTTTTAGAAAAATTTTATTTATGAAATGTATATTTAGCACATGCGTTATCCTTCAATTATTAAAAATTTGGCTTACCATATATATAATCGAGCAATTGTGGATCGAATTATTTTTAAAGATAGCGCAGATTATAATTTTTTTATTTTACGGCTTCAGCAATATAAAAAGCGATTTAAACTTGAGCTGATCTCGTTTTGTATAATGCCAAATCATTTCCACATCATAGTGCGAAGCGATCATTCTGCAGATAGGATAGCTAAATTTATGAAAAGTTGGCAACAGTCATATGCTCGTCGGTTTAATAAAAAATATGATAAATATGGGCACGTATTTCAAGGAAAATATCAACATAAACCAATAAAATCAAATTTGGACTTAGCTCGAGTAATAAAGTATATCGCTCAGAATCCAGTTAAGAAAGGATTAGCCAGACGTGCTGAGGAATGGCCTTATTCGGGTTAAAAGTGTGTTTGCCGAGTAAAGGCCTCTTACCGAGTAAACAAGCTTAAACATAGACAAAAAAGTACAAATATGCTATAATTTAGTAGAAATTAAGCATAAAATATGGCTCAGCCAAGCGAAGGTCCGCAAAAACCAGAGCGAACGCCACAAGAAATTCGTAAAATGAAGCTGCGAATGGCTAAAATTGCGCGTATGTTTTCGGGTACGCATAGGTTAAATGTGGTTCCTGGGGAAGGTTGGGCAATGGGATTTCAAAATCATGATGAGTTTTCGAAAAAGATGAAAGCGTATTTGAAGGGCGAGATTACTGAAGAGGAATTTGATGCTTTGGATCCGAGTCTTTTTAAGCCGACGAGTTTAACATATGATCAATCCTGGTTTGAAGAAAAAACTGAGGGTGAGATTGATGGAGTGACGCGTCATGAGGTTGGGCATGCGAATAATTCAGATTATAGGCTGTTGGCTAAGGGTCAGCGGTTAGCTTTAGATGATGGATATCTTCCGTCGAGTTTTGCGAGTGCGTGGAATGCTCGGGAGGATCCGTGGGTTAATAATTGTGAGATGTATCCATCGGATACAGTTCGAGATCAGATGCGAGCTCTTTATGAAAAAGCGACTCCAATGGTTTTGGATGAGATGCGATCTGGGAAGTCATCTTTGAATCGTCAGTTGGGGATTCGTGAGATGCTTGAATGGATGAAAGATGAATTTGGGTGTGTAGATCAGGCGACTTTAGATGATCTGGATAAAAATTATTTGGATCCGCGAGTTGTTGAAACTTTGCAGGAAACTATGCCGATTTCTAAGCGGTTTTTTAATCCAAATAATACAGCTTTAGAGAATTATTTAATTATGCGTGATGAGCTTTGGCCTCATATTAAGAAGTTAGAAGTGCAGAATTTTAAAGATAAGATTATTGATGAACTTACAAAGCCTAAGCCAAAAGGTGGTCAGCCAGGTAGCGAAGGCGGTCAGCCAGGCGGCGAAGGCGGTCAGCCAGGCGGTGGCGGTGGAGGTGAAGCTCAACCAACATTAGGCGGACAAGGTGGCGGAGGTCAGATGAATCCAATGATTGACAAACTTCCACCAGATTTGAAAAAAAGACTAATGAAAGAATTAGAAAAACAAGCGAGCCAATCTCCAGAAGGGATCCAAGGGCAAACACAAGGAAAAGCAGGAGAAGCAGGCACACCCGAAGGTCAAGAACCGCAACAAGGACAAGGTCAGCCAGGCCAAGGTGAATTCGATCCATCTCAAATACCTGAAGACTTAAAGAAGGATATTATTGATGCAGTTGAAGGTTTGTCGCCAGAAGATAAAGAAGCATTAAAGGAAGCTGCAAAAGCCGAACTAGATAAGCAGCAGGCTGAAGAAAATGACAAGAATCCTCCAAAATCAATGGAAACAGTTAAGGATGAGGACACAGGAACATATATGCAAGTACCGAAGGCTGATGATGCAGATGATGCAAAAGATAAAAAACGAGAACTAGAAAAATTTGAGTTTGAAGATCGGAAGGAGCAGGAAGCAAAGAAAGATGCAATTAAAGAACAATTAAAAGAAGCAAAAACTCAGGAAGAAGTTGATCAAATAATGGAGAATGCTGATATACCTGAAGAGCACAGAGAAGAATTAGAACAACAGGCAGAAACGCAAAAACAATCGATTGAAACAAAGGCGCAACAAAAGAAAGTTGCTATGCAAAAAGAGGGATTTGAAGAACGCGAAGAATCTCTTTATGATGAATTGAAAATGCTAGAAACTGCAGCTAAAACTGGTTTGCAGTCATTTGTTAAATTTGTAGCAAGATTTTTGCCGAAAAAAACAGATTTAGAATGGGCAGGTCCACATAAAACAGGGAAGAGAATTATGAAAAAGGAACTTCCAAAGAAGATTCCTACAAAAAGATACGATGTTTATTCAAAACGGCATGAAAAATTAAGTGAAGATCCGAAGATGTTTGTTAAGTTGATTATTGATAGAAGTGGAAGTATGAAAGGGAAACCAATGGAGGAAAGTATGAAAACAGCAATGTTCTTTGCGAATGTTTTAACAGAATTTGGGATTCCGTTTTCTATAACGTTTTTTGATAGTGGAACTGAGCGGGTAATGAAATTTGGTCAGGAATTGAATGAAAAAGGAAGTAGAGTGAAAGTTGAAATGATGAGAGCTTCGAAAAAATCGGGGGGAACTAATATTGAAAAAGTGCTTAAAGAAGCAGATGAAGAGTTGAAAGCTGGGAAGAAGAGATATCCTGAGTGTCTGAGTTCAATATTTTTTATTGGAGATGGGGGAGCGAACGAGGGCATGACTGGTCAGGCTTTGACTGATTATATTGATGCCTTAAAAAAGAAACACATTATTACTGCTTATGCATTGGGATCTGGAGGAAAAGCATTGATTAATTTATTTGGTGAAGACAACACAGTTGAAGTTGATGAATTTGAAGATCTACATCCAGAGGCTAAATCAACATTAAAACAAGTGCTACGTCGAGTGGCAAAGCACTTTAAATTATAAATTTTAAAAAAATAAAAATGAATACACAACAACAAGGTCCATCACATGAGCCGCAAGGTGATCCGATTGAAAAGCTAAAATCTGAGATTAAAGTTGCTGAGGTTGATCCTGATTTGATTAATCTTGGCAAAGGAAATCATAATTTAACAAGATATGGAGATAGTTGTTTGATGCTACCAGTAAATGGGACTGATGATGCATCTGTTTTTGTAATTACAGCTGTCACAGATGTATGTGAAGAGGGGAATACAATTAATTTACCTTTTGGTTATATGGTGTCAGAATATCTCGAATATTGTGAAAGGAATGCAAAACGCACTGATCTTGGTAGTTGGATTGCAAAGCTTTCGGCATCATCTACTAGGTATGGTCAATATGCTGAATTGCCAGAAGAATTTAAAAGAAAATTTGATACGACAAGAATTGAACCAATAATAGATAAATTAGTAGATGCTGGGATTGAGGGAGTGCCAGATGATGTTTCTTATAAACAAGACTTGGAGAGAGCCCATGAAAATTGCACTGTTCAATATATTCAAGACGCTATATCGAAGAATCCGATACTAAATGTTTCAATGATTCCTGTTGCAATTAAGTTAACATTACTATCTCCAGATAAGCAATTTTTATTTTTTGAAAGTGTTGAAGGTGACGTTGGAGTTTATAAAATTGTTGATGAGACTGGGAACTTACTTCCTGTTAATAAATGGGAATTTCAACAGTTTTCAGATTTGTCTGAATTTAAAAAAGATATTAAAAAATTTCCATCTATTAAACCGCACACTTTAGATTCTAAAAAATCTGCTCAGATTCCAGAATTAGAATATCAAGTTGAATTAAAAGCAAGTATAGATACAGTTGAAATTTATGATAAGGATGATTCCCCAGTAGAAATGATTCATCATGTTATGGATTTTGCACAGGATCCACAAAACCCTGAAATCTTTTATTTTGCAAAACATGAAACTGAGGTTATTGAAGTTTGGGATTTTAAACAAGGAAAGATGATTGCAGAGCTTCATGCTCCTTCCGAAGTTCGATCAATCTCCATTGATAATCAAAACAATGTACTTATTTGTTCTGTTCATAGTAATGAAGGGCAAAAAGCAATGATTCTATCTAAAACAACAGGTGAAGCTTTATATGATTTTGAAGTTGAATCAAGGAGACCACCTGTGATTGCAAAAGATGGGACTATAATAATTCCTCAGAAAGATGGAAAACCTCGTGCATTTAGAACAAATTTAAATAAATTTGAAGAAGGAATAGTTGAAATAGTTGATCAGGCTCAGAAACAAGAAGAGTTGCTTAGCGAGTTAGAAGGTCAGGGTAAAAGTCCTGAAGAAATTCAAATTGTTCTTGAGAAACTTAGAGCAGAACGAGCTGCAACTCAAGCAGAAACAGAAGAAGTTGTTGCTGAGGAAAAAGGTGAAGATCCTCGAATAAAAAAATTCAAAAAACAAATAAAAGGGATGTATAAAGATCGTATTAATGTTGCCTCTGGTGATATGGCTGAACTTAAAATGATTGAACAGGAATTGGCTGATCTTAAATCTGGTCAGGTCATGCCTGTTTTAAGAGAATTCCCTCAAATTTTGACTCCGATGGAAGATCTTTTAGAGAAAAAACTTGGGATGGCAAGATTAGCTGAGATCCAAAAACAGTTTATTGAAACTGCCAAACGTGCTGAAGAAGCTGAGGATTTTGATGAGATGAAAGCTATGGAAGAAGAGCTTTCAGGTTTGATGAAAAAGCGTCGAAGATTTAAAGAAGATTTTAATGGTGAAGAGCTAGATGCAAAAAAAGTCCTTGATGAATTGCGTGCGAAATTACGAAATAAAGAAAAAGAAATTAAGGCAAATATCCTTGAAAGGCTTGAAAAACAATATGTTGCTGTTGAAACTGCATTTGAAGAAATCGATACAATTGCAAAACTTGAAGAATCTCATGGTCTTCGCGAACTTGCGAAAATGGATGACCTTTTCAAATTAATTGATGATAAAGATATTTTAAGAGATTGGCATAAGCGATTACGTGATTTGCGAACTGCTACACGTGATCGAATTAAACAAAAAGTTTTGGCTGAAGAAGAACGTGAGAAAATGCGTGAACGTGCATTTATTGAAAGTATTAATCAGGATGTTGAGTTTGTTGATGATGAGCTTGATAGTCTTGAGTCTGAAGATGAAATTGATAAGTATTTTAAGACTTCTCCGCTTGTTGCGAGAATCCGTGAAAGAATTAAAAAAGTTGATCCTGAAACAGGAAAAGGGATTTGGGGAAAGGTGAAGAAAAACTTAGCAGATCGAAAAAATGAATTGCAGGTAGAGTCTGAAATGATTAAAGAAGGTGGAGAGGAAACTAGCTTTGGATTCCCGGTTTTTGTACCTGAAGAACCTAAGATTGAAGTTGTTATTGAGCCATTAAGAAGAAATTCAAAAATGGGGAAATTATTTTTTAGAAGTAATTTTGGTGGAGAATTTATGCCGAATGTCGGTGCGATTCCAGTAGATAAAAATGATAAAGAAACTCGTGAAGTTATTGATCTTTATCGTGAAGATGCTAAATATGAATTATTTGGTGAAGAAGCTGAAAAGGTTAGATCTCTTGTACCTGAAATGAATAAGGAATGGAAAATTTCTCGTTCAGTTAATGGAAATCTTGAAAAAATGTCGAGTCTTTTAAAGAAGCAAATGCGAAGGCAAAATGGTATTTTACTATTAGTTGGAGAAGCTGGTGCAGGTAAAAATGTGCTTGGTGATATTTTCTGTAAATTTACTGATCGCGAATTATTTGAATTTTCTTGTAATAAACAAACAGAAAAAGAAGATGTTCAATTTAGTTTTGAGTTTGATATGGAAAAGGGAACTTTAAAGAATCCTTCTGCGATTATTAAAGCATTGCAAACTCCAGGTGCAGTTATTGCATTTGATGAAATCAATACACTTCCTCCTGGTGTGACAAAGATTTTGAATCCTTTATTTGATCATCGTCGGAAACTGATTATGCCTGACGGGACTGTTATTAAAGCGCATCCGTCGGTTATAATTCTTGGATATATGAATCCGGGAAATTATATCGGAACAAATCCACTTCCACAGGAAATTCGATCAAGAGCAAGAATGATGCATGTTGGATACCCTGAAGATGATATGGATGAAGCAGTAATGTACAGCCCGTTAGTTGATTCTTTAAAAGGGACAAGTTTAAAACAATTCGAAGCTTATTGGAAAAAAGTCTTTGACGGGGTGGCTAGTGATGAAGCTGATAAAGTTGAAAGCGCTGAAGCTGATAAAATGGTTAGAAACATGAAGGAAATGATTCGAATCGCAAATAAAATGCGTGTTCAGTATAAAGATACCCAAATGGGCACTGCTGATGCTGGTACAGAAATCAACTTTATATTTTCATTACGTGATGGTGGGCAGGTTATTGAAGAGCTTGAAGATTCGCCTAATCTCACTGTAAAAGAAGCAATGAAGAGGATTATCATACCAAAAATTGATGATCCTGAAGAAGAGCAAATAATTGAGTTATTGATTGATAATGCTTAGTCTTTACCGAGTAAGCGGTTTAGCTCCCATTCCATTTTTTGGTGGCTTCCCTAAGCGATCTTTCATGACATTTCCTGGTCTGATCCAGTCTGCTTTAAATTCATCTTTACTTGTTTTTTCACCCACTGCAATTACTATTGTGCCTTCTTGGATTTCTCGTACAGGCATTTTTGCATCAGTAATATCAACTTTCCATCGTACACCGCTGAAGTCATCCATCATAATCATAACGTCGTCTTGTAGTTCGACAATTCGGCCAGGCAAAACACCACTTTCAGGTGCGTGAAACACTTCTTCTCTTAATTCCTGATATTCACGATATGGTTTAAAGTTTTCTCTTAAGCCATTTTCGACTCCTTCTCCAAATCGCACTGCAAATAATATTGAACCTAACACAATTGATAATCCGACACTTGCGATACCAATTGTCCATAAATGATGTTTGTATCCTTTGTCAGTTTTTTCAAAAAGAATTGATCCAATAACAGCCATTATTCCAAGAATTAGGATCCATATATAAGGCAGAACAATCATTGGTCCACCAGGAAGCCGAGGAACAACAGTCCAGTCACTTGCTACGATTTTAAATAGAGCAACACTGACTGCAATTGAACCAAATATAATACTAGCAGCAAAAAGAACCCACAAAGCAGTATGCATCAAAACAAATTGCCATTTTGGAGTTGGCTTAATGTGCTCTTTTTCGATCTTGTCGAGGATTTTTTTACTGGTTTTAGTCATTATATATATGTTTAAATTTTGCTTTAGCTCGATTCAACAAAGTTGCAACCGTGCCTGAGGGTTTCTTCAAGATGTCGCTTATTGCTGCGTAATCTTGGTCTTCCAAATAATATAAAATTAAGACATCTCGGTATTTTTTTGGGAGTTTGTAGAGGGCGGCGCGGACTTTGAGAGCTGTTTCTTTTTGTATTGCCTCTTTTTCTACGTTAGCGTCTGATTCTAGGATTTCGATTAGGGATGTTGCATCTTCGTCATCGTTTTCAAGGGGCACAACTTTTTTGATTTTTTTAGCATGATTTATTGATTCATTATGTGTGATTCGATATGCCCAAGATGAAAATTTTAATTTTGGATCAAAATTATTAAGATTTCTGTATATCTTTATGAATGTTTCTTGCAAAACATCTTCTGCCTGATCTGTTGGAAGCCCTGTTAAACGCTTAATATATCGCAAAAGCTTTGTTTCGTATCTATCAACAAGTTTAGCGAATGTGTCTTTACTGATTAGGGATTGTTGTGCTAGTTTTTCGTCGGATATACTCAACGCAAAGAATTAGGGACGTCTGTATTGTACTACAAAATTGATGGGTATTTTCTTTCATAAATCTAAATGTTGACAAAAAGATCTAAAAATGTTTAAATTAAATCCTTTAATTAAAATTAATGGGAACATCAGAAAATGAAATTGTAAATTTTTCTAAGGCGCCTAAGGCTCCTAAAGCTCACGAATCTGATTCTCCGGAAGTTCAGGATTCCAAACATCAAACTTTGCTTAGAGTTGGATTTGTTGTGGCTGGTTTATGCGCTGCATATGCAACTGCCGGGAAAGATTGTAGTTGTAAATCATGCTTGCCTAAAAGTTGTGCAGGTTCTCCTGAACAAAAGAAACCTCAGGATGATCGAGGTCATATTCCACCAAATTGGCCGCCACCAGAGCCAACGATGGCACCGCCTGCATCAATGATGGCTCCAACAAGAGCACCTCAAGCTCAAATGCCAAATCTCCCAAAAACGCCAAAGCCAGCTGAAAATTCAAGTAAATCTGAAGCTTTAAGTCATGAAGAAGTTTATAATTCAATTAAAGAGAATTTATCAAGAAATGGTGCTTTAGTTGTAACAGCTGATGATTTCCAAGAATCTGAATGTATAAAATATTTAAGATTTTATAGTGGTCGTGACCTTACAGACAGAGACCCGATTGATTTAACATTTGAAAATTTTGTTGATGGAGACCGAAGACATGTTGGGACAAAAGTTACAGTTCCGATTAAACTTGGAACGCGCACTTTAAATATCCCAATTCATGTTATTACTCAGCAAAAATTTCAAACTTCAGCTGGGCAAAGCTTTACCGGAGGAAAGAAATTTTCATTTGTTCAGGTTCGAGGACATTCCGGTGATATGGGTAGATTGATTGAAGCTACAAAAAAGCACAAAACACCAGAAGCATTAATGGGATTAGGTGGTTGTAGTTCAATTGGTTTAAAATCCAGTATTTGTACACCTCAAACACCTGCGATTACTCAGGTTCCAACTGGTTATAGTAGAAGAAATTCATATTTATTGATAAGAGTTATTGATGAATTGATGAGACATGGAAGCTGGGAAGGTATGTTTGATGGTATTAGCGAGCATTCAAAAGTTGCAAAAGGAAGAGCTCAGGATAATATTCCTGGTCAGCCTCGTTATGAGCAAGGTTGTGAAGGATGGAGGAATTTCCCTAAAAGATTATCAGGAGGAGCAGTAAGACGAAAAATTATTTCATTAAGGGCTCAAAGAGACGAATGGAAAACATGGAGAGCAAGCGTTAGAAAAATCAAAGAAGGCCTTACAGATCAAAGAAAAATTGCATATGTAGAAAGACAAATTCAACGTGCAAATAATGAAGTTGGAAAAATTGCTCGCCAAATTGAATCATGGAAAAGAAAACGTAGGCAAAGAACTAGAAGAGTTAGAAGAGCGCCAATGGCTGCGGCTCCAATGAGAACTGCACGCAATCGAAGAAGAAGATTAAGACGAAGGAATCGTCGAAGAGGAAGAAGTCGTGGAATGCGAAGACGCAGACGAAGATAATTCTTCCGTGTCGCCTGTTTATTCTATGTGGGTTTTGTGGTATTTTTTATTCGTCCTCTAACTTTCTAAAATGAAAAAATACGTAATTTTAGCGCTATCAATCCTACTTTTTACTGCCTGCACAGCAGAATCTACTGATGATCCAATTGAACCGGAAAACAGAGATGGGGCTACTCTAACCCAGGAAGAAGCATACGAAATCGCAATCGCCAGCCCATGCCTCGAAGAAGGCAATGTTTTAAATGAAGCATACTACAACGATTTCACAAAAACCTGGTGGTTTGAAACTGACATAGATAAACCTGGATGCAATCCTGAATGTATGGTTAGTGAAGAAACCAAAACAGCTGAAATAAACTGGATGTGCACAGGTCTAATTGTTGAAGAATAAGCTTATTTTACCTGCAAAGTCTTCATCATATCTTCTGCAATTTGCATTCGCTTTTTCTGTTCGTCTGAAAAATCCATAGCTTTAAATTCTTCTTCAGTCTGACCTTCTTCAGTTAATTCAACTCGCATTTCAGCTAATGGCCATTCTACGCTGCCTGTTTCTACAAAGAATTTTTTTACAAAATCAGTATCTCCTTGTTTATCAATCATGTAATAAGATGTGATTCCGTCAGCTGTCTCGCATCCAAAATGCTCACCTAAATTTGTGCTTCCACCATCACAAATATTTTTAAGGGGGAAGTATGGAGCATCCCATTCTTCAGCCATATATTCGTCATAGTCAGCAGCTTGGACTGTAAGTCGAATAAAGTCTTTTATCTGACCATTACTTAGGTATTCTTCTGCAAATTTCACATAAACACGCGGTTCTTTATTTGGCAGTCTCATAACTTCCAGATGTAAGCTTGTTGGATATTGCAGTTTGGTTTTTGAAGTATCGATTTCAAGATCTGCAAGTCCGCCTTGGGCTTCGTAATTGATTTGGATTGTTTCGCCACCTACGCAGCCTGTTAATAGCAGGCCGGCAACGATTACGAACGTGAGTAGTTTTTTCATGGTTTATTGGGTTAAACTTTTAATTGTAATAAATTCAGGTTCAGTGATGTTTGCAATTGAGGGATCATTATAACTGTAAATCCTTGCAGGGTCAGCATAAAAAGTCCCTGAGTTCACAACGGTAGCATAATACTGAATATAGTTGTTATAAGATTCAGTTGACCATCCATAGTGAACTTCCTGATTATATATATTGTAAGGCATACTTGACCCACTCATTACTTTTAATCCACTTGGCAATACATCAACAATTTTGAAGTACTTCTTCTCTAATCCACTTGCATTCATTGTTAGCCTTACTCTTACAATATCACCTTCTTTAAAGTTAGTTGTTTCTTGGCCATTTACTGTGTAAGTTCGCGTAATGTTGATTCTTTCATCTGTTTTAAACTGTGAAGGTTCAATTGACTGATCATAATAAACAACAGCTGAAAGATCTCCTTCAATATCACTCAAACTCATACCTTTCATTTTACTTACAAGTGTTGAGAAAGCCTCGCATTTATTCAATTCAACATCTTTTTCAGTGTTTCCAATTCTTGCTTTAAACTTAACCTGCGCAGGATTAGCCAGTTTTATAGAATGTTTAATATATCCTAATTCATAAAGGTTAATAACGTCGTCTTTATTAGGATTTTTATAAACATAATCTCTTAAAAGCATGGCATCCTCACGTTCACCAACTGCTGCAGCTAGTACAACACCAAGTGAAGCATTATATGGATGTTCAGTAAGATCATCTTTAACTTCATTGTAAATTGTTTTTGCATCAGCTTTACTTCCTAATTCTGCAAATGCCAATCCAATATATAATTTCTCAGGTATTGTTAGTGTTGGTTCATCTTTTATGGCTTGTAGACTGTTTAAAACAGGCTCGTCCAATGCTGCAAGACCCAATAATGAAAGTACTATTTCTTCAAAATTACTTTCAGTATTTGTGTAGATTTCATTAAAGTATTTGATTAAACTTGATTCTTTAAATCTTTTTGGATTTGGATCCATTGCAAGAGTTATAGCTGATAATCTCACATCTCCACTATCATATGGAATCAATCTAAGCACACCATCTCTATCCTGATATTCCGCAATATCAATATCAAGTCTAGGTGTTACATCAATATCAAAATACTCTTTCATAAGATCAACTGCTCCGAGCTGACCAACAACCTGGTCTAATCTTTCACCATTTGTGTAGTATAGCCCCATCAATTTATGATAGTAGCTTCCAACGCCAGCATCCATAAACCAAACCTCACTATAACCTTCGTCAGGAGTTGGGATTTCAGTATCTTCATCAACTAAAGGAATAAAATCAATTTTATATTCTTTAAGGCGTGAACCTTTAACTTCATAAGTTTCAATTAATGAATCTTTCAGATTTCCAGCTTTAACATCTAGTTGAACATCATGCTCTCCTAAAGTTAAATCAGGAAGAGTGTATTCAGCTTGTGAATAAGCTTTGCCATTAATTGTTTCATCATCAATTTTAAATTCAACATCAGTGTCGGCGTTTATTTCGCTTCCATAAGCTCGAAGTCCGACTCTTGGTTTATCTTTAATTGAATATTCTTCATTCATGACGAAGTCAGCAAAGAAAGGAAGAGTAACTTTAACTGCGCCGCTACCTCGTCCAGCTTTTAATTCATTTGGATCGATTGCAACTGCAGTTACACGCCAAGTTGTAATATTGTCTGGAAGTTCGAAAGTTACTTCACCGTCTCCGCTTCCATTTGTTGTAATTGATTGGAATAATGCATTGTCTTTAAAGTCGCTTCGAGCATCTCCGCCTTTGTCATTGTGAACATAATATCCATCTGCAAAGTATGTGTGAAACTCTTCAACTTCAAAGTTATAAACCTTAACAGGGCGCTTAACTTCTCTGATTGAGTCAATTGAGATTTCCGCTCCATCAAGCCCTTGCATCATGTCTCCAATTTCAATATCTCCTGCTAATTTCCAGTCGTTATTTACAAACACAACGTGTTCACGAGTTACTTCCAATTCCTCATTTATTACAAGATATTCAGCAACATCATGCTCAACAGTATTTAGTACTTTAGCTTTAATCATTTCATTTGAATTTGGTGAGGTCTTTGTGTAAATATAATCTCCAACATTCACATCTTCGATATTTTTCAAACTCAAGTCAGCCATTAAAATCTTTGTTCCAGCTGCAAAACATCCACCCATACCCAATTCAGTAACTTCAAGCGGATTTCGATGAGTTAAATAATCTGCGTATTTTCCTGAGAAGATACCTCCGTAAAGATCATTTAAAGGATTTTTTATTGCATCATAGAAAAGATTGTAATAAGCCTCATCAACAAGATTTAGTAAAACTTCAGATTTAACACCTCGGCCATCTTGATCAGTTGTTTTTATTTTGATTGTTGCTTTATCGCCAGGCTGATAAGCTTCTTTTACAGATTCAACCTCAATATTTATTGCTTTGGTTGCAGGATCAAATCCAATTGTTGTACCCCATGCAAATCTGTAAGAATTTCCATCAAACCAAACACCTTCAATTTGTGCGCCAGGGATTTGATTTTTACCCATTGTGAAATTGTATAAAGGTTTATCTTTAACTGCATATTCCGAAAGTCCATTATTATATTGGATAAATAAGAATTTACCTTCAGTGTCTGCAGGCAAAATGCTTTGATTTGCTGCAATCCCGGTTTCAACAGTTTCACCTAAGTCATATTTATATGGACCATATTCATCTTTATAATTTAAGACTTTTATTTGCATGAAGGTGTAATCATCGTCTCCACCATAATATGCATAAGTTCTTCTGTAAGATGATTTTCCATCGTTGTCATTTGAAGAAAGATAAATTTGATAATATCTTCCTTTAATCATTTCAAATTTATGAGTAGCTTCACCGTTTTGATCAGTTTCAACTGCAAACTCTCCTACATCTCTACTTCTTTGAACATATTCATATTCTTTTACTGTTCTTTTGTTGATAAAGTCATATTTCTCTCCTTTTTCAATTTTATCAGTCCATTTCTCAACTATTCTTCCTTGGATTTCTCTGTTTTGTGCAGTTTCTCCAACAAAATCAGAGTATCCTGCATTTTCATCTTCGTTCAGCTTTGAAAGATCTACCCAATTAGTATTGATATGTACTGTTGCTTCGTTTCCTTCAGTTTCAGTTTTTGCAGAAATATTTAAACGTGAACCAAATACTCTCATATTTATTGATTGACCAATCATTGAATCTTCTTTTGGCATAGGACTGAATCTTAATCCATCAGATCTGGTTGTAGAACAATAGTTGTCCTTATAAGTACACGGATCAGAAGGTGAAGGTTGATAATCAAATTCATAATGACCATTTGAATCAGTTGTAACTTGCTTATCTACATTGTAATGAAGCAATAGATTTGGAACCGGGGTTCCTTCAAAAAATCTAGAATCAATCGTGATATGTGCTGTTTCATCATAGAAAATTGCGCGTTTATCTGAAGCAACCGCAAGTTCATAAGTTGGCTTGTTATAAGTTTGGATACTTATGAATTCACTAGTTAATAGGTCGTCGCCGTTATAAAGATTCATTGTGAAATATCCATTTGGCATATCATCGATATCAATGTGACCTTGGAATGTGTGATTGTTAGTTGGTTGCACTTCAACTTGTGCAGCAAATGTTCTTGGCCCCCAGAATCCTTCGCTTAATTCAACTCTTAATTCATTTATAGGAGCATTATTTTTTGGCTTTAAGAAGCCCCAGAATTTGATTGTATCATCTGGCAAATATACTGGGCGATCAGTCATAAATGAATACCAGTAATCTGCAATTTTATTTCCATCTTTACTCCATTCATTAAGCGCGAGATTAGAAATTTGAGATTTGTTGTTTGGCGCTGTGATTTTTAATAAAAGATTATTCACTTCTTCTAATGGGATATTGAAAGTTGCAATTCCTTCTCCATTAGTTTTTACAGTTTTGTCGTGGTTTATGATTTCAACTTTAGCGTCTTTAACTGGTTCGCCTGTGCTTACATCATTTACCCAAACAAGACTGCCATCTTTTGAAGCAGTTACATAACTTGAAAGGTCAGTAATCTGCACAAGAGTTTTTGAAATTCTCCCATCGTTGTTTCCTTCGAATAAATAGTAGCCTGGATCCAAATTTGCAGTAGGAGCATGCACGAATTGTTTATGATTCAATTCTTCAATTTGCCCTTCATATTCACCTTGATAATTAAGTTGCGATGTATCGTAATTGTAATTTTTCTGTGCATAACTTGTCCAAGAAGGAAGGGCATTTTTTTCTTTAAGAATATTCAAATAATCATCCTGGGTTTTAAATTTATAAACTTTTAAGTTCACTTTATTTGAAATTTCTTCTTCAGAAGTTGAGTACCAACCAACTGTTAATGCTACTGTCTGATTAGTTCCGATTTCATATTGATCCTGAGTAAATCTAAAATGATTTTTAGAAGTAGCAATGTGAGAACCGGTTTCAAATTTGAAAATTTCGTCATTTGCGAGCTTTTTATTCGAATCCTTTAAAGGTAGCCCGGCTTTAATTGATACTTCGTAAATTGTGCCTGCTATTAATCCATTTGTTGGAACAAATACTAAAATTCTTCCATGTTTTTCAAATTTACCTTCAGTTGCTGGCGAGATTGTGAAATATTCTTTGGCTACCTGCGTGTCGAAGTTTTCATGAGAGAAATTAATTTCGATTCCTGAGTTTATAGGTACATTTGCTGTTTCATTTCCAGGAAGAGTTCCATAAATTTTAAATTCATCTTTAACTTGATATGCCCAGCTAAATTCTTCGATTTGGCCTTCGTTTAAAGCTTTAATCGTAAAATTATAGACTGTATTATTGTTTAGATTTTGCGCTGGTTCAATTTTATATTCACCTTCTGCAATCTTTGTAACATTAAGATCAACTTCTGGAGTTGCTGCTAGGTTTTCTTCAATCACGGATGCATCGAGATCAACATCTGACTTAATAGTGAACGTTGAAGTTGACTCAATTCCTGCTGCGTCTTGCGAGTCAGCCTCCATTGTGAAGCTAGCATTTGCAATTTGAGTTGGTGTTATCAAATCTCCTTGAAGAAGGTTTTGCAGATTTGGACCAAATAACACAGCGATAATAGTTAGCACTGCGATTGCTGATGTCCAAGCAACTTTCTTTACAGAGAAAATTTTGAAGAACCAGCTTTCTTTAGGAGCTTTTTTATGCGCTTTAGTTGTTTGCGCATGAAGTCCTTTTTGATCCTGGATATATTTCCAGAGATACTTTTTGGACTTATCAACTGAGATTTTATCGACCTTCCGGTCATTATAATTGTTCATTGTTATATAGTGTTAGTTGCTAATAATTGACGTAAATTTGTGACTGCTCTATGCATCATTGATTTCACTGCGCTTTCTGATCGTTTGATTGTTTGGCCGATTTCTCTGTGCGACATTCCTTCAAAATAATGAAGAGAAACAACGTTTTGATATTTTGGATTCAACGTTGCTACAGCGTCTGAGAGTTTGCTTAAGTCTTCGTCGCCATGCATTGCCAGATCTAATTTTTCTATCTCTTCTTTTGCGCTTGTTGCCATAATTTCCATTCCTTCCATTTCAGCTGTAAGAACTGCTGATTGAGGTTTTCTTCTATGATTTTTGAGTGCGTTAATTGCGATTCTGTATAGCCAAACTTTTATTGAAACACCAGTCCATTTAAACTTATGGAACGATTCAAATGCTTTCATAAAAGTGTCAGCTGTGATGTCATATGCGACTTCTGCCGAATTGGTCCGTTTTAGAAGATATTTGAGGATCCGTTCGTAATAATAATTGTATATTTTTTCGAACTCATTGGGATCTTGCTTGAATGCCTCAATTATTTCTTGCTGGACCTTTGGGGAAAGGTCTTGAGTATTCATATATAATAGGTAAGTAATAAATACAGGGTACAGGGGGAGTACTTAGAACACTGGGTGTGCCTAGAACACTGGAGGCACTCGGTACTCGATTTGTAGTGTGCACTAAGTGCGCGACACATACAATAACAACCGTCTTCAGAAAAGTTGCGGTTTTTTTTGGATGTGTTTTGGTTTTCTCGGTTAGTTGGGGGAACCGGGTTAGTCGAAGGAGCCGGGTTCTTCTTAGGAAACGAGAAATTTTTTTAAGAATTTTTTAGAAAAATTTCACATTTGTTTGTCAAAATATGCGCATGAGATACCCAAAATTAATTAAAAATCTGCATTATCATATATTTAATCGGGCAGCTGCTAACAGATTGATTTTCAAACAAGATAAGGATTATCGTTATTTTATGTATAAGATTAGTCAGTTCAAAAAAAAGTATGAGATAGAGATTTTGGTTTATTGCATAATGCCAAATCACTTTCATTTATCGTTAAGAAGCGATCATGATCCAAAAAATATTTCGAAATTTTTAAAGGCCCTTCAACAATCTTACGCAATATATTTTAATAGAGAATATGGTAATAAAGGGCATGTCTTTGAGAGCAGATTCACTCATAAACCAATAGAAACAAATATAAGTTTGGCAAGAGTAAAAAGGTATATCTTAAATAATCCTGTGCGAAAAGGTCTTGTGAAAAAGTATTATGAGTGGCCGTATTGTTGGATCAATCCTTACCTTTAAACTTTAAGCAGTTTTTCGAATCGCGCTTTATTATCGTATGGCCCGATTACTCCAACTCGAAGTCGATCTTGAGCTAAAATTTCTTTTGCAACCTCGTGAATTTGATCAACTGTGACTTTGTCGAGTTCAGCCATTATGTCAGCTGGTGTCATTATTGAACCGTGTAGAAGTTCATATTTTCCTAATAAATGTGCTTGTTGTTCTGAATCTTCAAGTCTTAAAATCATTTTGCCTTTCATGTAATTTTTGGCTTTCTGGAGTTCTTCTTCGGGCACTTTTGCTTCGCGGATTTTTGCGTATTCTTGAATAATTGATTGAATTGCATCGTCGATTCGGTCAACTTGCACTCCTGCAGAAGTTGAGAAGATTCCTGTGTCTACAAAATTGTCTGATGATGTATTAATGTAATAACATAGGCCTTTTGCCTCGCGGATATTTAAGAACATGCGTGAGCTCATATTTCCTCCGAGAATTATGCTCAAAAGCTTTTCTGCCCAGTGTAAATCGTGTGTTTCCTCATATGATTCACCTCCAACTACAACGTGTGCTTGTTCTGTTTTTTTGTCGTGAAGATAAACGAGTTCGCCTTTTTTTGGTCGATCATATTTTTTAAATGGATATGCCTTATCCTGAGCTTTAAAATTGAAGTGCTTTTCGAGCATTGGCATATGCTTATCCTCATCAACATCACCAGCAAGAGTTAACACGATATTGTCTGGTGTGTAGAGTTCATTTTTGTATTGTTGGAATTGTTTTTGAGTTACGGATTTGATGAATTTTGGAGTTCCGATTTGGTCTCTACCAAGCGGTTGATCCCCGAATACAAGTTTTTCGAAATCCCATCCAATTTGATACATTGGAGTGTCTTGGTACATGTTGTATTCTTCTAAAATTACACCTCTTTCTTTATCGATTTCTTTTGTGTCGAATTTAGCATTTAAAAGCATGTCTCCAAGCACATCCATTGCAACTTCGATTTGGTCGGAAGCGGTTTTTACATAATATCCAGCATATTCTTTTCCAGTGAAAGCATTGAAATCTCCACCTATTGAATCAATAGCTTCACTTACTTCTTTTGTATTTTTATACTTTTCAGCTCCTTTAAAAAACATGTGTTCCAAAAAGTGCGAAATCCCGCTTATTGACTTGGTTTCATAGCGTGATCCAGCACCTGCTAAAACAAGGATTGTAACTGCTTTTGTGCTTTCAAGCTTTTCAGTAATGATGCGAAGATTATTTGGAAGAATAGTTTTTTTATGCATATTTCAGTAAATTAAGACCGTATGTAAAACTAACATAGAAGCTTGTAAACCTCAATTACTTCTTATAGAATAGAGGTCCAATTAAATATGCGTAAATCCAGATATAAAACAAATCGGCGAATGTCCCCGAGGACAATCAACATGAATACAATCACTTTCTTAATGATTGTTGTTGTATTTGCTTCGGTGATAATTGTTGGTAGGCTTTTTTATCTACAAGTGATTAAGTACGGTTTTTATCAAGAGGCTGCGGCCAGAGAGCATTCTGGATATACTGAACTTCCAGCTAAGCGAGGTGAAATCCTTGTTAAAGATTATACGACTGACGAGACATATACTGTTGCTTCAAATACAACAATGGATCTGATATTTGTTGATCCAAAATTGATTCAAAATAAAACACTTGTTGCTTCAGCATTGAGTGAGACTCTTTTTGATCTTCCAACTGAAAGAGAAAAAGATAATAATCGAATAATCACAGAAAAGCGTGAGTTTAAAAGAACAGGAAATATGGAGGCATATGATCGAGTTGTATCATTAACTGATGAAGAATTAAGGGAGTCTTTTTATCATACAATTCTTGACAAAGTTAGCAGAGAAACTCGTAATGAAATCTTGTTAGATGACAAGCTTCCGCAAGAATTATTAGATGAAATCGCTGAAAAAAATCTTCAAGGAATTGAAATTGCAAAAGGTAGTTTGATGGCTTATCCAAGCAAAATATACGACAAAAGGCATACGGCAAAAGCTTTGAGTGATTATGTTCAGATTGCACCTGCGCGTCTTGAACAAATTTTAATTGGTGAAAATCGATATGAAATTGTTGCAAAAAAAGTTGCTCCGGAAAATTCACGAGCTTTAAGAGAAATTATAAGATTGGATGCAGAAGAAAAACCAGGTGAGCAAAATTATGTTGGAATTGGATTTAAGGAAGAATATTATAGGTATTATCCTGAGGGGGTTTTTGCTTCAAATATTTTGGGATTTGTTGATAAAGAAAGCAAGGGTCAGTATGGACTTGAAGAAACTTTTGATAAGGTTTTGCGTGGGAAAATGGGGATATTTAAAGCTCAAAGAGATAGCGTAGGAAGGCAAATTACTGTTGGAGAAAGCGTGATTGAACCAGCAGTTAATGGATTGGATTTAACCCTGACAGTTGATAGAACTATTCAATTAGAAGTTGAGAGAATTTTGAAAAAAGGTGTTCAGGATTATAGAGCAAATAGTGGGCAAGTTGTGATTTTGGATCCACAAACTTCAAAAGTAATTTCAATGGCTCACTATCCGACTTTTGATCCAAATAACTATTCTGATGCTTTTGACAGGGTTGATATAGAGCTTAACGAAGAGGAGATTGAGAGTTTGTGGCCGATTGAGGAAAGTGATAAGCATTTTGTTTTTTATAGAAATTATGACACTGATGATAAATATGAAGTTTTCAAAGATGTTGAAGAAGGCAAGGATCCAGTTTATCAACGTTATGTGAATTATTTTGGAGCTGAGGTTTATCAGAATAAAATTGTTGCTGCGATTTATGAGCCAGGTTCGGTTTTTAAATCAATTGCAATGGCTGCAGCTATTGATGATGGGGATGTGACTCCGAATCATACTTTTTATGAATCCGGTCCGATTGAAGTTGATGAATTTACTATTCGAAACTCGACTGATGAATATAGAGGACGTCAGACAATGACAAATGTTTTAGAGCAATCTTCGAATGTTGGAATGGCTTATGTTGCAAAGAAAATTGGGCGAAATCTTTTTTATAGTTATATGATGAAGTTTGGATTTGGAGAAAGGTCTGGGATTGAATTTGATACTGAAGCAGGCGGAAAAATTGAGTATTTTACTCAGTGGGCAGATTCGGAATTAGTGACGCATGCGTTTGGTCAGGGTATTGCTGTGACTCCTTTGCAAATGGCAAATGGATACGCTGCATTGGCTAATGGAGGCATTTTAATGCAACCTTACATTGTAGAATCAGTTGAACATGGCGATGGAATGGTTGAAGTAACTGAACCCACTGTTATTGGCCAGGCGATTAGTGAAGATACTTCAAATAAGATAACAGCGATGTTGGTAAGTGCAGTTGAAAATGGGGTGGCAAAGAATGGAATGGTTGATCGACATTATGTGGCTGGAAAAACAGGAACTTCTCAAACATATAAATGGGGGCAGCCTTTAGAAGGGGCTGGAACCACCATAACTTCATTTGCTGGTTATGGTCCTGTAGATGATCCAAAATTCGTTATTTTGGTTAAATTAGATAGACCAAGAGCAAGCGAATGGGGGTCAGAAACTGCAGCTCCGATTTTTGCAGATATAGCTGAATTTTTATTCAGTTATTACAATATTCCACCTGATAAATAAGATTTCACAAAAGGTTGACAAAGTAGGCTAAAAATGTTATATTTAGCTTCTTTTGCGAACTTTGAAATTCAGCTTATTTAAAGCTGACGAACATAAGTGTCCAAGTACAACGATTCACCATTTGGTTGAAAGTTGGCGCGGGACATTTGTTCCTCGTCAGTTTTCAGAAAGGTTTAGGAACCATGAACAAGCTCATCATCGCTCTGCTCTTCGTGATCATCGCCCTCAGCGTCGTGGCCTGCAACGACAAACACAAGCCCAACGCCGAGGACGGCACTCTGCAGATCTATCTCTCATGGGAGTGCGATCGCAAGGTCCCCAAGAACGACGGCATCAACAAGGAGGAGCGCGAGGAGATCTGCTCGCAGTACTCCAAGCCCGACTAGGACCTATCTGAAAGACGAGGACTACGGGGTACACCATCAGCGTGTACCCCTTTTCCTTATATCCAAAATGTGCTTAAATAGGGGTCCATGAAAAAAATACTACTCACAATATTGGCTCTCGCACTTCTTGCACCAACAACTCTCGCAAAAGAGTACAATGTTTCTGCGTGGCTGCCTTCGTGGGAAGAGGAAGAGGCATTTCAATCATTTAAAGACAATGTTGAGACGATTAATGTGATCTCGCCTTTTTGGTATCATTTAAATGACGATGGAACGCTTGCGCCTCCTAAAAATGGTGAGGATCGCACTTTAATTAAATTTGCAAAAGATAATAATGTTCCGATAATTCCAACGATTTCCAATTCATTTAATGGAGATCGTGTGTCGGGAATTATTAATGATCCGGAAATTAAAAAACAGAGCATTCAGAATATTGTAGATCTCACACGAGAGTGGGATTATGATGGAATAGACATTGATTATGAAGGGCTTCATAGTGAGGATAAGGACGCTTTTACTTCTTTTATAAAGGACCTACGGGAGGAGCTAAATCATTATGATAAAAAATTAACAATTGCGATTCAGGCAAAATCGTATCCGGCTCTTTTGAAATATGGAGATCGCGGACAGGATTGGAAAGCGCTGTCGCAATATGTGGATGAGTTCAGGATAATGACTTACGATTATGGTTGGAGTGGCAGTGTGCCGCGTCCTGTCGCACCTTATTATTGGGTGGAGGAAGTTGTTCAGTATGCGGTTGATCATGTGCCGAAAGAGAAAATTTTTGTTGGGGTGCCGTTTTATGGATATGGGTGGAGCGAGGGAAATTTTAGCAGTTATACTTATTCGACAATCGAGTTGATTTTAGAAAAATATGGTGTTGATTTTCAGTATGATCCGGAGACAAAAACTAATCGACTCTTTTATATAAGTGAATTTGATCAGCGTGATCCAAAGGTTCCTTATGAAGTTTGGTTTGAGAATCATGTGAGTCTTAAGCCAAAACTTGAGCTTGTCGAAAAATATGATTTAGGTGGGATTGCGATTTGGAGACTTGGAAATGAGGATGAGCAAAACTGGAGAGTGATTGAGGAGATTTTGAAAGATGCGCCTTTGGGTCCGAAGTTATATTTTAAGGATGTGAATATTAATACTATTTTTAATGAAGCAGTGACTTTGCTTGCTGAGCTTGGGATTGTTAAAGGGCAAGGATCGACTTTGGAGTTTAAACCAGACGACGGAGTTAATCGGGCAGAAATCCTGAAAATGGCTTTAAATAGCTTTGCAAGAGATACTTCAGCATATTATTTTGACGAGCTTCGGGGCGATGATTTTACGAATCCTTTTAAAGACACTGGTGAGAATGAGTGGTATTTTCCATATGTTTTAAGTGGAGTTGCGTTTGATTTTGTTCAGGGATATCCGGATGGAACTTTTAAACCTGATCAAAAAATCAATCGTGTTGAAGCCTTGAAATTGGCTTTGGAGAGCGCAGGCATTGTTCTGAATCGCGTTAAAGTTGGTGAGCAATGGTATGCTCCTTATATGAATTGGGCTGTGAAGAATGGGCTCTATTCAGTTGTGGATTTTGTGGCAGAAGAAGAGATTTCACGAGGCGAAGCTGCAAATATTATTGCAAAAGTTGTAGAGGTGGTTGAGGAGTCATAAGAATTGTGGTTTGGGCCTTGTGAAAAAGGCCTTTTTGAGGTATAATAATAAGAGAAAATAAAAATAAAATAAAAATTATGGGGATTTTTGATTCTTACAGAAAATTACGGGAAGACGCTTTAAAAGAGGCTCAAAGAAGAGAGGCTGCTAAACAAAAACCAGGAGTTGATCCTAAGCTTACTGCTACTCAGAAAAAGAGTGCTGATCATCTTAAAAAGAAGGGTGCTTTGGCGAAAGGAATGAAGGGGGATAAGGAGAAGTTATATGAATATTGGAAAAATAATAATCCAAAGGGAAAAGAAAAGTATGAAAAAGTAGATGTGAAATTTCTTGCCTTACGTGAAATACATGATGGTAAAACCAAAAAGGAAGCTTATTTAATGCTTGCATTAATTCAAAAGTATTGGAGTGAAGATAAGGCTAGAGAAATTTATACTTCATGTTGGAGTGGAAGTGAATTTTCATTATCAAAATTAATTGCACTTTTTAAAACAAAAGAAGCAAAAGAAAAATTAGGCTTTTATTATGGGACAAGAACAATTACTTGGTATACAAAACCTGATTGGGGATATTATTTAAATAAAGATAAAAAAAGATGGGAAAAAACTGCTTTTGTAACAAGAGAAATATTTTCAAAGAATACAACTACAGTTACATTAACAGGATGGTGGACTTGGGATGAAGGAGATCCCAATAATAATAGAGTTGAAGGTGGAAAAGATTTTTATAAAGATGCAATAAAAAAAATTAAAGGCGATGAATGGGCAGGTTACACATTAGTAAAAGCTTTAAAAAATATTAAAACCGAATTAAGTGTACCAAAAGGAAGAAACGGATATAACGATAGCGGACTATCACCTGCGCAAGAAAAAGAATTAGTTAAGTTTTTAAAAGATGAAGAGAAAAATGTAAGAGAGGTTTCTCCATCGGATGCTAAGAAAGAAGCTTTAAAATATTTGAAACAATATCCTAAAAGATGGGTGAGTTTAGATAAAAAACTTACCAATAGTCTTTCTTATGCATATGGAATAGGTGCTGGAATGTACAAATATAGATATGAGCCTGATAAAAATAAAATTTTCTTTTTAAGAATTGATGGCGCACCAATTAAAAAAGATTGGGGAATGGGAGGATACATTGAAATTAAAAATGGAGAATTAGGTGCTAGAAATGCCATGGATGAAGCAAAGTTTAAACCATTTATTAAAAAAGAATTATTAGATCACATGACAGTTGAAAGTGTTAGAAAAGAACTTAAAATTGAACAAGCTAGCACTGACAAAGCTCCTTCTAAAGAAGCTTTACTTGCTCCATCAA
>JBHPJE010000012.1:0-27941 GCA_042568205.1 Patescibacteria group bacterium
CATTGGCATCAAAAGTGAATTCTGTGGCAGTTGTTCCATATAAATAATCAGGATTCCCTGAGTCATTCATAACTCTTAAAGCTGCAGTAGGAGGCACATCAGTTTCTTCTTTATTATAGTTATAAAGAAATTGGGCATTATCGTCTTCAGATGGCAAAACCATCATTGCATTATAGTTTGCAGAAGCTGTGCATGTAAGTGATGCAAGAAGCACAATAACCGTAGCTGTTTGTAAGAGTTTGTTTAACATAAGGCAAGATAATATAACAAAGCCCTTCTTGTGTCAACCCAGGCTAGGTCTGCCCACTAAAAATCTTCCAACACTTGTACTTTAATATTATCAGGTACACCTGGAACATTTGGTGACCAAGCAGGCCAACTTGAAATCTCTACTTTATTAATTGATGGTAATTGTTGAATGTAGGTTGAAGCTTCATCTACGCTTTTTCCTAAAATATGGTCTTTAATATTATCGATAATTCTTCTACCATTTTCACGATCTGGGCTGATTTCAAATTGTTCGATTCCTTTGATAGTTGCAGTGACTTTTTGTCTTGTTGGATCGTCTCCTTCTTCAATTGGCACAAGTCTTAGACTAATGCTTTCTGTGTCGATTTTAACTAAACGTTTCTCAGGACTCTTAGAAAGAGTAAGTTTATTTTTGAGAATTTCAACAAGTTCATTGTAGTTGTAAGCGATACCTTTTACATAAACATCTCCTGAAACTTCAAAAGATTCAATCATTTGTCCGACTAAATTTTCATCAACATAAATCTTTGGTTTTCCTGTTTCGAGTGCTCCAGAGCCAGTTAATAAGCCTAATTGGACATTTCTTTCCTGGTTCATTTGTAAGACAGCTTTCTGTAATTCTTCTTCTGCTGCATTGATCAATTCTGCTTCCATTTTGCCTCGTGCAGCTTCAATATCTTCTTCGCTAACCATTTTATATGTGATTGTTTCTCCTCCTGTGAATGCTTGTGCGTTTTCTCCAGAAATTTTTTGTCGATTTGTTTCTGAGAGTCCAGGGACAAAGAAATTAGTTGATCCAATATTTCCGCGATCACCAATTATTTGTCCATATGCATCGGTTTCATCAGCAACTACAAATGCATCTATTTTCCCAGGTTCGCTTAGGGATGCAGCTGGCACCTTTATACTTTGTTGGATTCGGAACACAAGTCCATCAGCATTTTGGAATCTTGTTTGCTCAATTAATGGCCATTCGTTTTTACTCGTATTTTTTATAGTGATTGTTCCTGTTGCATTTTTCCCTTGAAATTTATTACCAGTAGTAAAGTATTGAATTGTTTTACGAACTGTTGTTTCAGCAGGGAAGCTTGCGATCACATTTACAGGATGTGTATCTAAATATGATTGATTTGATGCAGCTTCGGCTAATGTAACATTCGCTGAAGTTGAGATTGTATTTGATTTAGGGCTGATCTTGATTGTAGCGCTTGGTACAGCGATATATACAATTAAAATTAACAGAAGTACAGCAACAGTTATTAGAATTGTTAATGCCTGCCTATTCGGAGAAACCAATACATATCGATTTTTTTCACTTTTCTTAGCAGACTTTGCTTGTTGAGCTGGCGTTAATTTTTTTACTGGATTGGTTTGATGTTTTTTTGTTCTTCTTATTAGTTCAGCAATTGAGATTTTTCTTGATTTTAATCTTGTTGGGGTGTCATCTTCATATGTATTTATGCTCGCTTCCAAAGGCGAGATTTTCATTTGATCATCATGGAGTTTTCCTGATACTAAAGATGGATGTTCATTTCCTTCTAGTTTGTCGAAAACCTGGAATCCTGCTCTTTGTGCAAGTTGCATTCCATTGTGATCATTTGTGATTATGTACACGTTTTTACTTAAATCTTCAGCTTTTCTTTTTAGGATTCTAAGATTTACAATACTTTGAAAAATAATTGAGCGCTTTGGCACAACTATATAAATATTTTTCATTTTATATTTCTTCAATTTATCGTAAATTCCTGTTATTTCATCATCGATTTCAGTAAAAAGCACCTTTTTTGTTGAGATGATTTTTTCTTTAAGTTCAGCAGCTTTCACAGGATCTGTTTCTTCAGATGCTATGCTTTTTCTTTTTATCGCCGGTTTTTTAGTTTTCTTAGGAGTCAAAAGTCAATTGGTCAATATTAAATTTGCATTAAACGAACTATCTTTTTAAGGATTTTAGATAAAACTTTTTCTTCACCGATATATTCAAGTCCTAGATTAGCTATCGCCAGGGGAGTAATGTCTTGCTGATCTTTAAGCCTTTTCGTTTCATCTACCATATTACTCACCATTTTAGGTTTTATAAAGTTAATTACAGGTTTTTGTGAGAATGGAAGTTTTTTATACCATTCACGAGTCTCTAAAACCTCTTTGATTTCAGGAAGATGCGACCCTCCTCCACATAATAAAATTTTAAATGGAAGCACATCAAGCTCTTCAAATTCAGCTAAAGTAAGCGCAACGCCTGAAAGCCAAACTTCGCAATCACTCTTCATCGCCTGACGTACAATTTTATGAGATTGCTTTTCTAATTTATCAGCAGAGTAAGTAAGTTTGATATTTTCAGCTTCATCAAATGAAACATTTAAAGATTGAGAGAGTCGTTTTGTAAATGTTCGTCCTCCTAACGTAAACATTCGCGTTCCATCAACTGATCCATTTCTAACAACAGCAATATCCGTTGTCCCTCCTCCAATATCCACAAAAAGACCAGAAAAATTATTAGTTTCATCATTGCCTAAGCATCGAGCAACCGCATAAGGCTCTGCTGTAATCGCTAAAAGTTCTTTGTTAAGCTCAGCTGCAATTGTTTGTAATGCTCCGAAGTGAACAAGCGGAGCAAACGCATTGAAAATACTCACATCAACATCCTTTCCCTGAAAGCCAATAGGATTCGAAACCTTATATCCATCAATCTGAACATCAACAATCGCTGCATTAACAAGCTTTACATCGATTTCGTTATATCCAGTTTCAAACGCTAAATCTCCTCTAACTTTATCAAAAGCTTTCCATTGGATTTTGTGAACGATGTTTTTTAACTCACTAAGATCAATCTTCGTATTTGGCTCTCTTCTCGTGTAACTTAAAGTTGTAGTAGCACCTTTCACTAATTCACCTGCGATTCCTAAAATCATCTGATCAGCAGAAACACCTGCCATTCTCTCAGCTTCCTTAATTGCTTTCTGACAATTTGTAATAACGCCTCCAATGTCAGTTACAGCTCCACTTTGCATATCAGAAAGACCTTGTTTTTGACGACCAACGCCAATCACACGTCCTTTTGTGCCTTCGCTTAGACACACTAACGCCTTTACGTATTCTGTACCGATATCAAGTGCGAGGTAAATATTTTTACCTCCCGAAGATTTCCTCGAGAAAATTGACATAGAAAAGCTAAATATAAAGCCCAAACATTCTAATGAAACAGGGCATTTCGGTCAACAAATAATTCATGCTTTTCAGCTTATCCGTTTGACAAATTACTTAAACCAATCTCCAGCTTCATCAAAACTCACTTTTTTGAGCTGTTTTTCATCGTATTTTTTAAGTCCGAGTTGAATAATTTTATCAATCAAATCCGCATACTTCACACCTGAAGCATCCCACATCTTTGGATACATTGAAATTTCAGTAAATCCAGGGAATGTATTTATCTCATTTATATAGATTTCTCCAGTATGTTTGTCATAAAAAGTATCGCAACGCGACAATCCAGCACCATCAATTAATTTATAAGCCTTTATACATTGTGCTTGAATGGTTTTTTCTAATTGCGGTTTGATATCAGCCGGTACTTTTGTTGAAGATTTTCCATCTACATATTTATCATTGTAATCATAAAATTCACCACCAACTAAGACCTCACCAACTCGCGACGCCTTCGGGTCATCATTCCCCAAAATTGCACATTCAAGTTCTCTTATATTTAGGGCTTTTTCAACAAGAATTCGATGATCAAATTCTAATGCAAATTCAATGGCTTTTTTCAACTCATTTTTTTTTGTAACTTTACTGACCCCAACGCTCGAACCCATATTTGAAGGTTTAATAAAGACTGGAAGTTCAAGTTCGGCCATTATTCTATGAACAACTTCCTCTGGTGATTCATCCCACGCATGCTTATTGAATCCAAGATATGGGATAACCGGAATTCCAGCTTCATCAAGGAGCGCTTTAGTTGTGAGTTTATCCATCCCAACTGAACTCGCCATAACTCCACACCCAGTATAAGGGACATTCGCCATTTCAAAAAGTCCCTGAATAGTTCCATCTTCGCCGTATGGGCCATGAAGTGCAGGGAAGAATATGTCGACTTCTAGTTTCTCGTATGTTCCGTCTTCTTTTAAATTTAGAAGTTCTTTTGATCCGGATTTTGTATTCAAAGTCACTTCTTCGAGTCCGCTATAGTCGTTTTTTTGAAATTGATCAATTGCTTTTTCACCTGTGAGCCATTTTCCGTCTTTTGTTATTCCTATTGGAATGATTTCGTATTTTTCTTTGTTTGCAGCTTCAATGATATTTTTCGCAGAAACCACTGAAACTTCGTGTTCGCCAGATCGTCCACCGAACACTACTGCTACTCTAGTTTTAGACATGTTAGTTTGGATTATTTTCCCGAATAAAATGTAACAGAAAAATTTGGATTTGACTAGAGGTTTTGAATGTTTTGGAATATGCAGATTTAGGCATGTGTCAGCCAATAGTCAATAGAAAAATGTTGCTAAAAATGCTATAATTCTAGGACTTAACCAAAAAAATATGTCAGATAAAGAACTGTTCGAGCTTTGCCAACAATACGGAAGAGAAGCGCGGTTGGCGCGAAACAAATTCGTAGCACTTTTACCTGAAGTTTATCGGCGAGGATTATATCGAAAGAAAGGATTCGGATCGATTTTTGAATTTGCTGCGAAGCTAGGGGGAGTTGGGAAAAATGTTGTTGAAGAGGTGATTCGTGTTGATAGAAAATTAGAAGAGATGCCAAAACTGAAAGCTAAAATTAGTGAAGTTGGATTAAGCAAGGTTAGAGTTGTTGCAAATGTTGTAACTAAAGAAACTGATAACAAATGGGCCAAAAAGGTTTCCATGATGACAAAATCAGCACTTTCAACTCATGTTAAAGATTCCCGCCCCGGGGCGAGAAATCTGATTGAACCAGATGTACCAATTTATGTCAACGAATATCAAGATCACACAATGAAGCTTGATCCTAAAACAATACAAAGACTCAAACACCTAAAAGCAAATATGAAACCAGGAACAACATGGAACGACGTCATCAATTATCTCCTCGATAATAAAAAACTCAAAAAACAAAGGGCCAGAAATCTTAAAGCAAAAGCCAAAACCACATGTGAGTATGAAGGCTGCACCAAGCCTGCAACGGAAATTCACCATCAAGATCCTTGGGCAAAATCACGCGGACACAAAAACCTTAAATCTTATTGCAAGCCTCACCATGAACTCGCACATCAATCCGAATCTACAATCGATTCGAAATATCGTGCTTTCAAGTTTCAAATATGCTAAAATCACACACACAATTAACAATAAGAACTATGGAATTCGATATAGCAAAACCACAACCAAGAACAGAGGTAACAGCAACATTTTTCGGGAAGGTAATGTTCGCTTTTGCTCTTGCACTCCTCGTTTCTACGCTTGGCGTGTGGGTTGGATTTACTTATCTAATTGAAACTTTTATTACTACTCCATGGCTTATTTGGGTTGCATTCGGACTCGAACTCATTCTAATTTTTACCAGCCGAAAATGGAGCACGATCAAACCTTTAAATTATTGGCTTTTTTCAGCATTTGCATTTTTAACCGGCATTACCATTACCCCGTTATTGTTGGTTGCGACTGAAATGGCAGGAGCAGGAATTGTTTTAAAAGCTTTAATCGCAACTGTAGCTATGTTTTCAGCTGCTGGAGCAATTGGATATACAACTAAGCGTTCATTAGAAGGCATGCGAGGATTTTTGATTGTTGGATTAATTGGACTTTTGATAGTTGGAATTTTAGGGATTTTTATTCCTTGGGGCTCACAATTTGAAATGATTTATTCAGGAATTGGAGTTTTGATCTTCACTGGATTTGCAATGTATGATTTCCAAAAAATTAAGAAATTTCCAGAGGATCGCTATATTGACGCAGCGATTCATCTTTATTTAGATATATTTAATCTATTTATCTTTATTCTAAGATTATTAATGAGCATGAGAGACTAATGATTACATTTAAAGTCGGTGACCTTTTTCGTAAGGAGCAGGGAACCCGTTACAAATATAATGTTGATGAGAAATGTGAGCTTGAGTTAGATCACCCAACTAAGGCGAATATTAAGTTCAAATTAACATTGATGAAACTTGAAGATGGAATAAATGCGTACATTGAAGATTTATCGCTTACTCTTCAGTTTAAATGCGAGCGATGCAATATCGATTTTGATAAAAAAATCGCAATAAAAAGTGCAGAACGGGTGTTTTATTTTGATAAACAGGAAGAAGAAGATCCAATGGATGTTTTTTACGTAGATATGAAGAATTCGACCCTTACATTAGATGAATTTTTAAGACAAGAAATTATCTTGCATTTTCCGACAATTCCAGTACACTCTAATAGCTGTAAAGGGCTTTGCCCTAAGTGTGGAATCAATTTGAATGAAAAAACTTGCAACTGCACAAAAGATGACAGCGATGATCCAAAGCAATTAGCTATACTTAAAAAATTATATAATGCCTAAACATCCGGTTCCCAAGAAGAAAACTGCTAAAGCTGCTAGTAAAAGCAGATACAGTACCTTCGAGAGGAGAACACGTCAGAAGCTTACAGATCGAGTAAACTTAGTTAAATGTCCTGATTGTGGGGCTACAAGACAAACTCATAATATTTGCCCAGAATGTGGTAAATATAAAGGACGACAAGTTGTTGATCTTCAGAAGAAGATTGATAAAATCACAAAAGTACAAGCGTAATTTGAAATAATGGCAAGTTATCGGCATCTCGCGCGAATAGCCGTGATGCAAACAATCTTTGAATACGAATTCCTCCAGAAAATTGATAAACCAAAAAAACTGGATACTAAATCTATGCTTGCTTATAATATCAAACAGCTTTCTTCTAAGATCAAAGAAACTGATTTTGCAAATGAAACTTTTGAGGGAGTTATCAAAAATCTTAAGAAAATTCATAAAATTATTAGTGAAAATGCACCTGAATGGCCAGTAGAGAAGATTGCACCTGTAGATCGTGCTATACTAGAGATTGGTGTTTATGAAATTGCGTTTTCTGACGATGTCCCACCTGTTGTTGCAATTAATGAAGCAATTGAAGTAGCAAAAGTTTACGGCGACACAAATTCACCTAAATTTATAAACGGAGTATTAAGCTCTGTAATGACCAAACATGCCAAATAGATATCAAGAATTAGAAAAATTTATAGGAATCACTTTTAAAGACAAAGATCTTTTAGATCATGCTTTCATTCACAAATCATTTATGAATGAATATAAAGGTGATGATAAGACTGACAATGAACGCCTTGAGTTTTTAGGCGATGCTGTTCTTGAACTCACAGTTACTGAACATCTTTTTAAAGCTTATCCTAAAAATAATGAAGGCGAACTTACAAATTGGCGATCAGCTTTAGTAAAAGGAAAGCATTTAGCTGAAGTTGCAACTGATCTTAAACTTGGTAGTTATTTATATTTAAGTAAAGGTGAAGAAAAATCCGGAGGTCGAAAGAAAAATTATATATTAGCGAATACAGTTGAAGCTTTGATTGGAGCTATGTATTTAGATCAAGGATACCAATGTACTCATGACTTTATTCATAAGTTTATTTTGGTTAAACTTGAAAAGATTTTAGAAGAGAATTTGCATATTGATGCTAAATCTCATTTTCAGGAATTAGCTCAGGATGAATTTGATATTACCCCTGAATACAAACTCGTTAAAGAATATGGTCCTGATCATTCAAAACGATTTATCATGGCTGCGTATTTTAAAGAGAAAAAAGTTGCAGAAGGGGATGGAAGCAGCAAACAAAAAGCTGAGGAATCTGCAGCACGTCAGGCATTAATCGATGTTGAATGGGAGAACGATCCAAAACTTTAAATGAAAAATCTTGCGGAATTTTAATCGTACACGATGAAGACTTTTTGCTTTTGCATTATCCTCAAGGGCATTGGGATTTTGTAAAAGGTCATGTTGAACCTGATGAATCTGAAACTGAAACTGCTCTTCGCGAACTCGAAGAAGAAAGCGGAATCAGCGAGGTTGAGGTTGTTGATGGATTTCGTGAGGAAATGCATTATTTTTTTAAACATGAAGAACAATTAATTTCAAAAACTGTTGTTTATTTTTTAGGAAGAGTTGGAGACAAAGAAATTGAAATTTCTCATGAACATCAAAACTTCGATTGGCTGCCATTTAAAGAGGCAAAAGAGCGCCTCACTTTTAAAAATGCAAAGGAAATATTAGAAAAAGCGTATAATTTCCTTGTGTAAGGCGTTATAAGTTTTGTATATTGAAATTACATAACTTAAAAATATAAATATGAAAATCTCTTATTCTGGCAAGGCTGATATTCTCATTTGTCCTTTATTTGAAGACAAAAAACCAAACATTAAATATGAAAAAAAGATTAGTGAATTCATTGTTCCAGACTTCAAAGGTAAAGCAGGTGAAATTTCAATCGTTCCAATGAACGCGTTAGATTTAAAAAAATATCCAAAACATCCAAAGCAATTAGTTTTTGTAGGATTAGGGAAAAAAGCGAAATTAGAAGGTCCGGATCTTCGAAATTCTTTTGCTGGAATTTTAAAAAAATTAGCATCAGATAAATACAACAAACTTGGGATTCATTGGGATTCTTCACTTAACGATTATGTTAATGAAATTTTAGAAGGATTGATGTTGGCAAATCATCACGTTGCTAAATATAAGACTGGAAAAGATCTGAAAAAAGCTAACGATAAATTATTTACTGAATTAATTGTTGTAGGTAAACTTCCAAGTTCATTCAAAAAAGATGTAGCACCTATTGAAAAAGTAGTTGATGCTGTTCATTATGTTCGAGATATTGTTACTGGTCCCCCAAATGATGTGACTGTTGATTTTTGTGCAAATGAAGCCAAAAAAATAGCAAAAAGTCCAGGTATTTCAGTGAAGGTCTACGATAAAGCATGGATCACTAAACAAAAAATGGGTGCGCTTTTAGGTGTGAATGCTGGTTCATCTCCAAAAAAAGGTGCAAAGTTAGTTGTTTTAGAATACAAACCAACAGGAAAGCATAAAAAAGATCCAATTCTAGTTGTTGGAAAAGGATTAATTTTTGATTCAGGAGGATATAATTTAAAACCAACAAGACACATCGAAGATATGCAACAGGATATGGCAGGAGGAGCTACAATCCTTGGTTTATTTATGATTTTAAAACAATTAAACATCAAACGTAGAGTTATTGGAATCATTCCACTTACAGAAAACATGATTGATTCAGATGCTCAACGTCCTAGCGATATTGTTACTGCATATAATGGTCAAACAATTGAAGTTAGAAATACTGATGCAGAGGGTCGTTTAATTCTTGCAGATGCTTTAGCTTATGGTGTTAAAACTTTCAAACCTGAATATACAGTCGATCTTGCAACTTTAACTGGTGCTTGTGTTGTTGCCCTTGGTGACAGATATGCCGCAATTATGGGAAATGACAAAAAACTTACGGAAAAATTAATTGTTGCAGGTAATAAAACTGACGAATTATTATGGGAGCTTCCCCTTCATAAAGATTTCACAGAATCAATGAAAGGAATTATTGGAGATATCAGAAATGCTGATAATGGAACAAGTTATATGGCAGGCAGCTCAAAAGCAGGTGCATTTTTAGAATACTTTGTCGGAAAGTCTAAATGGGCACACATTGATATTGCTGGAACTGCATATGTTCAAAAACCAAAAGCACACGAAAGCCAATATGGAACTGGTTTTGGAGTTAGGCTTCTTGGAGAGTTTTTGCGTAATTTGTAATGATTTGGAAAATTTGAAGTTGTAAATATTGTTGAAAAGTAACAATAATTATTTGAATAAAGAAAAACTTGGTCCGCCAGCTGGTACTAGATCTGAAAGGAAAAAAGGACCAGATAAACAGAAAGTTGCATGTTATGCTCCTTTAGATATTGCTAGAAAAGTAAAAAGGCATTGTCATTTTAAATAGAATGACAATTTCTGAATTAGTTTCAGAAGCACTTGAAGAATATTTACCTAAATATAGAGAACTTAGAGAAGCTAGACAGAATGACTCTTCAAAGCTTCCTCAGCATCTTCTGGATATATAATATTTGGCCCTTGTTCTACAACAATGCCTTTTGCTTTAAAAATATCCCAATTTGGAAGAACCTCTGGGTACCCTTCTTGAAAAACAACGCGTGTGATGCCTGATTCTGCGATTAGGCTTGAACAAACCCGGCAAGGGTGTTTAGTGCAGTAAATTGTTGCCCCGTCTACGGATATGCCTTTTTTTGCAGCAATAGCAAAGCACCATTGTTCAGCACATAATCCATAACAAATTTCACGTTCGTGACCTGATTCAACTTTATTAATATTTCTAATACATCCGATTTCATTGCAATTAGTTTCTGGATGCCAGTCATTGCTGTGGCAGACTAGAATTTTGCCGTCTTTTACAATTGCAGCAGTAATTTTCGCCCTTAAACAGTGAGCTCTAGGTTCTTCTAAATCAATTCCTTCGAGGATTTTTTTATCTTCATCTGTGATTGCCATAGTTCTAAGGTTAAATTGCGGAAGCTTCAAAGTTAGCAATACCAGCATGTCCAACATCACTGGTTACTGTCATTGTACCAATAAATTGGCCTTTGCTAAAGACCGCAGTTAAATCTAATTTGCCCAGAGTATCTGTTGATTGTGATTGTCCCATTGTTTCAGTAGTGATATTGCCATTAAAAGCTCCATATAGCTCAAGTTGTTGAGTTTCTGTATTGAAATTACCGTTTATTGTTCCTGCGAAACTTGAACTAACATTTGAAGTAACAGATGTTCCTCCAGCACTTTGAGTTACTGTTCCGCTATGATTAAAATCAACCGTACCGTTTGCTGCTCCATCTTCATTTATATCAAACACAATTGTTCCACTACCTACTTGATTAGTTAAGATGTCATCAATATTATAAGTAGTTTCATAGTGGCCGATTCTTAAAGATTCAAGAGTTGGACCTTCAGAAACATCAGCTTCAGGTAATTCTACAGGAACTTCATCAGTAACCAATCCAGGAACTAATTGAATCACTTCACCCTCAATAAAGTATGAACCAGGAGGTAACATTTTTTGTAATTCGACAATCATTTTAGCTTCAAGTACTTTTAATTCTGTTTCTTTTGCTTCTAAATCTACTTCTAAAATTTTTCCTGCTGTTAATTCAGTTTTTATCCTTTCCTGAAGACCAATAATTTCTTTAACATTCGCAATAATTTCAGGAATTTCAGCAATATCAATATCCTTAATTCCAGATAATTTCATAGTTAAAACACTATGAATAGCCAGAATCAACTTAGCATCACCTAATTGCTTTTTAAATTCTTCTTCTTGATTTACAAAGAAGTCCTGACCTTTTTGTGAATCTAATAAATATGTTCCGTGCTTTCCAGAAGCTAAAATAAATTCAACACCACCAATTGTAAATCCAGCTGCAGTTGCTAAATGCCCAAATCCAGCAGTTCCTGAGGCAGTTACTAGAGATGCCCCTGCAAGATAAAGTCCTCCAACTGTTAATCCAGCTGCACCTGCAAAAATCGCAGAATTTCGAACTTTTGTAGCTAAAATTTCAAGTTCTTCGTTTGATTTTTCAACATCATCCTGATATTTTAGATGGATTCCGTTGGCTTCATTAAGCCATTTTAAGGCTTCTTTCACATCGCTTGCTCCCATTTTTTTCACTATATCTTTCAAAATTTCTCCTTTTTCTGCATCATTTGCAATTTTTAGGATTTGCCCCTCTACAGTTGTATTAAAACCAGCTCTTTCACTGCCAATGCTATCTTCAGTTTCTTCTGAAGTAACCATCAATCTTGCTCCATCATCAAAATCACTTTCTCCAGGATATGGTTCATCAATTAATGATTGTAAATCACTTTGAGCAAAAGCAGTTTGAACAAATGCAATTTCTTCTTCATCTTCTAAATACTCTTCTAACAATTCACTATAAAATCCAATTTTTTCCCATTGTTCAATATTTTCATCAATTCGTTTTTTGTGTTCCTCTAATCCAATTGATTCAACTTCAACATTAAAAATAAGAGCGAAATTTAAACGAGTATCAGCATATTCATTCAAAAATCCGCTAAGCACGTAATTAAATTGTCCATCTGTTTGCAAAGTAGTTATATCAATTTCTTCTTCCACAGCCGGAGCTCCGCAACCAACCATCAAAGAAACAACTAAAATAGAAGCGAATATTTTCATACCTTTCATGAATTTGAAGTTAAGATTACGCGCAGAAGTATAGCATTAATCCTCGATTCTCCAAACCTCTTCAGCAACAATTTTACCAGGGATTGTAAATCCAGCAGCTTTTTTATGACCACCTCCACCAAGTTTTCCACTGAGCTCTGAAGCATCAACTCCTCCTTCATTGGTTCTGATGGATCCTTGAACATTTCCTTTCATATCTTCTGACAAAAGCATGCTCATTTTACAGTTCGGAACCGAATTAAGGTAATTAATTACACCAGACAAATCCTTTGGAGTTGCATGTGTTTCTTCGAATTCATCAGAAGTGATTTTTGAAACAATTGTACCTTTTTGGTTTACTTTAATATTTTCTAAAACCTTTCCCCAGAGTTTTAATTGCTCAACTGTTTTTGTTTTAAACATATGCTTTACAATTTCATTTGCACTAGCACCACAGGCCATAAGGTCTGCAGCGATTTCATAAATGTCAGAAGTTGTATTTGTATGCATAAAACAACCAGTATCACAATAAATCCCAGCTAATAAATTGGTTGCCATTCCAGGTAATATAGGAATTTGTAAATATTTTAATAATTTATAAACAATAACAGTTGTTGAGGCAGCATCCGAATCAACTAAATTAATTTTTCCATATTTTTTATTTGAAGCATGATGATCAATATTTATATCCGGTTTTATTTCAGGATATTTTATTTGATCCAAACTGCTGCAATCCACACTAATAATTAGATCAAAATTATCCGGAAGACTTTTATGAACATTTTCACTTCCAGGTAAAAACTTTAATGAAAAGGGGAGAGGGTCCGCACAAACCGATGATGCAGTAATTCCAAAATACAAAGATAAAGCTTTTTGCAAAGCCAGATTTGAACCCATAGTATCGCCGTCGGGCTGCCTGTGTGAAACAATCAAAGCATGTTTCGATTTATTTATTTTATTAGCGGCATTTTGGAAGTCGGTTTCCATAACTTGAGTTATATAAAAGGGATTTAATATATAATTTTAAATCCCCTTTATCAATTAACTTGTATTGCAATGGGCACAAAACTATTTCCCTGTACCCCATTTTTCAATTGCAGTTTTTAGTGCAGGCTTGTCTTCAGCATATTCGTTGATGTCAATTCCCTGAGTTGCAGCTTCAGTCGCAAGAACAATTGCATACGCCCCAATCTGAGTTCCTTCTGGATGTCCATGACATCCACCGCCCATCTGACAAACAATATTTTTACCCATTCTTTCAACAACTTGCGGGATTGTTCCTGGATATAATCCTCCAGAAGCAACTGCTAATACTGGCTTCATTCCGTACCATTCCTGACCTAGTGATTCTGCTTCAGGATTAGCTGGTACGCTATCTTTTTCTAAAGCTTCAACAATTGTCATGGTTTCAAGAGCTCCACCTTCCATTTTCCCTGCTCCAGCAGTTCCTGTGTGCAATAAATCAACTCCAAGCATTCTAAATACTTTAGCTAAAACCAGCATGCTTATTGTAAATCCTGGTTGTCTAGTAATTGCACCATGCATTGCTCTATGAGCATGAATGATTTGCCCAGTATTTTTTAATCTATAAGATCCAACAGCAGCAAATCCAAGTGTAATAACATCTAACATACAAACATTTCCTCCACTTTCTTTAACTAAATCACTTCTGCGCATCATTTCATCAAAATCATGATGTGTAATATTAGCTAAATACATTTTCTTTTGCCCTGTTTCTTCTTCGATTTCTTTTTTGAGAGCCAATGTGTGTTTTATTCTGTTATCAAAGTCATTATAACTTTGAGAAGTCAGGTTTTCGTCATCTTTAACAATGTCTAAACCTTTTCCATCAACTCCAGTCCATGCTTGTTTTGCAACTTCAACATGCTGTTCCCATGTAAGTCCAACTTTTGGCTTAACAATTGTTCCTGTAAAAGGACGATCCTGAACTCCGTTAATTTCACGAATACCATCAACTCCATGAGCAGGACCTGGCATTAATGAAACAATATCTTTTGGAAACCATATGTCACAAACTCTTAAACTTTTAAGAACTTTCATTCCTAAAATGTTTCCACAGATAGAAGAAAGCACACCTGACATATTTCCAGGTTCAAATAATTCAATAGGATAAGCGATTTTTGCGTAACCGTTTTTTTCATCTAAATGAAATACATGTGGTTTAAGTTTTTCTGCGATTTCGTCGTTCATTGTAGCGATTTTTGTCCAGGTTCCGATTGAGCTTTCAGCAGCTAGTTGTTCAGCTCCAACACCGAATTCTACTCCTTCATTTGTTTCATACTTGTAGAGACAAATAACGTCTGAATCCTTTGGTTTGTAATCAGCGTCATAGTAATGTAGCGAATCATCATAAGTTTTCATTTTTGAAAAGTTAAAATATTTTGAAATTCCAATTTTATATTATAGAATAAGGCCTTGATAAATTCAATTAAATTATGGGTAATGACAATCTGGTAATGAATATTGGCGCTCACATTGAAAGAATGGAAGCTGACGGTTTCAAATATGATGGAGAATTTAATGCAGAAGATGATATAGAAGCAAGAAAGGTATTAAAGAAGAGAGAAGATGCTTTAAAAAGAGGTAAAGGTAGTGCGGTAGTATTTCATAGAAGTTCAACAAATAAAAGGATTTTCGCTTTATTTATAGAAGAATAATTACCCTTTCGCTATTCTTTCTCTTTCTTCAAACTGGTTTCCAGTATAGATGATATAAAATATTGCAAAGTATGGTAAAACCACTGGTGCAAAGTTAAGTCCTCCAATAAAAATTGTAAAAATTAATCCAATTGCAACTATTGTTGATACGATTCTTTCTAATAATCCAAAAGCAAGCAAGGCTCCTAATAGAATGCTAAATATTCCAGTGTGTATAACAAACCAGAAGTTAGAATAGCTTTCAATTCCAAATAAACTTTGCATAAAATTTAATAATGGTCGTCCTTCTAAAAACGCAATTGCAGTACTGTTATCA
Source organism: Patescibacteria group bacterium (assembly GCA_042568205.1). GTDB lineage: Bacteria > Patescibacteriota > Gracilibacteria > UBA1369 > PNNO01 > JAUVDZ01. Next base: position 15,485 of record JBHPJE010000012.1, read on the forward strand.
AAAATATTATGATGCCAGGCTGCATAAGCAAGAGTGAATCCTGCTAAAAATCTTAAAATAGGTAATGCATGTTTTCTGTACTGATCAAAGAATTCTTTTTTCTCAACAGGATGAAAGAAAAAGCTAAACGAAAGTGCATCTCGGTGAACCAGAAATAAAAACAATCCAATGCCCAAAAAGATAGAGTAATCAAGCATGTCTAACGCTGGGAACATAAAGAATCCTGCAATAAAACATGCAATTAAACCTAAAGTTGATAATCTAATAAATGATCCTAAGATCAAACTTAAACCTATTGCCAATTGACCCAATCTCAACACCAAACTTAAATATGAGTCATCTACTAATACTAAACCTGGAGCGAATAAATAGTTTTGAATACCTGCAATAATTAAAATTAGTCCAACTAAAATTGATAAAAAAGTCGAAGATAAAAAGGCTCCTCGTCTTAATAAATTTAATAGTTTTTTAACTGATAAATTTTTACGTGCAATAAATTCAAGGATTACAGCTATTAAAAATACTGAAGCTGCTATAACTATTGGCACAACATACCACACTAATTGGTCGCTCATTATAATTGTCGGTTAATTTTATTCAGTCCAACTAATTGCTTGAACAGGGCAAGCATCAATTGCTCCCTGAATATTTGCTTCTTCATCACCAGCTGAATCAATAGCTTTTGATTTACCATTATCTTGCATAGCAAAAACTTTAGGACAAAGCTGAACACAAAGTCCGCATCCGATACAAGTTTCTTCATTTACAACTACAGCTTTACTCATTATTATTTGGTTAAATTTTGTATACCAACCTTAATAGTATTTTTTTTATTAACATTTAGCAAGAAATTCATTAGAATTAGGCCATGAAATATAGATTTTCACCACAAAGAGATTTAATTTATCAAAAGCTAAAAGAATCAAAAAAGCACTTAACTGCTGAAGAGATTCATAAATTAGTTAAACGTAAAGATAAAGATATAGGACTTGGGACAGTTTATAGGAATCTTGGAATTTTAGCTGATCAGGGAATGGTTCAAAAACTTACTTTAACTGATAAAGCATTATATGAGGCAGATGACCGTCCTCATCACCATTTAATTTGCAAACATTGCGGATCAATTAAAAATGTTTATTCTCCTGCAACTCTTAAATGTGTAAAATGCCTAGATTTTGTTAGGGATTTTACAGTTGATCAAGCTTATATTAATGCTTATGGCCGATGTTCTAAGTGCTAATTAGTCCACTTAGCTCATGTGCTCGCTCTTCAGTTAGCTTGCGATCTTCGGTTTTCATCAAATCTCCATCAAAGCTAACTAAAAGAAACTCATGGATTTCATGTAAATCTTCTTCATCAAGGCCTTGCAGTTTTAAATTATGCCGCATTTCTTCAGTAACATGAGTTAAATGATGTGCGTTAAAAGCAGTTAATTGCTCAATGTATTCTTGCAATTCATGCTTATTTTGAAGTTTTCCGATTACTTTCTGGACAGTTCGTGACGATCGGGTGGCGGAAGGGGGAAGGTCGTCAGGGATGCTCATATGGTGTATTAAAAAATAAATGAACGTATGTTACAATAGCACAGACTTCGAAGTGTGTAAACTTAGCTATTACAGCTTTGCCAGAAGTCATAAAAATGGTATAATTAAGGTATGAAATTACGTTATTTACACATAATCGTCCCTCAAGGGGAGGAAGCTAATCCAAAGAAGGAACAGATGTTCCAGCAATTTCTGAACAATCTTTATCGATCAGTAAAAGGAAAAGTCGTAAGTTTGGAGATTTTTGGGTATAAGCAATACGCATATTTTTATATGGTAGTTCCTGAAAAGCTTCATGCACTCGTTGAAGGGCTTGTTTATAGTACATATCCTGATTGTGAAATTAGAGAAAGTAAAGATTATTGTGAATTTGCAAAATCCAAAAATTTAGCATTTGCAGGTTCAAGAATTAAGCTTAAAAGAACTGATATTTATCCAATTTTAAACTTTGAAGACTTTGAAGTTGATTGTTTATCTGGAGTTTTCTCAGTAATTTCAAAAATTCAACAAGATGAACAAATCTGGATTCAACTTTTAGTATCTCCAAAGGATGATAACTGGAGATATCACTTGGCTAGAAGGTTTAGAATGTGGAGAAATAGAATTGCTCGAATATTTAGATTAAAGAATTATATGAGAATGAAAGGTCGAAAAGAGTTTTATGGTGAAGAAAAGAAAGCATTCGTTGAAAAAGCAGAAACACATCCATTTAGATTTGAAATTAGGCTTGCTTGTTTTGCTTCAGATCAACCAAGAGCAGCAGCACGTTTAGAAGCTGTAGCAAAGGCATTTTATCAATTTAATAAAATTGATTATAACGAATTTACAAAGATGCGAACAACTTCGAATAAAGGATTTTTAGATCAATATATGAAGAGAAATCTATCAGAATCTCAACTAATTAGTGCAAAAGAACTTGCTGGTTTATATCACTTTCCAAATGCAGATCATGTGCCTCATGTGGTTCATGTCTTGTCTAAGAAAGCAGAAGCTCCGCAGGATGCTCCAAAATCACGAAATAAAGATACAAGTTTCTTTGGAGTCACTAATTATCATAATAATTTTGATGAGTTTGGAATAGATCGAAGCGATCGTCGCAGACATTTATATGTAGTAGGGAAGAGTGGGACAGGAAAGTCGAAACTATTAGAACTCTTTATTAGTGAGGATATTAAGAATGGTGAAGGGGTAGCGGTTTTAGATCCTCATGGTGATCTCGTTGATAATATTGTTAGGATGATTCCAGAGCACCGTAAAGATGATGTTATTTATTTTGATCCAGGTGATGTTGATTTTCCTGTGGCATTTAATCCTTTAGTTAAAGTTGATGAAAGTTTGAAGATGCAAATGACAGTTGGATTTATTAATATTTTCAAGAAATTATTTGGAGATAACTGGAGTGATCGTCTTGAACATGTGCTTCGGTATACTGTTTTGGCGCTTCTGGACTCAGAAAACACAACAGTACTTTCGATTTTAAAAATGCTTTCAGATAAAAATTATAGACAAACAATCACAGCTAGAATTCAGGATTCTGTAGTTAAAAACTTTTGGGTTAATGAATTTGCCGGATGGAGCGAAAAATTTGATGCAGAAGCAATCACGCCGCTTTTAAATAAAGTTGGACAGTTTGTTGCAACAAATATGATTCGAAACATTATTGGACAACCAGATAATAAATTTAATATTCGTGAGGTTATGGATAAGAAAAAAATCCTACTCATGAAGGTTTCAAAAGGTTTATTAGGAGAGGAAAACTCAAATCTTCTAGGTGCTATGATTGTTACGCAAATTTATCAAGCAGCAATGAGTAGAGCAGATACTCCCGAAGCTGAACGTGAAGATTTCTATTTATATGTGGATGAGTTCCAAAACTTTGCAACTGAGACATTTGAGGAGATAATGAGTGAAGCCCGAAAATATAAACTTAATTTAACAATTGCCCATCAGTTTGTTGGTCAGCTTACACCTAAAATGATAAAAACCGTATTTGGTAATGTTGGTTCTATGCTCAGCTTTAGAGTTGGTGCCGAAGATGCCCAAGTACTTGAAAATGAATACAACCCAGTGTTTAAAGTGCGAGATATTATCAACTTAGCAGTTCGCGATTTCTATATAAAGATGTCGGTTAACGGAGAAGTTAGAAAACCATTCTCAGGACGAACCCTCGAAGTTATTCAACCAAAAGACGATTACACAGAAGAAATAATTTCACAGTCTCGAATAAAATATGCAACTCCAGTAGGTCAGGTTGATGAAATGCTTACTCATTGGGACGAATCAGGCGAATTTGATTTGAAACCAGGTGATCAGAATGAGGAGTTTGAGGAGCCGCTTATTTAGGGTACCACCAATCGACTTTGGTGCTAGACCTAGCTGTGAAGAAGGAGCTTTAGCGACTGATTGAACAGGTAGAGCCAGTACGACGAAGTGTGACCTATGTCCATTGGTGACCTTTTTGCTATAATGCTGACATGAAAAAAGTTATCTACCTTGTCGGCAACCTCCTCGTTGAAGAAGACTCACTTCCGATTCTTCTTAAACCTCAACTTGAAAAAGCTTTCCCTGATATTGAATTTCGCGAGTATGATCCAATGGAAGATCTCCCACAGGACTCTGATAACTTAGTTATTATCGACACCGTCGAAGGTTTAAAAGAACCACGAGTATTTGAAGATATTGATGCTTTTACATCTCAAACAGCGTATTCAATGCATGACTTTGATCTTGGATGGTCATTGAAGTTATATAAAAAGCTCAGGATGTTTAAAACTATAAAGATAATTGGTGTGCCATCAAATTTTACCCTCAAGGATAGTGTCGTGGTCATCAAAACCGTGGCGTCTGTAAAATCTTAGAGCTTTTTCATTCTTTGCAAATGATTGTACCCGTATTCTTTTTGCACCTTTCTTTTTAGCCCATTTTTTAAATTCTTTGATCAGTTTTGTGCCTATTGTTAAGTTTCGATGTTCTTCTAATACGAACATGTCAGCTAGAACGCCAAATTTTGGAACTGAACGATATTCAAAGGCTCCATTTATTTGAGCTGACAGGTAACCGATTTTTTCTCCTTTGTGTTCAGCAATAATTGCTAAACTTTTTGCATTTGTGATTCTATTTTTAAAATAATCTGCGCATTTCTTACTTTTTGCCCATGTAATTTTGTTTGTAGGATCAAATTGTTCATACTCTTCTTTCATCAAAAGATACATGAACTTTTGCATGTCTTTAATGTCGTCAAGGTGTGCTGGTCGGATTGAGATTTTCATAATTTCTTTTTTAGCATAACAACATAATCTTTATAACCTTCACGCTTATAAAACTTAATTGCTTTCTCATTATTATAATATGGTTCTAGCTTTATTTGATCACATTTTTTCACACGTGCCCATCTTTCAAATTCATCTAATAACATAGGGCCGATTTTATTATTTCGGTATTTTTCCTCAACAAAAAGGCTCAAAACTTCTGAATCTAGTTTAATTCTTTTATATGCAGTGGCTTTATAATATTCTCCAATCAAAAATCCAACTGGTTTATCCTCATCTACTGCTAAAACCACATGCTGTTTGGGATCTTTTATTCTTTTAAATAAACTTCGCTTTCCAGCTTCTGATTTAATCCATCTAGGATCAATGATCTTACTAAAATTCTGATCTTCATATTTCAAAAGACGATAATATATCTTTTGTATATTAGGCACATCATCTAACTTGGCTTTACGAATTTTTATTTCCATCAAACTCCCAGTTTAATTTTAAAAAGTGAGTCGCACAGCTCATACAAGGATCATATGCTCTAATCAATTTCTCGATTTCAAATCTTACATGCTCTTTATCTAAGTCTTCTCCATCTTTATCTAAATATTCCTGAACTAAAGCCTTGATATCATTTTCAATATTAATCTGATTTTGCGCTGTAGGAACAACAACTTCAGCATTAACGATAACTCCGTTTTCATCCAATTTAACATAGTGATAAAGAGTTCCTCTTGGAGCCTCAATCACACCAACGCCTTCACCAGCCTTTGGTGGGATTTTATCAGGTTTAACTGGATCAATCTTTAAAGTCTCAAGAATTTCAATTGAATGATCAATTGAATGAAGAGTTTCAATGGCTTGAGCTAAATTATTATGATAAACATCGATTGAAGGGAATCGTTCAATATATTTAACTGCATCTTTTTTAGTATTTGCATGTAGAGCATCTCGATTCACGTTCATTCGAGAAAGAGCACCAACCATATATTCTTCACCCTGCAATGTGTAACCAAGCGCAGTAGAATAAGGAATTACAACTTCTTTTAATTGATTTCTGAAATGCTTTTCAGGAACACAAAACCCACCTTCAGAACATAAAGCCGGACCATCTAAAAAGCTGTAATCTTCAGTTTTTAATCCAACAAAACGAGTCTTACGTTTCAAACTAAAGTCGCAAGTATCAAAAATTTCCATAGCATATAAAATCTTTTCTCTAACTGAATGCAACTCGACAATCATTTCCTTAATTTCTTCTTCAGTTGGATATTTCACAAATCCTCCAACCATAGGGAATGGCGCATGAACTGCGCGTCCACCAATAATTGTTGAAAGTTTATTACCGGCTCGTTTCAGGTCAAACATATCATGTAAAAGTCTTCCTTCTTTCTCATCATTTTCATCAAAATCCAGAATTGAATCCTTACCAATAACATCCGGCATTGTAAATAAATACAAATGCAAAGCATGATCACGAATCATCAATCCGTATGTAAGAAGTTTTCTTAAAGTATTAGTTTGTTCGCTCGGTTTATAATCAAGCGCATGTTCAACAGCCTCAATCGCAGCCAAAAGATGCGCAACTGAACAAGTTCCACAAATTCTTGAAAGCAGCTGCGGCACTTGCAAAAATGGTTTTCCAATAATTGCTTTTTCAAAAAATCTTTTGTTCTCCATGATCATAAATTTCACATCTTCAATTTTCCCGTCTTTAATAACAACATCCATATCAAGATGTCCCTCAATCTTAGAAAGTCCTTCAATTTTTATATCAATTTGATGCATTTTTGTGGTTAGCTATTGAATCGTCTTCTGTAATTACACCGAATTCATGCAAATATTTATCCATTGTTTTAACAAATTCAGTTTCAATCATCGGACATCCAGGAACTTTATCATCTACTTCGATTAATTCATGCAAAGCATAAACTGTGTCAGCTTGATGAAATTGTTTAAGATAAAATGCGATTTCTTCTTTCATCTCCGGGTTAAAATTATTTCGATGTCCAGTTGGGAGGCCTGTTACAGCGCATGCTCCAATTGCAACAATATATTTTGATTCTTTTCTGATTTTTTTAAGTTTTTCAGCATCCTTATCACTACAAATCGCTCCTTCAACAAAAGCCACATCAATATCTGATAGCTCGTTTTTGCTTTTTAATACGTTTGCATGTCTGAAATCTAAGATTTTTTTCCATGCTAAAAAATGATCATTCAGCATTTCAGTGAACATGATTGTTGAATCTTCACAGCAAGTAAAAGAGAACCATCCAATTTTTAGTTTTTTTTGCTCAGACATCACAAACAAATATATAACAGCTTGTGCTGAAAGACAAGTTATATCCGATCTAAATTTTTCCGTTTAGAAATTGAACAGCTAAACCATATAGTTTTTGGTCGCGCTCTTTCTGGGGGATATATAAACCATCAAAGGCTTTTGGTTCTGTAACTGCTATCACTTGGGCAATTTTTAATCTTAATCCGTCCTTTAATCCAAATATTCTTGCTTGTTGATTTTGTACAGCCTCGATCATAACAAGACAAATATGTTCTGCTAAAGGAACTGCATCTTCAAAGCAATCATTAGCTTCTGCAAATGTTCTAACTTCTTCGGATGTGATTTTAATGTCAAATAATTCCTCGATTCGCGCAAATGTTTGGGCACTAAAAACTTCAATAATACTTTTTGATCCATATCTTGGTTTTTCTGCACGTGGTTGCATTGAAAATTTGCCTTAATGAATAAAGGCCATTTACAATATACTATACTTGAAGGTTTGTCAACTTTATTTTATTTCAATAATTCCACCTGATAAATTATCAGCTTCTCTATCAAAAACTTCCATTCTTTTTTTTGCTTCTACACGCATTTTATCAAGAATAACATTTGCAGCTTTTCCTTCTTTAAGTCCATCTACCACCCTTTGTCTCATTTCGTCAGCATCTAAATGTCTTAATCCATCAGTCATAACTAAAAATACATCACCAGGTTGAGTTTGAAATTCTTTATAATGAGGATTTATTAAAGTTTTAGAAGTGAATACATTACCTTTGTCAGTTTTTTTACTAACAATTTGCTCTTTTCTTCCAATACTTTGAACTAAACCATCTGGTCTAGCATCTTTAGAATATTTTTTATAAATAAAATCCAGTGCTGCTTTATCATCAACCCCTTGATTTGCTTTAATTAACTCTAAAAGATTATCATCCACGCTTTCATAATGAATTTCTCCATCTCTTATCATAATAATTTTCGCATCTCCTATATGAACACATTTTGCTAATCCTTCAGGAGTAATTTGTACTGCTGCAAAGGTAGTAGAACATTTTGCATATTCCGGTGCATTATAATCATGATATTCGTGTAAAGCCCCATTAGCTAATGTTGGAGCATCTTTTAAGTTAAATTCAGGATCAGTATCAAGCATTGCAGCCAATGTATGTAAAGTTACATTAGAAGCCACTTCTCCATGAGCATTGCCTCCAACTCCATCAGTTACAGCTGCAGTCAAGTGATCACCACTAACCAACATCCCATCATCGTTTTTTTCTTTATTAACTCCTTGATCAGTAAATCCAGCTAAGTTTGCTTTTTCAGTCGTAAAACTTGCTGCACCTTGTTCGTTTCCACTTTTTATGTGCATTCCTTCAGGAGTTTTATCTAAAGTACTATATGGTTTTTTCAGATCCTCATCAGTCATCCCATAAGTCTCATGTTCTTCAACTTTTTCACGTTTATCTGTTATTGCTTTAATTTCTTCAGTTGTGACTCTTTTGTTTTGTGCAATTTCTGCATTTACATCATCACCATACCTTTTACTTAAATCCTGTGCACCCCTTTCTGCACTCGCAGGAATAGGTGGAGCATCAGTATCTAACTGTTCAGCAATTAAATCATCAATTGTTAATTCCTCCTCTTGAGGAGAATTTTCAGCATTATTCATTTTTAATTTTTATTTTCTTCACTAAATTATACCATTTTTTGGCTTAGAAGTAAAGATCTCTCTGTCCTTTTTCGATTTCAGTGAGCTTTTCTTTTGTTTGTTGTTTTATCGATTCTGAAGGAATTTTTTCAACATATTTGTCAATAATTTTAAGGCCTTTTGATTTTGTTCGGTCTTTTGCATAATCTTCAAGATATTCTTTTAAGGTAAGAATGCCGTTTGGTCTGCAAAAATTATGAATTTCACCAGGTTTTGCAATATCCATAAAGTCATGGCCTGTTCTTCCTTTTCTATAGCAAGCTGTACAGAAACTTGGAAGCATTCCTTTATCTAAAATATCTTCAATAATTTCTTCAACTGGTCTTTCATCTGAAGTTTTAAACTGATTTAAAGCTTTTTCTTTTCCATATCCACCTGGGGAAGTACAACTTGCTGCAGAAGTTTGTGATATTCCAATTTCAAATGCTTTTTGACGTGTTTCAGGTGTTTCGCGAGTAGAAATAATCATACCTGTATATGGAACTGCTAATCTTAAAATTGCTATTATCTTTAAAAGTTCATCTGAGCTTACTTTGTATGGCCATTTATCTTCAACAGTAGGGGCTGGTTGCAAACGCGGAACCGAGAATGTGTGCGGTCCAACACCATATGTTTTATCTAAATAAAATGCATGCGAAAGTAATGCCATTGTGTCGAATTTCCAGTCATATAAGCCATAAAGAACACCTATCCCAATGTCATCAATTCCAGCTTCAAAAGCTCGGTCATGGGCTTCTAATTGACGGTCAAAATCAGCTTTTGGCCCTTTGTGTAGTTCGGCGTACGTTTCGCGATGATATGTTTCCTGGAATAATTGATAAGTTCCAATTCCAACATCTTTCAATTTTTTATAATCTTCTACTGAAGTTGCTGCAATATTCACGTTTACTCTTCGGATATCTCCGTTACCTTCTTTTACGCTATAGATTGTTTTGATTGTATCAATAACATAATCAATTGGATTATTTATTGGATCTTCGCCAAATTCTAGGAGAAGGCGTTTATGGCCCATTCTTATGAGGTGGCGAGTTTGTTCTTCGACTTCTTTTTGACTCAATTTTTTACGTTTGCACTGGTTTCTGGCATGAAATCCACAATATTCGCAGTCATTTATACAAAAACTTGAGATATAAAGTGGTGCAAAAAGCACTAATCGTTCTCCGTAAATCTGGTTTTTGATCTTTCCAGCTGTTTCAAACATCTTTTCTGTAAATTTTTCATCTGCGTTCATTAAATATGCAGCCTCCTTAAGCCCAATTCCTTTCATTTTGCTCGCTTTATTCAAGATTATATCAATTTGCTCAGAAGTTGGATTCTGAGTTTCTTCAAGGATTTGTTCGATTAATTGTGGATCAAAGTGTTTCATAATTATGAGATTTTTAGTTTCTCCTCAAGCATTTTATAACTCTCATCAGAGTTGTAAAGACCATATTTTTCCCACATTTCATTATCTAAAGCCTGTTTTCGCTTATAAATCTGATAATCTCCTGCATATTTTTTTGGTGTAAGATTAAGCATCATTGCGTTTGCACCTGCTTTTATTGCTTTTTTCCTTCCTTCTTCCGGATCAAGTGTTTCATGCGCAGTAACAACAGGAATTCTCGTGTTTTTCATCTCAAGTCGTAGGATTGCTATAATTTTTAACATAATATCTAAATTGCCGGCTTGTTCATGCTCAAAAGGAGTGTTTTTGCTTGGTACGAAAGGCCCCATTGAAACCATATCGTACGAATTATCTCTAATAGTCGCAATATCATCAGCCAAATCGCCAATTGTCTGATTAGGAAGGCCAATAATTGACCCAGAGGCTATGAAATATTCAAGTTTTTTCATGAATTTTAAATGTTCGAACCTTGCATTTAGTGATTTCCCATTTGGATGAATTTTCGCAAACAGATCAGGATTTGAGGTTTCAAATCTAAACAAAACGCCATCTACACCTGCTTCTCTTAACGCTTTGTATGTATCAAAATCGCGTTCTCCAATGCTAATAAATATGAAAATGCGGTGTTTTTCTTTAATTCTCCGTACTAAGTTGACAAGTTTTTCCTTTGTATAATGCGGATCCTCGCCTGACTGAAGCACAAATAGCTTATATCCTTTGGCTGCAGCTTTATCAACAGCATCCATAATTTCATCATCACTCATTCTATAGCGACGTAATGCAGTATTTTCGCATCTTAAACCACAATATGCGCAATCCATCGTGCAATAATTTGAAAATTCAATAATCCCATGAATGCAGAAAAAATCCTTTATTAAAGCCTTTCTCATCATTTCAGCTTCGCTAAAAAGCGCTTCTTTTTCTAAACCTTCTACATTTAATAAGTATTCGAGCTCAGTTTTGTCTAATTTGCGCTGTTTTGAGGCCTTCACAACCTCTATAAACCGTGTATTCAGCTTTGATGGGTCAGTCCTTTCAACATGCTCTAAAAGCTCTAAAATCTCCTTAGCATCATCAGGAGATACCTTTTGCACAGCAATATCAGACATGTATAAAACCCAATCCCCAACAATTAAGTCTGGGATTGAACGAATATCGATTTCAAATTCTTGGCCGTCTTTATCAATTTTCGCTCTATTTTCGCTAATTTCAACTACTTTTGCTGGGATTGTTAGGCACATATCAGTACATTAATTGGTGCCTCATAATATCAGGATTGCTATAGGATGGCAAAATTATCCTCGCATTGCTTCTGTTATTAACTCTTCAGTTGCTTTTAATTGAGCTTCAACAGCAAATACTGCTGCTGCTTCTCCAGTTTCCAAAGCTTCTTTCATCATTGATACTGCCGCAACCAAATCACCCATCTCCTCTACTTCAGGATGACGATCAGCAAGTCCTAATGCTCCTTCAAGACTTCTTATTGCTCTTGGAATATCACCGGCCTTTAAAGCCCTTGAAGCATGAGTTTGCATTTCAAAGAAAAATGCTTTTGGACTTGTAGCAATTTTTGCCATTAAATCACTAGCTAGATTTGGATCAGCTCTGTGAACAACTGCACCTGCAGCTTCATGTCTATCGCAGATTTCTCCTACAGTTAATGCTAGATCTTCGCAGAACTCCATCATGTCATCATCTTTACGATCTACTGCCATTTTATGGTTGGTTAAATATTAGACTTAATATTTACATAAAATTGCACATATGTCAAGTGAGGAGGTGGTTTAACACAAAAACTTTAAGCTATATTTAAATATTCGCTTAAAAAGGTCAATATTGGGAAGCCTGGCTATTTAATACTTTAAGCTTCTTTGAAGACTAAATTATCGACATCTTTATCGATATTTCTCGGATTCCAATTTTTACCATGCATATTAATTTTTACTCCAAATGATTTATCTGCATTGATTAGACTTGATACTGATGCACCTAAATTCAATAATCCATCACCACCCATTAAATTCATAGGATACATAGCACCTGTTAAAACTATGCTAATATCACTTAATAATTCTTCAGGCAGATTTTCCATTAAATAAATGCCAGTTTCCGGCATTGTAAAAGTACCGTGGGTGATTAGGAAGAGTTTAGTGTCTTCTTTATAAGCTTTTTCGATTTCTTGAGTTAGTTTTTCCCTGTCATCATTATTGATTTCGCGGCTATCCTTATTACATATTGTTTTCATCGAATAATCTGCTGATATCTTTAAAGAAACCGTTAAGTATTTAC
>JBHPJE010000013.1:0-25214 GCA_042568205.1 Patescibacteria group bacterium
AACGTTCAATGATTTTATCTTTATCAAACTTAATCGCTCCGATTTCAATTATATCGTTGCGTTCTTTACTGAGGCCGGTTGTTTCAATGTCGAGTGAAATGTACATAGAGATACAATATAAGTGAAAAGATGCGAAAATTCAACTTGACGAGAATTGGCGCAATTTGAGATTTGAGATTGGTTGACGTTAGAAAAGTTTAACAATTGTTCGATGATTGCAGTTTAGGGTTTATTAGATTTGATGTGAAATTTGGCAATTCTGTTGGTGTGGGAGGGTGTTTAAATTGAGACCTAACTCAAGCCTACCAAAAATGTTGCATGATCGCTTATTCTAGCCATGTTTGTCTTGTTTTGAAAGATTTTTTTGATACAATTTAGGTTACATTTTAACCCAAAAAATATGACAGATGAACAACATTTTCAATTATTCAGAAAACGTGGCGCACTTTTGTTGAAAGGCAGAAAAGAGTTCATAGCAATGATTCCTAGAATCTATAAAAATGGGAAATATAAAGAAAAAGGATTCGGGTCGATTTATGAATGCGCAGCAAAAATAGGAGGAATCAGCCATGCAATGGTTGATGAAGTGATAAGAGTTGAGCAAAAATTGAAAGATATGCCTCGATTGAGAAACAAGATTGCTGAAGTTGGACTCAGCAAAATCAAAACAGTAGCAAACATTGTTACAAAAGAAACTGATAAAGAATGGTCAGAAAAAGTAACAAAAATGACGCGAGTAGCTTTAGAAACACATATCCGCGACATTAATAATCCCATCCCCGGGGAGAGCATTACTGCAACACCACAAAATATTGATTTTGAAAACTTTCAGGTCAAACTTCATCCAGGTATCATCCTAAAACTTAAAATCATCAAACAAAAAATGGGAAAAGGCACAACATGGAATGATGTATTTGGTCGGCTTACAGACCTTCCACAGCCGCGGTCTCAAAAAAATCCACGACCTTCAAATCCGAAAAAAAGGCACTTAGCAACAAAAACCAGACACGAACTTGAAGGTAAGTGCTCATACCCCGGCTGCAACAAGCCAGCAGCAGAAATTCATCATAAAAAACCCTGGGCAAAATATCGCAGTCATGATGAATTAGAGCGGCTTTGCAAACCTCATCATGAGCTCGCCCATCAATCAGAATCAAAAATTGATCAAAAATACCGACAATTTAAATTGCAGTTTGACGGCTAAACAAAGCCATAGCAGAAAAAGTCATAAAACAACCCATAATTGTGTCACCCCTATATTTTTGACAAGGACGGTCCATTTGATTATGATGATATGAATTTCAAAAATCAAAAATTCAAAAACAAAAAAACACAGAAACAAAAACGACCCTTAAAAAATCAAAAAACAAAAAGCAGAAAAAGATGGGGAGCTGAAACAACTACAAATCCAACGCCCTAGAAAAGCACTCATAATGTTTCAACTTCTCTCCTTCTCTGCTGAAGCGATGGTTACCAAGATGACAACTTATGTAACCGACCCAAATTTGTCCGGTGAATTCCAGAAGCCCTCAGGCATCTGTAGATATCCACATTAAACGGACGGTCCCTGGCGTGACTTGAAACACAGCCAAAGCTTAAGCAAAGTTCGCATTCGTCTCGCTTAAAACAAAAATAAAATCTTGAACCACTTCTCGTAAGTAGTTGATAAGGTTACCCCACCTCGGTGGGGTTTTTTTGTATCATGTGTTATGATAGTTGGCGAAATTAAAAGATAAATATGGTCGATATTGCTTGGACAATTGTTGTTATATGCTGGACATTCATGGTAGTGACCTATTCTATTACAAAAATTAAAGTTCATCGTTGTGGTGGAGGACTTTATAACATGAAAAACAGCCCTCTTGCCAATCATGAAAAATGGCTTATGAGAGCGCTTATTTTCATATATGTGTTTTTCACTTTTTGGTTAACATTAAACCTTGAAATTCCATTTATTGAAAATTTAGCTGATATACGGAATCCTTATTTTACAAAGCTTGGATTTACAATTTTTATGATTGCTTTGGTTGCTTATGCAAGAGCAAGAGTTGCAATTAGTTCTAATTGGGGATGGGATAAAAAGCCAAAAGCAGATAGATCTAAATTAATAAAAGTTGATATATACAAAACTATCCGGCACCCACAATATACAGCTTACTTTCTTGCAATTTTTTCCACTGGAATTATGCTTCATAAATTCGGGATTGTGCTTTTTGCAATATTATTGATTCCGCTTTTATATTTGAAAATGAAAGTTGAAGAAGAAATTTTAGTGGAAGTTTTTCCAAAAGAATACTTAAAGTATATTAAAGAAACTAGGATGTTTATTTAATTTATTGAGCTCGCTAGAGCTTTGCAACGAATTCATCGAAAAGGTAATTTGTGTCGTTTGGCCCAGGTGTTGCTTCAGGATGGAATTGAACAGCCATAAATGGCTTTTTCTTGTGCTTAATTCCTTCTATGGTTTTATCATTTGCATTCACAAAATATGGTTCGAATCCTTTTGGTAAAGATTTTTCGCGAACTGCAAATCCATGATTTTGAGAAGTTATATAGCAACGTCCAGTATTAACATCTACGCATGGTTGATTCTGAGCTCTGTGGCCGTATTTAAGTTTGTAAGTTTTTCCTCCAGCTGCAATTGCCATTACCTGATTTCCTAAACAGATTCCAAATATTGGTTTTCCGATTTTAAAGCACTTTTTAATAATTTCGTGAGTTTCTGTGTACATTTGCGGATCTCCAGGTCCATTTGATAAAAATACTCCGTGAAATTTTTCACCAGCTTCAACAAAATCATAATCCCAAGGCACACGTACCACAGTAACTCCTCGTTTTAAAAGTGATCGTAAGATGTTATTTTTTGCACCGCAATCCATCAAAATAACTCGTTTTCTTCCGCCTTTATAAACAGTTGGGTTTTTGCAGCTAACTTGAGAAACTAAATTGTCGAGATCAGGATTGTAAAAGTCCAATTCTGCATCTTCTTTACGAACAATTTTTCCAAGCATTGTTCCTTTTTCACGTAATTTTTGAGTTAATGCCCGAGTGTCGATTCCGCTTAATGCAGGGATTTTTTGAGCTTTTAACCATTGGCCAAGTGTTTTTTTAGAATTCCAGTGGCTTGGCTTGTCACAATACTCGCTAACAATTAATCCTTTTAAATGAATTTTAGAACTTTCAAAATGTTTAAGAATTCTATGTTCATCTTTTGATTCTCCTGGAACTCCATAATTTCCAATTAATGGATATGTAAGTGTAAGAATTTGGCCTTTATAAGAAGGATCAGTAAAGCTTTCAGGGTAGCCAACCATTCCAGTATTAAAAACTACCTCTCCAGCAGAGTCTACGTCTGCACCAAAAGAAGTTGCCTCAAATTTTGTTCCGTCCTCAAGGACTAAAAAAGCTTTTTTCATCTCTGTTGATTCTACTTAAAATATATCTACTTACGCAAGTACAAAAATTATTGTATTATTCAGACATGAAGATTGCGATTATTGGTACAGGTTATGTTGGCTTAATTACTGGCCTTTGTTTAGCGCAAAAAGGTCATGAGGTTATTTGTGTTGATAAGGATTCTGAAAAAATCGAGAAATTGCGCAAGGGCATTGCTCCGTTTTTTGAACCAGGTCTTGAAGAATTGATGGCAGAAGTTGATGTGAAGTTTGATGAGGATTTTGAAAAAGCAGATATTGTTATGTGTTGTGTTGGCACGCCTTCAGATGAAAACGGGGATGTTGATTTGAGTGCGGTTCAAAGTGTGATTGATGAACATGCTGAAAAAGGGGAGTTTTTTGTTATGAAGTCGACTGTTCCTGTTGGAACGTGTACGGAAGAGATGATAATGAATCCTGAGTTTTTGCGACAAGGAAGCGCAATTAAAGATACGATGGAACCAGATCGGATCGTTGTTGGGGCTTCGAGTCCTGAGGATTTTGAAGTGATGCGTGATTTGTATTCGGATTTTGATGCTCCGATTATAGAAACTGATTTAATGACAGCAGAATTAAGTAAGTACGCAGCAAACTGTTATCTTGCTACAAAGATTTCTTTTATTAATGAGTTTGCAAATTATTGTGAAAATACAGGAGCTGATTTTGCAAAATTACAAGAAAGTTTAAAGTACGACACTCGGATTGGTCCTGAATTTTTAGAGCCAGGAGTTGGGTTTGGAGGATCTTGTCTCCCAAAAGATTTAAAAGCTATGATTCAACGCGCAGATGTTGATGATTTCAAAGTTTTAAAGGCTGCAGACGAAGCAAATCAAATCCAAAAACAAAGAATTGTTGAAAAATTAAAATCTGAAATTGATTTAAAAGGACGAAAAGTTGGAATTTTGGGATTATCTTTTAAACCAAACACAGATGACATGCGGGATGCTCCGTCTTTAGATGTGATTGCAAGGCTGAAAGAAGAAGGCTGTGATGTTCATTGTTACGACCCTAAAGCCAAATCTGAGCATAATAATTGTAAAGATCCGTATGAGGTTTGTGAAAATTCAGATGCACTTTTAGTTTTAACTGAATGGGAAGAATTTGGACTTTTAGATTTAGAAAAAGCCCGCGAACTTATGAAGAATGGGATTTTAATTGATGGAAGAAATGTTTTTAAAGCGGAAGAAGCTCGGAAAGCTGGATTTATTTATCACGGGGTAGGCCTTTCATGAGTCTAGCAAGCATTTCAACAACTCTTAGTCTTGGTTTTGTAACTTCAGGCGCATCTTGTTCTGGGAGCTTATTTGAAAGAGTAAAGGCTTTAATAATTCTTTTAGCAACTTCTTTAAGATTTTGTGTTTGAGTTTCGAGCATTTCTGCAGTGACGTTTGGATTTTGAATAACTCTATCAAATTCCTGTAAGACTTCTGTAATAAATGCTATATCACCAAAGTTTAGTATTTGATATTGGCATCTATCATTTGCTAAATTGTTTAGATTTCTAATTGCATTGTAAAACTTTGTATTTTCAACTAAATCTTCTGGCTCAAGTTCAATCCCATTGGTAAGTGTTGCAAGATTAGCTTCAACAACTTCCTTTAAATCTTCGCCTAATGCACCAATATCAAGTATTTCTGCAGCTACCAGTCTATCGTGATCTTTACCTTCTGTTGTCATATAATTTGATTATTTGTTCGGCTGATTAGCTTATCAGTTTATTTTTTTTTGTAAAGTGCTATATTGTTTGTGCTTATAACCAATAACATGAATAATTTATTATCATCAGAATCACTTTCAAAAGAAGCGATCGAAGAGATCCTTCAAAAAGCTGATTCCTTTTTGGGATACAATGGAGACGATATGAAAGGAAAAATCCTTGCAAATCTTTTCTACGAACCTTCAACGAGAACAAGACTCTCATTTGAAACAGCAATGAAGAGACTTGGTGGAGAAGTGATAAGTGTGACAGATATGGAATCAACATCTGCTATGAAAGGTGAGACTTTGGATGACACAGCAAAAGTAATATCACAATTTGCTGATATTGTGGCAATTCGACATCCTGAAAGTGGCTCTGCTACACGCTTTGCAAACAATTCAAAAGTACCAGTTATAAATGCAGGAGATGGAGCTGGTCAACATCCTTCACAAGGACTTCTTGACCTTTTCACAATCAAAAAAGAAAAAGGGAAACTTGATGGATTAAAAATTGTGATGTCTGGAGATTTAAAGTATTCAAGGTGCACAAACTCACTTGCATACTTACTGGCAAATTACGATGTAGAATTCGTTTTTGTGGCTCCGGATCAGCTCAAAATGAAACCTGAAGTTTTAGAATATCTTGATGAAAAAGGTGTGAAATATTCGGAAACTGATGATTTTAAAGAGGGAATAAAAGATGCAGATGTTTTATATTGCACACGAATTCAAAAAGAAAGATTTGCGGATAGTCAGGATTATGAAGAATTAAAGGATGTATATATTCTAAATAAAATTTTAGTAGAAGAGAGGTGTCCTGAATGCATAGTCATGCATCCATTGCCACGTGTTCATGAAATTTCTCATGATGTCGACGATATGCCAAATGCGGCTTATTTTAAACAAGTTGAGAATGGAGTAGCAGTTAGAATGGCGATCTTAACAATGCTTTTAGCATGAGGATTTTGTTCAAAAATGCAGAGATAGTAAGCGAAAGCGGAACTTCAATAAAAGATGTTCTGGTTGAAGATGAATCAATAGAAAAAATTGCTGACTCAATCGATGAAAAAGCAGACAAAGAATATGACCTTACAGGAAAATATTTAATACCTGGAGTAATTGATGCGCATGTTCATTTTAGAACTCCTGGTTATGAAGCAAAAGAAGATTGGAAGACTGGTTCAATGGCAGCTTTAGCAGGCGGAGTTACAACGGTTTTTGATATGCCAAACACAAAACCTCATACAACAACACTAGAGGCGTTGGAATCAAAACGTGTTTTGATTGCGAAAAATGCAATGATAAATTATGGATTATTTTTTGGAGGTGAAGCTGATAATTTAGAGGATTGTGTGGCTGCTGAGGGGATTGTTGGATTTAAGGTTTACATGGGTGCAACAACTGGCCAAAAGGCAGTTGGAGGCAAAGATAATATTGAAGAATTATTAGAGAATTTATTTGAAAATACAGATAGTGTGGTTGCTGTCCATGCAGAAGATGAAGCAATTATGAGAAAGCATGCGGATGTTTATCAAGGTGATCATACTCCTGAAGTTCATAGTTTGATTAGAAATGACGAAGTGGCTTTTACTGCAGCAAAAAAGGCCATTCATATTGCAAAAAAATATGAAGGAAGAATGCATATTTGTCACATGAGTACAAAAAAAGAAGTAGAGTTAATGCGCAAATTTGGTGGAAATTTGATAACCTGCGAAGTCACACCTCATCATTTATTTTTGAGTATTAAGGATTATTCAACTCATGGAAATTTTGTAAAAGTTAATCCTCCAATTCGCGGACAACATGACCAGGATGTTTTGTGGAAAGCTGTTCAGGATGGGATTGTGGATATTGTGGCTTCGGATCATGCTCCGCATCTTCGCAATGAAAAGGATGTGG
Organism: Patescibacteria group bacterium; assembly: GCA_042568205.1. GTDB lineage: Bacteria > Patescibacteriota > Gracilibacteria > UBA1369 > PNNO01 > JAUVDZ01. The sequence goes on from JBHPJE010000013.1 coordinate 7,032, forward strand.
ATTATTGGAAAGCTCCTGCTGGAGTTCCAGGTGTGCAAACTATGCTGCCTTTGATGTTAAATGCAGTTAATGATGAGAAAATTGAGATTCATGATGTTGTTAGATTGTTGTGTCATGAGCCAGCGAAATTGTATGGAATTCAGCATAAAGGTGCGGTTAAAGAAGGTTATGATGCTGACTTGGTTGTTGTTGATATGAATTTTATGCATAAAGTTGAAGATGAAGATATGAAATCTAAATGTGGATGGTCTCCTTATGAAGGAATGTATTTGAAAGGATGGCCTGAAATGACTTTTGTTAGAGGTGTTTTAGGCATGGAAAATGGTAGAATTATTCGATCAAAGGAATTAGTTGGGAAAGAGGTTGTAGTTTCTTAGTTTCTGTGGTTTAATTTTCGTCCAAGGTAAAAGGCGTAAGTCGCTTTTGTTTTAACTCGAGCAGATTTTGCCGGACCTTTGAAAATAAGGCTGGCGGAATAATGGGAGGACTGGAAATGGCTAATAATCGGAGAGGACAAATTCCACAGGATGATGGATTGGCAGGAGTTCTCTTGATCTTCATGGTGGTCATGATGGTCGTGGCTTTGACTATTGGCTTCGCAAAAGGCGATTTGAAGTCGCCGAGTTGTGGAGGATATGCGGACTACTATCCTACGAGGTTGGGAAAATGAAGCTTATAACAAAACAAGTGTTGGTAGGGATCGCTCTTTGGGCGCTCGCTGCTGCAATTGTTGCCTGTTTGGCTTTACCCCTGATGAGTTAGGGCAAAATGGATGCTTATATTAATTATTATTATGAGTGTGTTTGCCCTCATCATATTGGTAGCAGCCGTGCTGTTATTGTACAGCGCATGGAAGGATGGAAAGAAATGACACTACCACTTGACGACAACTACTCTCTCCTCAAACGAGTCTTCATGGTCACTGGGATCATTGTGATTTTCGTGATTTGTGGCATTTGCTGCAAAGACTCTGCTCTGGAGAACCCCTTCGAGGTCGGATCCCCCCTCCTGTATCTTGGTCTCATCGTCGGAATGCTCCTTGCTATGGTGATTGTTTTTGAAATCGCATACAGGAGAAAACAATGATTCCCTACCAAATTCGGCTACCAACACCCCGCCAGCCGAATCCCCAAATACGTAAAGTTCATTTTGTAATGAGCTTGTTTGATATATCTTGTAATTTATGGTTTAATTTAACCTCTTTTGAGGATACAAACTGAAGAGGCTATTTTATAGCTCTATTCAGATGTTCCTTGAAAACCAGGCCGACGAGAACAAAACGCACCCAAGAGGTGCGAAGGTATAAAAAACAGAAATTTCAACGAAAACGAGGTAAGAAATGTCACACGACCAGACAATCATCGGACTTATGGGTCCTGAGATCAAAATCTCGGACCATGATTCAAGAAAGGGACAGGTGTTCGGGAAAGTCACCCTCGAGGGATTGATTGCACGAGGTGGGATGGCTGACATTTATCGAGGTCGCCATTCGGATCTAGATCGACTAGTTGCTGTCAAAATCCCTAAACAAAGAGAGGAAGATTCGGTAGTAATTGCCCGTATGAGGGCTGAGGCAAAGTCTCAGTTCGATTTGAAGAGGATTTGCGGCAAAGGCATCCTTTCAATTCTTGACGTGGGAGAGACCCCTGAACCTCATATTATCATGGAGTACGTTGATAACAGCATTACTTTAGATCAGCTCATACTGGATAATCCAAACGGGCTATTTGATCCGAAGTACCTTCTGCAGGTACTAGAGATCATGCGAGAGTCCTTCACCGTGGTTTGGAAAGCTCATGAAAAGGGCATCATCCACAGAGACATCAAACCTGCAAACATCCTGGTTGTCATCGATAAGTCAGTTGTAGAGGAGGTCTACGCCATCGATTGGGGCCTGGTAAAGAAACCTGGTCAGAATTTACAACTGACCAGTATTGTTTCCAACATTGGGAGTCCATTTTTTATGGCCCCTGAACAAGGGGCTAAGAATAAGTTGGTGGGCCCAAAAGCGGATGTGTTCGCTGCTGCTGCGACTCTGTTTGCAGCAGTGATGGGAGAGCTCCTTTTCAAACCAAAAGATCCCGATACGAAGATTGAGGATCTTTCTGAATTTGAAATGGTGTGGTTATTTAAGGAGTTCTGGGATGATAAATACATCCAGGAGCGCATCAAGGTCTGCCCAGCATGGCTTCAGCCTATTCTGGCACCTGCGCTTAAAATCGATATTGACGAGCGCTGCACCATGGCTGAATTCATCGAGCTGATCGAAGGCGGTATCAATGTATTGAAGCGCAAGATGGAAAAAAGCTGCAATGCAACCGTCGAAACTCCTGTGCTCACCAAAGAAGCTCTTCGCGAAATTACAGGAGAAAAGAAGAAGCGCTCCTTTGGCTCCAAGGCCACCTGGCTGCTCTGTGGCATTCTTGCCGCGATCAGCGGAGCTGTCGCGCTCTTCATCGCCTTTGGCGGTTCGAACGAGCCCGAGCACAAGAACATGGGCACCAAACCTAAGGATGTTGGGATTCGTAAATCCACTATGCGTGTTGAGGTACAAGAACCTACACGCAAACGTCTTCGAGTCAGACCCAAGCCTAGCAGACACTGGCCCAAACTAGGGCCTCCGCGCAAAGGGCATCTGATGCCTTCTAATGAGTACATCGAAAAGCTCTTCAAGCTCGAGTCGGAGTTGTGTCTCAAGAGCGGTTATCGTCGCGACACATACGACAAGTCGCCGACGAATCATCTGGGCTGTATGCGCAAGCGGATTCGCAAGCTCTACTACTCCAAGCATTATGCTGCTGCTATCCTGCTCCTTGACCAAACTATCCCCAACTTCTGCTTCTACATCTCCATGCAGTACGACACAAACATGCGGGACGAGTGCGAACGCGCTAAGCAAGACAAAAAGCACTATTTCAAGCCCGTATCTGGTATCCAGATGTCGATTTACGACAAGCGACTCACCAGGCGGATTCCTATCCGCAATCGCATTCGTCGTGAGCGCAAAGCCTGGTATATCCAGAAGTACTACAAGAAGAAGCCCAAGAAGTGATCTACCTTCGCTCCCTCCCTGGTCGCGCGAACTCTCGTCGGCCTTTTTCCCCAATAAAAATACTTGCTATTTGAAATATATCCATTAAAATGCGGTCTAAAGGAAATTTGCAAACAAACCTTTTAACCAAGAGTTTTTTGCCGGTCCTTTGAAAATTGGGCTGGCTAAGAAAGGAACAAGGTGAAAGAAGATGATGTTTCCGTCCGAAAGTTCACACATTCAAACAGGTACTCATGCGCATTCGAGAATGCCTCCTTCAACTGGTTCTGGCGAAGTTTCCGCCTGGATGGGGTATACTGGCATCGTGCTGGGCTCAACAATTGTTGTTGAGTTTGCGCTTTGGGCTCATTTCTTGAGCATGACAACGATCTAATAAAGGAGAAGCCTATGTTCCCTGGTTCGTTTTATGGGAAATCTACTGATTTGGGTCCGGGTTTATGGATTCCTATTGGAATCACCTGGGCCTTGGCGATTCTCGCGGTCTTGGCGTGCAGATGATTTGGAAAATCTTCAAGGCATTGGCGCCGTGGATTGCGTTCGCGATCTTCATGGTGTGGTTCATCATGATGATTCTCAATACCAAAGCTACTTCGTAGCAGAAAGGAAGGTGAGCCCATGAGTGGCGATACTGAAACTGAGACTAAAAGCGATACCATGTCCGCGATTTCCGCGCGAGTGGTAGTGGACGTAGTACAATTAGCGCTTGCTTTGATTGCGCTGATCGTTTACTACAGGTATCGGTAGGAGGTCATTCATGAATACACTTAAATCTTTTTCTAGCCAGCCTCCTACTTTTATGATTAAATGTTAAGCGAACTTAAATTAACAAATGGCAAATCTAAAAGTAAAATATCTAGGCACTGAATATGAGAACCCAACTGTTCTTGCGTCAGGCGTTTTAGGTGTAACTGCAGCCACTTGGAAGAGTGTGGTTAATAGCGGCGCAGGTGGGATTACAACTAAATCTATCTGGCTGAATGAACATAAAGGTCATCCGAATCCTACAATAATAACGACTGAACATTGGATGATGAATGCAGTTGGATTACCTGATGCTGGACTTGAAAAAGCAAAAGAAGAAATCGCAGCATACAGCGCAAATAAGCCTGCTCCATTAATCGCTAGTATAGTTGCAGGTAAGAAAGATGAATTTTCAAAGATCGCTGAAGAAGTCGATAAATTAGATGTAGATGTTTTAGAGGTAAATATTTCTTGTCCGAATGTTGAAGATGAACTTGGATTACCATTTGCTTGTGTTGCAATGGATGCGAAAAGTGTGACAGAAGAAGTGAAGAAAGTAGCAAAGAACAAACCAGTGATAATTAAGCTAAGTCCAAATGTAACAAATATCGTAGAAATCGCTAATGCATGCGCAGAAGCAGGCGCTGACGGATTTTGTTTAATCAACACTTTAGGACCAGGCCTCGCAATAAATCTCGAAACAAGAATGCCAATTTTAGCGAACAAAGTTGGTGGAATTTCAGGGCCAGCAATTAAACCTCTGGCAATTAAAAAAGTAAGCGATGTTTATCAGGCTACTAAGCTCCCAATCATCGGAACTGGAGGAGTTACAACTGGTGCAGATGCTTTAGAAATGATGATGGCAGGTGCAACTCTTGTTGGAATCGGAACTGCAGTTTTTTATAGAGGTGCAGATGTGTTTAGAAAAGTAACTAAAGAAATGTCTGACTGGTGCGACAAAGAAGGCGTTGCAAACGCCTTCGAATTAATAGGAACAGCAAAAGTATGAACAAAGAACAATTACCAATAGTGGTGCCAATCGCGAAAATTGAAGACGAGAATGATATCGTTAAGAATTTTTATTTTGATATATCAATCAATGCAAAACCTGGTCAGTTTGTGATGTTGTGGATGCCAGGGATCGATGAAAAACCAATCTCGGTTGCTCTTGATGACGGGAAGCAATTAGTTTTAACTATTTGCTCGAGAGGTCGGACTACCCAAGAAATGGCAAAGATGAAAGTTGGAGATAAGCTTGGAATTAGAGGTCCTTTTGGAACTCACTTTTTGACGGCCGAAGGTGAAACTTTGGCTTTAGTTGGAGGAGGATACGGTGCGGCTCCTTTGTATTTCGTGGCTTATGAAGCAGCAAAACAAGGATGCAAAATTGAATTTATTGAAGGAGCACGAAGCGAAAAACATCTTGTTTACATGGATAAATTAAAAGCTTTAGAAAATACGAATATACATATTTCAACTGACGATGGTTCGGTTGGACATAAAGGATATAACACAGAAGTTTTGAAGAAAGTTTTAGAGGATGTGAAAGTCGACAAAATCATGACATGCGGGCCAGAAATCATGATGCAAAAAGTCGGTGAAATTGGTGAAGAGGCAGGCGTTAACACGTTTGTTTCAATCGAAAGATACATGAAATGTGGATTCGGAGTTTGTGGACAGTGTGTAGTTGATCCGTTAGGAATTCGAACATGTGTATCAGGCCCAGTAATGAACTATAAAGTCGCAAAAATGTTTGATGACTTTGGAAAATATCATCGCGATAGCGTTGGAAAAAAAGAATATTTTATAACCCCAGAAAAAGATGGTTGCAAACCAGGTTGCGGAGATTCTGCTGAAAGCGAATGCCGTTAAATTAAACGTAAAAGAACCTTTTACATATTCTTCAGGATTGGTGTCACCGATTTATTGTGATAATAGATTGTTGATTTCCTATGTTGAAGAACGTTCAGTGATTGTTGATGGATTTATCAAATTAATTGAAGAAAAAGGATTAAAACCTGACTATTTAGCTGGAACTGCTACTGCTGGAATTCCATGGGCAGCTTTTGTTGCTGAAAGAATGGGGCTACCTATGGTTTATGTTAGAAATAAGCCAAAAGGGCATGGTGCAGGAAAGCAGATTGAAGGTTATTTACCAGAAGGAAAATCAGTATTGATTATTGAAGATTTAATTTCAACTGGAGGAAGTAGTTTAAATTCTGTAAACGCGATTCGAAACGAAGGAAAATGTATTGTTCATGATGTTTTTGCAATCTTTACTTATGGAATGCAAAAAGCAGAAGATTCATTTAGGGAAGCAAGCGTTGCTGCTTCAACTTTGAGTAATATTGAAGTATTTACAGACGTAGCAAAAGAAAGTGGAGCAATTAGCGAAGAAGATCAGGCGGAAGTTAAAAGATTTATTTCAGACCCACCAAATTGGGCGTCATAACCAATAAAAAAATGCAGAATTTTGCAGATAGATTAAATGCACTAATTAAGACTAAAGGCAGCGCGATTTGTGTTGGTTTGGATCCTCGAATGGATCAGATTCCTAAACATATAACTGAAGCAGCAGCAAAAGAACACGATGATCCTTTTGTGGCAGCTGCGGCAGCGATTATTGAGTTTAATAAAGGAATTATTGATGCGATTGCTGATCTTGTGCCGGTTGTAAAACCTCAAGTTGCATTTTATGAGGTTTTTGGAGCTCCGGGAATGCAGGCTTATAAAGAAACTATCGATTATGCACAGTCAAAAGATTTGATTGTGATTGCGGATGCTAAACGTAATGATATTGGTTCGACTGCACAAGCATATGCTGATACATATTTAGGAATGACTGATGTTTATGGAGAGTCGCGGGCAGCTTTTGATGCTGATGCAATTACAGTTACTCCATACCTTGGATATGATGGGATTAAGCCATTTGTTGATAATTGCAAAGAGTTTGGAAAAGGGATTTTTATTCTTGTGAAAACATCGAATCCTTCATCTGGAGATTTGCAGGATTTAGAATTAAAAGAAGGTGGAAGTATTTATGAAGTTATGGGAAATTTAGTTGATTCATGGGGAGCTGATGACATTGGAGAAAGCGGATATTCATTTGTAGGTGCTGTTGTTGGTGCAACATTTCCAAGACAAGCTGAAAAATTACGAAAAATTATGCCACATGCAATCTTTTTGGTTCCAGGTTACGGAGCGCAAGGAGGCGGAGCGCAAGACGTAAAACCATGTTTTAAAGAAGATGGAACAGGAGCAATAGTGAACTCGTCACGAGGCATAACTTATGCATATGAAAAGAGCGAAAAATTTGATGAAAAAACATACGCTGAAGCTGCACGAGCTGCGGTTGAGGCTATGAGAGAAGACTTGACATTTTAAAATAATTTGTTATAATAATCTTCTTTATTATTAATAAATTAAAATATGTCATCAAATTCAACTCCCGAAGCTTTTCAGGTGCATTCTGAAGTAAAAGCAGAACTTCAACCTGTTGTTGAAGCATCTATGCAGCACTACCCTGGTAGACCTATGCTTGATAGGTATGTGGGATACGCAATGAGTGCTTGTGGATTAGACAATCCAAATGTTAATTCTACTGTGAGTGAAAAAGGTGTATTGGCTTGCTTAGATATGGTAAAACCAGTAACACCTGAAGATGAAGCATTGGTTAAAGAAGCAGTAGGTATTATTTGGGATTATGTAAGAGTTAATACTGAACAATTAGGGTTGATGGAGTAATTTTATCCAATCTTCAATTGAAAGATTTTCAGGTCTCAAATCCTGAAAACCAAGTTCAACTAGCCTATCTTTTATGTCATGGAGCGAATTTGAAAGCATTTTTCGTTTGTTTGAAAAAGCGCGATGCATTATGCCGAAGAATTTTTTGTAATCTTCAACTAATGGCTTATCATAAACATCAATTTCAATCACTGCTGAGTCGACTTTTGGAGCGGGTGTGAAGGCTTTCGCAGGGGCTGTGCATACAATCCTAGGTTTTCCAAATACTTGAACATGGATCGCTAAAACATTCATATCTCCTGGTTCTGCTGCGATCTTTTCAGCAACTTCTTTTTGAACGAGTAAAACCATTTTTGATGGTCGTGACTCGGCTTGTAGAAAATGTGAAATTAAAGGAGATGTGATGTAGTAGGGGATATTCGCGACAACCTTGTAAGGTTCATTTGGTGGAATCCAGTCTAAAGCGTTTGCGTGAATCAAGTCCAATCCTTCGATCTCTTTCAATTGTGGAATTAATCGGTCATCAAGTTCAATGGCTGTAACGCGGCCAGCATTAGCTAGTAATTCGTGTGTAAGCACGCCTTTCCCAGGTCCTATTTCAATCACATAATCATCACGACTAAGATCAGCAGCTTTTATTATTTTAGCCAACACTGAGCGATCCTTTAAAAAATTCTGTCCTAAAGACTTCTTAGCTTTCATTAATTTTGATTAATTTGATTTGGTCATATGCGCCTCCAACAATCTCAACTTCAGACTTACGAACACCATATTCTTTTGCCAACACTTCAATTACTTCTTTGTTGGCTTTGCCTTTTTCAGGAGCAGCTTTAACACGCACTTTAATGGTTCCGTCTTCCATTGTGTCTACGACTGCGCTTTCGCGGGATTTAGGCTGTACTTTTACTCTTAGATACATGCCGCAATCTTACCACTGCCTTACGCACTTCTTCAACCAGTAAAATTCCAAATGAGGCTCCGATTATTACGAACCATTCATACCATTCTAATGGTGCTGTGTGTACCCATTCGTTAAAGAATGGCACTTCAACGAGCAGATAAACCACTAAGAGAGAAATTATAATTGCGCCGAGTAGCCATAGATTGTTTAAGAAGCCCATTTGAAAAACTGATCTTCGATCGCTTCGAGAGTTGTAGGCATTTACCATTTGAATCAAAACCAAGATCGCAAATGCGAATGTCGAAGATTTTATATACATTGCTGAATCAGCATCTAATACCATTCCCCATTGCCATCCTTGTTCAAATAAAGACCAGAAATAAGCACCTACGGTGATTGCCCCTATGAATATCCCAACATACAAGAATCGTGCAATAAATGAACTATCCATGATTTTCGCTTTTGGATTTCTTGGAGGTAAGCTCATTATTCCTTTTTCACTTACATCAACACCCAAGGCGAGTGCTGGTAGCACGTCTGTACCAATATCAACAGAGAGTATTAGAATAGCTGTTAAAGGCGCAGGTATGCCTAAAATTATGGCTGAGAAAACAGTTAATAATTCACCGATGTTACACGAGAATATATAGAAAACGAACTTTTTTAAATTTTGATAAATTGTTCTTCCTTCTCTTACTGCATTTATAATAGTTGAAAAGCTGTCGTCTGCAAGAACCATGTTTGAGGCCTCTTTGCTTACATCTGTTCCTGTGATTCCCATTGCTATTCCTATATCTGCACGTTTAAGTGCGGGAGCGTCGTTTACACCGTCTCCAGTAACTGCGACTATGTGGCCGAGGCGTTTAATAGCCGAGACAATGCGAAGTTTATCTTCAGGGGCGGTTCGTGCGAATATAATCTCTTTTTCAGGATCTTGGAAAAGTTTCTGCAAGTCTTCATCGGAGAGTTTGGCTAAATCTTTTCCTGTAATTATTTCATGATTATTGCCACTACTTATAAGTCCGATTTGCTTTCCAATCGCCTGTGCGGTTAAACCATGGTCTCCTGTTACAATATATACTTTTATACCAGCTCTTTTTGCCATTGAGATTGCCATTTTGACGTCACGGCGCGGAGGATCCATCATTCCTGCAAGTCCTATAAATATCATCTGTGATTCATCAGTTTCAAGTTTGTATTCATGGCTTTCATCAACTTCTCTATATGCAAATCCAATTACCCTTAGGGCTTTGTTAGCCATTTCTTCATTATGTTTTAAAATGGCTTCTTTAGTTTCTTCATCAAGGTTAATAATTCGGCCATTAATTAAAATCTTACTACAGACTTCCAAAATTGAATCCGGAGCTCCTTTTGCATAAATTATATTTTTAGCTGAACCTCTGCTTCCATATACAACACTCATTCTTTTGCGCATAGAATCAAAAGCATGTTCGTGGATTTTTTTGTATTTTGAAGTAAAATCAGTGAATTCAAATCCTGCTTTTTTTGCAAAAGTTAAAAGAGCGCCTTCGGTTGGATCTCCAAGCATATTATAAACAGTTTCATGCTGATTATTTACTTCGCTTTCAAGTTTTGCATTGTTGCATAAAATACATGCAGCACTTAACATTTCTAATGAATCATATAAAGGTTTTTCATTTTCCTGAATTTTTCCAAGTTGTTCTTTTCGCTTTTCAAAAACCTCTTCGTGAGAATCAATGTCTCCGATAATAAAGTGTTCACGATTTTTTGATTTAAATAAGAGAGCACCCCAAGGTTTGTAACCAGCTCCGCCAACCTGCGCAGAATAATCGTTAAGCCAGAGTTCTTTAACTGTCATTTCATTTTTTGTAAGAGTTCCGGTTTTATCTGTACATATATGAGAAGTTGATCCCAGAGTTTCAACAGATGCTAATTGGCGCACAATACTGCGTTTTCGCGCAAGTCTTTGAACGCCTAAGGCAAGCGCAATAGTAACGGTTGCAGGCAGGCCTTCTGGTACAGCTGCCACTGCCACCGAGGTAGCAAATAGAAATGAATCTACAAATTCCTGTTTTTGAATAAATATACCTGTTGCAACCAAGATTGCTGAAATAACCAATGTAATTTTCCCTACAAAAACCCCGATTTTAAATAGTTCTTTTTGAAGGGGGGATTTGTCTTTGGAAGTAGTTGTAGTTAGATGTGCAATATTTCCGAACTTCGTATTCATCCCGGTATGTACAATAATTGCTTTTCCTGAGCCGTGTGCAACATCAGTACCCATATATATGTAGTTTGATGTTTCTCCCTGAGTTATTTCCTGCTGGGGATTTGCGTGTTTAGTTACTGGGGTTGATTCACCTGTTAATGCGGCTTCCTGGGTTTTTAATTCATTAACTTCAATTAATCTCGCATCTGCAGTTATTTTGTCGCCTTCTTCCAATATAATAATGTCGCCCGGAACCAAAAGTTTTGCATCAATTTCCGTTTCTTTGCCTTCTCTTAGGACTCGCGCAGTTGGAGCAACCATTTTTTTAAGAGCCTCAATTGCTTTTTCAGCTCTATATTTCTGCACAAATCCAATAATTGCATTAACAAATACGATAACCAAAATTACAATTGCATCGCGCCATTCTCCTGCAATTAAAGCGATAACTGCCGCAATAATAAGAATCACAACCATTAAATCAGTGAATTCTTTCAAAAAGTGCATCCACCAAGGTGTTTTTCGCTTAACTTTTAGCTCATTAGTGCCATACTCCTGTATGCGTCTTTCAGCTTCGGCAAGGCTTAATCCTTTTTCAGATGTTTTTAATTCCTCATACAATTCTTGCAAAGTTTTTGTGTGCATTTTTTGTTTTTTAAGCTCGGTGTTTTTTAGTTTTCTTTTCTTTTCTTGAAGCAATCATTTCATCCCTTTCTTTTTGCATTGAAAATAAAGCTTTTTCCATTTTCCCAACTGAATCAATATTTGATAATGACCATTTTTCTACTGATTCACCTCCGTTTAAGGAGGCAAGTGCACTTTTTAGAACATTGAAATTGTGTGCGTTTTGAATTCCTTCACCTAATGTCAGCATAGAATTTCGAGAGGAATTGATAATACTTTCAGATTCTTTAGGGGAAAAATATTGGTATGGATTAAGATCATAATCAAATAATTTTTCTGGTGTCCCAGTATAAGAAAGCATTAATTTCCATGTATCACCTTTGGCACCATTTGCTTCCCATACTTCAGTAAATTGATTAGCTAGTCCATGAAGGCTGCCTAATTCTTGTTCTGCATTTTTTGAAAGTATCATAATCTTTAAAGCTTCTACCTGAATACTTAAATTTTGGTTTATTGCCCCTATATTATCTAATGGATTCCCTAGATCTTCTTCATTTGGATTAAAATAATCTGCAGCATCGGTTATTGAATCTTCAAGTAACCAAGGATTATCATCAGTTTTTCTATTTATATCTACATCATCTCCCCATGATTTAGGGAACTCATCATCAATTTCTAATACTGCCTGAGGACTAAGTGTAAGTAATTGCTGTTTTAATCGCGACCTTTCTCTTCGTATATTCGCAAATTCTGCTAGTTTTGGATTTAAAGGTTCAGTTGCAATTTTTTCAAAAATCTTCCGTTGTGTAACGATGAATTTTGGAGCAATAAAGTTTTTTGAAAATTCTTCAAATGGAACAAACTTCATTCTTGCCAAAGTATCACCAAATCTAGGATCATCTTGTATTCTTTGCATTATTGCTGCACGTTTATTCTTTGGGAATTTTTTTGCGATATCACCAGGCATATCTGTGTAATATTTCATATGTGCAAGCCTTGATTGTTCATTTTTAACCATTTGTTTCATAGTTTCTCCCATGCCTGACTTTATTGTACTAAAGCTTGTAAGTGTTTTTTCTTTTAAAGGTTTTAAGCATTTTTGAAGCATTACAGTTAGATCAAATGCTTGAATAATTGTAGTCATGGCTCTTGAATTCTGCATAAATTGACTAAACCAATTTTCGAATTTGTCTTGTGTCACAGTAGCTTGATCTAAAAAATCACGTAGACTTCTAGCAAACTTAGGAGAATTTTTTGCATATTTATCAATGTCTGATTTATCTATTTTAAGTGCTTTTGCAAGCGCATCGTGAGATGTTGTCATTTTATGAATTTCATTAAACTTTTCATTAATTTTCCCAACTTCATCAAGTCGTGTTGATTCATGTTTGTTAACAAACTTTATTTTTTCAGCAGCTGATAATTTACCTTTTGGTCCTTTTGGTGGCATATCAAATATTGTTTAATTGATCTAATAAATTATCCATTTTTGATTCATCTTTTTGCTTTGTTTCCTTTTCTTTTTCTGTTTGTGCAGCTTTTGTTAAGTTCTGTAAACTTTGTTTTAATTCTTTAAACTGCTCAGATTTAATTTCGTATATTTGTTCTTCTTTAACTTGTCCCGGGCCTTTTTCAACTTCTTCTTTGATAATGCTTTGCTCTTCTTTCAATGTTTGTATTATTTGATTTTCAGCATTTTTATCTTCATGAATTAAACTCATCCATATTACAAAATCATTTTTTTCATCTTCAGGAAGGGAAAAAACAGTATAGGAGTTTTCCACCAAGTTTTTGAGTTTTTGATTTTGAATTTTATTTACGTAAGTTTGTTGTATTTCTGTAAAATTTGGCATTTTTTTGTTTTTAGTTCAATAAGATCAGTATATTATACCATGAAAAAGCATTGCTAGCTAGTATAGAAGGTTTATTTCAAGTTTCTCTTCCTCCATTTCTCAATTTCTCCATGATTTCCGCTCCGTAAAACCTCAGGAACCTCGAGTCCTTTGAATTTTGCTGGTTTTGTGTAATGTGGATATTCTTTTTTGCCACTAAGACGCCTAGAAAATGAGTCTTCTTCTGCTGAATCATCATCTCCGAGAACTCCAGGGATGAATCTTGAAATTGCATCAATCATTACTAGCGCAGGAAGTTCTCCGCCAGTTAAAACATAGTCGCCAATTGAGACCTCGTAATCCACTAAAATATCACGAATTCGTTGGTCTATGCCCTCGTACCGACCACATACAATAATTAATGAGTCGTTGGTCTTTGCAAACCTCTTCACGCGTGTATGGGTCAATTTTGCGCCCTGAGGAGTCATGAAAATTACAGGTCCTTTATTCTTAGTTTTGACATTAGTTATACAGTCAAAAAGTGGCTGAGGAGTCATCAACATACCAGCTCCGCCACCATAAGGAGTATCATCAACTTTTTTATGTTTATCTTTTGAAAATTTGCGGATATCGTGAAAATGCACTTCTAAAAGGCCAGCATCTTGTGCGCGCTTAAGAATGCTTTCATCTAAATAAGACTTAAACATCTGAGGGAATAATGTGCATACATCGATTCGCATAAACTAACGTTTAGACCATTGTGGTGAACGTCTTGCTCTCTTCAATCCGTATTTCTTTCGTTCTTTTGTTCTTGAGTCTCTAGTTATGAATCCTGCTTTTTTCAAACTTCCTCTGAATGTTTCATCATAGTCTAGAAGTGCTTTTGAAATTCCGTGTCTAATAGCTTCAGCCTGTGCACTACATCCACCTCCGTAAACTTTTGCAGTAACATCTACTTTCCCGTTAATTCCGCATAATTCCAATGGTGCCAAAATACTATCTTCTTGAGATTTTACACTGCAAAACTCTTTCATTGGTTTCTCATTGATCGTAATATCTCCTTTACCACCAGGGATTACTCTTACACGAGCAATAGATGATTTTCGCTTTCCATTAGCGTAAAAATAATTATTCTTCTTTTTAGTCTTTGGCTGTGCAGGCATATTTAAATTAAGTTAAATTTTCAGGTTTTTGTGCTTCATGAGGATGTTCCTCACCAGCGTATACTTTAAGTTTTTCCATAATTGGCTTTCTAAGTTTGTTTCCTGGAATCATTCCTCTTACTGCTCTAGTTAAAGCTTCAGTTGGTTTTTCTTCCATTAATTTTTTAAGTGGTTTTTGCTTAAAAGCTCCAGGATATCCACTATGTCTGTAATACATTTTTTGATTCATTTTATCTCCTGTAACTGCAAATTTTTCAGCATTGATTACAACAACAAAATCTCCACAATCTACATGTGGTGCAAATTCAGGTTTATCTTTTCCTCTTAATTTAACAGCGATTTTTGTAGCAAGTCTTCCTAAAGTTTGATCTTTAGCATCTACAATATACCATTTTTTATCGAGGTCTCCTTTTTTTGGTGAGTAAGTTTTCATCGTCAATTGTCAAATGTTAAATGTTAATAGTCAATCTATACTAATTCTAAATAAACCATTGGTGCATTATCTCCAGGTCTGTTACCTGCAGCAGTAATGCGTGTGTAACCAGAAGTTCTATCTTTATACTTTTCTTTTAATACTTCCATTACTTTTCGTGAACAATCTTCATGATTAACCATCTTTTTAAGCTCTCTGATAACGTGCATTTTATCTTCTTTTTTACCCATTGTGATTACTTTTTCAACATAAGGTTGAACTGCTTTTGCTTTAGTTCTAGTAGTTTTGATCTTTTCATGAATTATTACGTTCATTGCAAGATTTCTTAACAATGAAGTTCTATGAGATTTATCTGATCCGATTTTTCTTATACGTTTTTGATGGCGCATTATATTGGTAAGTTATTATTCGTCTGCTAAAGTAAGTCCTTTCTTATCAAGAGCTTCAGCAACTTCAGTAAGTGCTTTTTTACCGAATCCTCTTAAGTTTGAAAGCTTGCTTTCAGTACATTTAGATAATTGTTCAATTGATCCGATTCCTCCGTTAATAAGAGCGTTTAGAGTTCTTGGAGAGAATCCTAAGATTTCAATTGGAGTATATGATTCCTGAACTGGTTTTGCTTTTTCTTGCTCTTGTTCTTTAGCAGCGATTTTAGCAAAATCACTCATGAAATCCTGTTCAACCATGATTCCTTCTTCATTGAATAAATTGAAGTATGAAGTAAGAATGTTAGAAGAGAATTTAAGAGCATCTTCAGGAGTAATAGTACCGTCAGTTTGAATTTCAAGAGTTAGCTTATCAAGATTAACCATAGGTCCAACACGAGTATCTTCAACATCGTATCTTACTTTTACAACTGGAGTATAAATTGCATCAAGTACAATCATATTAGCATCAGTTTCTTTTGCTTCTTTAATTCTTAAATTTGCTGGTACATAACCAACACCTTTTTCAACTCTTAGTTCCATTTTTAATTTCGCAGTCTTATTGTCGATTGTTGTGATGTATAGATCCGGATTAAGGATTTTAACACCAGTAGGACATTTGATATCTTTTGCTTTTACAACACCTGGTTTTGAAACATTTAACTCAAGTATTGAAGGTTCTTTGTCATCTTTCTGAATATGTAGTTTT
The DNA here is from genome assembly GCA_042568205.1 of Patescibacteria group bacterium. Lineage (GTDB taxonomy): Bacteria > Patescibacteriota > Gracilibacteria > UBA1369 > PNNO01 > JAUVDZ01. The sequence continues at coordinate 22,844 of JBHPJE010000013.1, forward strand.
TTGATATTAAGATTAATATCTAAAACACTATCTTTAACACCTTTAACAGTAGAATATTCATGAGTAACACCTGCGATCTTAACTCCTGTAACTGCTGCTCCAGGTAGTGAAGAAAGCAATACACGCCTTAAAGCGTTTCCAACTGTCATCCCATACCCAGGAGGTAGTGGCCCTAAAGAGAACACCATATGGTTATCACCCTTTTTAGTAGGCTTAAATTTTGGGATTCCAATTTCTTCTTGTATTTGATGCATATAATTAAATTAATTAATTAAAAAGAGAATTATTTAGAGTAGTATTCAACGATTAACTGACCATCGATTACTTGTTCAAGATCGCCTTGTTCAGGATCTTTGATCATTTCAAGATTTAGACCTGATAAATCTGCTTTGATCCATTTTGGCGCATTAGGCTTACGTTTTTTGAATTCCTCGAATAATGGAGAACCTTGATTTTTAGGTCTAACTTCAAGTTTGTCTCCAATTTTTACTTCAATAGATGGAATATCAACACGTCTTCCATTTAATTTAAGAAGTCCATGAGTCACCATTTGTCTTGCTTGTCTTCTTGAATCCGCAAGTCCACCTCGATATACAAAATTATCAAGACGTTTCTCTAATGATGTTAGAAGAGAAACATGAGTTGCTGTATCAGATTTGTCAGCTTTCTTATAATATCTTCTGAACTGTTTCTCTAATACTCCATAAATTCTTTTAGCTTTTTGCTTTTCTCTTAACTGTTTTCCATATTCTGATGGTTTTGAAAAACTTCCTTTTTTCCCTTTATGTCCGGGAGGATAGTTTTTCTTTTGCGTAGCTTTCATTGCAGCTCCTTCGTAATTTCCGAATGCTGCGAGGCTTATACCTTCTCTACGCGCGAGTTTTGCTTTTGGTCCTCTGTATCGAGCCATATTAATTAAAAATTATTGATTATTTAGTTACGTCTTGCTTTCTTTGGACGACATCCATTATGTGGAATAGGTGTGATATCTGTAATTGCATTGATTTGTAATCCAGACGCATTCAATCCTCTAATTGCTTGTTCTCTACCTGGCCCAACTCCTTTTACATATACATTTACTTTCTCAATACCGCATGGTTTAGCTTTTTCTACTGCATTTTCTGCTGCAACCTGTGCTGCATAAGGAGTAGATTTTCTTGCTCCTTTGAATCCATTTGAACCTGCAGAAGCCCATGCAATTACGTCTCCAGTTAGTTCTGATATGGTAATAATAGTATTATTGTAAGTTGCCTGCACATGAACATTGCATTCAGGGCAAACTCTTTTTTTACCTTTTTTCTTAACTACTTTTGCTTTTTTATCTGCCATATTAATGAGTTGGTTATTTAGTTGCTATTTTTTTGTTTGCAATTGTAACTCTCTTTCCACCTCTTTTAGTTCTTGCATTAGTTTTAGTTCTTTGTCCTCTAACAGGAAGTTTTTTTCTGTGTCTGTAACCTCTATAACTTCCAATATCTTGTAAACGTTTAACATCCATTGATGATTTTCTTCTTAAGTCACCTTCAGTAGTCAATTTTCCAATTGCTTCTCTTAATTTTGCTACTTCTTCATCTTTTAAATCTTTAATTTTCACATTTTTATCAATTCCAACATCTTTTAGTATCTGCACAGCCATACTTCTTCCTATTCCATAGATAGAAGTTAGTCCGATTTCAATTCTTTTTTCTTTAGGGAGATTTACTCCAGCAATTCTTGCCATAGTTAATAGTTAAATTATCCTTGTCGTTGTTTATGTTTTTTAATCTGACAAATAACTCTGATTACACCTTTTCGGCGAATTACTTTGCATTTATCACAGATTTTTTTTACTGATGATCTTACTTTCATAATTTTTTTAGTTATTAGGATCTTCGGATTCTTTGTCTTCAACTGCTTTGCTTGAGACTTCCTCTGTCTCTCTTTGTTCATCGTTCGCTTCGTTCGCTTCGCTCTCTTCAGAGGCCTCGCTTACGCTCGCCCATGCTGCTTCAGGAGATTTATGTCTAAAAGTTATTCGGCCTTTAGTTAAGTCATATGGTGTTAATTCAAGCGTAACTACATCTCCAGGTACAACTTTAATGTAATTTACTCTCATTTTGCCTGACAAATGCGCAAGGACAGAGTGGTCCGGGTAATTTTTATCTATCAATTTCACACTAAATGTTGTATTTGGAAGGGTTTCTGTAACTTCCCCTAGTACTTCTATCACTTCTTTCGCCATATGATTTTTCTTGTTATTTCAAGCCCTTTGCAAGGCTAAAGCCTATAAAAACAGCGAAGAGATAGTACCCCGATAATAGGGTTAAATCAAGGCATTTTCGCAAAAAAGAGCAGATTTTTGAAAAAAGCGTTGCAGATTGCAGGAAATATT
>JBHPJE010000014.1:0-22094 GCA_042568205.1 Patescibacteria group bacterium
GCCGTGGACTGCGGCGACGCAGACTGCACGACCCAGGTGGCCTGCAATCCGCAGGAGAACTGCACCGACGGCGTCGACAACGACAACGACGGTGACATCGACTGCTCGGACATGGACTGCAATTTCCATGTGGCCTGCGAGCCGGACCCGGAGATCTGCACGAACGGGATCGACGACAACGGAGACGGCTTCATCGACTGCTTGGACGCTGACTGCCTGTCCCACACGGCCTGCAATCCCTCCGAGGACTGCGTGGACGGCGTGGATAACGACAACGACGGCTTGGCGGACTGCGATGACGCCGACTGCAACACTCACACCGCCTGCAATCCCATTGAGGACTGTTACGACGGCGTGGACAACGACGGCGACGGCGTCGCGGACTGCGACGACGCTGACTGCGGTGACCGCGTCATTTGCGTTCCTCTCCCGGAGGACTGCACCAACGGCATCGACGACGATGCGGACGGCGACGTGGACTGCGACGACATGGACTGCGGCACCCACACCAACTGCACCCCGCAGTTGGAGGACTGCGCCAACGGTCTGGACGACGATGGTGACGGCACCATCGACTGCAACGACGTGGACTGCAACAGCCACATCAACTGCTATCCCCAGGAGAACTGCACCGACGGTTTCGACAACGACGGTGACGGCTTCGCGGACTGCGCCGATGGCGACTGCATCACGCACGTCGCCTGCCAGCCGGGCCTCGAGAACTGCACCAACGGCATCGACGACGACGGCGACGGCCTGGTGGACTGCAACGACCTCGACTGCAGCAGCGACATGAACTGCAACTCGCAGGAGGACTGCACCGACGGTGCGGACAACGACGGCGACGGCGCCGCAGACTGCAACGACGCAGACTGCAACAGCCACATCAGTTGCAACCTCCCGGAGGTCTGCGACGACGGCTGGGACAACGACGCAGACGGTGACGCTGACTGCGCCGACGTGGACTGCGCGGATCGCTGGCACTGCCTCGGTATCGAGGTGATGTGCGGCGACGGCGTGGACAACGACGGCGATGGCCTCACGGACTGCGCGGATCCCAACTGTAGTGGCATCCCGCCTTGCCCTTAATCGCCCCCACCGAGTCACTTTGCAGCGACGGAGCCGATAACGACGGCGATGGCTTCGTTGATTGCTTTGACCCCGACTGCGCAGGCGATCCCGCCTGCGCAGCGGGGCCGGAGCTCTGCTCCGGTGGGGTGGACGAGGACCTAGATGGACTCATTGACTGCTTCGATCCCGACTGCGTAGGCGATCCTGCCTGCGCTCCAGCCGTGGAGATCTGTGTCGGCGGTGTCGATGAGGATGGTGATGGTGATATTGATTGTGCAGATACAGACTGCAATGGGCAGTCCTGCGGCCTCGGCTGCCTGTGCACTGGTGGTGTAAAGAAGGAGACCCTGTGCTCCGACACCATCGACAACGACGGTAACGGACTCGTGGATTGTATGGATCCCGAGTGCATGGGAGATCCGGCTTGTCCGGGTCCGCCTGAAGTCTGCGATGACCTCAAGGACAACGACGGCGACGGGGATGTGGACTGCTATGACAGCAACTGCGCCCTGACTCCCTTCTGCGTGGGTACGACCGAGATCTGTACCGATGACGTCAACGACAACGACGGCGACACATTCATCGCCTGTGAGGACTCCGACTGCGACGCACGCTCGTGCGGTGCTGGGTGCATCTGCGCCTACGGCTTCCCTCAGGAGTTCGACTGTGCTGACGGCGTTGACAACGACGGCAACGGCGACACAGACTGCGCAGATCCCTTCTGCAGTGCCGACCCGCTCTGCGGCGGCACTTCCTCTGAAGACTGCTACGATGATACGGATAATGACGGCGACGGTCTGGTCGATTGCCTCGACAACGACTGCCGCAATGAGCCCAAGTGCATCGTGTGGGATGGCGCGTGTTTCACCGCCCCCAACGGCCTGTGCCCCACGGGTGGCCCCATCGGCTGCCACCAGGGCCAGTGCTCGGAGGCTGACTCCCTCGGGGATCAGCACTGCCGACCGATGAACTCAGGCTGCTTCAACGCCTATCCGTAGACAAATTCACAACTAATTGCAAGACCTACCAAGGGGCATCCAACCGGATGCCCCTTTTCCCTATACAAAATTGTAATTAAATGATAAAAAGTGCGTTGTAATATTAGACAAAGTACTTATTATGCTTGACAAAATGTAGAAAATAGGTATAATCAACTCTTGTAATTAATAATCATAAAATATGCGCAAATTAGAGAAATCACACGCTTCCCAAGGAAATGCCTTACGTGAAAAAGTGCAACGTCAAAGTTTTAAAAATGCACCTAATTCCAAAGGCGAAATAGAGTCTTTAGTAAGATCTGCTTTAGATAAAGGAAAAAATCCAAAAGGAAAAAGAGTAAGATCTAAAGAAACATTTTTGAAACCTAAAAGAACTTCAGCCCCTCAACTTAATGAGGGAAAATTGACTAAAGCACAACTAGAACAAATTGATGCGATTGTGAGTGCAACTCCAGAAGAAGTTCAAAAAAGTTCTAATAACAGTTATCTGACCCTTTTATTAGTTGCTGGATTGTCATTAACTGCAGCAGCAAATAAAGCATGTTCTTTTGATGCATCTGGATTAGCTTATGATGAAGATGCAGATGTAAGTGCCGAAATTTGTGACGATCAAGTAGATAATGATGGAGATGGTCAAACAGATTGTGAAGATTCAGATTGCTTTGCTCCTGGATGTCCTGAAATTTGTGATGATCAATTAGATAATGACGGGGACGGAGCTACTGATTGCGATGATTCTGATTGTGCTACAGCTGCTAGCTGTGGTGAAATTTGTAATGATGGAATAGATAATGACGATGATGGGAAAATAGATTGTGAAGATGAAGATTGTTTTGGGGCTTCTTGTGATGAAGTTTGTGATGATGGAGTAGATAACGACGGTGATGGAGATACAGATTGTGATGATACTGATTGCGCTACAGCTGCTAATTGTGGTGAAATTTGTGAAAATGGTGTAGATGATGATGGAGATGGAAAAACAGATTGTCAGGATGAAGAATGTTTTGCTACTACATGTCCTGAATTTTGTACTGACGGCGAAGATAATGACTTAGATGGAAAAACAGATTGTGAAGATGATGACTGTTTTAGTCCAACTTGCCCTGAGGTATGTGGAGATGGTCAAGATAATGATGGAGACGGATCAACAGACTGTAATGACTCTGACTGTTATGGCGCTTCATGTGCAGAAGTTTGTGGAGATGGAAATGATAATGACGGAGATGGTGATACAGATTGTGAAGATGATGATTGTTTTGGAGATCCTACTTGCCCATCTGAATTATGTGACAATGAAGGAGATGAGAACGGTGATGGAGTAGCTGATTGTTTAGCTCCCGAATGTGATGGGCAGCAAAGCCCAGGGCCAGCAGGGACACTTTGTGAATTTGGAACAGAACTCACTTGTGATAATGGTCATGATGGAGATGGAGATGGATTAACTGATTGTGATGATCCTGATTGTTTCGGTGCTTCATGTACTGAAGTGTGCGATGACGGACAAGATAATGATGCAGATGGATCAACGGATTGTGCTGATGATGATTGTGAATTATTCGACAACGGAGATATAAAATGTGCATATGGTGTAGCTAATGAAGTGAATTGTGGAGACAGCAATGATAATGATGGAAATGGAGATACTGATTGCGCTGATGCAGCATGTGCAATTACAGCAGCCTGTGGTGCAGCAGTAGAAAATTGCACAAATAATGTTTCTGATAATGGAAATCCTTGGGTTGATTGTGAAGATGGAACATGTTCATTAGATGATACATGTATTCAAAATTCTGAATATGATTGTTCTGCTGTACCAGAAGGTTCACTTTGTCCAACTGGTTTACCTGTTGGTTGTCACCAGGGAATGTGTGGCGAAGAAGTTGGTTTAGGAAGAGCTTGTCAGCCACCAGAAAATTGTTACTAACACAGGCCTTGACATATAGATATAGTTTATTTTAATATATCACCTTTGATTTACTTTATTTAGTCGGTCATGCTATGCATTGATGTCGATTAATCCAGTGGATCATGATCCTTGAAAAACCGCTTATATTAACAGGTGAGTCCTGTTTTACTTAAAAGAAATTTTAGGTAGGGCAGGATTCACCAGATATGAACCAGAAACCACAGGAGGACCCCATGACCCGTATTTCGATGATCGCTTTGATATTGGCAGCTTTCGTGTTCGGCGCGTGCAGCAACCCCCGGTTGTCGGCGAGCGGCGATCAGGACGCGGGCAGCCAGAACAACAACGTCAACAACAACGTGAACCCGGATCCCGATCCGGATCCGGACCCCGATTCCCCCTATGCCGTCCGGATCATGCTCGAGTCCAGCGACCAGCTCGCTGTGTGGCTTGAGACCCAGGACGGTGAGTGGGTTTTCGGACCCAACTACACGGCGGTGGACTGCCCCGACGGTCCCAAGTACCTGCTGGAGTGCAATCCCACGTGTGTCTTTACGGTTGCGGCTGGCACCGACCTCAAGATGTCCAGCAACGTGGACGTGAAGATGCACTACATCGATCCCAATCCCGCCAATTCCCTCAACTTCTGGGATTTCGAACAAACCCTGAACAATCTGTGGCTCCTTTTGGGCTACTGGGAGTTCAACTTCTTCCCGGACAGTGAGGCCCAGGCTGAGGGCTTCGAGCTCGGCACCAGCGCGTTCATCTGCGCTTTGGAGCTCGACATGCTCAACCTCGGCTGCAGCGGCGAGATCGAGCGGGATTTCTTCCTGCATGACGGGACGGTTCGTGAGGCCACCTATACGGAGGGCGACTACATGCCCATCGTGATGTTCGGCCTCGTCGAGAATCTCAACAAGAACCGTCGCTCCACCACGGAGTACCTCCCCCCGATCATCACCCGCATCGACTAGATCACGCGGGTCACTCCAGGTTGAGCCCCTGCCTTTCCCAGTCCCAAAAAGGCTCCCTGGAGTTGACCCCTTCTCATGGGGCCGCCGGCACACTGCCAAAATTGCGTTTCGACCCCTCCTCCCCAACGAAACGCAACAAAGCAAAGTCGGCGGCCCCACCTTTCCTTTCATATCAAAAAGAATATAAGCGGTTTTTCTATTCTTTTTAGCCTAATTTAAAGTTTTTCCCCAAAATTCTCTTCAAATCTTTTTGCAAAATGTTTGAATTTGAATTCATGGCTTTGTGTCCCACTGTTTTCAACAACGTAAGAAGCAGCCAAAGCCCCAACTTTGCATGCCTTAACATGATCATATCCTTTCATTATCCCAAATAATAAACCTGATCTAAAAGCATCTCCGCAACCAGTTGGATCTTCGATTTGGTCTGGTTTTGCTATAGGAATTTTATGTGTTTCGCTTCCTTTTCTTAGAATCGAACCGTTTTCACCTCTTGTTTCAATAAATAAAGGAACTTTATTAACTATATCATCAACATTAATATTTAACCTGTTACATAAAAGTTCTACCTCATAACGATTAGCAATAAATCCAAAAGCACTCTTTAATAAAAACTTCAAATCCTCTAATTCAAATGCCGGAGTCATTTGGCCTGGATCAAAAATGTAGGGAATTTCAGCTTCCATTAATTTATGAGCTAATTTGATTGTACGTTTACATACATCAGGAGATAAAATAGCAATTTCAATATCAAGTAAATCAACTTCATTTAATTCAACTTCATCATTCATACTTTCCATTGCACCTGGTGCAAAAAAAGTAAGTTGATTTTCTTTATCGTCTGTTAAAACATAAGCAGTAGCAGTAAAATCATTATTGCTTCTGCCAATGTGCTTAAGGGAAATTCTATTTTTCTTAAGCCTTTTTTCATATTCATTAAAATCCGTTCCAACAACACCATAAAGTAGGGGATTAACATCCAGCATACTTAAGCTGTATGCAATATTTCCACCACAACCACCATAATGCAAAATCTTATCACGTGCAGTAAAGGCAATATTTATATGTTCTAAATGCTCACTTAAAAAAGTATCACTAAATGTGCCTTTATAACGCATTATATAATCATAGGCAATAGAGCCACTAACAAATATTTTCTTTTTCATTTGTTGATTAGTTAGTTGGAATTGGGTTTCCAGAGTAAGAAGGCATTTTTTCTTTTAAATCCTTATGTTTTCGCCCTTGATAATTATCATCAATATGAATGTCACGGGCAATTACACCGGCTCTAAATAAGCTTTCGAATGTACCTGCGTCAGTCCATCTCTTTTTAAGAATAGTAGCAGTAAGAGCATTATTTTTAATATATTCATTATTTACATCAGTGATCTCATATTCGCCTCTATTTGAAGGTGATAATCCAGTGATAATATTAAAAGCATTGTTATCAAACAAATATAAACCAGTTACAGCATAATTAGACTTAGGTTGTTTTGGTTTTTCTTCGATTCCAATAACTTTTTCTCCATCCAGTTCAGCAACACCAAAGCGATTTGCATCCTCAAGTTCTTTTAAGAATACATGGGCACCTTTTTTGCCTTCATGGTTTTTTATTTCTTTACTTAAATCATCTTCATAAATATTATCTCCTAAAATAACTGCAAAACTTTCATCCTGAACAAAATTCTTAGTTAATCCAACTGCATGTGCAATTCCTTCTGCTTTTTCTTGTACAGTGAATTGAAGCTTACATCCAAATTTTCTACCATCTCCTAGTAATTGCAAAAAAGAACCAGCATGAGTTGGACCAGAAACAATTAATATATCCTTAATTCCAGCTTGAGTTAAAGTATTCAAAGGATGAAATATCATTGGTTTATTATAAATCGGAAGTAAATGTTTATTTGTAACTTCCGTTAATGGTTTTAATCTGTTACCTTGTCCTCCTGCGAGTATTACACCTTTCATTATAGTATTAGGTTAAGATAGTCTTTTAGAGCGTCTTCATGTGACCTTAAATGTGGTAATTTAGTATTTTGAAGAGTTGATACCTTTGGTCTTTTTGCAGGCCTAGAAAGCTCATCAGATTTAATACTTCGTAAGTCTACATTACTTAAATCAGCTAGGTCAAAAACTTTTTTTGCAAAATCATACCAAGTAGTCGCGTTTTCATTTACAAGATGGTAAATACCGCTTGGATAACCCATTTGGACGTTGTTATAAATTGCATTTGCAAGATCTACACTATATGTTGGTTTACCTATTTGATCATCCACAACCTTAATTGGTTCACCTTTTTTAGCTAAATTCAGCATAGTTTTCACAAAATTATTGCCATGCATTCCAAACAACCATGAAGTTCTGATAATAAAAAACTTATCAGTATTTTCCTGGATTAAAGTTTCACCTAAAAGCTTTGATTCCCCATAAGTATTGATAGGATGTGTTTCATCATATTCTGTATAACCCTCCTTTTTTGTACCATCAAAAACATAATCCGTACTGAAGTATGCTAAATATGCCCCGATATCATTACAAATTTTTGCTAAATTCCCATTTGCTTTACCATTAATATTCATAACAAACTCTTTTTTCATCTCACATTCATCAACATAAGTAAAAGCAGCAGCATTAACTACTAAATTCGGCTTATAATCATTTAAAATCTGCTTAACAGCATTTTCATCTGTTATATCTAAATCTTCTTTGCTTGTTGAAAGATATTCGAAAAAACCAGAATTCTTGCAAATTGAATCAATTTCACTTCCTAAAAGCCCGTTTTTTCCAATTAGTAGGACTTTCATATTAGTTGTTTGCAAATTCCTTAATTTGTTCGATTACTTCATCGATTTTGACGTTTTTTGATTCATCTAATGATCGTTCTTTCCATTCAACACTATTTTCCGCAAGAGTTCTTTTACTTACAACGATTCTTAAAGGCAGGCCAATAAGATCAGCATCGTTTAGTTTAAGACCAGGACCAGCGTCTCTATCATCGTATAAAACCTCAATTCCGCCATTGTTCATATTTTCATATAATTTTTGAGCAATTGCTGTAATTTCATCATCATTTCCGATTGTAACTAAATGAACCATGTAAGGAGCAACAGATTTTGGCCAAATAATACCTTTGTCATCGTGAAAAGCTTCAACAATAGTACCAAGTAGGCGAGTAGCGCCAATACCATAACAACCCATGGTTACTAGTTTCTTTTTTTGATCTTTATCAGTAAAGCTTAAATCAAAGTCTTCGCTATATTTAGTTCCAAGTTTAAAAATATTACCAGCTTCAACTACTTTTTCTTCTTTAAGTTGTGTGTCGCATTTAGGGCACATAAACCCACCTTTTACTTCTACAAAGTCCGCAAAGTCTTTAACTTCAAAATCTCGTCCAATATTTATATTTTTCCAATCTTTATTAACTTCATTTGCGCCTGTTTCAAAGTTTTTCATTTCTTTAATTGAAAAATCTCCGACAAACAATACTTTCTTATTTGCTTTACCATCTGCCATAACTGGAGAAATAAACCCTTCAACTAATTCACTCTCTTTTAATTCATCAGAAGTTGCGCGGCGAGCAAGTTTTTTAAAGTATCTTTCTACTTTTTCATGATTAACATTGAAATCACCACGAATTAAGATTGCTACAAGGCCCGTATCTTCAACGGTATAAACAACTGATTTTAAAATTCTCCATTCATCAATACCAAGCTTTTCAGCTGCATCTTTAATTGTCTTTCCTCTATCTATATTAATTAATTCTTTTTCTTCTTCAGGCTCATCAGATGAAGCATTATCATATTTCCCTTCAGCTATTTCTAAATTTTGAGCAAACTTACATTTAGGACAATAAATCATTGTATCTTCACCAGCTTCTGTCTTAACTGAAAATTCATGTGAAATTTTGTCAGTAAAAGCGCCTCCTGAAGCCTCAATAATAAAGGCTTCAAGACCACATCTTGTATAAACATTTAAGTAAGCTTCAATAACTTTTTTGTAATATTTATCTAAATCTTCTTCGCTTGTATGAAAACTATACATATCTTTCATTCCAAATTCACGTCCTCTTAGTAGTCCTGATTTTGCCCTTGGTTCATTTCGGAATTTAGTCTGAAGTTGATATACCGCTAAAGGTAAATCTTTATATGATTGAATTTGTTTTTTTGCTAGGGGAGTGACAGTTTCTTCATGACTTGGCCCTAAAACAAAGTCTTTTTCACCTGATTTTAATTTATACAAAACATCAAAAGTGTTGATTCTGCCTGTTTTTTCCCATAATTCAACTGGTTGTAATGCAGGCATAAGGATTTCTTGAGCACCAACAGCGTCCATTTCTTCTCTAATAATATTGTTGATTTTGTGCATACTACGCATTCCAAGTGGGAGATAATTGTAAATCCCAGCAGCAAGTTTATCTATAAATCCTGCTTTAGTTAAAAGTTCTGCGTTTGTGCTATTAGCATCATGTGGAGATTCATGTTTTGTACGTCCAAAAAATTTAGAATATTTCATCTGTATAAGTTAATTAGGGTCTAGAAGTAGGCAATGGTTTGTCACTAGTTTCTTTATGTTGTCTATCTTCAGATTTTTTTACTAATTTCTGCCACCATTCTTTATTATTTTCGTACCATTCAAAAGTTTTAGCAATCCCTTCTTCGAAGCTTACAGAAGGCTCCCATCCGATTTCTTTTTTCATTTTACTTGCATCAATTGCATATCTTCTATCATGGGCTTTTCGATCATCAACATACATAATACTGTTTTCATCTTTCCCTAAAAATTTAAGGATTCTTTGTGTAATCTCTAAGTTTGATTTTTCAAAATTACCACCAATATTATAAACTTCTCCTGGTTTCCCTTTTTCTAAAATCATGTCTATAGCTCTACAATGATCTAACACATACAACCAATCTCTAACGTTCTTTCCATCTCCATAAACAGGCAATTTTTGATCTTCAGAAGCCAATCTAAAGAAGTAGGGGATTAGCTTTTCAGGAAATTGATAAGGACCATAATTATTTGAACAGCGGCTGATTGTAACCGGCATTTTAAATGTTTCATAATAAGATCTAACTAAAAGATCTGCAGCAGCTTTACTTGCTGCGTAAGGACAATTTGGGGCAATTGGTGTTGTCTCAGTAAATTGATTATCGTTATCTAAACCAAGATCTCCATATACTTCATCAGTTGATACTTGGTGATATCTTGTAACATTATGATCTCGGCAAGCATCAAGTAAGGTTTGCGTACCTACAATATTAGTCATTGTAAATGCGCTTGGATTTTCTATGCTTCTATCAACATGTGTTTCAGCTGCAAAATTAACAACAGTGTCAAATTTTTCTCTTTCGAACAATTTATTTACCATTGGTACGTCTGCGATATCGCCTAGCATAAGCCAAAACCGCTCATTGTTATCTAGGGATTTCAAATTATCAAGATTTCCTGCATATGTAAGACGATCTAAAACTATAATCATATCATCTGGATGTTTTTCCAGATAATAATGTGTAAAATTTGAACCTATGAATCCGGCACCACCGGTAACTAATACTTTTTTCATTAATTTATTTCTTTTAAATATTGATCAAAGTCGCGAACATAATCATCTGGGTCGTAATTAGTTGACGACACTGCAAGTAGAATACCATCTTCTGAAAAATCTGTGAACTCATGCCATATCATATTATCAACATAAATTCCTTGATCTGGACCTTTTAGCTTATGTTCCTGCCATTCTTTCCCATCATGAACTCTTGCAGTCATCTCTCCACGAGCACAAATAAAAAGCTCCTTTTCCGTTCTATGGGCATGACCACCTCGAGTTTTTTTATTATTAAAAGCATAATAAATACGTTTTGCTTCCCAATCTAAATGTTCTTTAAGTTCTATAGGAACCAGTTCACCTCGTTCGTCTTTGTGATTTTTTAATTGTATGAGTTTAATTTTTTCCATATATACAAATTGATGGATGTGTCTTCGAATGATGAGCCTTTTATTCATCATGAGAAGGCATCATTCATTAATTATTCAAGGGTACGAATTGTTTTTTCGAGTTTATACACTTCTAATATGTCACCTTCTTGAATATCGTAATTTCCTTTTAATTTTATTCCACATTCATTTCCATCTTTTACTTCATCAACAGTTTCTTTAACTTTCTTTAATGATTCAATTTCAACTTCTTTAATTAATTCTTCTCCACGCATAACCTTTGCTTTCGCCTTTTTCTGAACCTTTCCACTAACAACCTTACATCCGATTACCATTTCTTTTTTACTAGTATAGAATATTTGTCTAACTTCAGCTTTTCCTAATTCAACTTGAACAATCTCAGGTTCAATTAGACCAGCTAAAAGCTTAGTCATATCTTCAATTAATTTGTAGATGATTGTATATTTTAGTACATCAACACTTTCTCTTTCAGCTGTTTTTTCAACTTGCCCAGGAACATCAACATGAAATCCTAAGACGATCCCAGCGCTTGCAGAGGCCATTATGACATCTCCTTCAGTTACATTCCCAACTCCCGAGTGAATTACTTTAATCGCAACTTCTTCATCTTTGATTTTTTCCAGAGCTTGAAGGATTGCTTCAAGTGAACCTTTTGTATCAGCTTTAATAACAAGTTTTAAAGTCTTAAGTTTCCCACTAACAATCATTGAAATAATATCTTTTGAAGCCATTCCAGCAATAGCCTCATTCTTTTTAAGGAGAGCAATTTTTTGAGCCTGAGTTCGAGCTGTTTTATCATCTTTAACAACCTGCAGGATATCTCCACTTAAAGGAGTTTCGGATAAACCAGCAATTAAAACTGGTTTAGAAGGTTCTGCTTTTTTCATGTTCTTCCCATTATGGTCTTTCATTACTTTAATTCGTCCAGATATAGCACCGATCACAACATTATCCATTATTCTTAATGTCCCTGTATTAATTAAAACAGTAGCTACAGGTCCAAGGTTTTTATCTAAATGTGATTCAATAACAGTTCCAACAGCTTCGCGATTAGGATTTGCCTTTAAATTCTCCATTTCAGCAACAATCAGGATCATATCTAAAAGATTATCCATACCTTCACCAGTAATTGCTGAGACTGGAGCCATGACTGTTTTACCACCCCAATCTTCAGGTTGGAGATCATGTTCCGCAAGTTCACCTTTAACTCTATCTGGCTGTGCATTTTCTTTATCTATTTTATTAATAGCTACGATAATTGGAATTCCTGCATCTCTTGCATGATTAATCGCTTCAACGGTTTGAGGCTTTACACCTTCATCTGCAGCAACAACTAAAATTGCAATATCAGTTGCTTTTGCACCTCTTGCACGCATTGCAGTAAAGGCTTCATGACCCGGGGTATCTAAGAAAGTAATTTTTTTACCATTTTTTACAACTTGGTACGCACCTATATGTTGAGTTATTCCACCAGATTCAGAATCTACTACATTTGCTTTTCGAATATAGTCGAGAATTTTAGTTTTACCATGATCTACGTGTCCCATAATACTTATTACAGGTGGACGTGTTTCTAAATCTGATTTTTCATCTTCTTTAAGAAGTTCTGTAAGATTTCCAGACATTAAATCTTCAATTGAAGCTTCATCACGGATCTTTTTAATTTTAATTCCAAGATCTGATGAAATAATCGAAGCAGTATCAAAATCAATTTGCTGGTTAATATTAGCCAAAATTCCGTTTTTCATTAATTCTCCAATGATTTTTGCAGCATTAAGCCCTGTTTTTTCAGCAAATTCTTTAACTGAGATAACTGCCGGGATTTCAATAACAGCTCCTTTTGGAAGAATTTCAACTTTTTCTTCTTCTTTTTTATCTTTATCTTTTTTTTCTTTCTTCCCTGCAGTTTTCTTACGTTGCTTTTTAATAATTTCACGATCTGCTTCTTTATCATAAATTTCAGCATAAACATCAGCTGCATCATCTGTTTTTACTTCTGTAGATTCTTCAGTAAGCTCATCTAAAACAAGCTCAGCAATATCATCTTCAATAGTCTGTGCACGAGGTTTTACCCCAAAGCCAAGCTCATTTAACTTATCTTTAAGTTCTTTAGCTGAGATATTTAATTTGTCTGCAATGTCTTTAATTTTCTGAGACATAAAAAAAAGCTTGTATTAGTGAAAACGCGAGCTTTAGTTTACGTTCAAAATACTTAAAAGTAAAGTTTATTTCAGCAATTTTTCCTGACTCGTCGGTGCTGAGATTGATTCTACCTGTGTTAATTTGTCAGAGAATCTTGATAATCTTTTCTCTGAGTTCTCATAACTCCCTCTAGCATGCCCTATATGCTTACCAACTAAAGTAAAATCATCTCCAAATTTTTCAAAGTCTCCACGCAATCTTGATAAAGATCGTAGAATCTCCCCAGCTTTCTTTTCAATTTGAAATCCTTTTAATCCAATTAAGATAGTTTGTAAATAAACGTAAAATGTATTTGGTGATACTGGAATAACCTTTTTAGTGAATGCATAATGACTTAAATCAGCAGCATCCTCCTGGTTTTTAATAATCATTTCGTAATACACATTCTCTGCAGGTACATACATAAGTGCAAAATCGAAGGTTCCTTCATCTGGCAAAATATATTTATTTGATATTTCATCAATTCGTTTTTTTACATCTTTAATAAACATCTTCTTGTGTTCAATTTTTTCTTTTTCTCCTTCTGCTTCATACATTTTTCTAAAATTTTCTAAAGGAAACTTTGAATCAACAGGAATTAAATGGTTATCACGAACGTGAATTACTGCATCTACTGTATCTCCATTTTTAAATGCGTACTGCATTGTGTAGTTTTCTCTTGGGAAAATCTGTGCTAAAAGGTCTTGCAAGAATAGTTCTCCAAGTCCACCTCTTAATTTTGGAGACTTTAAAAGTTCTTGTAATGATGAAATGTCTTTTCCAACGTCATAAATACGTTTATTACCCTCTTCTATCTTGCTTAATCGAGAATTTACAGTATTTACAACTTTTGCAGCCGTATCTAATCGCTCACCAACCGAACGATGCTGCCGTTCTAATGATGTTGAATTTTCTTTTAATCTTGAATTTACCTGTTTAGTAACATCTCCAAGCTGATCTACTACTAACTTAGTAACATTATTAAGGTTTGTTTGCATATTTTGACTCAAATCATCGAGTCTTTGATGCATGCTGGTATCTTCACCTTTATTTTGTGATTGTTTCTGAAAATAAATAAATTGAGCTACTACTGCAGCAGCAAGTGCAAATATAATTAAGCCTGTAAGTAAGTCCATATTTAAAGGTTAGGTTGGATATTAAAAATACATTAAAAAAGTTCAAAAAAGTAGTTGACTTTGTTTTTCGAATATGTTATTATATACGTGTAAAAGAAAAATAAAGATAGATGATATTTAACAAATCGTATTTAGCAGCCATCGCGGGGAGTGATGGAAACTTAAAGTTTGACGCCTATTGTCCTTTTTTAAGAACAACGGACTTTAACATTTTGAGTTTCCTTTTCTCCCTGAAGATGCGGATCGCCTTTTTTCATTTATTACTTCGGTAATTTATGATTTTGCGTCTCTTCTATTTTCCTTCGGGATTATAGGATTGAAAACTTTTCGATACCTCTATGCCTTATCCTTCGGGAAATTGCATTCTGGTACCATTGGGTTTTCTTGTAGCTTCGGCTACATCGAGGTGCTTTTATCGGCCCTCCAACTCTTTGGGGAGTTAAAAAAACATTACTTGAAAAAGTAGTGTTTTTTTAATGATCTCTACGAACTTTTGCTGCAATGTCTGCAAATTTTGCTCGCAATCGCGCAATACCTTCTTCAAGTAATCTATCACGTTCTTTTAAACCTTCTTCATCTACCCAATCAATAACTGCAAAAGGCGAATTTTTATAAAAAAATGCTTCCATTACTCTTAAAAAACTTTCTTCCACATCCACCTCACTTCGTAAAATTTTAGTAGTAGCCATTCCTAAATTCCCCAAAGCTATATTTTCTTTCCCATATGGTAACTCGTTTAATTCTTCTGCATCTGCAGCAACTATACAAGCAAACCAATCTTCTTTTGGTCTCTCAAAACCGCCTTCTTCGTTTTGAACATCAGGATAAGCCATAATTAGTTTAGTTAAAAATAGATTATATTTTATTAGCATCATTATTAAATTACAACCTTTAATGAACTGCCTTATTACAAATTAATCTGTATTCACAGAACTTACATGCGAATCCTGGAGTTGCACAGAAATCTGAATTCATTAATGCATCTGCTTTTGTGCAAATTTCTTCCTCTGCTTTATCTAAATCTTCATTTGTTCTTGAAGTTGATTGTTTTTCATTATCTTCTAAGAAATACAAACTAAGCTTACTTGTATCAATCCCATAAACATCACGACAAGCCAATGCATATAACGAAAGCTGCAAATCTTTTTCAAGTTTGCTGCCTTTTTTGGATTTCCCTGTTTTATAATCAATGACTTCATAAGTTCCATCATTAAGTTTATCGATTCTATCAATTCGACCTGAAAATGCATACTTTCCAACTTTTAAATTAAAAGCACGCTCTAACATTTCAGGGATTTTCCATTCTTCAGAATTATCTTCATAATAATCCTTCATAATTTTCAAACCCTGATGTTTACGAGCATTGTGATGAGCTCGGCTTTCATAACCATAAGGAATCCAATTCTTTTCATAAAGCTCATTCATAACCTCTAAGTCAGCCTTTTTGCCTTCTTTAAGCCCTTCGTAAAATTCATTTAGAGTATTGTGAACTGAAACACCAAAATTAGCTGCTGAAGTTAATGGGGCTGGCAAATTATATAAATATCTGAATTTGTATTTTAATGGGCAGGCTTCAAAACATGTTAACTTACTGTAACTTAATTTAGTTGGGGCAGGGGATAGCTCTAAACTCCTTGGTTTTGATTCTTTAACAACTTCTTCAACTATTTCTATATTTTCATGTGACTCAACCTCTGGTAATCCTTCAAATTCTTTTATGAAAACTGATGGTTTCCATTTTTTTGTACCTTCATATTTTTCACTATAAGTAAGAAATAATTTTTCTTTTGCTCTTGTTGCAGCCACATACATCAACCTTCTTTCTTCATAAATATGCATATCTTTATCAGGAATTTCTTCAGTTATTAATTCATCAGGGATTTGGATTGGGTCACTCATATTACGACCTGGGAATCTTGTGTGTACCAATGATGGAATAAACACGATAGGGAATTGAAGTCCTTTTGCTGCATGAATTGTTGAGATTTGAACTGCATCATGATCAATTTCTTCAATTGTACTTTCTAAACGTGCACCTGCTTCCTCCAAAAGTTTTAAATAATCCAGAAAATTATAAATACTATTATCATTATGTTGAGCATCGTACTCTTGTGCCATTTTTACAAATTCAGCAATATTTATTAACTTTTCTTCATCTTCGTATGTTGATTCTTCTTGAAGTTTATGCAGATATTTAGATCTGTTTAAAAACTCACTAAGGATTTGGGAAATATTGTGATCTTTTGAGAATTCAACTAGATTTCCGAATAGTTCAACTGTTTTTTTAAGATAATCTTCTTCTCTAACAACTTCTAATAAATTTAATTGCTCATGTTTTGCTTTATTTATTAGCGAAATTAAAGTTGCCATTGGAAAGTTATATATCGGCATTTGCAAAATTCTAAATAAAGAAAGATTTTCATTTGGATTGCTTATAAACTTCAATATTGCTATTAAATCTTTAATCTCCGGTAATGTTGTTAAAGATTCTGATGATTTAACTTGAAACGGTATCTGGTTTGTTTTTAATGCTTCAATTAAAGGCTTTGCAATACTATGGGTTCTTACTAAAATCGCAATGTCCTTATAATCATATTCTTTAGTTAGTTGATTTATTTGTTGAACAATAAATTTGTACTCATTTAAGTAAGTAGCAAAGCGGTTAACTTGGATTTTATCTGAATTTTCAAACTGACTATTTAAGCGTTTATTAACTTTATGAGAAGCTTCTAACCTAAATGGATTATTATTCTGAATTAACTCATAAGTCGCATTTAGTATCTCAGGAGTTGAACGATAATTCTCTTTTAAAACAATCTTCTTTGCATCAGGGAATTCTCGGTTAAATTCATTAATATTATTCATAGAAGCACCTCTCCATCTATAAATACTCTGATCATCATCTCCAACAACAGTTAGATTTTGATGTGCCTTAGCAAGCGTGTGCACGATTTTGCTTTGTGCAAAGTTAGTATCCTGAAACTCATCAACTAAAATATGCTTAAATCTATCTTGATATTCTTTTAAAACAAGCGGTCTCTGTTCAAATAATCTCAAAACATAGTATTGAAGATCATTAAAATCCATCAAATTATCTTTAATTAAAAGTTCCTGATATTTTTTATAAGCATTTGCTAATTCAAGAAGACGATCTCTATCTTCATCCTGCTTTTCTGCATATTCCAAATATTTTTCAGGAGGAATATCTTCATCTTTTAGCCTTGAAAAATGTGTACCTAAAGCCGAAATAAACTTACTTGGATTTCCCAAAGGTCTATAATAATCCAGATCAAAATCAAAGAGATGTTTTTTAATAAACATCCATTGATCAATTTGAGTCAAAATCTTGTATGAAGTATCTAAACCTATTTCGAGACCTTTTTCTTTCAAAACCCTATCACAAAATCCATGAAAAGTATGAATTGAAAGCTCCTCGTATGAATAGGGGAGAGCCATATCAATTCTTTCAATCATTTCCTCAGTGGCTTTTTCAGTAAATGTTAGTGCAAGAATAGAATTTGTAGTAACCTTCTTATCTTGTAAAAGATAAAGTATTCGTGAAGTAATCACATGAGTTTTCCCAGTCCCAGCCCCTGCAATAATTAAAAGCGGCCCATTTTCATGAGTTACTGCCTCTAATTGTTCTTTATTTAATTTTGATAAATCCATACGAATAATTTAAACAATGTGGCATTTAATAACAACCCCACTTTGTCGAAAATAGTAATTTGTGCTATAATTTAGTGAAATAAACAAGTCATTATGGCTGATTTTGAAAAAACAAAACGAAATCCTCGAATTCCAGAAACTCTTCAATTAGATGAGAAGATTAATGTGCCAGAAACAAATGTTAAGGCTAAACTAAAAGCTGCCCAGCTCACCGATGAGGCGAAGGAATGGGCAGCCAATAAAATCAAAATTTTAAAAGAGAATTAAGCAGCAATTTCTTCTTCTGCACTTCGTCGTACGGGCTCAAGGCGCTCAATCAGTCGCTTCACTCCTTCTTCGCGGCTTGATCTAGCACCTTTTCTTCAGTTTCAGCAGCATCTTCAGCTGGTTCAGGAGCCTCTTCTTCTTTTTTAGCTTTAGCTTTTTTTACCGAACCTTTTTCGCTTAAAGCTTTGATACTTAAACCTATTCTATGTTCATCAGGGTCAACTGAGATAACTTTTGCTTTAACTTTATCTCCTACATTAATTACTTTTGTTGCATCATCAACTTCTTCTTCAGAAATTTCAGTTAAATGGATTAAACCATTAATTTCATCATTTAATTGCATAAATGCACCAAATTGAGTAACTTTGTTAACCTCTCCTTCAACAACTTTTCCAATTTTGAAGTTTTTAGCAGCTTCAAGCCAAGGATCAGGAGTTAATCTTTTCATACTTAAAGAGATTTTTTCACCTTCAATTCCAATAACAAGAACTTCAACTTCATTATTGATTTTTCCAAATTCAGAAGGATCTTTAACGTGTCCCCAAGCAATTTCAGAGATGTGAACAAGGCCTTCGAGTCCATTAAATGCAACGAAGATACCAAATTTAACAATACCACTAATTTTACCTTTAATCTTTTGTCCAACTTTAAGTTTACCTAGAGAAGCGTCTCTTTGTTCTCTCATTGCAGCTTTTTCAGAAAGGATTAATTTGCCATTATCATTATCTACATTAATAACTTTAACATTAAAATCCTCTCCAGTAAGATCATTTAATCTTTTTAGGATTTCATTTGAATCAGCACCGTTTACACGAGGATAGTGCATTGGAGCTAACTGTGAAACAGGAATAAATCCCTTAATTCCATCAACTTCAAGTAACAATCCACCTTTATTTGCTTCGTTTGCCTTAACCTGAATAACCTCACCAGTTTCATAAGCATCAACAAATTTTCTCCAGCTCTTTTCCTGACTAGCTTTTCTTAATGAAAGAACAACTAATCCATCTGGATTCTCAGGGTCAATTACATAAGCAGAAACTTCATCACCAGCTTTAAGTTCATCAATAGTGTTCATACTATCGTGAGCTTCTTTACCAGCAATAATACCTGTACTAATACCACCAAGATCTACAAGAATCTTATTCTTATAAATGTCAGTTACAGTTCCATCAATTAATGAACCTGGAACCGGGAATACTATGTCTGGTGAATCTTTCAGAAGCTTTTCCATAACTTCATTCTCATCACCAAATACTTTGGTCATTTGAGTTGCCATATTGCCACTGTAATAGAGCCTTTTTAATATTATGAGCTCACTTTGCTTAGAACAACGGCTCTACTACTAAAAGGTTGTTTAAGAAATGAGCATAGAAATTTTAAACTAACTTTGCTCATTTCGCAATAGAAAATGCTATTTTTTCACTGCTTTAGTGAAAATCAATTTATCTCCTTTTTTATCTACTTTAATTGAATCTCCATCAGTAAATTCTCCTTCTAAGAATTTATGAGTTAAAGGATCTTCAACAAGGTCTTGAATTGCTCTACGCACAGGTCTTGCTCCATATTTTGGATCATATCCTTTGTCAGCAAGATATTCTAATCCAGGTTTTGAAACATCTATTGATAATTTCTTAGATGAAAGCCTTTCTTGTAGCATTGCAACATGCAATTTTACTATTTGCTTAATATCGGCACGTTTTAATGCTTTAAATACAATTACTTTATCAATACGATTCAAGAATTCAGGTTTAAAATTATCTTTTAAATCTTTAAGAATGTCTTTTTTAGTATTTTCAAATTCATCTTCTGCTGCTTTTAATTCATTATCTTTTTGAGTGAATCCAATTGGAGCAGCTTTTTCAGTTAATTTATCAGCACCAATATTTGAAGTTAGGATTACTATAGTATTTTTAAAATCAACTTTTCTACCTTTACTGTCAGTTAAAACTCCATCTTCTAAAATCTGTAGAAGTAAATTAAACACTTCAGGATGGGCTTTTTCAATCTCATCAAATAGTATAATTGAATATGGCTTTCTTCTAACAGCTTCTGTTAATTGACCGCCATCTTCATATCCAACATAACCTGCAGTAGTACCAATTAATCGTGAAGTTGCATGACGTTCCATAAATTCACTCATATCGATCTTTATAAGTGAATCCTTGTCATTAAATACTTCTTCAGCCAAAACTCGTACAAGCTCAGTTTTACCTACACCTGTTGGCCCCATAAATATAAATGAACCAATAGGTCGATTTTCATCAGCAAATCCAGCTCGCGAACGTTTTATAGCTTTTGATACAGCTGCAACAGCCTCGTCTTGACCAATAATTCGTTTTTTTAATCTCGTGTCTATACCTTGTAACTTTTGCATTTCATTTTTTACAAGTTTAGTAACAGGCACACCAGTCATTGAAGAAATAACCTTAGCGATATCTTCTTCAGTTACTTTTTTACGTCTGGTTTTTGGGACTGCAACACTTCTTGTTTCTTCAATTTCCTTTATTAATTCAATCTCTTTGTTTCTAAGTTCTGCTGCTTTTTCGTAATCTTGTCTTGAAACAGCCTCTTCTTTCTTTTTAATAATTTTATTTAATTCTTTTTGGAGTTTTTGAGAAGCATCATTTTTCCCTTTTGTATTAACCCTTTTTAATGAAGCTGCTTCATCAATTAAATCAATAGCTTTATCAGGTAAGAATCTATCATTTATATATCTTGAAGATAGAGTAATAGCAGCATCAATAGCATCATCATTTATAGTTAATGAATGATGATCTTCAAAGCTTTCTTTTAAACCTAAAAGCATTTGATGTGCTTCCTCTTTTGTAGGTTCACCTACTAGAATTGGCTGAAATCTTCTTTCTAAAGCTGCATCGCTTTCAATTTGTTTTCTATATTCTGAAGTAGTTGTAGCGCCAATTACCTGAATATCTCCTCGAGATAATGCAGGTTTAAGAATATTTGCAGCATCAAGACTTCCTTCAGCTGATCCTGCACCTACAACAGTGTGAATTTCATCAATAAACAAGATTGAATTTTTAACTGTTTTAAGTTCATCAAGGATTTGTTTAACTCTTTCTTCAAATTCACCTCTATATTTTGTTCCAGCAATAACTGAAGTCATTGATAATGAAAGAAGTTTTTTATTTAAAAGTTGCTCAGGAACATTATCTGCAGCGATAGCCTGAGCTAATCCTTCTGCGATTGCTGTTTTACCTACACCAGGTTCTCCAATTACAACTGGATTATTCTTAGTTTTTCTACATAAAATACTTACAACTCTTTCAATTTCTTTTTTTCTGCCAATTACTGGATCTAATTTATTTTCGACTGCCTCTTGAACAAGGTCAGAAGTAAAATAATCCAATGCAGGAGTTTTAGTCTTTTTGCCATCCTTTTTTTGCTCTTTTTTGTATTGTTCTTTTTCTACATTTCCAACAAGCACACCTTGTAATCCATTTAAAAAGAATTCCATAGGATTCATAGCAGCTTGGCCAGTCTGTCCAGCTGCACCTCCTTGTTGCTTTTGCACTTCTTTTCCTTTTTCAAATGTTTGAATAATCTGATCTCTAACGTCATCAGGATTAACTTTCATGTTTTCTAAAATAACTGTAGCTGCTGTGTTTTCCTGTTTTACTAAAGAAAACAATAAATGTTCAGTTCCGATATAAGAATGATTGTACTCTTCACCACTTTTTACTGCATCTTCAATTACTTTTTTTGCAAAACCGCTTAAACCTCCTTTTGAAGGGCCAGTTTTTGCATTTGACCGTGGAGTTTTTAATCTTCCTACTGTCTTAAGTACAAGATCAACATTTTCAGTTGAAATACCAAAATTGTGTAAAATATGAGCCCCCAATGAATTACTTTGAGAGAGCACACCTTGTAATATATGTTCAGTACCAACATAATCCAATCCAGCTTTTTTTGCTTTTTCTTG
>JBHPJE010000015.1:0-19721 GCA_042568205.1 Patescibacteria group bacterium
AAGAGCTTATTGCAGCATTAGAAGAACAAGCAAAAGTAAAAGTTGATAAGAAACAAATTAAAATGAAAGAACATATTAAATCAGTTGGAATCCATGATGTTAAAGTTACTTTAGCTGATGGAGTTGTGGCTGTTGTTAAAGTTGAGGTAAAAGCAAAAGTATAATGCCAAAAGGTAAAATTATCGGTTTAGACTGGGGTCATAAGCGTATCGGAGTTGCAATAAGTGATTCTGACGGCTTGATGGCTTTTACTCGTACTTCAATTGAAAATGATAATAACGCAATCTCAAATATTGGAGAAATTTGCACGGAAGAAAATGTACAATTAATTGTTTTGGGATATCCTTTAAATCTAGAAGGAGAAAAAAATGATTCTACAGATGCTGTTGAAGCCTTTGCAGAAGACCTAAAAGAGCAATTACATGTAGATGTTGAATTTCACGACGAGAGGTTGACAAGTGTGCAGAGTGAAGGTATAATAACATCTATTGGGATAAAAAAAGAAGACCGTAAAAAAGAGACAGATATAATTGCGGCTTCACTTATTCTTAAAAATTATTTAGACTTAAAATCAAGGGAATCAGGGGACTGATATAAAAAAGGGGCGAAAGCAAGATTACTAACAACAAAGAATGACCGACATACTTGTGATAGCTCTAATACTAATTGGAATTTACGTAGCTGCAATATTACTTGAGCTGCTGAGCCAAAAGTTAGCAAAACAAAGACAATACGCTAAGAAATTTAAAGTTCTTGAAGTTCGTGTTTCTAAAGAAAATGAAACAGGTCCTATTGTTGCAGAGCAGATTTTTTCATCAATGCATGGTATTTATCATAAATTAGGATTTTGGCGTACTT
Organism: Patescibacteria group bacterium; assembly: GCA_042568205.1. GTDB lineage: Bacteria > Patescibacteriota > Gracilibacteria > UBA1369 > PNNO01 > JAUVDZ01. Next base: position 859 of record JBHPJE010000015.1, read on the forward strand.
TATTAGGCGGATCCCAGGATAAAATAAGTTTTGAAGTTGCTAATGGTGGAAGTCATATTAAGTTTTATATAGCATTTCCTGCAAAATATAAGAATTTTATTGAAGGTCAGATTTATGCTCAGTATCCAGATGTTGAAATTCATGAAGTTGAAGATTATTCAAAAATACAACCCACTGAAATTGCACAAAACGAGCCAGTAGCAACGGAAGAAGGATTAGTTCCATTGCAAAATTTAGATGAAATTATAAAGAAATCAAAAGATTTTAAAAATGTAGATTTTTATCAAAATATTTATGGTACAGAATTAGCTTTTACTGATCCTGATGTTTATCCAACTAAACGTTATGTTCAGTTTGAAGATAAGATTACACGTACTGCAGTTGATCCTATAGCTGGTATTACCGCGACTTTAGCCAAACTTAATGATGTTGATGAACAAGCATGGATTCAAGTTGTTGTAAGGCCTTTAGATGACAAATGGAGAATTTTGTTTACTAAATGTGTGAAAATAATTAGTAAAGGTGTGGGTGGAAATATTGAAAAATTCCAAAAAGCATATACAAGAATGTTTTGTACGCGTAATAGAATGTATAGAATTATATTTTTTCCTTTATATTTTTTCTTTTGGGTTCAAGGTTTAAAAGCTGGATCAAAAATTAGCTTTTCAGCAGGAGATTCACATAAATCTGATGATGATATTGAAGATTTAACTTCTAAATCTCATGAACGTGAAAGTTCTACTGGAGCTGCAATGGATAAAGTAGTTAAACTATTATATGAAGGAAGTATCCGAATTTTATACCTGCAAAAGAAAAAAAACCCTCAATCAGCAAAAATTAAACTTAGAGAGATAGCTGGTTCATTTAAGCAGTTTAATATCCCACAAATCAATGGATTCAAGATTGGACAATATTATAAAGGTAAAGAAGCTTTAGATAGATTTAATGCTCGATATATGGAGAATCCTTTTATTTTAAATGTTGAAGAATTAGCAACAATATATCATTTACCAAATATGAGCGTTGCTACACCAAATATATACTGGGTTAGATCTCGTAAGCTTGAACCACCTGTTGATATTCCTGAAGCAAAAGGTGAGCTTGCAGATGAACTTACAATGATAGGTAAAACAAATTTTAGAGGAATTCAGAAAACTTTTGGGATCAAAGGCCTTGATAGAAGACGTCATGTTTATATCATTGGTAAAACAGGTATGGGTAAAACAACTCTTTTAGAAAATATGATTTTTAGCGATATACAGGCAGGTAAAGGTGTTGCAGTTATTGATCCACATGGAGATTTAGCTGAGTCAGTTTTAGAATTTGTTCCAGCAAATAGAACCAATGATGTTATTTTATTTGATCCTTCTGATCGCGACTTCCCAATTGCATTTAATATGCTTGAGACTAAAGATCCTTCATTAAATACAATAATTTCTTCAGGTCTTGTTGGAATCTTTAAAAAGATTTATGCAGATAGTTGGGGTCCACGTTTGGAGCATATTTTAAGAAATACAATTCTTACATTATTGCATTATCCAAATACAACAATGCTTGGGATTACGCGAATTCTACAAGATAAAGATTATAGACGAAAAGTTGTACGAAAGCTTGAAGATCCAGTTTTAAGAGCGTTCTGGGAGAAAGAATTTGAACCAATGCAGGATAGAATGAAAATTGAAGCTATTTCACCGATTATGAATAAAGTAGGACAGTTCCTTTCGAGTCCAATTGTTAGAAATATTGTGGGACAGCCAAAATCTACAGTGAATTTAAGATTTGCAATGGATAAAAAGAAAATTATTATTGTAAATCTTTCTAAAGGTAAGTTAGGTGAGGATAATTCTTCGTTACTAGGTGCGATGCTTATTACTAAATTCCAGATTGATGCAATGAGTCGTGCAGATATTCCTGAAAAAGATCGTACAGATTTTTATTTATATGTTGATGAGTTCCAGAACTTTGCTACTGAAGCATTTGCAACAATTTTATCTGAGGCTCGTAAATATAAATTGAATTTAACAATGGCGAATCAGTATATTGCGCAAATGCCTGATGAAGTGCGTGATGCAGTGTTTGGTAACGTTGGTACGATTTTATCAATGCAAATCGGCTTTGATGATGCAGAATACATGTCTCAGCAATACGGTGAAGAGGTTTTACCTGCTGATCTTGTAAGTTTAAGTAAATATACAGCCTATACTCGTTTATTAATTGATGGAATGCCTTCAAAAACATTCTCTTTAGATACACTCCCTCCACCAGAATTAGAAGTTGAAGAAGGGCGTTCAGATCGAATTAGAAAAGTTGTACGAGAACGTTATACGAAAAGTAGAGAAATGGTTGAAGATAAAATTAAACGTTGGAGCTCAGTTGAAGAAAAGAAAGAACTTCCTGAAGGAGGTAAAAACCTTCCACCAAAAGGGGATAAGCCGAAATGGAAACCTAAAAAGTAAGTTTTGTTTCTTCGATTTTTTTAAATTCAGCAAGAATCTGTTGAATTATGATTTCTTGTAATTCAATTAAATAATCAACACTTCCATTTCCGATTAAGCAATCTCTTAGGTCGCTGACGTGCATTTCTTCAAAATCTTCATCCTGTTCGTATTCATTACTTAAAATTCTCTTTTCTAGTTGGCTATTTAATTCCACATTACGATTTGCTTTCATACTTAATTTATAAATTCTTACTTCAACACTTTCTAAAAGTCCCAATAAGCCTATATATTTCTTATCAAGACTTCTTAACTGTTCATCACTAAGACCATCTAATAAGTTTTTATTTAATTGAGCTTCTAGCAAAGCCTTTAAACCAAATGTCATATCTTTATCGCGCAATACCCTTCTGTCGTATAAAAAATCGAAATGGGCAGAAAGACCTCTAAATGCAGCACGTGTAACTAATTGAGGAGATCTTTTAATAGTGCTTAATGTCCCTTCATTTGTTGGAACTGGTGTAACTTGTGCAAAGGGTATCCCTGTACGAACTGATCCACCGTCAGTCATTGGATTGTCTCCAACCATCAGTAAATTTTCTTCAGGTAAACCTAATACATCTCTGCATTCTTTAAAGTTTTCTTCGGATGGTTTTGAAAATTGACTGCAATGCACAATAACCATTCCTTTAGCAGCATTAACTAGTCCATCATACCTGTCAGATGCTTTCATATTTGAATTAATAAGCACTTTAACTCCTTCTCGAGTCCATCCGATTATGTGAGCTTCATTCTCAGGTAAAATTTCTCCATGATGACGAGCAACTGTTTCATCAACATCTAAAATTACTCCATCAACTCGTCGTCCAGTTATTTGTTGGATTCGTTGAAGATTAATTGATGTGAAGTCATCAACTTTAACAAGTGCTTGGTTATTATCTGGAACTAAAAGTCGACCTACAGCCAATATCTTATCTGAAGATATTCCTTCACGACTAACATCTTTTTCCGGGGTGAGCGCCATTTATATAAATTAAGACTAGATCCAATTATATGAATTAGCGCACGTTTGTCAATCTAAGCTGCACCATTGCCAGCTTCTTCATTATCTATTTGATCTTCAGTAAATGCAGCTTTTTTAGCTGCTTCTTCCGTAGTCTCAATCTCCATTGTGACTTTTTCACTTCTTTCTTCAACTGTTTCTTGATCTCTAATTTCTTTAACTGCAAGCATTCTAAGTTCTTGTTGCCACAATTTTTTTAGTAATTTAAATTGTTCCCAATCTAAATCACTAATCATTCCATTTTCTTTTTTCAAAACACTTAAAATTGTTTGAGACTCACCAGCTTCATCAAATTGATTATTTCGTAAACAATTTCTTATTTCTTTATTTAGTAAATCTATAGCAATTTCTTCTGTGAGTTTCCTATTTTCAGATAATTCTTTTTCTTTTTGGTCAATTCGACCAATTTCATCTTCCATTGTTTGTTTTTTTATTTCTATCTTTATATTATAGCTTATTTTAGCTATTTCATCAAGTAGGCCTATTGTGATGATGGCGATAATATGCTATAATATATATATGAAAATGAATACAAATACAAAAATAAAAAAAATGAATGATTTGATAGTTAAACAAGAGCAAGAAATTCTTGTGCTTAGGCAAATAGTCGGACTTTTTAAAAAGGAAGTAGAAGAAGAATCAAAGAATGAAGATTCCGCTAAGTTAAAGCAACTTGAAGATCAATTAAATAACTTATAGATACAAAATTATGAAACAATTTAATAAATCAAATTTATTTGGATATTCTCTACCTGTTTGGAACTTAGGTCTACCTCCTGAAAAAGCAAGGCCTGTAGAGGCTAAAAAAGCAAAAGAAGCAAAAGGGCCGAATGAATTAAAAGCTGAGTTTAAAAAAATGAATCTATTAAAGTAGAGGCAAGAAATATTATAAAAAAGGAAATGGCTAAATTAAGCAATGATCAATTAGCAAAACTTATTAATACTATGAGAGTTCAAGATGTTCTTCAAGTTGCAAAAATTAAACATTTGAGTCAAAGAATAATCAACATCTTAGTTAATCATCAAAGCCCGTTAGTTAAAATTGCTTTAATGAATAGTAATACTCTGCATACTAAAGAATTGATAAAATTATCCAAAGACAAAGATAAGAAAGTTGCAGAAAATGCGAAAAGATTATTAACTGAAAGAGAGAAAGAAACACAAAAATATGTTGATAGCCTTAATGAAGATTTAGATTATTAAGATAGCACTTTCAATCCTGGCAATTCCTTACCTTCTAAAAGTTCAAGCATTGCACCACCACCAGTAGAAACGTGGGTGTAATCTTTTCGATCAAATCCAAAGTGCTTAAGTGCGCTTAATGTGTCTCCACCACCTAAGTAAGTTTTACCTTTAACTTCGCGTAAAGCATCTGCAATTTCACGTGTACCACGTTCAAATGGTTGTTTTTCATAAAGCCCAACTGGACCATTCCAGATAATTGTTTTTGCTTCTTTTAAAATATCTAAATATTTGTATAAAGTTTTAACTCCTATATCTAACATTTTCATATTTCCTTCAACTCCAGTTATTTCCATATCAGCAGTTACAACTGAGTCTACAATTTCATCAGCAACAATAGTGCCCCCAGGTAACACGATTTCGCAGCCTTCTTTTTCAGCCTCTAACATTAATTCGCGGGCAAGAGGGAGTTTATCTTCTTCATACAAGGAATCTCCTACATTGAAGCCTTGTGCTGCAATAAACGTGTTTGCAAGTCCTCCTCCTAATAAAATTTTATCTGCTTTGCCAATATAAGCTTTAATTACTCCAATTTTAGTGTCGATTTTTGCTCCTCCTAATAATAAAACAAAAGGCCGATCAACTTCACCAAGTAGGGGACTTAATGCTTCAACTTCTTTTTCAATTAAAAATCCTGCATATGAATCTAAATAATGCGCAACACCTTCTGTTGATGCATGAGCTCGATGAACAGTTCCAAAAGCATCGCTTACATACAAATCCGCATACGATGCCAATGTTTTTGCAAATCCTTCATCATTTTTCTTTTCTTCATCATTAAATCTTGTATTTTCCAACATTAAAACATCGCCTGCTTCTAAACCCGCAACTGCTTCTTCAACTTCAGGTCCAAGGCAACTATCAACTTTCTTTATATCCATCTTCAAAAGTTCGCCTAGACGTTTTGCAACAGGATCCATTTTTAATTCATCATTATTATCTCCTTTTGGACGCCCTAGATGCGACATAACTATAATTTTTGCACCAGATTTAATAAGATATTGAAGAGTTGGTAGGGATTCAGTGATTCTTGTATCATCCATCACCTCACCATTTTCTAATGGCACATTATAATCAACGCGCACAAGTACAGTTTTATCTTTTACTTCTGCGTCTTTAATAGTTTTGAGTTTCATAATTGAAATATTTAAAGATTTTTAAGTGTATGAACCATTTGCACAGCTGTGCGAGCATATTCTTTACCTCTAAATGTACGGGCTTTTGCTAACTCACGATTTGGAGCAGAAATAACTCCCTGAATTATTGGAACGTTTAAGTCGAGACTTAGTTTTGCCAGCATGTGTGCGGTTTCTCGGGTTACATGATCATAATGATCAGTTTCACCTTTAATCACAATTCCAAGAGCTATAATAACATCAAGTTTAGAATTTTTAATAAGATTTTGAGTTGCAATAGGAATCTCAAGTGCTCCAGGTACCTTGACTATCTCAACATCATGACAATTCAAAGCATCAAGCTCATCAATACATGAAATCATCAAATCAGATCCAATATCAAAGTTAAATTCAGATATCACAATCCCTGGCCGAATGCCATTTCCATCGAATTCAAATTTGTCTGATATGTTTTGCTTCATATAAATCCACGTTCTTTTAGAAATTCATAATCTGTTTGATTATCACGCTCATCAAAAAGTCTTTTTAGATAACGCGACATCATATCCACTTCAATATTAACCAAATCTCCAACTTTTTTGAATCCTAAAGTTGTATTTTTAAGAGTGTGGGAGATAAGGCTTACTTTAAAGGTGTTTTTGCTTACTTCGGAGATTGTTAAACTGATACCATCAACTGAAATTGATCCTTTAAGTGCAATATATTTTGAATATTCTTTAGGAAAAGCTATTTCAAATTCATCATTCTCTATTTTTGAAATCTTTCCAGTTGTATCGATGTGTCCTTGAACAAAATGTCCATTAATTTTATCTCCAACTGCTAATGGAGGTTCTAAGTTTACTTTGTCTTCTTGGGCCCATTTATTGATATCTGTGATTTTGAGGGATTCGGGCATGTATTCAACAACAAATTCATTATTATTAGTTGAGATAACAGTTGAACAAACTCCATTTACACTAATTGAATCATCAACTTCGAGTTTTTCGTCAGATATTATTGTTACAACTAACTTATCTCCTTCTTTTTTAAGAGATTTGATTGTTCCGAGTTCTTTTATGATTCCTGTGAACATGAAATTTTATTAAGCGAAATTATTATTCTTGATTTTTCGCATAAATACAAGCAAAATGGCACGATTTTTTTTAGAAATATTTTAGAATATTTTAATTTTATATTGATAAGCTTTGAATGATTTATTTTTAACCCTTTTATCATGAGGAGTTTAAACAGAGTTACCCTGATTGGTAACCTTGCAGCTGATCCTGAAATGCGGGAGACAGCTTCAGGTAAAAAAGTAGCTAATTTTGCATTAGCTACAAATCGTCAATGGAAAAGCGACGATGGAAAGACAATTAGCGCAACTGATTATCACAAAGTTGTTGCTTGGAAGCGTTTAGGAGAAATTTGTGGAGAGTATTTGAAAAAAGGAGCTGGAATTTATTTAGAAGGTTCTATTAAGAATCGCAGTTATGAAAGTAAAGAAGGAGAAAAAAAATATTTAACTGAAATTATCGCTAGAAATGTGAAATTTCTAAATCTTAAAAAGGATAAAGACGGAAATCCTAAAGCTTCTATTGATCCTGTTGATCCTGAAAATGAAGAAGAAACAGAAGAATAGTTGTTTTTTCAAGGTTAGTGACGTAATATTTTTGCGTCACTAACTTATTTTTGTGGAAGTTTCAGTTGTTATTCCAACTTATAACCGGGCAGATACTTTAAGAGAGTGTTTAGAGCTACTTGTAGGTCAAAAGTTTGTTAAAGATGAGTATGAAATAGTTGTTGTTGATGATGGAAGCACTGACTCGACAGCTGATGTTGTCAAAATTGCACAAAAATCCTCGAAAATTCCAATCAAATACCTTTATCAAAAGAATCAGGGGCAGGGGATTGCACGCAATTATGGAATCAAACATGCCCATGGCAAAATAATCATATTAGTTGGTGATGATATCTTGGTAAAACGTGATTTTATTAGTGAACATATTAAATTTCACAGAAAACATAAGAATGAGAATGAAGCAGTGCTTGGCTTTATTGGGTGGGATCCTCGATTAGAGATAAATCCATTTATGGAATGGCTCACTAATGGATCTTCTGTTATGGGAAAATTTGGAGGACATCAATTTGCTTTTGAAAAATTAAAAGGAAAGAAATTTGCGAATTATAATTTTTTTTATACTTCAAATATTTCAATTAAACGTTCTTTATTAATGCGAAATCCATTTGATACTCGTTTTAGTTCTTATGGCTGGGAAGACATTGAACTTGGATATCGATTAACTAAAAAAGAAGGCTTAAAACTACATTATAATCCCAAGGCAGTTGCTTATCATTTTCATCCAATGGATGAACAAGGATTAGCAAACAGAATGAGAAACATAGGGAAATCTGCGCATTTAATTCATCGAAAGTATCCTGAGCTTAAAAAAGTACCTTCTAAATTAAAACAATCTATTTTTGCCTTACTTTCACATCCGATTTCTATTTGGATATTAAAAAAACTGCGTGAATTATCAAATGATAAGTACTACACGCTTTATTATTACGCTTTATCTAAAAAATACTTTCTTGAAGGCTTGAGAGAAGGGCATTAAGCTCTTGGCGCACCACTTTCTTCTTCAAATCTTTCTTCGTCTGTTGGTAATGCAGGTTGAACTTCAGGTTCTTCTTCTGTAGCTGCAGCTTCAGGAACACCTAAATCATATGTGCCTTCAGTTTCTGCACCAGTGAATTCAGGTTCTTCAGCAGGTAATTCAAATTGATCTTCAGTTTCTGCTTCCATTCCTTCAGCACCATACATTGGAGGCTGCATTTCTTCTTGTTCTGGAATATTATAATCAGCCATTTCTTGAGCTTCTAATACACCCATTTCACGACTATTAAAATCTTGCTGTAATTCAGCAATATTTCCCTGAATTTCTTCTTGTTCTTCAGGATTTTGCCCTTGCATATAGTCAAGCTGGGCTTGCATGCCTTCTTGATCTTCATAATTATCTGGAGTTTCTGCCATGATATTTATTTTTATTTATATTTTCATCTACATTATACTATAAAAAAGCCTAATTTGCAATTTGTTTAAGCGGGGATTTTGTAGTATAATATATTAATGAAATAAAACTTTATATGAACAGACAAACATTACTAATTATCGGCGGATCAGTTGTAGGTGTAGTTTTCCTGTTTATGATTGCTTTTGCAGCCGGGTGCTTTAGAACAAAGACATATACACCTGGAAAAAGCAATGATCAGGTAGAATTAGCTTATTACAAGTTATTTGATGATTCTGATGTGATTGAGCCTTTAATTCAGCAATACAGAGCTGATAACGTGAATGTTAAGATTAATTATCGTCAATTTACTGATCCTGAAGAGTATTATAATTTAATTTTAAATGAATTAGCAGAAGGTGAAGGTCCAGATATCTTTTCTGTTCCAAATACCTGGCTTGTAAAGAACTATAAAAAAATCTCACCTGCTCCTGGAGGGGGGATTCCTCCTGCAGCATTTGAAGATACTTATGTCTCAGTAGCTTATGACGATGTTGTAAGAGTTAATCCCGAAACTGGGGCTAATCAGGTTTATGCACTGCCAATGACTGTTGATACACTCGCACTTTATTATAATAAAGATCATTTTGAAGATGCTATCCCTGAAAGAGGAAAACCTTCAGCAACATGGGAGGGCATCAAAGAAGATGTATTTAAATTAACAAAGAAAGATCAAAGTTTTGAAAGATTTGAAGTTGCAGGTGCAGCTTTAGGCTTTGCTGACAATGTTTCTCGTGCGACTGATATTATTTATCTGTTAATTATTCAAAGTGGAGGAAAATTTTACGATGAAGCTTTTCAAAAAGCAATATTTGCTACTCAGCAAGGCGTAAGTGAAGAAGGTACCTCAATTAGTCCTGGGCGTGATGCCTTAGAGCTTTATACAAGCTTTGCAAATCCTAAAAATAAAAACTATTCTTGGAATGCATATCTTGCTTCATCAGATTCAGATGAAAAAGAAATTGGGACATTTGCTAGAGGTAAAGTTTCAATGATTATTGGATATTCTTACATGTATCAACAAATTGTGGATGAAATTAATGAATTAAAAGGTAAAGGTATTTCAACGATTGATGCTGATAGTATAAGAATAGCAACAATTCCTCAGATGAAAGATCCTACTCAATCAAGCGAAAAACGTGATGCATATGCAAATTATTTTGTTGAAACTGTTGCAAGAACTTCAGAAAATCCAGAATGGGCATGGGATTTCTTATTATTTGCAACTTCAAAAGAATCACTTGCACATTACAATGAAAAAACTCACAAACCAACAAGTCGAAGAGACATGATTGAAGATCAAAAGAATGATCCAATATACGGAGTATTTGCTGAACAAATAGGATTTGCTGAAAGTCTTCCTATTTATGATGAAGTTACATTTGAAAAATCTATTATAAAAGCAATTAATGCAGTTTTAGCTACAAAGAGCCCTCAGGATGCAATCAAGATTGCACAAGATGAAATAAATGCTATATTGCCTATTGGTGGAATTTACCCAATAGTCAATGCTCCAGAAGAAACTGAAGAATAAATTATTTGCAAAGGTACGTGAGATAACCCCGCTTAAATTAAGCAGGTTTTTTATTTATGCATTTATTTTGTTTCTGCCTTTTCAGATAAATGTTGTTACTTATACAACTTTCACATTTGATGGAGGGAATTTTAATCCATTTACTTCGGTCTTTATTTACTTGACTGACTTTTTGTTTTTATTTGCTTTTATATTTTGGGCGGGTTCTATTTTTACTCGAGAATATAAAGAAAAAATTACATATGGAAATCCAATAGTTTTTCTTTTGTTTTTTATTTTCCTGATAGTAGCCGAAGTTTCTGTTTTATTTGCCTATGACCAGTTTTTGGCTTTTAGCCTTGTGATTCGGTTGTTTGAATTTATGTTAGTTTACTTCTTTTTGATAAATAAAGTCGTGCGATTGGAGACTTTGATAAACTTCTTTTTGATTTCAGTTGTATTTCAGGCAGTTGTCGCAATTCTTCAGTATATTTTTCAAAGTTCTATTGGTTTAGGATTTTTAGGTGAATCAACAATTGGTCCTGAAGTAGAAGGAGTTGCAAAGATTGATGTAGGGGATGAAAAAGTTATGCGTGCTTACGGGACTTTGCCTCATCCAAATATATTAGCTGGATATTTATTAACTGGAATTATTTTAACTTTCCATAAGTTAAAGACTAAAGTGCACTTTGCTTTGCCAGTTTTAATTACTTTAGTTGCTGCATTTATTCTGGCGTTTAGTAGGGGAGCGTTCTTAGCGATTTTAGTTGCTGCTTTGATTTATTATTCGATTAAAGATACAAAATTATCTTTTAAATATTTGATTTTAATTGCAGTCGGTTTATTTTTTATGATTGTTCTGTTTAATTTGGAGCAAACTTTTTTTAGTAGAATGATTTTCTCTGATGCAGCGAGTTTTAATGAAAGAGTTATGTATTTCAATATTAGCAAGTACATGATGTATTTGAATCCTTTTGGGATTGGAATCGGGAACTTCACCTTGGCCTTACCTGAATATACAGCTTTGAATTTGGCTCCATGGCAGTTTCAGCCGGTTCATAATGCATATATGTTAGTTATGAATGAGCTCGGTATTCACGGTGCAGTTATATTTTTAGGAATTTTTGGAACTTTTGCTGTTAGTTTATTTAAGAAAATGAAAAAATCTATAAAATCAGAAAAAGTTTTAGGAGCTTTATTAATTGCAGCCTTAGTTGGAATTTTTGTAGTTGGATTATTTGATCACTATACCTTCAGTTTATATCCAGGACTAGGATTGTTATTTATAATTTTTTCAATTTCAGGAAAATATTTCTCTAAAGAAATCTATTAATTTTTACTTGTTTTTTTAAATATGAAATATTAAAATAATTTCCAGTTTCTTAAACTTTATAAATGGAACGGTTCCAAAATTTAATACGGTTTCCTGAACTTCCTGAAATTAAATTCCCAACATTACCTGATCAAAGAGAAATTATTAAATTCTGCCTTGTAAAGGGCTTTAATAATCCATTAGTACAGAAAGTAGGTGATTTTATTATTGAAAATGGTCGACTTGGACAACTTAGAGATATTCTTATCCCTTATTTTGAAGCTTCAGAAGCAATCAGGGGTAGAATTTATGAAACTGCTAAAAGTTATGGGATTATACCCAAAAAAGAAATAAATTTGAGATCTCCAGCTAGAATTGAAAATCCAAAAGCAGTAAGTTTTAAAGATAAATTTAAATCTGAACACCATTCTGAATCTTCAAAAGAACTACCTGCTCAATTAGATATCCTACTATGTACCCCCTCGAGATATCGCAATGATCACAATTCTAATAAAGTTAATAGGTATGCAGCAGCTTTTATGCCAGCTGGAGCCATCCCTGTAATTGAAGCTGCAACACCTAGCGAAATTGACGGAGTCAAAGTTAAAATAGGGGAATTTGATGATAAGGTTGGAGATGGAATTCAAATATCTGAAATTGTAGAACACGCACTTAAAAATCCTGATCATAAAACTGTAGTTTGTTTAACTAATGTTCAAACAAATCAATTTACTCGTGCATATGATTTGGCAATTCAATTAAGAGCTGTTGCTTTAAAACTCAATTTAAATTTAGAAATATTAATAGGAGGCCCACATATAAGAACTCACGAACCGTCAGTTTTAGACCTTCAAGAACTTAGGATAGTACCTGTGCAAGGAGAAATTGAAGAAGGCAGATTTTCAGAAATTTTAGCTGATATATTACACGAAGAGACAAAGCAAAAATATAATTACCCTTTAGTTGAAAATATTTCTGATGTGCCCTTGCCTAAACCAACTACTCTTAATGGTTATGTATCTTACATGATAACACTTCAAATTTCACGAGGTTGCCCACATAAATGTCGTTTTTGTTCAACTATTGGTTTTGATGGTAGAAGAATGAGATACAAATCTGTAGAAGAAGCTGAACTTGTTTATAGGGCAGCAATTGATGAAGGAATTAAGACTATTTTTATAACTGATGATAATTTTTTTAGGAATAAAAATAGCAGGGCTATTCTTGAAATGATGGCAAGGGTAAGAAAAGAAAAAGGAACTGATATTAATATAATGTTTCAATCAGATTTGAAGGTAGTTAAAAATGGTAAAATTGATACAGAATTCATGGATTTATGTCAGGAGGCAGGTGTTTATATGATTTTCTTTGGTCAGGAAAGTTTTGATCCTAAAGTTTTAATGGAGCAAATGGATAAAAAGCAAAATATAATTCATATTGCTAAACATTTAGGAAAAAAAATAGATGAAGTTACTGAAGAAGATGTTTTTAATTATACTAAAATGATAATTGCAGAGTGGCAAAAAAGGGGCGTAGCAGTTAATTATACTTGTATTGTAGGAATGAAAGGGGACAAACCAGGATGTGGAGAAGAAATTGCCCAAAGAGCTCAAAGGTTGGGTGCAGATATCGTCACTCCTTTTATTTACACGCTTTTGCCAGGTTCTGCTGATTATGAAGACTATGTGAATTCTCCAAATGCAATTCAAACCAGAGAAAAAGTAGGTATGAGATTAGTTGATCTTAAGTTTAATAATGCTGATAGTAAAAATGCTAATGTTGAATTTGAAGACGGTCTTACAAAAGATCAACAAGTTGAAGAATTTTTTAAAGTATTAAAAATATTTTTTAAAGTAAACAGAGTTAAAAAACACTGGAATCCAAGTGTTATTGCTTACTATTTATTCCACTGTCTTTCTGCTTCATTAAATGAACACCCAATGGCTGCTGGAATATGGAGAAAAGAAAATGTTGAAAGAGAACTTTCAGATACGAAAAGAAGGAAACTGGAAAATTTTATTAAAGCTAATACCCCCACAACAGTAAAGGAAGATTATCTTTTTATTGCTCACCCAGCATTAATTCAAAATAATCCAGAACATGAAGAAGCTATTTAAAGAAAGCCATTAATAAAATCTTTGTCTGACATTGGATTTTTGCCATCTAGTTGAAGCTCGTTTATTTTTAGTGATCCGTGGGCTGTGCCGAGAATTAACTCACCTTCGTTTTCTTTTAATTCACCAGGTTTTGCTTCTTGGTCACTAGTTTTTAGTTTTAGGATTTTGCATCTTTTGCCTTTATATATGAAAAATAATCCTGGCCAAGGATAGAATGCACGGAATTTATTCATTATTTCTGATGCATCATCCTTTTGAGGATTAAATTCAGCATTTTTTTTAGTTATTTTTTTACAATAGCTCTTATCATCTTCATTTTGTGGGATTGGCGCTAGAACTTTATCTGAAATATCTTTTAAAACACTTGGAATTAGAATTGCCCCAACCTCAGACAGACGATTCAATAACATTTCAGCATTTTCATCATCTTCAATTGGAGTTTTTTTAATATAGTAAATGCCTCCTGCATCTAATTTCTCTTCCATATCCATAAATGTGACTCCAGTTTCTTTGTCTCCATTAAAAAGAGCAGTTTGAACAGGTGCAGCTCCTCTATATTTTGGCAATAATGAAAAATGTACATTTAAAGAACCATTCGCAGGAGCATCCAGAATCTCAGTGGGCATAATTTCACCATAAGCAATCACAACATTGAAATCTGCATCGTATTTCCCAATAAAATCAACAAATTTTGAATCAATTTTCTCAGGTTGAAAAATCTCAAGTTCATATTCTTCTGCTTTAACTTTTACTGGAGGTGCCTGGATTTCTTGTTTTCTTCCAACAGGTTTATCTGGTTTTGTCACAACTCCTACAATTTCGATCTCAGGATCATTATATAAAGTTTCGAGGAATGGAACCGCAATATCAGGTGTTCCGTAAAAGATTATTTTCATATTATTTTATTAAACTGATTATGATTGTATCAAATCTTTCAATAATTTGAAAAAGTGTTAATATAATTATGATATAAACACTTAATTATGAATATACCTTTCCGCGAATATTTATTTCAGGATTATCTTGAAGATGATGAAAAGATATATTTTGTTGGACACCGAGTGATATTTATAATGTTCAGAGATTTTGCTCGAATTATTGCTATTCATGGCGTTTTGCCTTTTATTGGATGGCTATTTTTCCCAAATTTATTTTGGATTGCTGTTGGTGTAGGAGTTTTGGGAATTATAAGGATGTTATTAGTTGTTCAGGATTGGTTTTATGATTGTTGGCTTATAACAAATATGGGGATTATTGGTGTTGAATGGACTGGATTTTTTGATAGAACAAGTGATCGTGTTGAATATCAATCAATTGAGGGTATTAGTTATAAGATTAAAGGAGTTATACCAACGATGTTTAATTATGGGAATATCACGTTAGCAAAATTAGGAAACCAAACTCATGTAAAATTGAAAGCAGCATATAATCCTAAAAGAATTGAAAAAAATGTTGTTAAATATCAGGATAAATTTTTGACAAAAAAAAATTTCACAGATCAGGAAGTCTTAAAACAGCTTCTTTCTGAACTTGTTGCTACACATGTTCAGGAGCACGGCCTCCCTAATGAAGCTATGGATGAGAAAAAAGTTAAAAAATTTTCTAAGAAAGAATAAATGGATATTACAGTTATAATTATTTTGGCAGTCATTGGATTAGCGATCTTACTCGCTTTTTTTGTGATGATTAAGTCGAGTCGAAAAGGTCTTACTGAAACTCAACAAAAATATGTTAGAAAACATTGGAATCAAATTGTAGATGAGGTTGGATCTAATCCAAATTTAGCGATTATGGAAGCAGATAAGCTTTTAGGATATACACTTAAAGCTAAAGGCATCGAGGGATCTGTTGGGGAGCAGTTAAAGAGTACACCATCTACATTTAGTGATTTAAATGGAATCTGGACTGCTCATAAACTAAGAAATCAAATTGCTCATGAAATTGGAATGAAAATTTCATCTGATAAAGCAAAATCAAATTTATCAATATTTAAAAAAGCACTTAATGATTTAGGTGCAAAACTTTAACAATTCAAATATGGCATATTCTCCAAAAGTTTTATTAGGAGTTACAGGTTACCTTGGCTCAGGGAAATCAACAGCTCTTAAATATTTTGAAAAACACGGATTTTTAGTTATTGATGCTGACGAAGTAGTACATGAATTATATGAACCAGGTAAAGATGGATGGAGAAAAATTAAAGATTTTTTTGGTGAAGAATATTTAGTAAAAGGAAAAGGTAAAGTTAACAGACCAAAACTAAGAAAAATTGTATTTAACAACACTGCAAAACTCAAAATCTTAGAAAAACTTGTACAACCAGTTGTTTTTAATGAAATCCGAAAAAGAATCCAAAAAGCAAAACCAGAAAAAGTTGCCCTTGAATCAACTACATTTGATAAACAAAGATTAGGAATGGACGTAAGTCATATTCTTTGGATAGATTCAACAATCAAATCATGTTTTGAAAGATGTTCAAAAAAACGTAAACTCACAAAAGTTGAACACAGAAATATAGTCGACCATCAAAAAAAACCTAAAAAAATCAACTTCACTTTACGAAATAATAAAGGAAAGAAAGAACTAAGAGAAAAAATTGATAAAATTGCTAAAAAACTTATTTAGAAATTCTCTGGGTGAAGGACTGCTTCTACTTCAGCGCTAATGAAATTAGCTAAATCGCTCGGATCATGAGTTTGTGAACTTAAAACACCTTCAAGCACTTTTAATTGTACAGTTTCACTGAGTGCAGCAATTTTTTCACTTACAAAATCTCTTATAATTTGAAAAGGTGATTTCCCAGTTTCTATAAATCTTCTAATTTCTTCTTTTGAAAACATACCTAAATCACTTTTTATTCCAGAAAGCACGTCTTCATCATTAAGCCATTTTGCAGGAATTGCAACTTTCCCTTCTTCAGGGAATACATCATTAACACACCCTTCGGCTGTTACACTAAGAGGTTTTGTAAATGTTTCCGCAACTTCATCTAACATTTCATTTAAGGATTTCATAATAGTATAGTTATAAATTGGATGTGATTATATGCTATTGTGGGTAAGTTGTCAAGCATATTAATGATTTATTTTATTATCTTTTTAAAGTAGAATTAATTAGATTAATTTATAATTATGTCTCAGGAATTCGAAACAGTTATTGGTATTGAAATTCATGCGCAGATTAATACAAAGACTAAAATGTTCTGTCGTTGTGATAATGATTCGTTTGATAAGGAGCCAAATTTGAATGTTTGCGAGGTTTGTATGGGATTTCCTGGTCAACTTCCGGTTATTAATGATGAAGCTGTTAAAAAGGGGACTATAGCTGCTATAGCACTTGGTTGTAATATCCCTGAGTATTGTAAGTTTGATCGAAAGAATTATTTTTACCCAGATTTGCCTAATGGATTTCAGATATCTCAATTTGATGAGCCATTGAGTGAAAAAGGGGCAATTGAAATTACTTTAGATCCAGGTAAGAAGAAAAATATAAATATTACTCGACTTCATTTAGAAAATGATGCAGGCAAGTTAACACATGTACCTGGAGGTTCTTTGGTTGATTATAACCGAAGTGGAACTCCTTTGATGGAGATTGTTAGTGATCCTGATTTAAGAAATTCTGAAGAAGCTGTGGCATATGCTCGTGAAGTTCAGAATATTTTGAGATTTTGTGGATCTTCTGATGCGGATATGGAAAAGGGAATGATGAGATTTGATGCTTCAGTTTCTATCCGACCAAAAGGAGAAGATAAATTATATAATCGAGCAGAAATTAAAAATTTAAATAGTTTTAGAGCCTTAGGCTCTGCAATTGATTACGAATCAGAACGTCAGATAGCTCTTTGGAATGCTGGAGAGGCCCTAGATAAAGATTTAACTGTTGGATGGAAGGATGATGCCCAACAAACATATGTAATGCGTGAGAAAGAAGGTTCTGATGATTACAGGTACTTTCCAGAACCAGATCTTCCGCCACTTCATACTTCAAAAAAACGTTTGGATGAATTGCGTGAGCTTGTTCCAGAAATGCCAGCTCAAAAACGCACAAGATATGAGGCAGAATTTGGATTATTGCCAGATGATATCCGAATTTTAACTTCAGACTTGTATACAGCTCAATATTTTGAAGAGGTTGTTTCAATGATAAAAGATCCAAAAAAAGCTGTTTCATACATCAATACAGTCTTGATGAAACGATTAAATGAAGATCAAATCTCTCTAAAAGATTCAAAAGTCACTCCAAAATTACTTGGCGAGTTAATTGCATATGTTGAAAAAGGTGAGATTTCAAACAACCAAGCAAAGCTAGAAGTATTTGATGAAGTTTACGAAACAGGAAAAGAACCAGCTAAGATAATTGAAGAAAAAGGCCTTAAAGTTGTGAGTGATAGTGGGGAATTAGAGGGAGTTTGCCAAAAAGTAGTTGAGGCGAATCCAGGTCCTGTTGAAGATTACAAAAACGGAAAAGATAAAGCCTTTGGATTCCTAGTTGGAATGGTTATGAAGGAAATGAAAGGGCAAGGGAATCCACAAATGATAAATGATATTTTAAATAAGTTATTAGCTTAAAATGCAACTGGTATTCTTTGACCTGTAGGTCCGACTCTAAAGACGATAACCTGGTGTGTAAGCATTTTTATAACAATCACATATCCTGCATCGTCCATAGTTAATGGAATCGAGTATTGTAAATCCTCGCGAGTTACTCCTACAGCCATCGCAACACCCATGCTCCCGTTTTTATCTTTAGGCAATTTGTAACCAGTGTCTCCAAATTTTTCTTCAATTAATTTAAGCAATTGCCCGAGCTCTTGGGGCATTTGCTCTATAATTTCTTTTCTTAAGCAAACCATTTTAATTGCAATTTCAGTTTCATCAACATAAATTTTTTCCAATTTTTTCTTTGGTTCATATTCAACTTCACCTAGACGTTCAATTAAACGGAATAATCGATCTACATCAATTTCACCTATTTCGCCACTTTCAACTTTTTTAG
>JBHPJE010000016.1:0-16853 GCA_042568205.1 Patescibacteria group bacterium
ATGTACTTTTTCTATTGAAAACTGTTCAACAAGCTCTTCTAAGTTTAAAATTTCTTCACTATCTCCACCAGGATGCCATCCAAGGAAGGCAATAAAGTTAATTATCGCTTCTTTTGAATATCCTTTTTCAATATATGACTCAACAGAAACATCACCATGGCGTTTACTTAATTTTGCACGCTCTTTATTAAGAAGTAGGGGAAGATGTGCAAATTCAGGCGGTTCCCATCCAAAAGCTTCATATAAAAGAATGTGTTTTGGAGTTGAAGGAAGCCATTCTTCACCACGAATCACGTGAGAGATTTCCATCATATGATCATCAATAACATTTGCTAATTGATATGTTGGGAATCCATCAGATTTTAGTAAAACCTGGTCGTCGAGGGTTTTTGCTGCAAAAGTTACATTGCCTCGAACTAAATCTTTAAATTTCACTAGTTTTTCTAAGGGGATTTTTTGCCTTATCACAAACGGTTTTCCTTCATCTAAATTCTTTTGAATTTCTTCATCTGATAAATAAAGGCAATGACGATCATACATCGGAGCTTTTTTAGATTTCTCTTGATGTTCGCGCATTTCTGTAAGTCGTTCTGCTGTACAAAAGCATCTGTACGCATGTTTCTTCTCTAAAAGTTCATCAGCGTGCTTTGTATATATTTCAGTTCGTTGAGATTGTATATATGGTTCATATGGACCACCTTTATGTGGACTTTCATCCGGAGTTATCCCAGCCCAATCAAGCATCTCCATTAAATGAGCAGTTGCACCTTCAACTTCTCTTTTTTGGTCAGTGTCTTCAATTCTAAGTACAAATTGGCCTTCGTGTTTTTTTGCTAAAAGATAGCTATATAAAGCGGTTCTTAAACCTCCTACATGTAAATATCCAGTTGGTGATGGTGCAAAACGTGTTCGTGTCATCGGGTTGGGATTAGTTCGCGGATAATAATAGCAGGGGAGGGCAAAAATGTAAATTTGTGGTTGGAGTGGGGAGTGCTTTGAAAGTGACATAAGTGATTTTGTAAGCTGAGCGATATATAAAGCCGCTAAGTATGCAGTTCTTGTATTATTATAGGGCGAAAAAGTGTGCTTTGCATGAAAATTTTGCTATGCATGTTGAAGAAGGGTTGATAGAATGTACTTACTTAACAAAACCATCATGGAAAATTCAGAATTTAAAGTATCAGGCGAAGATTTATTAAAAAGAGTTAAAAAATTAATAAAAGAAGGAAATGTACGTCGAATTATTATAAAAGATGAAAAAGGACGAAAATTTTTAGAAATTCCAGTTACTGTAGGTGTTCTTGGAGCTTTGGCTGCACCGATTTTTGTTGCAGTGGGAGCTGTAGCTGCACTTGCAAGCAAGTTTACAATTGAAGTTATAAAATCAAAACCAAAAAAGAAGGTTGCGAAGAAGAAAAAATAATATTAATTTTTGGCTTCCAACCTTGCAATTTCCCTTTTTTATGGTTAAAATTATATCCAGTACTAATTTATATTTTCATGCCTAGAACCAGAAGAGTAAAAAGGTCTACAAGACCACGTAAAAAAACAACTACTGCCGCTAAAAGACGTCGTACAACAAGACGTACACCTAAAAAACAAATGAAGTTTGAAGTTAAATCTTCAGTAATGAGGGAAATTTGGGCAATAGTGTATTTTGCGCTGTCTGCTGTGACTTTTTTGAGTTTACAAGGAGCTTTTGGAATAGTAGGTGAGATTTGGGTAGGAGTTCTTCAACCGATATTAGGGTGGGGGATTTATATGATTCCGCCACTTTTCTTACTTATTTCTTTAATGTTGTTTTTTGCACGAAATATCAATTTTGGTTTATCAAAAATAGTTGGAATTATATTAATGGTGATGTCGATTTTAAGTATTATTCATTTGGCTGTGCCAATTGGAGATGTTTTAACTGTAGCTCAAATAGGAACTTATGGTGGTTATGTAGGATTTGTGACAAACTTCTTTATGCGAACAATGTTAAGCATTGGAGAAGTTGGTGCTGCAGTGGTTTTTGTTGCTATGGCGCTTATCTCAATCCTTTTATCTTTTGAAATTTCATTAGCAGAAATTGGAAGATTCTTTAAACCTGAACTTAAAATTGAAAAGAAATCCGCTAAGAAAAAGAAAGATGACATTGAGCTTGATGGTGAAAATATGGAAATGGCGAGTGATGATGTATTAAAAGCAATTTATGGTAATCGGGAATCTGATATCCGAATAAAAAGAGCACAACCAGTTAATGAAGTAAATGCAGAAGAAGTTGATGTTGAAAAACCTGAAATGAAGAAAAAGCCTTTAACAACAGAAGAAAAGAAAGAAGTTGTTGCTGAACTAAATCAGGAAAAAGAAGAGCCGGATTATTCTGAATGGGAATTTCCTTCGTTAGATTTGTTAAATAGTACAATTGCTGAAATTGAATCAGATGATAAGGTTTTAATGGAAAATGCAGAAAAAATAAGAACAAAGTTAGAACAATTTGGAATTGATGTAACAATGCATGAGGTTCATGTTGGTCCGACTGTTATTCAATATACTTTAAAACCGCACGAGGGTGTTAAACTTTCAAAAATTACTACACTTAAAAGTGACCTTGCCTTAGCGCTTGCTTCGCAATCTGTTCGTATTGAAGCTCCGATTCCTGGTAAAGCTTTGGTTGGAATTGAAGTTCCAAATGAACACAGAGCAATGGTTAGACTTAGAGAAATTATTGAGTCCCCTGAATTTAAAAAAGGTAATTCTAATCTTAAATTCCCACTTGGTAGAAATGTTTCAGGTGAACCAATAATTGCAGATTTACAGACAATGCCTCACTTACTTATAGCTGGTGCAACTGGTTCAGGTAAGTCTGTAGGGATGAATACTTTATTAACTTCTCTTTTATATCAAAATTCTCCACTTGATCTTAAAATGATCTTAATTGATCCAAAACAGGTTGAGTTAAAATCATATAATTCAATTCCACATTTATTAACACCGGTTATTAATGATCCTGAGAAGGCTGCAATTGCATTAAGATGGTGTGTTGCAGAGATGAATAGGCGTTATACAGAATGTGCAGACAAAGAAAAACGAAATATTACTGATTACAACGCAGACAAGAGTTTAGAAAAAATGAGTAACATAGTAGTGGTTATTGATGAGTTAGCAGATTTGATGATGGCTGCAGGAAAAGAAGTAGAAGCATCAATTTGTAGAATTGCACAGATGGCTCGTGCTGTTGGAATCCACTTAGTAATTGCTACTCAGAGACCTTCAGTAGATGTAATCACTGGTTTAATTAAAGCAAATATCCCTGCAAGAATTGCATTTGCTGTAAGTTCATCAATTGATTCTCGAACAATTATTGATGGAATTGGAGCAGAAGATTTATTAGGAAAAGGAGATATGCTTTACCTTCCAAGCGGAATGAATAAGCCTTTAAGAGTACAGGGTATTTACATCTCTTCTGATGAAATCGAAGCAGTTACAAATAGAGTTAAATTAACAGTTGAACCTGATTATGATGATGAAATTATCTCTACTAGAGTTGCAGGTCAAAAATTAAACGGAGTACCAGATAGTAATTTTGGAGACTCTGATGATGCAATGTACACGCAAGCAATTGAAGTCATTAAAGAGAATCGAAAAGCATCAGCAAGTCTTTTGCAACGTCGTTTAAAGGTTGGATATGCAAGAGCTGCCCGGCTTTTAGATGAATTAGAAGAGAATGGAGTAATCGGACCTTCAAACGGTGCAAAAGCACGTGACATTTATATTGATGAAGAATAAACATGTACTAGTTACAGGTGGTGCTGGTTATATCGGTTCTCATACCGTACGACTTTTGATTAAAGAAGGTTACAAGGTCACAGTTTTAGATAACTTAGTAAATGGACATAAAGAAAGCGTACCTGAGGGTGTTGAATTTGTTGAATTGGATCTTGGGGAGCGTGAAGTTTTAACAAAATTTATCGAACATAATGACTTTGATGCAGTGATTCATTTTGCAGCATTTATTGAAGCTGGACTGAGCATGAAAGAGCCTGAAAAGTTCTTTGAAAACAATTGTGTTAACGGAACAAATTTATTGAACGCCATGGTCGGAAATAATTTAAAGACCATTATTTTTTCAAGTACTGCTGCGGTATACGGAGATCCCGTTTCTGTACCTATAAAAGAAGACCATCCTTTGAATCCGGTTAATCACTATGGCCGTACTAAATTAATTTTTGAGAACATTTTAGGCATGTATGCAGAGACTCACGGACTAAAATATACATCTTTAAGGTACTTTAATGCAGCAGGTGCAGATCCATCTGGAGAGATAGGAGAAGATCATGACCCTGAAACTCATTTAATACCATTAATTCTACGAACTGCACTTGGAAAACGTAAAAGTATTTCAATTTTTGGAACAGATTACGATACTAAGGACGGAACATGCGTTAGAGACTACATTCATGTGAATGATTTGGCTCAAGCTCATATTTTAGCATTAGAAAAATTATTCGAAACAGGGGAGTCTGATGTATTTAACTTAGGTAATGGACAAGGATTCACAGTTAAGGAGGTAATTGAGGCAGCTGAGAAAGTTATTGGACATCCTATACCAAAAGAAGAAGAAGGCAGACGAGAAGGTGACCCTGCAGTTTTAATTGCTGATTCTGAAAAGATTAAATCAAAGTTAAACTGGCAGCCAAAACATACTTCAATTGAAGATATCATTGAAACAGCATGGAAGTGGCACAAAGATAATCCGGAAGGATATTAAGTACTAGACCGTTCAGTAATAAGATCACTTACAGCTTTTAGTTTTGCTTGAGTTAATTCAACCAATCTATAGATTTCTTGGTGCCAAACATTTATTTCTGTAGCGTCTTCTGGAAGATCATCCCGTAATATAGTTGAAGTTGCTAATAATGTATATTTAGCTTCAGTAAGTTCAGCAATACCCAAACCTTGAATTCTTTCTTTAAAAGCATCTAATTCTTCTAAATTAGAATCTAAATCTACCACAGGAGTAGCTTCTTGATCTTCAAGAAATGATTGCTCTGGTAAATAATCAGTTAATTGAACGACTTCTGTAATTACTTCTTTCTTATGCACCATGACATTTCTTAAATTTTTTACCGCTTCCACAGGGGCATTCATCATTTCTTCCTACATCTTTATATAAAGGATCTATTTCTGCGGCAGCTTGCGGTTGTGCATACGCAGGATTATCTTCTGTATTAATCATTTTAATTCCTTCACCTTGTTTTCGTTTTTGATTAGCTGCTGCAACTGCCATTGTTCTAAGAATATTAGACTGACCATTTTCATGACCCGATAGAACTTCTTTAATATCACCCTCATTTGTTCGAACTTGCTTTGGCTGATCTGCTTCAACGAACTGCGCAGGTACCTGAGCTGCTATATCAATTTTAAATATTGTGTTAACTGTTGCACTTTCAATACTTCCCAATAGCTTTTCAAATGCAGTAAATGCTTCACCTTTGTATTCCATTAAAGGATCACGCTGTGCAAATCCTTTAAGAGCAACATTTTCACGAATTTTACTCAAATTATCGATATGAGCCATCCAAAGTTGATCAATAATATGCAAATATACACTTCTTTCAATTTTTCTAAGTAAATCCGGATTAGGAACCATCTTTTCCAGCTCTTCATACTCATCAAACATATATCTCCTAACTCTTTGAATAATTTCTTCTTGCGTTAAAAGTCCTGAAATATCATCAATATTAAAATCTTTAGAACGATTTCGATTAAATGTTCGCACAGTTTCTACAATTTCTTTATAATTCCAATCTTTTGTTTCTTTGCCTGTTGTATGCCGTAAAATAAGGGCTTCAACTTCTTTTTCTAGCAATAAAATAATCTCATTTTTCATATTTTCAACTTCCAAAACTTCTCTACGTTTTTTATAGATGATTGTACGATGGTGATTGATTACATCATCATATTCAACTAAGTGTTTTCTGACATCAAAGTTACGTCCTTCAACCTTTTTTTGAGCACTTTCAATTGATCTGGAAATCATTCCGTTTTCAATTGGCATATCATCAGGTATTTTCAACATATTCATCATATTTTGAACTTTTTCACCGCCAAATAAACGCATTAATTCATCTTCAGTTGAAACATAAAATTGAGTTGCACCATTATCTCCCTGACGACCTGAGCGACCTCTTAACTGGTTATCAATTCGTCGAGATTCATGACGTTCTGTACCAACTACATACAAACCACCAATCTCAGGAACGCCTTCACCTAGCTTAATATCAGTTCCACGACCTGCCATGTTAGTTGCAATTGTAATTGCTTGTTTTTGACCTGCATTTTTAATAATTTCAGCCTCTTGTTCATGATGTTTTGCATTCAAAACATTATGAGGTACCCCATGAGCACTTAAAAGTTTGCTCATAAGTTCAGATTTTTCAATTGAAATAGTACCAATTAAAACTGGCTGACCTTTTTCGTATAATTCTTTAGTATTTTTTGCTACAGCAACATATTTTGCCTTTTGAGTTTTATAAATTGCATCAGATTTATCTTTTCTGACAATTGGCTGGTGAGTAGGAATAACCAGAGTATCAAGCCCATAAATCGACATGAACTCTTCAGCTTCTGTTTCAGCAGTACCAGTCATTCCAGCTAATTTATCAAAAAGTCTAAAATAATTCTGGAAAGTAATAGTTGCGAGTGTTTTTGATTCTCTTTTTATCTCAACACCTTCTTTTGCTTCGATTGCTTGATGCAATCCTTCAGAATATCTTCGACCTGGCATTAAACGACCAGTAAATTCATCAACAATCACAACTTCATTGTCTCGCACTACATAATCTATATCTTTTTTAAAAATAACATTAGCTTTTAATGCAGATTCAATATGATGAACCTCCATAAAACCCGCTTCTGTATATATGTTTTCTACTCCAAGCAAGTTTTCCATTTTTTTAATTCCATCTTCACTTAAAGATGCAGCTCGAGCCTTTTCATCAATATTGTAATCTTCATTTTCTTTAAGATTTGATATCAAAGTTGAATATCTTTGATATTTTTGTGTAGATTCTTCAGCTGGAGCAGAAATAATCAATGGAGTTCTTGCTTCATCAATTAAAATCGAATCCACTTCATCCACAATTGCATAATTCAATTGTTTTTGAACAACATTATCAATGTTCGTAGCCATGTTGTCTCTTAGATAGTCAAAACCAAACTCATTATTTGTTCCGTAAGTAATATCTGCCGCGTAAGCTTCTTTTTTCTGATCAGGAGTTTGTCCATGGGCATTAACTCCAACAGTAAGTCCAAGAAATTTATAAAGACCACTCATCCACTCAGCATCACGATGTGCAAGATATTCATTAACAGTTACAAGAAAGACTCCTTTTTCAGTAAGAGCATTTAAATAAACCGGCATTGTACAAACCAAAGTTTTACCTTCACCAGTTTTCATTTCTCCAATATTACCCTGATGCAAAATAATTCCACCAATTAACTGAACGTCATATGGAATCATGTTCCACTCAATATCATTTCCACGAACATCCCATTTTCTACCAATCAAACGTCTACAAGCAGCTTTAACTAAAGCAAAAGCTTCAGGTAATAAATCATCTAAAGTTTCACCTTGAGCCAAGCGTCTTTTAAATTCAGCTGTCTTCGCGGGAAAATCTTCATCAGTCTTAAGTTCTTCTGATAACTTAACTTCTATTTCATTAATTTTATCTACAAGTGGTTGAATTTTTTTAATCGCTTTTTTATTCTGATCACCGATTATACGATTAATTATTTTCTGGAGCATGTAATGAAATTATTGAAATAGTCTTATACATTTTAGACTATATGTTTTATTTTACAAGCTAAACGAAGTTTGTTATTAATCAATTTTAAAAAATATAATTATGAAAATTCGTCAATTAAGTTCAAAAGAATATGCTGAACTTCTTGAAGAGAAGGTGAGAGAAGCTTTACCAGCTGATAAAATTGATGAAATCACTCAATCTGCGAATTGGGTTCTTTTTCAAATGCGTCTAAGATTGGTTGAGAAAATGGATGTTTGTATGACTATTGCTGAAATGCAAAATGATATAAATGATTTTACTGAAGCTCTTTTAACGGGTTCTGCATTTATAACTGTTACAAATTATATATCTCGTCATGGGAAAATAAGGTGATAATTTACCATTTTAGGCATCCCTTGCTTCTTTTCCAGTGAAAACAACTTTAAAAGTTTTGAGAATTATTTTGATATCATTTTGAAGAGACCAGTTCTCAATATAATAAGTATCTAATTGGATTTCTTTTTCAAAATCAAGATTAGAACGTCCGCTGATTTGAGCGAGTCCTGTAATTCCAGGTTTTAGAGATAGAACAAATTTATGATGTTGTTCGTATTTGTCTACTTCTTCAGGTAAATGTGGACGAGGTCCAACTAAAGACATATCTCCTTTTAATACATTCCAAAGTTGAGGGAGTTCATCAATTGAAGTTTTTCGAATGAATTTTCCTACTCTAGTTACCCTTGGATCATTTTTAATTTTAACCATAGGAGAGTCTTTGCGAATGTCTTTATCAGCTAATTCTTCATATCTCATGTTATGTGTCTTTGGCTTCATTGAGCGGAATTTGAGAAAGTTGAAAAGCTTTCCATATTGCCCAACTCTTTTAACTCGGGATCCATCATCTAAAAATTTAAACAATACATTTCCTTTTGAATCTAATTTAATAGCGATAGCTGTTATTAAAAGAATAGGGGATAGCAGAATGAGTCCTAATATAGATCCAAATATATCAAAGATTCTTTTTAAAACACGACCCCATCCATCTAAAGGAGTTGGCTTTAAAGAAATTAATGGAATTCCTGATGGTGTTGAAATATCTATATTAGTTCTTTGAACCTGAACAAGATCCGGAACAAAATTATATTGGATATGATGTTCGCGGCAGAAGTCTAAGATGTCTTCTGCATGCCCTTTACTAAGATCTGACTTTGTTTGAATAATTTCATCTACATGTTTATCTTTAATTATATTTTTTAGATTGTGAATCTCATCTGCTCCAATCGCATCAACAACTTTAAATCTCAAATCAACATTAAAAGCTTTTGTTAATTCATCTGTAATTGGATTGAGTCCTACAAATAAAACACGACGGTTACCAACGCCGATTTTTAAAAGATATCTTTGAATTTTATTAATGATATATCTGCCAACTGAAATGAAAATTACTGTGAAAACGAAACTATATATAAGTACAAGTCGAGAAAAGGGAAATTCACGAATTATAAAGTAGTAAGCAACGATTAAGAGCATCCAAATTATTGAAAGCCAGATAACTTTGCCGATTTCACGACTTAATTTTGAAGAGGATTTAAGCGAGTACATGCCATTTAGTGCAAAAAGCGCAAAAAGAATCACTCCAAGGTAAATACTAAAGTTAATATATTCATTTAAAGGAGGAAAAAGAGAAAGATCAATTGGCATATTAAATCCAGGCAGCCAATCAGTAACTGTTCTTAAACTATATGCAGACGCAAAAGCCAGAACAGTCATTAATATATCAACCGGGATTCGAAGTACGCCAAATGCTATTTCTGATTTTTTCATAGGAGTGTTTTTAGCTGCTGATTAAAGGTTTTTAAATAAGCCGAATTTTGTTACCCGTTAGGGTGTGATCATCTATCTTGATCTTATATTGCTATAAGATTCTTCGCAGTGGACAAAGGCTGGAGCTAAAGGTATAGCTTATTTCCAGTTCTGCCAACCACCTTGCACCGGGTAGGGTTTACCGAGGGTTCCATGATTACTCATGGTTCTTCCTGCTTAGCAGGACTTTTCACCTTTCCTTGTTGTCAATGACACCAAGTAGTATTGTCTCTGTGGCACTTTCCCTAAACCTATCATTACTGATAGATTCGACTGGTGTTACCAGTTACCTTTCCTTTGGTGTTCGGACTTTCCTCTTAAATCATCAAGTGATTTAAGCGATCACGATAAAAGCCCTTAATCAGCTTATCCATTATACATATACTTGGATTCTTAGCAAGAAAAAACTTGCAGAATTCGCAAATTATGCTAATATAGTCCCCTTAAGCATATTATTATGTTTGAAAACGGTGATACACCGGTTAAAATCAAGCCTCCTGAGAAGAAGGGATTTGATTATGAAAAGGTTAGAGATCTTTTAATAAGTATTGCCAGAAGGATTCGAACAGTTGTGGATATTCCCGATGAAGTTGAACCTAATGAAGATTTAGAAATACTCGTTCCATCGAAAGTGAAAGATGAAGTAATTGCTGAAATCAATGCACAAGGTTACCAAGTCATCTAATTACTTATTCTTTTTATTTTGATCTTTAAGCTTTTTGTATTCGTTTTGAAAGAATCTAACTGCATTTAAACATTCGCGAGCTTTTTCATTATTTGGTTCAATCTCTAGGATTCTTCTAAATAATGTTGCAGCTCTATCGAATTTTTTGCTGTTTAAATAGCAAACACCTAGATCACTTAAAATAAGTGCATCTTTAGGGCTTAAATTTAAAGCTCTTTCAAGTAAAACAACACCTCGTTGTCTTTGACCATCATGATATAAAGACCATCCAAGGCATCTTAGAATTTCAGGATGATTTGATTCATATCCATCTGAAAGTTCTAAATATTTAATAGACTTTTTAAAGTCTCCCATTGCTGAATATAAAAATCCAAGCAAATAGTTTGCATTTGCACTTCGAGTATTAATTTTTACTGCTCTTTTTAAAGCTTTTTTTGCTTTGTCGTATTCTCTTAAAGATAAATAATTGTCACCAATTTCTTCGTATGCTTCTGTGCAGTGTAAGTCGTCATGAAGAATAGATTCAACCATTTTGATTGCGTCTTCATGTTTACCTTCCATTTTAAGCTTTTCAGCTTCCTTAAAAATAAGGGAGTATTCTTCGTTCATGATTATTGGTTTTTATTTTTTGTTTTCAGATCATTATACCTTTTTTTCTACTTAAGATCAAGAGTCTTAAGATGCTTTTTTAAAGGGCCACGAAGTTCTTTGCGTTTCATAGCATAATCAATTGTGGCTTGTATGAATCCAAAAGTATTCCCAGTATCATATCTTTGACCTTCTAATTCATAGCCATATATTTGTTGTGTTTTTATTAATTCAAGGAATCCATCGATTAATCTGATCTCACCATCTTTACTTGGTTTCGCTGCATCTAGAGCTTCAAATATCTCAGGAGTACAAACATATTTACCAATAACACCAAGATTTGAAGGAGCATCTTCTGGCTTTGGTTTCTCAACCATTCCTTCCAAATGATGCACTCGTCCATCAAATCCACAAGATTGAACGATTCCATATTTATCTGTATCTTCTTTTGGAACTTTTTCTAATCCAATAACACTACTAGAAGTTTT
Organism: Patescibacteria group bacterium; assembly: GCA_042568205.1. GTDB lineage: Bacteria > Patescibacteriota > Gracilibacteria > UBA1369 > PNNO01 > JAUVDZ01. Next base: position 11,397 of record JBHPJE010000016.1, read on the forward strand.
ATCATAAACATCAATAAGCTGTTTTAATGCTGGGACCTTGCTATCAACAATATCGTCACCAAACATAACTGCAAATGGTTCATCCCCAAGAACTTCACGAGCACACATTATTGCATGACCATCTCCTAAAGGAATTGGCTGACGAACATAAATGAATTTAGCTAAATTTGATACTTTTTGAATCATTTCAAGCATATCTTTTTTGCCTTTTGCATCTAACATATGCTCAAGTTCAAAAGAATGATCGAAATGATCTTCAATTGCACGTTTACCACGTCCTGTAACTATAATAATTTCCTCAATCCCTGACTCAACAGCTTCTTCAACTAAATATTGAATTACTGGTTTATCAACAATTGGCAGCATTTCTTTAGGTTGTGCTTTGGTAGCTGGTAAAAAACGTGTTCCGTATCCAGCTGCAGGGAATACCGCTTTTCTTATTTTCTTAGTCATAATTAATTTTTCTTAGAAGCCTTAATTTTCGGAGCTTTAATCTTAATTGATTTAGATCTTATTTTTTCAATTTTAGGAATTTCAATTTTCAAAACACCATCATCAAAACTTGCACTTATTTTATTAGTATCAACTGAAGCAGGAAGCACAATTGATCGGGAAAAATCTCCCCAAAAGCATTCCTGAGTAAAATAAGCCTCTTCTTCAACAGTCTTTTCGTATTGTCTGTGACCTTTTACAGTTAAAACATCATCTGTTACCTCTACAGACATATCCTCGAGTTTAACACCAGCTATTGGGGCTAAAATTACTATATGAGTTTTAGTCTGATATACATCGAGAGCTAATTGCCCTTCAAATGCATCTTCGTCATATTGAGATACAACTTGTGGTTGAGCCTTATTCATAAGCCTTATGATTTAATTTTTTTAACTTTAGCAGAGAACATTGTTTTTTTAGGTACTTTACTGCCCTTAAAGAAACCTGCAAACTCTTCTCCTGAAAGTGATTCTTTTTTAATTAATTCCTCTGCAAGTCTATCTAAAAGTTTTCTATTCTTTGAAATAAGGACTTTTGCTTTATCAAATGCAGCACCAATAAATTTCTCAATTTCTTTATCGATTTTTGAAGCCATTTCTTCAGAATAATTTTTAACGTGACCAAAGTCACGTCCTAAGAAAACTTCCTGATTTTGATCTCCATAAATAATTGGTCCAAGAGAGCTCATCCCGTATTGAGTAACCATATTTCGAGCTATCTTAGTTGCTCTCTGAAGGTCGTTTGAAGCACCTGTAGTCATTTCACCGAAAACAATTTGTTCTGCAGTGTATCCACCTAATAAACTAGCTAATTCATCAACAAATTTGCTCTTAGGATATAAATGTTTATCTTCTTCAGGTAGGAACCAAGTAACACCTAGTGCCATTCCACGAGAAATTATTGAAATTTTATGAACAGGATCACAGTTTGGTAATAAATGTCCGATTAATGCATGACCACATTCATGATAAGCAGTGATTTCTTTTTCTTTCTTTGAAAGTACTCTAGATTTTCTTTCTGGTCCCATCATTACTTTTTCAATTGATTCCTGAAGCTCTTTCATTCCAATTGTCTTTTTATTTAATTTTGCAGATAAAATTGCACCTTCATTCATCAAGTTTTCTAAATCTGCACCACTGAAGCCTGCAGTCTGACGTGCTAATCTTTCATAATCAACTGTTTTAGCAACAGGTTTTCCTCTGCTATGTACGAGAAGAATTGCTTCTCTATCTTTTATGTCCGGCATATCAACTACAATTCGACGATCAAAACGTCCAGGCCTTAAAAGAGCTGGATCTAATACATCTGGTCTGTTTGTAGCAGCCATAACAATTACATTTGTTTCTTTTTCAAATCCATCCATTTCAGTCAAGATTTGATTCAGTGTTTGTTCTCTTTCATCATGTCCTCCACCCATTCCTGCTCCTCTTTGACGTCCAACTGCATCGATTTCATCAATAAATATAATTGCTGGAGCATTTCGCTTAGCTTTTTTAAATAAGTCTCTTACACGACTTGCACCTACACCTACAAACATTTCTACAAATTCAGAACCACTTATATTAAAGAATGGAACATTAGCTTCACCTGCAACTGCACGAGCTAGTAACGTTTTACCAGTTCCAGGTGCACCAACTAAAATTACACCTTTTGGAATTTTTGCACCCATTTGAGTGTATTTGCCTGGTTTCTTTAAAAAATCTACGATTTCAACTAATTCTTCTTTTGCTTCTTCTGCTCCTGCTACATCTTTAAAAGTAGTTTGATTCTTTTCTTTATCATGAAGTCTTGCTTTACTTTTTCCAAATGACATAGCTTGATTGTTGCTATTTTGAGCAGATCTCATCATGAATACAAAAAATCCTATAATTAATAGGAATGGAACTATACTTAATAATAAGTTAAACCAAAGTTCATCTCCTTCAGTTGATACAACTTCTGTTTCAATTTTATTTCTAGTTTCTTCTGGAACATCAGCAAGTATATCTCTTAGAGTTTCTTCTCTCTCTTTATATAAGAATTCTTTTGACCCATCCATTAACTCAATATTCAACTTCTCATTTTTAACCTCAATTGACATTACTTCACCATCTCTAACCTGTTGTAAGAATGTATTTAAATTAACTTTTTCAACTCCTCCATTATCAGGATTGAAAATTATAACAACAGCAGTGATTAGTAGGGCAATCACTATAAGGTAGAAGAAGCTGCTTCTGGGTTTCTGTTTGGGTAATTTAATCTTTGGTGTCATAGCTCTTACAGTTTACTTTTTTTTACTGAGATTTCAAGGTACTTACTGGTTTTAGGTTGTATTTTGTATGTATTGTCAATTGTAAACTCAGGAATTGCAACGATTTTATCGTTTTTATCCACGATTAATGGAATTTGGTTTCTTAAGTGATTTGGGACCTTCTTATCAGTGAAAAAATCCTGTATTTTTTTAGTTCCTTTAAGTCCATATGGGCTGAATCTGTCTCCATGCTTTTTCCCCCTAACATATAAGGGTAATTTGAGTTTTGAGTAGTCGAGAAAGATGCCCTTTTTAAGGTCTTTTGGGGAGTTTATTTTAAGTTGAATGGTTAAATTACTGGTTTTTCCTGGAATTGCGAGTTTTTTCTTTCGAATTGATTTTGGCTTATTCCTGGGGATAATTAGAAGTTCTCCTTTTGTAATAGTTAAATATAGTTTTGGTCCAAAAGGTACTTTTTTGCCTGTTTTTAAGTTCAGGCATCTGTTTACTGTGGCTTGCGTAAGCCCTTTCGTTGAACTGTGAGCTTCTTTATATAATTTAACAATATATGTTCTTCTTAGGATTAGATTTTTAGAGTTATTTTTCGCTTCATTTTCAATAAATTCATTGATTTCATTAAGATTTTCTACATTTCTATTGAAAACATCAATTAAAGTAGGCTGAATTTCTTTTAATGTAGGAATAACCTCTAATCTTAGTTTATTTCTTGTTAGTTTAGGGTCGATATTTGTCTTATCAATGCGGTATTTGAACTTATATCTCTTTAAATATTTGAGGATTTCTTGCTTAGAAATTGTCAGGATTGGGCGAAGTAGGTCGTTATTTAGAGTTTGCATTGATTTTAAGCCATTTAATCCTGCTCCTCTAAGGAAATTCATTAGAAAAGTTTCAAGATTATCATCTGCATGATGAGCTGTGACAATATACTTAGCATTGTGTTTTTCCTTTATTTTACGCAAAAACTCATATCTTTTATCTCGCGAAGCCTCTTCAAGGTTCATTTTCTTTGATTTTGCGTATTTTTTTACTTCAAATTCTTCAGTTTCAAAGTCGATTTTTAGCTTCTTACAGAGCTTTTTGCAGAATTCTTGGTCTAAATCACTATCTCTACCTCTTAATTTATGATTAAAATGCGCAGCAATTATTTCACATCTTTGATTTCTTAATTTGTGCAGCAAATAAACAGAATCCGGTCCTCCTGATAATGCCAAAACTACTTTTGTATTCTTGTTTAAGTATTTCATCGACGCTGTTTAAGTGATAAATTTATAATAACATCAAAATCATCATCTTTAACTACTTTATTTCGAATTTCTTTATCACATTTCGTACATTTATGAGTGATTACGTATCCTCTTTTTCCTTCTTGATCGACAATAATTGGCTCCATTAAGCCTTTGCATGTACTTTCTCGATCCCCAGGCACATTTTTATCTACATGTTTACTGAAAAGGCAAAATTTACAATGATTTCGACAGGTTCCTTTTAGCAAAGGATTCAGCTTTTTGCAGTTTTCACACTCAAATTCCTCGTTTTTATAAATGAAATTTTTTCTCACTTTGCATAATTAAGATTTGTCCCTTAGTTAATTGATTTTTAGGGGTTTTTATAGTATAATAAATAGAAATAAAAATAAACACCAAATACTATGGATTTTCAACAAAATAAAAAACCAATACTTTTAATCATTGCAATTGTTCTTATATTTGGAGCAGGTCTTGCATATGGTTATTTCTTTTCTCAAGTTAATGCTGTTGAATCTGAGCTAGACTCAATTGGTAGTCAGATTGCTCAAGCAGAAAATGAACTTGAAGAATTGCAGGCTAGTGATGCTGTATTAGCACAAAGAGCAGTGAACTCGCTTGACGCTGTTAAAAACAAAGAAGTTGAATGGTCAAATGTTCTTGCTACGCTTAACAGAATTACACCAGTTGATTTAATCGAAAAGAAACCACTTATTGAATTCATTTCTTATAGTGGATCTGAAGATGGAAGACTTTCTTTTAATGTAAGAACACAAGCTTCTGAAAATGTAAAAAAATTATTAGATGCAGTTTCAAAAACAATTGAAATATTTGATGAAACTCCTGATTTTTCAAATCCTTTTGTTCCTTCAGTGAGCAAAAGTGTAAATAATCTTGATCAAACACTTTTAACATTTGTTCTAAATGTAGATTACAATCCTTCATCAACTGTTGAAACAGATGATGAAAACGTACCACGTAGATAATTAACTTAATTTTAAAATGGCTATAAAAAAACAATCAAATAATCAAAGTACACTAACAATAATTGCAGTTATTCTATTAGTAATTGCTATTGTTGCTATTTTTCTTTTTGTTCTTCCTCTAAAGGATCAACTTGAAACTGTTAAAGCAGATTTAACTAGTGAGCAGACTGAATTAAATAAACTCAATGCTGAAATTGTTAAATTTAATAAATTAGAAGATTCTTTTACAGGAGGAGAAGTAACAAAGAATGATGTACTTAATCTTGTTCCTGAAAATATTGAACAAGCTGAAGTAATTAATACTTTTTCAGATTTAACTGATGAGCATGGTCTTTCTTTTAATTCAATTAGTTTTAATGCATCATCTAGTGTTGATGAAAATTCAAATGTATTAAATATCACTACAAATCTAACTGGAAAACATGAAAATTTAATTGATTTTCTTGAGGCACTAGAAACAAATTCCAGAAAATTTAGAGTTAAA
>JBHPJE010000017.1:0-15569 GCA_042568205.1 Patescibacteria group bacterium
TTTTTAATAGATCATACAAAAATAGGTTTAAAAGATAAGGCTTATTTCTTTCATTTACTTGCTGTAATGGTTGATGCTGGAATTCCTGTACTACAAGCATTAAGCGTTCTGTCAGGGAAAACTGAAAATCGAAGATTTCAAAGAATTATTAATACTTTGGCTCATTCAACTTCAACAGGTAATAGTCTTTCTGATTCAATGGCAAGATTTCCAGATGCATTTACTGATGCTGAAATCGGAGTTGTTAGAGCAGGTGAGGCAGCAGGAAATTTAAATAAAATGTTATTCAGATTATCTGATCAAATTGAAAGAAGTCATGAATTACAAGTTAAATTAATTACTGCAGCTACTTATCCTTTTGTAATTTTAATTACATTAGTTGTTATAACAATTGGTATGATGATTTGGATTGTTCCAACTCTATTGAATTTATTAGTTGAAGGTGGACTATCAGAGTCGGAATTCCCGATTGCAACAAGAATCTTATTGGCAGTAAGCAGCTTTTTAACTTCTTGGTGGTGGGCTGTAATATTATTTATATTAATTTTATTCGGAGTTTATCGAGTTTATAGAAGTACAGAAGTTGGAAATTTCCAAACAGATTATTTTATATTAAAAATTCCAGTAATTGGAGTATTAGTTAGGAAAGTTCTAGTTTTAAGGTTTATTAGTTTATTGGGAATTTTATTAGAAGCAGGATTACCAGTAATAAAATCACTCCAAATTATTGGAGCTTCAATTAATAGTGCTCCATATGAAGCAAAAACAAGAGAAGTAATTAAAAAGGTTTCTGAAGGTGAGAAAATATCAGATAACTTGATGAAATCACCGTTTTTATTCCCTGAAACAGTAACTGAAATGATAAATATTGGTGAAAGCACAGCTTCTGTAGGCACAATATCTGAAAAAATTGCTAATCATTATGATAGAGAAATTGATCATACTTTACGAAGATTAACTTCTTTATTTGAACCAATAATGATTTTGGTTGTAGGTACAATTATTGCATTACTAGCTCTAGCAATCTTAATGCCAATCTTTAGTTTAACTGAAATCGTATAATGAACAGAATTGCGAAATTAAAAAAAAAAGGTTTTACCCTCATTGAAATTTTAATTGTTATAGCAATTATTAGTACTATTATTATGGTTAGTGTTTCAAGTTACGGGATTGTACGTAAAAAAGTTCAGCTTGATGTAGCTGCAAATACTTTAGAAAGTGTGATTGTCGAAGCTAGAGAAAAAACCCGGTCAGGTATTTATCAAAAAACAGGTGAATTAACTGAAGGAGCATCATATTGTTTTGGAATTTTAGTTGAAAATGAAGGTTATATTAGCTTATACAAAGCACCTTATAACAGATTAAGTCCAAAAAATAATCAATGTGATAAAGCACAGGGGGAATTAGTTAAAAATGTAGAACATGACGACCGTTTAATTGTAAAAGGTATCGAATTTTTCGGAGACGAGATAACAGATTCAATAGAAATTTATTTTGCACCGCCAAAATCTGTAATTGAAATTCCTTCAACTTTAATTGGATTTAATGAACCATTATTGAAAGTTGTAGTTGGATTTGAAGATGCAATACAAGCATCAGAAAAACGAATGGTTGTTTTAAATTTATTAACTGGAAATGTTTACACTGATAAATATGAAGAATAAAAATTTAAAAAAAGGTTTTTCGCTTCCAGAAGTAATTATTGCAATTACAATTATTGTTTTAATTATAGTAACTGCAACAAATTTACTTGTTTCTTCAATTCGTGCAAACACCCTTAATACAAATAAAATCATTGCTTACAATCTTGCTCAGGAAGCAATTGAGGGAGTTAGAAATATTCGTGATAATAACTGGATTCATAATCAATATTGGAGAGGAACAGATGATTTGTTCGGCTCTTTCACTGATAACAAAAAATATATAATCAAGAAGAATCACAATTTAAAAACAGTTGATGAATGTAAGGTTCTTGGAGAATCAACAAACACTAAACAAGCTGTGAAAAATGCAGCACCTTGGTTGCTTGTTGATTATTCAGAAAACCTATCTCAATTATATTTTACTGAAGATGAAGTTAAAGAATATTCACATGAGTCAACAAACGATATTAGTAAATTTAGAAGATATGTGGAAATTAAAACGATTCCATACGATTTAGCAACCCAAGACAACGAAGATCAATTAAAAATTTCAGTGACAGCTGTTGTTGAATGGCTTGAAAAAGGAAAATATGAAGAGTTTAGACTTCCTACTGTTTTAACTGACTGGAAAGCCGGCCCACTTTAAATAATTAATTTTAATGAGAAGAATAAGAAGAAATAAAGGATTCACATTAATTGAAGTGCTGATTGCACTAACTATTTTCATGATCATTGTTACAAGCATTTCTACTTCATATTTAGATATTGCTCGTAGGCAAAGAGAAGCTAATGTTGTTAGAGAAATTTATTCAGAAATTAGATATGTTTATAATTTAATTGGAGAGGAAGCACGTTCAAAAACAATTGATTATGGGTGTCCTCGTAAATTTAAAGAATTAAATGAAGATGATATTTTAAGACCTATTGATGTTGTTTCAACGTCGCAGGTTTGTTCTGATTTAGCTACTGCCCCTGAAGGTTCATATCTTGCTTTAATTAATCCAAATGCAACTGAACGTACAATTTTTAGAATTCAGGAGGAAGATGATGTAAAAGTTCTATCTTTTTATAAAGAATCTAAAGACTCTGAAGCAAATGCATGGGTACCGAATCCCGGATTTAATAACTTTGAACCAATTGATTTAAAGGGTATTAGATTAAACGCAATGAAATTTGAAATTGCGCCTTTAGGCGATCCTTTTGATCCGGAAAATATTGGATGTGGAGTTATTCAATACCAACCTTCAGTAAGTGTATATACAACAATTGGATCATCTTATGAATTAATTACTGATTTTTCACTCGATTTACAAACTTCTTTCTCATCAAGAGTTTATAATACTCAAACAAATAATTTATGATAAAACGTTACTCAAAACAAAAAGGTAGCGCACTAATAATCGCACTTCTGATGATGGGAATTCTCATGACACTTGCGCTTGGTTTGAGCGATTTAGTTTTAAGAGAAATTAAGATAACAAATGATTTTGTGAGTTCAGGACAGGCCTTTTATGCAGCAGAAGCAGGCATTGAAGAAGCATTGCTTGATTTACATCAAAATCTCCCAGGCTTTGAAAGAGAAAGCGGAATGGATGAAAAAGAATTAACTTATATTTATTCAATTAAAAATAAAACTCAATCGATTCCATTTATTGATCCTGAAATTATTGATGTTGAAATTGCAAAAAATGAACCTGAGAAATATTTATATAATGTTCTCTACCTGAACGATACTTTTTCGATTCCTTTATTCACTGTTCAGGATGATGGAACAATAAAAAACATTAAGGATTTTAGAATTGAATATTTTACAGATGCGAACTTAAATCCTAATTTAATTCAGGAAGCTGGAGTGAGTTTTGAGAACATTGATATGTTAAGATGGAAAATGACAGGACGAAATACTACAGGTGTAAGCGGAAGAACGTTCTTTACAGAAACTATTGGAGATTATTTGGCTCTTGCTGATGGAAGTAATGCAAACAATCCAACTTGTATTGGAACTGAAAGAATTGAACATATGAATTTTACTGATTCAAACAGTGGAATTGAATATGATGCTAATTGTAATCTTGGAATTTGGAAGTGGGCTCGTGAAGCTTTTCAATATTTAGGTACTGATACAATTGTTAGAAAAGAAGATCCTGGAAATGCTGTTTTAAGTGATCCTTATACAATTAAAGAGTTTTTGGATACACATGATTTTGTTTATTTGACTATTACAAATATTTTCAATCCAAGTGTTTTGCAGGGACTTTCTGATTTTGAAAGACGAGCCAATGCTCGGATTTTTTGGAGAATTCTTACACCAGACGATGTAATGATTCGCGAGTATGCAAAAATTAAATCTACAGGTTCTTCAGGGAATTCACGTAAGCAAATTGAGGCTTTTGTAAGGCCAGATACTTTCCTTCCGGTCTTCAATTTTTCACTTTATAGAACTCAGGTTGGTGGAGCAGGTGACAAGCAGACTCCACAGGGGTATGTTCAACCTTAGCTTGAAACTTCTCGTGAATAAAGGTTAAATAGAGTCATGAGTAAATTTTATGTGACAACCAGTATTCCTTATGCAAATGCAAATCCGCATATTGGTTTTGCAATGGAAGCAATTGAAGCAGATTGTTTGGCAAGGTATCATCGTTTGATTGGAGATGATGTTTATTTTTTAACAGGAACAGATGAACATGGAATGAAGATTCATGATACAGCTGAAGAACTTGGGATTTCACCACAGGAACATGTTGATAATATTGTTAAAAAGAACAAAGAACTAAAAGAATTGTTGAATTTAACTTATGATGATTTTATTCGCACAACTTCTGATCGTCATAAAAAAGGAGCACAAAAATTATGGATGAAATTAGTTGAAGCAGGGGATATTTATAAGGATAAATATGAAGGATTTTACTGTAAAGGATGCGAAGCGTATGTAACTGAGAAGGATTTGGAAGATGGGAAGTGTCCAACTCATAAAAAAACAGTAGAAAAGTTTTCTGAAGAAAATTATTACTTTAAATTATCAAAATATTCAGAAAAAATTGTTGAATTAGTTGAATCAGATGAATTACGAGTTGAACCAGAATTTAGAAAACGTGAATTTTTGAATGTTGCTAAAGAAGGTTTAACAGATGTTAGTTTTTCTCGTCCAAAAGAGAAGTTAAGTTGGGGTGTTGAGGTGCCAAATGATCCTGAACATACTATGTATGTTTGGTGTGATGCTTTATCTAATTATATAACTGCCTTGGATTACGAAAATGAAGGTGAATTATTTAAAAAATATTGGCCATGTGATGCGCATGTTATTGGAAAGGATATTGTAAGGTTCCATGTTGGTATTTGGATAGGAATTCTTTTGAGCGCTGGATTACCTGTTCCTAAAATGGTACCAATTCATGGTTTTATTGGGTCTGGAGGGCAGAAAATGAGCAAATCATTAGGTAATGTAATTTCACCAGAGGATGTTGTTGAAAAATACGGGACAGATCCTTTACGATATTATTTATTAAAAGAAATTCCAACAACCGAAGACGGAGATTTTACTTATGAACGGTTTGAAGAAGTTTATAACTCAGAATTAGCGAATAACTTAGGTAATTTAATGAATCGGGTAACCAAAATGACTGAAAGATATTTTAAAGGAAAGGTCCCTGAAAATACTGCCCCTGATAAAGAAATTCAGGCTGGAATTGAAGAAATGTGGGAAACTTATCATAAAATGATAGATAAATTTGATCTTAAAAAGGCTGTTGAGGCAGTTATGGTCCAGGTTGATGCTGCAAATAAATATATTGAAGATAAAAAACCTTGGGTACTCGCAAAAGAAGATGAAAAAGAACTGGCAAATGTTTTATATAACCTTTTAGAGGTTCTACGGCACGTTGGATATGCTTTGTATCCATATATACCTGAAGCTGCTGAAAAGCTTTTAAAAACATTCGGAAAAGATCCATTAGGTTCTGATTTCACTGATGTTTCAAAATGGGGAGGACTTGAAGTAGGCGAAAAAATAGGGGAGTGTGAACCATTATTTCCTCGATTAGAAGAAAACTAGCCTCCTACAATGAGTGCAATGACGAATTGAACGATATAGTATGCAAAAATCATTACAAGCATACCCAGAATTCCATAAAGGAGTGTGTTTTTTGCAAATTCAAGCTGTTGCTGATTTCCACGAGATGTTACATACATCACACCTCCAATAGTCATAATTATGACAGCAATTCCACCAGAGATCATTAGAAGTGCACCAGCAATTATTTGAATAAATGCTGTTACTGGCTCTTCTTCGTTCCCTCGGCACATTTGAGAGTTGTTGTCCCAGTATTTTGCAACTGTTTTTTTCTCTTCATCTGAAATAGTCTTAATTTTTTTAGTTATATCATCTTTCACTTTGTCATATATTTTTTTTAGAGCTGTGTCTTTATCACTATATTTTTTAAGACATTCTAATTGCGCTGGTCCAGTAAGCGGCACACCTGGAGCGTTGTCAGGTTTCAATAAAGGATCAATTGCACGCTGTGCTTGAGTCAGCGGCATTGTTAGTACAATGATTACTGTTAAAATTCCAATTGTGATTAGTTTTTTTAACATAATTACGGACTAAAAAAGTTAAGTTTAGTTACACCTGACACAATTGCAAGTGCAGTGGCACAAATTATTAATGCAAGAATTGTATAAGTAAGTATTTTCTTTGCTTTTGTATTATCATCCTCATTCCCTTGCGAAATAAGCATAAACACACCTGCAACTAAGAACGAAATAAATGCCAGTATATTAGCCACAACAAGCATAAAATAAATTATTTGTCCTAAAATATGCCCTGGTGTTTCTTCTTCAGGCAATGATGAGACGTAATCAGTAGTTACAACCTCTGTTGATCCTGGATAAGAGAATTTGTAGAGAAGGTCGCTAGTCTCTGGTTTAAGTTCAGGACCTTTTGTTGGATCGACTCCTGAAGAGGTTGGAGTTAGCCCTTGATGTTCACTTGCATATTTTGAATTACATTCATTTTCTGCGGTGTCGTAGATATTGAATTCATCGTCAGTTGCTGTTTTTTCGCATGCTTTTTCAATTTCAATTTTTTTAGGAGTAACATAAGCAGCAGTCATGTTTTTAACACAAGAGCTTAAATCATTTTCAGCAGTAGCTAAGCAATCTGTTTTTTTATTACTGTCGGTTATTTTATTACATTCTTTTACGGCTTCAGTTCTATTTAAAGTACATATATTTAAATAATCTTTTGCTGCAGTTTCAGCAGTTTTTAAAGCATCAGTTTTACATTTAGGTAAAGTTTCTTTAATTGTTTTAATATCATTCTCTTTTGCTTTAATTTTTTCCTCAAAACAGGCTTTAATTTCAGGTACTTTATCTACTCTTGCTTGAATATCTATAGGGACTTGTGCAAAAGCAGTACTTGAAAGTAAGTTAAATACGAATATAAATGCTAATCCTGTTTGTAAAATTTTGATGTTTTTCATTATTTAATTTGGCCTGCTTGAAAGCCAGTAAAAAATATTAATTGTACAATTGCAAATGATAATAAGCAGATGATTAATCCGATTATCGAGAACATCACTGCTTTTTTGGCGTTACCATATTTCTCATCATTCCCATAGGCGGTTAGCATCCCGATTGAACCCATAATTAATCCAATTACAGCTGCCCCAATACCAAATGAAACTACAGTTTTTGCTACACGAGGTAAGAATGTTGTACTTAAATATGGATTTACTTTACTTACATCTTCAACATTAGGTCTAACCAATGTATCAATGTTAGGGACTGAAGGTATTCTCGATTTATCAGTTGTTGTAGTACTTTCTTTTAATTTTTCAGGGAATTGAGTTCTACAAATTGACTCGATATTTTTATTGGCGTCTTCAGTACATAAAGTTGCTTTATCTTCTAAAGCTTTGCAGATAGTTCTTTTTTCTTCTTCAACACATTTATTTTTCAAATCTTCAACAGCACTGGAGCATGCATCTTCAAATCCAGAAGTTGCTTCTTTATCACATCTATCATTAAATGACTTGTATTTATCTTCACATTTTGTTTCTGAATCAGTTACACATTTTTTTGCGTCTGCAGTAAGTTTTTCACAAGTTGCATAAGTACCAGGGAGTTTTTTAAAATTTGAAACACACTCTTCGTAAGTTGTTGAAGTCTGTGCAAACACAAATGAATTAATACTTAGCAACATAGTGCAAAGTAGTAATACTGAACCCAATTGTTTTAAGATTTTAAACAAAGTATGTTGGGTTAATTGTGTATAGGATTAATCCAGATAAGAATAAGACTACTAGTCCGAATAATGCTTTAAATATCCTACCTTTTGCTTCATCGATATTTCCTGAACTTCCTGAAACCATAATTTGCATACCACTAATTACAATTACTAAAACTGCAATAATTCCAATTGTTCCAGCTGACCATAAATATATTAATTTAACATATTGAGTTAATAAATCCTGACCACCAGTAGCTTGAAGAATTTGTACTCTTTGGCAGGTTACATCTTTAGTTTTCTGTGGTTTACCTTTAGAATCTGTATAATCAAAATTATCACATTTATCCCTTAGATCGCATACCCTTTGCTTTACTTGACCTTCAATAGCTGATCCTGGTTCTACTTTTACTTTATTACAAACTCTAAAACAGTATTTTGCATCTGGGCCACCTAATGGTTCTTCAAGAATTACATAAAAGCCAGTAGTGTCGGTTTGAACTTTTGCACATTCAAATTTTGCTTCTTCTGCAGCACTTACAGTCCCAATGAACTGTGGAATTATGATTATTAAACTAATTATAAATGCTATAAATTTTTTCATATTAAGTTGTATAGAATAATGATTGAATAAAGGTTACGATTATTAATGATAGAAATGCTATAACTAAACCTAAAATTGCGTATAGGATTGTTCGTTTTCCTTTTTGTTGTAGTTGCGAATTCCCTGATGAAACCATAAGGATTATTCCACCAATGATTACCATTAATAACGCAAGAGCTCCAATAATTTTTGTTGCTAATTCAATTGCTTCGATAATTAAGAAAAATAAACCTTTTCTTAGGCTTGTTGATTGAGCACCACTTTCTGCTCTTTCTAAGTAAGATTGACCTTCATCTATTTTTAATACTTCTGAAACTCTGAATACATCTTCTTTTTTACACCTGAAACATCCATCGCTTTTATCTTCATTCTCAGATTTTAATCCTTCCCCATCATCACATTCTTCAGAACCTTCAACAATACTATTTCCGCAAACAGTCTTGCATTGTTCATTTACTTTTTCTTTCAAGCTTTTAAAACATGCTTCAGCCTGTTCCAAGGTGTTAATTTTAGTTCCTTCAAAAGTTTCGTTCATTTGGCAACTTCCAATATTTTGATTATAGAAATTTTGTTTACATTTTAATTCTTCGCCCACCAAACCGCTTGTAGCAGTCGCTATTTCAGCGCTGAAGTCGAAAGTTACACATTTTTCTCTGGCTTTTGCAACAATCTCTGTCTCACATTTTTTTATTATTTCATCGTCAGTGGTTTTAGACTTTGTAATAGTTTCATTATATTTTGTTTCGGCAGTATTTTTACAAAAATCATAATCACTTTTTGCATATTTTAAACATTCTGATTTAAGAAATTCGATACCTTCATTACATTTTTTTTCATCTGCTATTTTAGTTTCTTCACATTTCTTTACTTCTTCTTTTTTTGTAGCTTCAGCTTCTGCTGCCTTAGTGTCTTTTTTACAATCTACATCTTTAATCTCTTTTTGATAGCATTCAGTGTCAACTTTTTCACCTTGTGAGCCAGTTGGTACAGTTATGGTACTGCCAGTACATTTTGCTTTTATTGTTTCCTGGCAAGCTTTATCATACGTTTTATAGCATGATTCAACTCCTGATCTTGCTTGTTCAAATAGAGTATTTGTACATGAAGGATTTGAAGCACTTTTTAATGCTACGCCATGAGTATTTAAATCTAGATTATAGCTGTAGCAAGTATTTAATAGTGAATTTGAAAATAAACTACTTGCACATGATTGTGCTGTTGAAAATTCACTACTACATGCTGTTCCTTTTTCATTATTAAGAGTATCCCGTATACATTTATTTTCAGCATCTGTTAAGGCCCCAACCACCCCCACATTTAATAAAAAAACCACCACACCCATTAGTGCAGTTGCTAGAATCCTTCCTAAGATTTTTTTATTTTTATTTTTCATCCGGGGATGTTTAAATTTTCTAAAGCTTCTATACATCAAGCTCTTTTGGCATGAATGCCAGTGCTTCTTCTTCATCTACAAGATCAGCCTGCATCAGATCAGTTAATGACTTTTTCATTGTTTGCATGCCTTCCTGCGTACTTGTTTCAATTACTGAATCAATTTGATGTGTGTTTCCTTTTCTTATCATGTTTGAAATTGCATGATTACCGAACATTATTTCATATGCACCCATTCTGCCTTTTTTATCTTTTGTCTTTAATAAATTTTGCCACACAACAGCTTTAAGTCCTTCAGCCAATTGTGTTCGTATTTGATTTTGTTGAGTATGTGGGAAAGCGTCAATAATACGATCAATAGATTTTGCTGCGCCACTCGTATGCAAGGTTCCAAATACCAAATGCCCGGTTTCTGCAGCAGTAATCGCTAATTGGATTGTTTCTAAATCACGCATTTCCCCAATTAGAATAACATCTGGATCTTCACGTAATGAAGCTTTTAATGCTTTTTGAAAGCTTAAAGTATGCGTTCCAACCTCTCTCTGATCCACAACAGAATTCTTACTTTCATGAATAAACTCGATCGGATCTTCAATTGTAATGATATGCTTAGATTGATTCATATTAATTTCATTCACAATCGCAGAAAGCGTAGTCGACTTACCTGAACTTGTAGGACCAGTTACAATCACAAGACCATTTGGGAATGTTGGAACTTTTTTTAACTGTTCTGGAAGATTTAATTCTTCCATAGTGTAGATTTTATTCGGAATAACTCTGAAAATCGCTCCGATTCCTTTTCTTTGAACAAACATATTAACCCTGAATCGGCCAATATCCTCTAAATCAATTGAAAAGTCGAGATCGAGCTTTTTACTAAAATGTTTTCGCTGCTCTTCTGTCATTATTTCCAATAAAAGGTTTTCTGCCATTTTTTTAGATAACGGCTCATGTTCCTGAATTCGAACCAAATCACCATTGATTCTTAAAATAGGTTTTGAGCCAGTAGTAATATAAATATCAGAAGCTTTATATTGCACTGCAGTCCGAAAGATTTTTGAGAGTTTTAGTTCCATTTCAAATTTTATTTTTAATTCATATTATTATAGCACAAAAATCGTCAATCATCAACCCCTGGACCGCTTTCTAAAGCGAAATTCCTTTTATTTCTTCTAAAATACCTAATGCTTCTTTTTCAGTCTCAACTCTAACCAGCTTTGCACGGTATTTTGAAGCTCCAGGAAAGCCTTTTATATAAGATGCCAGATGTTTGCGCATTTCTAACATAGCTCGTTTTTCGCCTTTAACTTCAACAGAAAGTCGGATTTGCTTAGTCGCAACTTCAATCCACGTTGGTAAAATTTCAAATTCCGGTGAATCTGGGTAAAGTGCACGATAAATTTCATACATTATCAATGGATTTCCAAAAGTTGCCCGTCCAACCATAATTCCATCTAAATTTTTCAGTTTTTCTAAAGCTATTTCTGGAGAAATCACATCTCCATTTCCAATTACATTAATTTTCAACAAATCTTTTATTCGATAAATCGGATCCCAATCAGCAAGTCCAGTATATCCTTGTTTTGTTGTTCTTCCATGGATTGTTAAGTTGGTTGCTCCGGCTTTTTCTAAGTTTAAACAGAAATCTGTAAAAGCATCTTCATCATATTCTTTAAATCCGATCCTCATTTTTACAGAAACCGGCAGTTTTGTATTCTGAACAACCGAATGTGTTATTTCAGCTGCCAATTCAGGATTTTTTAATAAAGCAGATCCATGTTGAGACGCAATTACGTTCTTTGCTGGGCATCCCATATTAATATCAATTCCATCGGCACCGCTTTCTTCAACAAATTTAATTGCTTCAACAAAATGATCAGGATGTTTTCCAAATAATTGAACAATCAAAGGACGTTCAGTCTGTTCAAATCCAATTTTTCCAATAGACTTTTTACTATTATATTTAAGCGCATCAGCGCTTGTGAATTCAGTAAAGCAAACTACACCTGGTGCATATTCCTTAACCAGCTGCCGAAAAGCAGAATCTGTGTAACCCTCCATTGGTGCAAGAGCAAGAATAGGCTTTGTAGCCTTTTCCCATGTAAACTTCATAAAATTAGCCAATTAATCCAAATATCCAGTCAAATACAGGATTCAACCATCCGAATACTAGCGCAAGAATCAATAAAACCAAAATCAAAAATCCTACAATAAATGCAATTATAACTGTTGATTTATTTTTTCGTTGTGGAAGTGGTGCTGGTTCAGTCGCAGGTTCCGGTTTTGCTTCGCTCGCTGGCGCTCGCTCCAAAGAGCTCACCTCGTTCTTCGCTCCGGGGGGAGTTGCTTGGCTCGCTTCGCTCGCTGGCGCTCGCTCCATAGAGCTCTCTTCGATCGCTCCGGCAGCTTTAACAACTGTTTCAACGGGCGCAACCGCTTCAGTTGGTCTTTCTGCAATTCCTTTTTCAGCCTGCGCTAAAAGAGCCTTAACAGTTTCATTATTAGGATCAATTTCAAGAATTTCCATACATCCTTCTTTTGCTTTTTCCCAATCCAATTCTTCTATCCATTTTTTTACTTTATCAATTGCTTCATTCTCAGTAACTACTTCTGGTGTTGAGCTTTCATCCATAATTAAAATTTATTAAGATCAGCATCATCTTCATCATCAGTTCTAGGGAGTACATTTTCAATTGCACCCCAATCACTTTCTTCATTTGCTGGAACAATTAATGTAACTTTATCTCCTACTTCAGCTCTAAAATATGTAACAGAAGCCAATAATACCTTATAAGCTTTTGCTTCAGCCATAACTTTAAATTGTCCGTCTTCCTGAGTTAAAATTCCAACAGCAGTTTTTCTTTCAGCCGGACCAATTTGTTTATAAATAAATGATCCATCATCAAGAATAGTTAATTTCAAAACATCTCCAGGAATAAGTTTAGATTTACTGGCATAGTTTGCTGGTACTGGATAATTCTTTTTACTTGGACCAATCATGTCC
Source organism: Patescibacteria group bacterium (assembly GCA_042568205.1). Classification (GTDB taxonomy): domain Bacteria; phylum Patescibacteriota; class Gracilibacteria; order UBA1369; family PNNO01; genus JAUVDZ01. The sequence continues at coordinate 12,867 of JBHPJE010000017.1, forward strand.
TGACCATTAAATACACCTTCAATGATTTTTCCTTCAGGAGAATCTGATGTACTTAAATCTTTTGCTGATTCTTCATATTTTTCGCTCAAGTCACTCTTTTTTCCACCCAAATCCAAAAGGACTTGTTTTGCAGATCTAATACTGCTCTCAGCGTTTTCTAACATTTCTTGTAACAATGCGAGTTTGGAAGCTTTTGCCATTTTATTTTTGTTAAATTTCAGTAGAATTATTATACCAAATTTTGCGTTTATTTAAAATGCTTTTTTCTGTTTTCTCTTTTCCATATAATTCTGCAATACAGCTCTTCTAGTAATACCAACATTAGTAAATATTCTGAATGTGAATACTACAGTTGCTGCTAAGTATAAATCTAATCCTAATTTGTCTCCTAAATATGTGATTGCAATTGCTAAAACCACATTAAAGAACAATCCTGTTAAAAAGATCACAGCATCATAATTATCTTTAGTAACTTCAGCTCTAATTGCACCAAAAATGGCATCTATAATACCAATACTCACTACAGCTGTATAACGTGTAAGTTCAATCGGAATAGGGATATCAACTGCAAATCCCAATATAATTCCTACCAATACTCCAATTAATGCCCAAATCATAATAAATTTGTTAACGTCTTTTAAATATCACACGATCGCCTTTAACGCTAGAGATTCTTAAATCAATATAGGCAATCGAATCAGTATAAATATTCAATTCAGGAAGTATCGACTTAAGTTTACTATATTGTTCCTGTAATGTTAATCCTGTGTCTAGCCAAATTTCAAAATCCCGCTCGGTTTTCAAATGAACTTCTCTTTCTTTTGATAAGTATTCAGTATCTACAACACCCATTCCAAATAGTTCCTCATATCCGTAAATTGCATCTAATATATACTCTAATTTTTCCCTTGGGATAGCATAATTTCCTAATTCCAAAGTTTTTTCAGTTCGAAGTTTTATATATGGTAGATTTTGATTTTCAAAATCCTGCTGAACGAGTAAACCTATCTTATTAATAATGAATTTTTTCTGGGATTCTTCAAAATAATTATAAATATTTGCTACTTCAGAAAAATTTTCATACTCCATAACCAAAGTGTGCGGATAAGCTTTTTTAATTCTTAAGTTTTCAATTTCAGGATACTGATCATGGATTTTCTTTTGGATTTCACCTGTATTTAATAAAAGCAGATTTTTCCCATTATGAACCGCTAAAAATTCTTCAAATTTTGAATTTTCCTGAATTATATCGTCTCCATAAACTTTCCATTCCTGAATTTCAAAAAATGCAGTAAAAACCATTAAATATAAGAAAATTATTGTGGCAATCGAACCAATTCCAATAATTAATACCTTTTTTAAAGGAAAATTATTCTTATATCTAACCTTCATCTCACCTGAATATCGAGTTTTCTTAGCCTTTTTAGGCAATTTTTTTGAATTTGAAACACGACGATGTGAATAAGGAGATCGAATCTCCTGAATTTTACTCTTTTTGGAAGCCTTAACTCGTCTTCGTCCTTTTTTTCGTTTTAAAAAAGCCATACATTTCAGTAAATTTATAGCTTTTTAATCTTAACGTTAACCCTTTAAATAATAAAGGTTATTTTTTTCACTACGTCGTACGGGCTCATAGCGCTCAATCAGGCACTTCGTCGTACTTATACATCCGATTCGCTTTGCTCATGCGCATGTATAAGCATCGCTTTACTCCTTCTTCGCGTTATGATCTAGCACCTTTTTCTTCCTGATATTTAAGCCTTCGTTCTGCCGCTTTAGCTTTATTGCGACGATTTCGAAGCTTACTTTTAGGACGTTGGTCATGCACATTGTGCAGTCCATGTTGTTTTGAAGAGCTCTTATTACTCATTTTATTTAAAAGTATTAAGGAATTTTTCAGTATCTTTTACATCGTTTAATTTGTATTCAAGATACCTGCGTTCAACTTTATATAGGGTTTTTAATAATTTTTCAAGCTCTTCAGTCTTGAAATCTTTAATTCTTGATAATAATTCAGCACGTTCATCAGGTGAAATGTAGTCAATAACCTTTAGTACATGCTCTATTTCTGATTGTAAGAATGTTTTTTTGTCCATAATTTAGTCAATTGATTTAGGATTTCTTTTTCGCCAAGCTGAATGAATGTCAGCTATATCGTAACCAAGTTGTACTAGTTCACCAATTACTGCTCTTCCTGCTTTAGCACCAATTTTCAAACCTTTACCGGTAAGTTTAAGTGCTGCTTTTCCTACAGCTAATCCGCCTTCACCTACACCTTTTCCTACAGTAGAAATAACTGTCCCAGTACCTTCTCCAAGTTTTGTAAGTAGAGATTTTGAACCGTCTGAAACTACTTCAGTGTATCCTTTAAGTCTCTCTTGGTTATATTTTGAGATTTTTGCTAAGTCATCAGTATGTTCAGCTTTTAATTTAGCTTCTGCTAGTTTTCCTTGCGCATTTGCTTGAGAGATTTGAATTTCAGTAAGTTTTTTACCAATTTTTTCATGATCAATAGGTGCGTCTGGCACTTCTCCGTTATTTAACATTGATTGAACTTCTCTTTGTCTTTTTTCTAATGCAGCATATTGACTATCCATATAAACAATATCGCCTTGCCTATCAGCAGACCAAACAGCTTCATTAACTTTTTCGCTTGTAGTACCTCTAGTTTTGATTACCTCTGCAGGTAAAACAGAATCTGGA
>JBHPJE010000018.1:0-12416 GCA_042568205.1 Patescibacteria group bacterium
TGGAATTTCATAAACAATTGAATAATTTTTTATTTTTTCGATAGTTGTCTCCCCTACTCCTTTTGCAAACTTTCGAATTATTCTTTTCATTGAATTTTCATCATTCGGATCATAAATTGCACGCAAATAACTAAGTAAATCTTTAATTTCTGCCCTATCGTAAAAAGGAATTGCAGAAACAACCTGATATGGAATCCCCTGCCTCAAAAAGGCTTCTTCAAGGGCTTTCCCTTGCAAGTGAGTTCTGAATAAAACTGCAAAATCACTAAATTTTCGCGCAATTTCTGTATCTTCAATCTGTTTTAACTCTTTTGACTGTCTTGAAATCCCACCCATCTTCAAATCTATCGTATTAATTATATAATCCATCTCAGCATAATCATTATTTGCTTCACAAACATTAATCAAAGGCCCATCACTACTTTCTGCACTTAAATCTCGTTGCATTCGCTTCTCATTTTTCTCAATCACCTTTTCAGCAGCCTTAATTATCTGCGGAGTAGAGCGATAATTTTGATCTAGCTTAATCAACTTCACATCACCAAAATCTTCACCAAATTTTAAAAAGTTTTGAACGTTCGCACCCCTAAATGCATAAATTGCCTGGTCCGAATCTCCAATTGCACATAAATTCCCATCACGTTTTGCCAATAATTTAACTAATTTATATTGTGCCTCATTTGTATCTTGATATTCATCAACTGAAATATATTTGAAAGGTAGAATTTCTAAAACTTCCGGATGTTTTTCCAATAATCGCACAGTTTTTACAATTAAATCATCAAAATCCACAGCATTTTTTGCTTTGAGGGCAGCATTATAATTTCTATAAACCTCCTGCAAATCAAATGGTGCTTCTAAAGGTGAAACAAACTCATTTTTCAGCTTGCTTATGCGCTTTAATAAATCCTGCAAACTCTTCTTTTTTGCGCCTTTTAGGTTCTCTTGCAAGAGTTCAATTTGGTCAGTAGGATCAAAAATTTTGAAATTTTTATCAATTCCAATTTTAAATGAATAATTTCTTAAAATTGTTAAACAAAGGGAGTGAAAAGTTCCAACAAATGGTAAATTTTCAGAATCCAAAAGCTCACTCAAACGTTCCCGCATCTCTAAAGCTGCTTTTTTAGTAAAAGTAATCAAAAGAATTTCTTTTGGATCAATCCTCTGCTCATTAATCATATAAACTGTTCGATAAACTATAGTTCGAGTCTTTCCTGAACCCGGACCTGCTGCAATTAACATTGGACCATCCATAGTTTCAACAGCTTCTAGTTGTTTTTCATTCAGCAATTCAGAATAATTGCATTTGTGGCTTGTTGGCATACTTTTCATTGTCTTTAAAAATACTGATTTCTCCAAATTCACCATCATATCCCGGTTTCACATAAACATTTCCTTCTCGTACTCTTTGAATTCCCTCGGCAATAAATAAATCTGTTACTTTTTTAATATCATCAATCGGCGCTTCAAGTAAAATGTACATTTCATTTCCAAGTTGACTAATTAAATTGTGATATTCGTTTAATACTTTCTTTGATCCGACTCCAACTTTATACGCTTCACCTATTATCTCATATAAAGGAATCGAATATCTATACGGAAGTGCGCGCGCATGATCTCCTCCTTTTTTTCGATCTGCCAAGTCCTCGATTCTATGCATTGTCCCTATAATAACTGGCTTCCCACATTCTTTGCATAATCCCTTATTTTTCTTTGTTTCTTTTGGATCACAAGAATATTCACAAACTCTATGACCATCATAATGATATTTTCCTTCTTCAGGAAAGAATTCAATTGTTCCTAAGAAGCGTTTAGGATCTCCATTTCTAACTGCATCCCACATTCCATCATAACTTAGCTCACAATCAAAAACATTTAACTCACGAGCTAACTTAATTGGCGAATGTGCATCAGAATTTGAAATTAAAGTCACATTATCGAGTCCTGATATCCTCCAATTCATCGGAGGATCACTTGAAAGACCCGTTTCAACTGCAAATATCTTATCTGAAAGCTCATCAAAGCATTCTTCAATCGAATCAAAGCCTGATTTTGAACCAAGCATTGCAAAATGAGGAGTCCAGATGTGAGCCGGCACTAAATAACACCGATCAGAAACCTCAGTAATAATTTCTAGCAACTTTTTACTATCCAGACCAAGAATTGGTCTGCCATCTGACTTAATATTTCCAATTTTTCCAAGTTCCTGATTAATTTTTGAAGCTTCTTTAAGTCCAGGAGCAAAAACTATGTTATGAACCTTTCTACATTTTTCATTTTTCTTATAAATCGAAGAAATCTCTACAGAAAGCATAAAACGAACCTCTGCTTTACACGACTTCGGCACCTCTTTATCAATTTCTTTAGCATATTTCTCCTTTAATTTAAATAATCCTGGCTCTGCTTCTTCCAATTTCTCTGAAATCTCAACAAAATACTCTGGATAAGTAAAATCACCAGTGCCAATAACACGAATTCCTTTAAGTTGCGCCCATCTATAAAGACTTTCAAGGTTCATTTGCTTACTTGTAGCCCTTGAATACTTAGAATGGATATGTAGATCAGCAAAGAAAGGCATGCTACAAGTTGTAAATATCTATATATTTGTACTTTTTAGGCAAAATCCGATCAACATCATATTTAACTTCAACTTCATAAAGTGATAAATTTCCCATTTTTATCTGTCTAATCTCTTTTTCTGTTGAATTTGTGAACCATTCACCTAAAAGAACTCTAAAAACCATACCATGAGCAACAATTAAGATAGGGTCATCATCAACTTCAAGACAAACTTCATGAATTGCATTTGCAACACGTTTAAACAACCCACCTTTTGACTCTCCGCCTGGAGGTGGCTTACCATCCTCATAAAAATCAGTACGGTATTGATCCCAATGTTCAACTTTAGTCTCAGCGCTCCACTCACCAAAATCCATTTCTTTTAAATCTTCTTTAACTGCTGATGGCAATTTAAGTTGTTCATTTATAATCTCTGCTGTTTCTTTTGCTCTTTCCAGAGGTGAATGTACAACATTTTCTAATTCAAATTTCTTAAAAATTTTAGCCATTTTTTTCACTTCATCCCTACCCTCTTTTGATAGAGGAGTGTCAACATCTCCCTGTATTACGCCGATTTTATTATATACAGATTGTGAATGTCGTAATAAATATAATGTTTTACTTAGCATTTCTAATCAGTTAATTGCAGAAGAATTCTAACATATTTGTAATTTATCGTGAAATCTAGTATTTTAACTACCTAATAATTACTAAATATGTCAGATCACTTAAAAGACAGGTTGCCTAGCGAAGATCAGGTTTCAATACAAAGTGCTGAAGAACTTGCTTTATTATGGTGGAATAAACAAAAGAAGCAACCTGATAATATTCGTAAACGTGTAGAAACTGCTGCGATTTTAAGTAATCAACCTGTTCCAACAGATACAAGAGAAGGTATAACTGCAATGATTAGATTTGCTTTGAAACAAATAACTTCACTACCTAAAGATAAAGCAGTACCTTTAGATAACAGAAGAATTAAAGTCCAATTAGAAGCTTATGAAAAAGGAGGCCTAAATCTCTTTGATCTTTTCCAATTTGAATTAGAACAAATTGCTGCATTAAATTTAATAGAACATCCGGAAGTGTTGAAAATATTACATGAAGTTAATATTGCTGCTTATAAAGCTCAAAAAGGTGCACTTGATGGAGACTTCAGAGCTGATGCTTCTTCTGCACTAGATAAAGCGATTGATAGAACTAAAAAAGTTAAATTAGAGAAACCAATAGAATTTGTTTTAGCCAAAATTCAGGAGATCCTAAGTATTATTTCAAAATTTAAAAACGTTAGGCTTCTGCATTTTGATCCAGAACCAGAAAGCGATGATTTAGTAGCCTTTAATTATCCTTTAACAAAAAGGCAAAATCGATTAAAGAAAAATCCTTATTTAGAAATACTACCACCTTTAGAAAACGACGAAGAAGATGAATATTCTGGGACTAAAAGATGGAAAAAATATAAAGATGAACGTGGAGATTTAGAAGTCTATTTTATACAAGTTCCAACAAATGCAGGTGGATGTAAACTTGTATATAAATTAAGCTTTGGTGAAGAAGAATTTGGTTATATTGAATACGAATTTGAAGATGAAGGTGTGCACAAATTAGTTAAATCAAAATGTTCAAGTGTAAGTGCAATGATGGATACATTCCTTAATGATAGATTAAAAGAAGATATTAAGAAACTAATTGATAAAAAGAAGAGAGAAATCCAGAAAAAACGTAAACCTCATCATTGGCCAGAAGTATTTACTAAATTAAGTGAGTATTTAAGCCAAATTATTGATCGTCCTTTTGTAATTACTTGCGATAGAAAGCCAGGTGCACATGAAAAACCCCTAGTAGTTGAAGTAAATGGGAAAGAAGCAAAAATCCTAGATAATATAAGTGAATCAGATATAAATGGTGAATCCTTTATTCTTAGATATGAAGATGAAGAAGGAGTTTTTGAAGTTGGAGAACTCATTTTTGATCCTTTAGATGAAAAAAGAGAAGGTATTATTGAAGAAGCTGTTTCATTTTTTGAAGGGATAGTACAATGGAGAGAGAATCAACGAGACTCTCACAGGTCTAATGTTGGACTATTGCCTGCTGATTTAAAAATTGATGATAATTTAGAAGAAGAACCTACAGAACATGACTTTGGTGTCCTATATGCCGATATAGATGATTATAGTCAAACAATGACTCAACTTGCAGAAATGTATCCTGCAAAGAAAAATGCACTATCAGAAATTATGAGTGAATTCTTTGCAGAATCAAAAAGAATTATTGAACAGGAATTCCATGTAGTAGTAGATAAATTTGTTGGAGATGAAGTAATAATCTTAATAGGTGCTCCATTTGACAAACAAGGGAGAGATGCATTTGGAGATATTGACCCTGATTTTATTAATTATATTGAAACAGGTTATGAAGTTTCACTAAAACTTCAAGAACTTCTAGATGAAATATCTGCAAAAATTGAAGAAAAATTACACATCACACTACCTAAGCCATTAAGATTTGCATGTGGTGAAGGATTATTGTTCGGAGCCCCAGTAGGTGTTTACGGAAATCTAGATATTAAAGGTGCAGGAGCAGATTATACAAGTATTTCTAATGAAATGAATTTAATTGCACGAGTATTAGACAATGCTGATGCTGATGAATTCCTAATGGATTTACCAACGTACGAAAAATACATTGAATGTGGTGGTACTAAACTTATTGCTATTGGTGAACCATATGAAGTTCCTGCAAAAGGCGCACCAAATAATCGTGCTATGGTTGTTAAAATAGCCAAAAAATGATATAATAAAGGCGAAAAATAAAATAAAAATAAATGTTAACAACAATACTTGAATTCATTGTAACTTCTTTAGAAATTGTGGGAATCGCCATAATTCTTTTAGGTGTTTTAAGAACTATATACATGTTTGGATGGTGTGTATTTAAAAGAATAAGAATTTCAACTGTTATGACTGAAATTCGTATGGATTTAAGTAATTATTTAGTACTAAGTTTAGAAGTTATTATTGGTAGAGATATTATTGAAACTTTCTTGTCTCCCTCAATAAATGACATAATTATTCTGGTTGCTCTTGTGCTGTTGAGAACTCTATTGGCATTTTTCCTTAATTACGAAATAACTCATATGCCGAAAAAAACTTTAGATAAGGCACTTGAGAAAAATTAAACAATAAGCTAAAATTATTAATTGGACAACTTGTACAATTAATTTTTTCTTATGAAAAACTTTGCTAAACTTTTAATTCCACTTTTTTTACTAACTCTTTTTGCTCAAACAACATTAGCTGCTTTTAGTGATGTTGATCCTGCTCATGAAAACTATCATGCAATTAATTATCTTGAAAGAACAGGGATAATTGAAGGTTATTCGGACGGAACATTTAGACCAGAACAAAATGTGGTAAGAGCCGAAGCAGTAAAAATTATTATGGCTCCTTTATATGAGAGTTTTGATACAGTAAGTGAAAATCCTTTTCCGGATGTTACACCGGAGCAATGGTTTGCAGCATTTGTAAAAAAAGCAAAAGACGAAAATGTAATTTCAGGTGATGGTGAAACAGGAAATTTTGAAGGTGCAAGAAATGTTAATTTAGCAGAATTCCTAAAAATCCTTACTTTAGCTTATAAAGTTGATTTAAATGGATACCAAAATCCATCTGAAATATTATTTGATGATGTTCAGGATTTAAATCAATGGTTTGTGCCTTATCTTTACTATGCTGCATCAACTAATTTAGTACATGCAGAAGATGATAATAATATTTACCCAGGAAAAGATTTAACACGTGCAGATGTAGCTGAAATTACTTTTAGATTAATTATAAATGTTCAGGGTGGAGATGTTCAGCTTTATTTAAGTATGTCAGAAGCTGAAATGATTAAAGTGCTTCAATATTTAGATAATAATGATATTGATAATGCTGAAGTTGCTGTTGCAAAAGCTGTTCAATATTCAAGTAATGCTGTTTCTCTTTCACCTGATGTAGTTATTGTACTTGCAGCAGATAAAATTGCTCAATCCTTCAATGAATTAGTTAAAGCTTATAGAGCAGGTTTAAATTTAGATTTTGTTGCTGTTGAAGCTAATGCTGGTCTTGCATGGAATTTAGCAGCTGAAGCAGTAAATCTTGATGAATCAGTAAGAACTTTAGCTGAAACAATTCAAAACATTGCCCACGACATGGCTGAGGATGCACGATTACACCAATAAAAAAGTCGCCCTAGATTAGTTAGTATCGTAGTTAAACACTAAGCTTCCTGCTTCTGCAGCACCAGTGTTTTTTGCAGTCAATTTAATTGTAACTGTAAACCAATCTCCAGGAGTCCATACTTCACCTACATCATCAATTGTCATATTTACTAATTCAACCCATTCATTAGCAGTTCCACTAGCCAACGTTGCATTGTTAGTCATATCCACAGCAACATCATCTGAATCAAGCATTGTGAAATCAAGTTGATTATCAGCAGCTGCTGTTGTTAAAGTTCTGTATTTGAATTCAATTGGAGTCGTAGCATCCCAGTCAGCAAAATTATCAGGAACCTGAATTCTAACTTTCACATCATAGTCTTGTATTGTATTTTTTGAAGTTGTCCATTTATAAGCATTTTCAATATTTGCATCGTCAAAATAATAAGTTAATTGACCTGTATTATCACTAGTATCTGGAAAGAATGTTACATGTGGATAATTTGGAGAAAGAAAGATTGATTCTGCTTCAGGACCATTAGCAGCAAGCTCTTCCCACACAGAACCATCATATATATAGAAAGAATTTAAATCAGTTCTATAAAAAGTTTGACCTTTAACAGGTGTTCCTGGGAATGCACCTCCTTGATCAAGTACCATTTCTGTAGCTAAATTTTGATTAAAATCAATATTCCCATTAACTTCCAACGTTCCATCAATATATAAAGGGGCTGAAATACTAAATATATCTGCTGTATCATCCCATCTTATTCTTTCACCAATTGAACTACCAAATTGAAGATCAATATTTCCTTCAGCACCAGCATTGTCTAACATGAATAAATTTGATGTTGTTCCTGTATCTGTATTTTGATTATGCGATTGCCCTTGAAGAGTAGTAATATCACCTGTGTTTGTTGTAACTGTACTACTCAAATCTGAAACATCTACACCATCTACTGTTCCAGAAGTAATGATATTACCCCCAACAGTAAGATCTCCTGTAGATTCTAAAGTACCTTGGATATAAAGGTCATCCGTAAATTCAAAACGATTATTTGTACGATTAAATTCAAGAATTTCTCCAAGAATATCTCCAAATTGAAGTTGAATATCAGTGTTATCTGCTCCATCATCAATAATGAAGAATGATTCAGTGTTAACAAGGTCTTCAGCTTGTGCATAAGCAGTAGTTGTCATTCCACCTAAAGCAAGTATTAATGCTGCAAGTGAAATTATAATGTTTTGTTTTTTCATAGTATTTATTATTAATTTGTTCATAATATTATATATTAAAATGTACTTTTTGTCAATTTAGCCTTCATAATTCAATTGAATCTCTCCAACATTCATAGCTTCATCATCTTTTGCATGCAATCTAACAACTATAATAAAGCTTTCTCCTGGTGTAAATGTAGGAGCTCCGCCATAATCTAGCGCTGTTTGTGACCAACTCGTATTAGCTAGGTCTGTACTTGTTCCAACTAAAGTTACAAGTACGCCAGCTGTATCATAAACAAAAATATCAGCCTTAGTTATCAAAGGATCAGCACTAGAAGACCTATAATTAAAAGTCCAAGGATTCACTGCTTCCCACTGAACAAAAGTTTTTGGAACTGTTACTTGCAAAACAATATCGTAATCCTGAAGAGTCCCTTTTGAACTCGTCCATTCATAATAATTTTCAAGAGCAGTGTTATCATTATCTAAATAAAGACGTCCTGTGTTGTCTGTCCCGTCTCCAACATAACTTGACCCATCGAACTGTGAATTTAAAACAATAGCTCTATCTTCACCATCTAAAAGATCAGCAACGCTATCTCCTAAATCAGAAACATCATAACCATCTACAGTTCCTGTAATTGTTAAGTCTCCTTCAATATTTACATCATCATTAAAATTAAAATATCCTCCTACAATATCAAAACTTAATAATTTTCCTAAAGTATCTCCAAATTGTAATTCAATATTTGTAATTGAACTATTATCATCATCTAAAACAAAGATATCTTCGTTAGTTCCACCAGGAATCACCGAAGTTGAAAAGACACCTCCTGGCCCTAATAAAACGATATCTCCATCATTTGTACCTATTTCTGCATTATCTATCATATCAGCGTTTAATGCGTAAGGTACACTACCTACAGCGGCCCTGTCACTTAAAGGGTCAGTAGGGTCTCTATCTAAAATTTCATATGCAGTATCTGGATCACCAGCTGCCTTAATTTCAACCTGCAAATATAAATGTTCTGTGTAGTCAATTTCTGGTAATGCGCTTATTGTTCCTAACTCAAAAGATACAAATCCTAAATCATTTGGAGTAACTGTTTGTACTTCCTGCCATCCTCCATAATTTAAAGCAAATGGATCAATTGCACCTGCAACTACATCTCCAACATTAACTGGGCTTGCAATCCAAAAACTAAATCTAAAAGTATGATTAGTATTTAATGGATCGTTAGTAGTAGCATCTAATAAGCGTGCTTCATAAATTAATTTCTCTGGTACTGAAGTTGCAGCACTTACAGAGTTAAAAGAGCTTAATAAAATAGCAAATAATACCAATGATGTTATTTTTTTAATTTTCGCCAAATTAGATACATAGTTATTAATATAATTATCGCATAAATAGCTATAAAGTCCCAACGAACACAGGTTATTTTTACCTCACCTGTAATATCTTTCACATAGGCTTTACCATCAACAACTTCAAATTTCACTGTTGAATACTTGGTTTGCACAATTTTATTATCAATTTTTTCTAAGCCATAAAGTAATACAAGATATTCTCCATAATCTAACCCCTCTGGAGTTTTTACACTGAATTTTCCATTCTCGTCCGCTGTTGCAAATGATTTTGATACATAATTTTCACCTATCCAAATTGCAGTTATCTCATAATGACCCCCTGTATTCCCATCAATTGTTACCTGACCATCAACACTATCTAATTGATCTTCAGATGGGATCTCAATTTCAATTGGTTCAACTTTATAATTTAAATCAGTTATAAAATCTAATTCATCATATCCATCCTCTGTTTCATAATATAATAAGCCTTCTTCTTCAGTAAAAATAAAGGTTGGTTCTTCACTTGGCTCTTCTGCTTGTTCAACAACAGGTTCAATATATGGAATAGGTTCTTCGACTACTTCAGGTTGTTCAACTTCTTCAGGTTGTTCAACCTCTTCAGGTGCTTCATGTAATCCCTCTTCTTCTTCAGGTAATTGTTGCAATGGTCTTTCTTCAAGAATATTTGCCTGTAGAATAATTGGATCGTCATCTTCATAATCAGGTAATTGTAAAGTTGACCCTCCGCCGTCATTTGAACTTCCACCTCCTGATGGTGGCGGTGGAGGTGGTGGTGGAACTACTGGAGTTCCTTCAATTATGCTATTTCCATCAATTAATTTATATGAACCCGATTCAGAATTCCGTTCAATCCAAGTAATTCCGCTTAAATCCATAGCGTAAGTTGTGCTTTCTAGAAATCCCGCATTATAACCAAAATCCAAAGATTCATCATTTATTTGAAATGATGAACTTGTTGAAGCTAATACGTGACTCGCACATATAACTAATATAAATACCAATAAGATTATTTTTTGTTTTAGCGCCAAATTTATTTTTTGTTTTAATTTTTCATAGAATTATATCATATTTTCGACATTTTTACAACTCAAGGCTTTTTATAATTTCCAGGTTTCAAGCGCATCGAGAGCTTCTTGTAATGTTGGTAGTCCAAGCCTTCCTCCAATTTTCTTGCATTTTAAGCCAGAAACAACATTTGAGAACATCATGTTTTTCTTAAAATCCCACCCTTGTAAAAGACCATATAAAAATGCTCCATGGAATGCATCCCCTGCTCCTGTTGTGTCAACTACTGGCTCAACGTCAAAAATAGGAATTGAAAGACAAGTTTTATCACCTTTCATCATTCCACATGCACCATATTTACCCAAAGTTACAACAGCAATTTCGGCTCCCATATCAACAAATTCATAAAGTGCCTTTTCGTAATCTTTATTAAATTTATCTTCAACAAATTTTCTAGAAACGATTAAATAATCAGCGTATTCAACAAACTTTTCAGAATGTGGAGTATGAGGTTCAGCATCTACACAAATTTTTACGCCTTTTTCACGTGCATGTTTTAAAAGTTTAATATTTTGCTCTGGAAAATGTGCATCAGAGTGAATAATTTTTGAATTTTCAATTAATTCGTAATTCTTATCACAAATAATAAAATCCTTAACTTCTCCTCTATCTGCAATTATTGTTCGTGATCCTGTATCCTCTTCAACTATTATTGATGATAACGCTGGAGCTTTGCCATTCTGCACAACCATACAGCCTGTTTCAACACCTTCGTCTTTTAAAGTATCAATTGCAAACTGACCAACCGGGCCTTCTCCAACAGTCCCAATCATAGCTGTTTTTGCGCCCAATCTTCCTAAACATGCAATTGCATTTGCAGCCTGCCCCCCACCTTGTAAAGAAGAATATATTGGAATTGTTTTTTGATCCTTTTCAGGAAATTTATCAACAACATTCAAATGATCAACAGTTGCTCCACCTATTCCAGTCACATCAAATTTATTCATATAATTAAAATTTAGATTAATCAATTACTAATTTTAACTTAGGCTTTGCCTAATTACAATGATGTGTTAATTTTATTTAGAAAATTAGCTCTCTAAAACTACCAAATATGAATAATGATATCATTTTTATTCTGCAGATATTAGCAGGATTAACATTCATTCTGATTGCTTTCAGAATCGGCTTCCACTGGCTATTAGCGCTTATTGCAGTGCAAGCGGTTTTAATGAATATTTTTGTATTAAAAACAATGGATCTGTTCACTCTCGAGGGAGTTACAGGTGGAAATGTTTTATATGCCTCTATATTTTTAGGAACAGATATTATTTGTGAACATTTAGGTGCGAAAAAAGCACGCCAAGCTGTATGGTTAGGATTTTTTGCATCACTGTTCTTTATAGTAATGTCACAATTCATAATTTTATATGCTCCAAGTGCATTCCCAGAAAGCCTAGCAATGCAACAAACCTTAGTTGGAATCTTCACATTAGCTCCGCGTATTGTAGTTGCTTCAATGGGTGCATTCTTAATTTCTCAACATTTAGATATCTATATATATAACTGGATTAAAAAGCTTACAAAATCCAAACATTTATGGTTAAGAAACAATGCATCAACTATGATTTCTCAATTTATTGATACTGTTTTCTTCACTTTTGTAGGTCTTTGGGGAATTGTTGCAAATGCAGAAAACGTTTGGACGATTATTCTGTTTACTTATTTAATAAAAATTATGGTAGCAGTAATAGATACACCATTTATATATTTATCTAAACTAAAAGCATTCAAACCAAAAAAGGCAGATACTATATAATAATTAAGAGCTTGTTTATTTCATTCTCTTATTTAGAATTCTTAAACCGTGAGCTGAAATTTTCATCTTTTCCCATTTTCCTGTTTCAGGATTGAAAATACGCTTCTTTTGAATATTTGGAAGAAATCTTCGCTTAGTTTTGCGATTCGAGTGACTCACGTTATTACCTGCAGAAGGTCTTTTTCCTGTGATTTGGCATACTTTTGACATCTCGTGTTTATTAAGTGCCCCTGTATTTTA
>JBHPJE010000019.1:0-12361 GCA_042568205.1 Patescibacteria group bacterium
GCCTTCCTTTTACTTTTAAATTCAAATCTAACTGCGTTACCAATTAAGGTTTTACCTAATTCTCTCTCTATTCGATGCATTTCACTAATTCCATCGATACTGCAACAATTATCAATATGAGTGTGTAGCCAATATACTAAATCTAAAGCATGATCTGAAGTTCTTAACTCTGCAATATCTGTAGTATTCTGGTCTTCCATTTCTAATTCATTAAACGATCGAATCTTGCTTTAAGGTTTTTTCTAACTATTGTTAGTCCTTTTTCATCTCCAAGTTCAGATAAATATGTTTTTACTTCTTCACTTCCAATAATTAATGGATGAAAATCATCTGCAGGACATTCAACACTATATGCTCCAACAAAATCTACTATTATTGAGTTACCAGCATGCTTTACTTCTACGATAGCACCCTTAGTTATTTCTCCATTAAGTTCAATAGCAACGCATTTTCCTTCCCATAAGGCTTTTAGTTGCAATTCTTGTTGAAATACTGGGATTTGTGGATCTTGAATTGGAAGTTCTTGTCCTTTTGAATACATTAACATGTTAAATTTGATTAATTATAAGACAGGCTGGTGATCATATAACTAACCAATTTAGATGTCAAACTATTAATGCACCTCATTTAAATAACATTTTTCACAGTAAACTTTTTCTGGTCGATCCGGGGAATACGTTGTTTGGATTTCGGTTTTGCAATGGTCACAATTGCTATTCCAAAGTTTTTGCGGATTTTTCCATGATTGCATTTCTAACTGCCTACAATCTGAACATTTTTTTGATAAAGGGACGTTCATTTTTCGATGAAGTAGCAATTCTTGAGATTGAATCTTATAATTCTTGCCACAATCTTCACATGCCAAAATTTCATCAACAACTGAATCCGGAACTTCTTTAATTGTAATTGGAACTTTATAAGTTGCTGGTTGGTATTCTTTTGGATCTTTATCCTGCCATTTAAATCCTTGTTCTAATGCCTGTTCCTTTGTTAGAGGGAAGTAATCCTGCGCAGCACTATGATTATACGCATAAAGCGATATAGATGAAGGAAAGAACTCTCCATATTCTCCTGTTTTCTTCATATGTTCAATTATTTTTGCTTTAAGTTCAAAATACTCTTCTTTTGAATATTTTTTATTTAAAATACAGTATTTTTCTTTTTTATGAAGTCCATCACATCCAAAACAATCAGCAGTACCCATTGTTAAATAGTTATAAGTACAATCCTGATTTTCAAGAGGACAAAAACTAAACTTTGTATTAGTATTTCGATCCCCTCCTGTACAAATTTCATAACAAAGCTCAACATTTTCATCATGATTAGTCATATCCATACAATCGTTTACATTTACACATCCAACTAAATATTTTGAGTCTTCAACACCAATACAGTCATAGCCTTCATGCAAATTATTGCAGTTTCTTAAATAATCCCCTGAACATTTTTCACAATTAACCTGATTTTGATATTTTTTTGGAATAGTTTGATTAAAATCATGAAACTCCTTCATTAATTCATTTTGATCAGTCTGCATTTTTTCATCTACTAATTTTGCATAATCTTCTTTTGAATATTTCTTATTCTTAAAATGATATTCTTTATTTCGAAGCCCACTACACATAAAACAATTCTTACATCCAATACAAGAATCTAAATAAGCTGATTCACTACAGCCTTTACAGTTAATTAAATGATGACAATTATAACAATTTTGAGAATTCACACTGTAATAAACAAGTTCACAGTCATCTACAATAATTCCATCAGAACAATCCTTACATTTTTGACTCTTAGTCATGTAGTAAACGTCTTCTGAATAATAAGTTCCCACACACATATACGCATTTTTACAATAAGCAAGCAAAGTATTAAATTCTGAATTCTCACATCCAACGACAAGTAAGCCAGCTTTTGGAACTTTCATCATCAATTCATGAAATTGTTCAAAAAATGGTTGCGAAAAATCAAAATTCTGACCATAACTTAGCGGATCCCAATCATCACCCCACCAACAATCGTGACAATAAATCGGAAACTCCTCTTTTTCACGAAAAAAAGTAATAATATCTTTCTTACACTTGCTACATGAATTTTTAGATAAATATCTTTCGTTCCTTAAAGACAAACGACGTTGAAGCCTACAGTCAGGACAAAAAGTCGGCTCAGGAACATCAACTTTTTTATAAAAATCACGATCTGACTGGGTGATTTCAAAATTTTGCGAACATTTTTTACAAGCCGTCATACTATCTCTTTAAGATAACACGGCTCACAGTATACCTTTTCTGGGCGATCAGGGAAATATGTAGTTTTTACGTCAACCTCGCACTTCACACACTTTCTATCCCAAAGCCGCACTGGATTTCGCATATCCAAGCGTTCTTTATGTCGACATTCAGAGCATTCATCAGGCGCTGGAACACTTTGACGTTTATAAAAATTAAATTCACGTTTATTGATTTTATAATTTCGTCCACAATCTTTACATGCCAAAACTTTATCAATAATTCCATTATCCAAATCACTAACTTTATCCGGTACAACAACATCTGACTTTTGATATTCTTTTGGATCCGGATCTTTCCATTTATATCCATAGGCTTTAGCTTCTTCTTTAGTTAAAGGGAAATACTGATGCGCAGTATTTTCATTATATGCAAAACATGCAAGCTCTGGTGGAAAAAACTTTCCATATTCCCCAGTCTTTTTCATATGTTCAATAATTCGATCTCGCAATTCATAATACTCATCTTCTTTATATTGCTTATTTAAGATACAAAACTTTTTATGCTTGATCCCATTGCAACCAAAAACATTATCACAACTAATAATCTGTTCGGAATATTCAACATTCGTACTATCAAATACAAAATAACTTAGTTTTGAATAAGAAGCTGTAAAAGTGGCCATCATACTGTAATTTACCTCACTTCCATGTCCAATATATGTGCAATTAAACAAATCTTTAACATCAACTCCAAACAAAACATTCCTCATATCTTCTGCATTGTCACAATTATAACAATTAATACAATTTTTTGAATTCACTAAATAATCACCAGTACAATCTTCAGTGTTTGATCCATGATAATTCTTCACTTTTCGAGTCTGGCGAAGCTTCAAAAACATTTCAAAAACCTCGCGTATCCTTGATCGACTTCCATTTAACATCTCTTTCTTCTGAACCTCATAATCCTCTTTAGAAAGCTGTTTATTATTAATGCAGTATTTCTTTTTAACAAGATTCGTACATAAAATACACTCTTCACATCCAATACAATCACTCACAAAATAACAATGACTACAGTTTTTTGAATCAAAAGTGTATTGGCATCCATAACAATCATGAGAATCATTCATGAAATAACAAAGTTCATTCTTATTACTTATATCAATGTCGAGAGAATCCTTATTATGCATACATAAAGTTCCATACTGGACATCCTCATTCATATCGCCTCCAAAAACCAAATAACAATTCTTATTTCCAACCGTCATATTACAATAGTCACTATTTTCATGTTTCATATTTATCAAAGCTAACCGCGGAATCTCTTTCTGCAGTTCTTTAAATTGTTCAAAAAAAGGCCGATTGAAGTCAAAATCGCGACCTTTGTCCATTCCATCCCAACTATCTCCATACCAAGCCTTCGCAGAATAAACTTTATATGGTTTATCAGGAGAATAAATCGAAACAATTGAATCTCCTGAAAAATCACACTTACGATTATAGAGGACCCGCTCATTTCTAAATGCTAGTCGGCCCATATGCGAACATCTAAAACAAAGCTCCTCAGAAGGAACCTGAAACTTTTCATAAAGCTTAAGCTCATCTTTATCTATCGTGAAAGCTGCCGAGCATTGTGTGCATGTTTTATCCATACAAACACAATACTATATAAATAAACTAAGAAGCGTCAAGTTTAGTCACCTAGTCTAATCAATATCAAACTACGATCTTCAATATAGAAGTTACCCGCATTAGTCCAGTAACGTACATCTATTGTATCTGAACCATTCACATTAACTGTTGCTTGAGAATGGAATGAATTCCACATATCATCACCCTGTGCTGCTGATTCAAAATCTTGTTTTCTATTAGTATAATTGATTTGTGTCCCATTTTTATAAATTCCATATTGCATATCTTGACCACCTGTATTTCCATGACCAGTTGCAGAAAAAGTTACAAGCCAAGTTCCTGCCGCAGGAGTATAACTCATATCTGCGATAGTTACTGGTGTTGTTGAAGTTGTGTCAGTTAAAACATTATTTGCTACTTCCTGATAAATTAAATCACTACTCCCACCACTAGCTGCATCAATCTGCTTCCAGCTAGTTCCATCACAAACATAAGTATTGTTGTCACCTGTATCATGGTAAGCACGCCCTTCATAACCCTCACCGCAAGTAAGCGGCGTTGCTGAATTCTCAATTTTAAACTGCTTTAACTCATTGAAGTTTAGTAATAAGTCATCACTAAAAATAAATCCTGGTGCTGCGTTATTATATTGAAGGTAATGAGTTAAACTATTTCCAAAATAAAGTTCATAATCACCGCCTGTTCCATCCTCATTGATTGTCCATGATTCCTCATCCGTTCCAGTTCCAACTGTTCCTGCTGGACCTTGTGGCCCAACAACTCCATCAAGTTTTGTAGCAGTTAATGTAGGATTTCCAACAATTGTATTTGCATTAAGTCGTAACGCCTGAAGCGTTAAATAATCCCCACTTGAAAGATTTGCTACATAACTTCCTGATAATCCAGAATGTTCATTTACAGCATTGTAATCCTCTTGTAATGAACCAGGTAGCAATGTTGTCCCATTAATATAAACACGGGCCTGTAAACTGTGAGTTCCACCAGCATCCACTGCATCAATAGAATATGTAACTAAATAAACTCCATCTGATTTAATATCTATTTGTTCTGTATTTGTGTTGTTATGTTCGATCACTGAAGGTTCTACCTCAACATCAGTGTTATCAAAAGTAATATCATACCATTCACTTGGATTTGTTAAAGTAAACCCAGCTGAATTTCGTGCTTGAACTGAAGCTAGATCTCCTCCAGGAGCTCCACCACCATCAATCTGCACCCATGAAGTCCCGTTACAAACATACGAATAAGTATTCGCAGTATTATGATAAACCTTACCAGCAACTAAAGACTCACATGTAGGGGCACCTGAAAGATTCTCAATCCTTGTATTTAAAAGCTGATTATTCTCAAGATCCAAATCATCGCTAAATTTAAAAGCTTCACTAGTTGCATTCCATTCCAAATATTCTCCAAGAGCACTACCAAACTGTAATGTTACATCTCCTCCAGAATCATCTCCATCAAATATGTAGGTATTATCTTGCTGCACATAGTCTGTATTAATCAACAAAACACCCTGCGCACTCGCAATATTTGATTGCATTACGAGCAAAAATAAAAGTATTACAGCGAAAGCCACTTTTTTTAAAGCTTTTTTTAACATATTCTGGGTTCTATTTTCCTTATATTATAGCACAAATCTACACTTTTATGAAGCCCTAATACAAGAAAATACCTATATTTTTACCCTGAAGTTAACAAAAATTCACAAAAACATTGAAAAATAACACTTTATTTTAAAATTTTAGCGTATTTATTAACCATTGCATTTGTAACAATACCGGTTTTACATATTTCACTATAAACCTGAGCTGAAGGCTTAGGCTTCCTATCATAAGTCTTATGATTAAATGAAAGAAGCCCAAATGGCTGTGTATATCCTTCTGCCCATTCAAAATTATCTAAAAACGACCAATACATATATCCCATAACATTAGCACCTTCTGCCATTGCTCTATTTATTGCATCTAAATGTCTAATAATATATGAAATTCTTTGATTATCATCTAAAGTTGAAATCCCATTTTCAGTTATAATTATAGGCTTGTGAAGCTTTCGATATATCAATTTTGTTAAATGATAAAGCCCTTCCGGATAAACCTCCCAATTAAATAAAGTAGTTTCTGCACCCTCTGCAGGCATTAAATCAATTTTAAAAGGATGCTTCCAAAAATTTAATCTACATTCACATCTGAAATAATAATTAACTCCAATAAAATCTATACTGTCCTTAGCATCGTGTATCTTTCGACCACCCAGAAGAATTGGATATTTCCCACTATAAAACGGTTTGAAAAATAATTTATTATAAAGATAACGATAAAGCTCGCTCATAATTCTATTAATAATTCCCTTCTTGTTATAAGGATCAAACCAGATAAAACTTTTTGCAAATCCAACCATTGATTTCCCCCATCCATTGTTCCTATAAGTTTCTTTGATTAATTGATATACATCAATATGGACGTGTAAAAGTTCTTTAATAATTTTTAACATCTTAAAAAAATTCTTTTTACCAGGAGGCCACTTTCCACTAAAATATCCAAAATCCGCATAAACAAAAGGCTCGTTGATTGTGCACCAAATCTCAACTAAGTCACCCAACTCCTCAACAATACGACGCGCATATCTTAAAAATTTCAAACGACCATTTTTATGTAAAAATCCACCCTGCTTTGCAAACCAGTGAGGCAAAGTAAAATGCCACAAAGTAACAATTGGTTTAATCCCTCGTTTTTTTAAATCCAATAATACTTTTCGATAATGTTCAATTTCGCGTTTATTAAAGTCACCTTCAGTTGGCTCAATTCTGCTCCACTCAATTGAAAGTCGATGTGAATTGTGATTCATATGCTTCATCATTTCAAAATCTTTCTTGTACATCTCATAATGATTGCATGCATCATTAGACACCTGCTTATTCAATACTTTTCCTCTTTGTTCCCATTCCCACCAATCGTTAAACATGTTACCACCTTCTACCTGATGAGAAGACATTGCAGTTCCCCACAAAAAATCTTTTGGAAATTTAAACTCATATTTTTTTGTGTGATTGGGCATATTTATATAGCTTTAAGCTGTCAGAAATTATATCATATGAATGATTAATTATTAACTAATTAAATATGCAATTAGGTTCTAAAAAAGTAGTAATGATCGTTGCTCCCGAAAATTTTAGAGATGAGGAGTATTTTGATACTCGTGAAGGGCTTGAAAAGAAAGGTGTTGATGTTGATGTCGCTTCAATTTCAAATCCTGCAATTAGTGGAATTGATAAAAGGGAAGTTCATGTAGATAAAATGCTTCCAGATGTTGGTGATGAGTACGATGGAATTGTTTTTATTGGAGGAGGAGGCGCAAAAATTTATTTCGAAAATCAAGCAGCTCTAGCGCTCGCGAGTAAGTATTTTGAAGACGGCAAAATAGTTGCAGCAATTTGCATTGCTCCGCTTATTTTAGGACATGCAGGAGTTATGAAAGATAAAAAAGCAACCTGCTGGGAAGGCGCAGCCAAAGATTTAGAAGATTTTGGTGTTGATTATACTGGAAAAAATGTTGAAGTTGATGGAACAGTAATTACAGCTAATGGGCCTAAAGCTTCAGGTAAGTTTGGGGAAGTGATTGCTAACAATCTTTAAACTTTCTTAGATTTTCTTTTTTGAGTAAGTTCAGGGGCTTCATCTGGATTTAATACTGTTCTTTTTCTTTTTGCTTTCAAGGCTTCATCAAGACCATCAGCAATAAATTTAAATATTTTAAATAGTTTTTTAGCTGCAGTATAGTCGTCAACTCTTTTATCTTTTACTGCTGCATTTGGGGGTTTTAATAATTTTTTTGCTTCTTCTTTATAATTATTAACACTTAATAATGGAGTTAAATCTCTCATACCCTTTTTTAAAACTCTCTGAGCCAGTAAAAAATCATTTGAAGTTAATTTATTATACTCTGGCATTTTAAGTGCTTCTACTTTAAATTTAGCAAGATTTTGATTAGCTGCTCCCATTCTTTTTGCTTTCTTACTAAAAGAATCAAGAAAACCAGCAATATTCCTACTTCTTGATAAACGCATCATCACTTCTAAATACGTTTTTCTATGCAAGATAACATGCCTTAATGCTTCTGGTAGTAGACGAACGTTGAGTTTTCTAAATCTTGGCAAAAGACCTCTGGCCGCAGCCATTGCTCCAGAATCAAAATAACTCTTTTCTTTATCTAACTTTTGATGGTATTCAGCACAAAGATGTCGAGCAGCTTTTTTTTCTCTTTCAACCGCTTCTTTATGCTCTTGAACCTTTTGCTCTTCTAATGTTTGCCTTCTTTTCTTAGTGCCTTTTTCCCACAACCTATCTTTTACTTTCTTTTCATAAACTTCTACCATTTTATTTTTGTTTATACTAAGTATATTATACAATAGTCCATCTTTAAAGTAAAGTATTGCGAGAGGCAAAATACCATATTGCGCTAAGAATAAACGTAAAACATTCATCCGGACATAGGTGCTTGACACTAATTCAAATTGAACGATAGCTACAATATTAATAACAACTTTCCAAATATCCTCTTCGTTAAAGGAAAAATTTGCTATGCGAGCCTCTTAGTCGAACAACTATTTTATTCATATCACTATATATACTTTCTGTTCCAGTGAATAACTTGCAAAACAAATCATTAATCACCCCCGCCTACCATATGTTGTATGCTGCGAAAATAATATACACTACATATACTTAAATCTAGCAACAAGAACTTTTATTTTAATATTGCTTTTGAATTGCCCAGGGAATATATTCGAAATGCTTAATTATTCCGCGCTCAAGTTATAAATATAAGCCCAACCAACATTTAGTTAGCTTTTCTACAGCTTGTTTATAGAGAGGCCCAAAAGTCTTTTCTTTTGACCCTCTTCTATATTCTTATTCTCTAACTTCCCTAAAGATATGTCCCCTATCAAGAAAATCCAAAAAAGAGACGGTCGAATAGTAGAATTTGACCTAGATCGAATCACTCAAGCAATCTGGAAAGCCGCACAAGCTGTAGGCGGAACCAACATTGAAGAAGCGCAAAAAATTGCCAATCAAGTTGCTGCTGTTTTAGAAGTCTTCTTTAAAGGAGATGAAGAAATTCCAACAGTTGAACAAATTCAAGATTTAGTTGAAAAAATATTAATTGAAGGCGGACATGCAAAAACCGCTAAAGCATACATTATTTACCGACAAAAGCAGGCAGATGAAAGAGATGAAAAAGAAGCAATATTAGGTAAAGGTAAAAGCGATGCTTCTCTTAATTTTTCAACAAATGCACTTAAAGTTCTAGAAAAACGTTACTTATTAAAAGATGAAGAAGGAGATATAGTTGAAACTCCTGAAGATTTATTAAGAAGAGTAGCCGGGGCAATTGCAAAAGCAGAAGAAAATTATGATGGAGGCAACATAGAAGAGATGGAAGAAAAATTCTTTGAAATGATGAAAGAGCTTGAGTTTATGCCAAATTCTCCAACACTAATGAATGCAGGAACTGAAATTGGTCAACTATCTGCTTGTTTTGTACTTCCAGTTGAAGACTCAATGGAAGGAATATTCACATCTTTAAAAGATGCAGCTTTAATTCACAAAAGTGGAGGAGGAACTGGATTTTCATTTACTAGATTACGACCTTCAAATGATATTGTTCACTCAACTACTGGTGTTTCATCTGGTCCAGTTTCATTTATGAAAGTATTTGATGCTGCAACTGATGTTATTAAACAAGGAGGAAAAAGAAGAGGAGCAAATATGGGAATTTTAAGAATTGATCATCCGGATATTTTAGATTTCATTCAGATGAAAGCTGACATGAAAACACTTCAGAATTTCAATATTTCTGTTGCTGTAACTGATAAATTCATGGAAGCTCTTGCTACAGATGGAGAATATGAATTATTAAATCCAAGAGACGGACAACCTATAAAAACAATGAAAGCTCGAATGGTTTGGGATATCATTCTTTCAAATGCTTGGAAAAATGGAGATCCTGGACTTATCTTTATTGATGAAATTAATAAAAATAATAAATGTCCTCACTTAGGTGAGATCGAAGCAACAAACCCATGTGGTGAACAACCATTAATGGGTTATGAAAGTTGTAATTTAGGTTCAATCAATGTTAATAAATTCGTTCTAGAAGATAAATCTGATTTAAATTGGGAAAGACTAAGAGAAGTAGTTCACCTAGCTTGTCACTTTTTAGATAATGTTATTGATGTAAATCATTATCCTATCGATAAAATTGCTGAGATGACTCGAAGCACAAGAAAAATCGGTTTAGGTTTAATGGGATTTGCAGATGTTATGTACCAATTAGGAATCAAATATGATTCAGAAGAAGGCATTGCATTTGGTGAAAAAGTTATGGGATTCATTAATGATGAAGCAAACAAGAAATCTCAATTAATGGCTGAATTAAGAGGATGTTTTCCTGCTTGGCAAGGTTCAGTTCACGAACAAAATGGTATTAAAATGAGAAATGCTTGCGTTACTACTGTTGCTCCAACAGGTACTATCGGAATGCTTGCTGAAGCTTCAGGTGGGCTTGAACCTAACTTTGCTATCTCATTTATTAAAAATGTGATGGATGGAACTGAATTAGTTTATACAAATAAATATTTTGAAGATATTGCTAAAGAAAAAGGTTTCTTTTCAAAAGAATTAATGAGAGAAATAGCAAAAGTAGGATCTATCCAAGAATTTGATGAAATTCCTAAAGAAGTTAGAGATGTTTGTGTAACTGCACAAGATATTGCACCTGAATGGCATATCAAAATGCAGGGAGCTTTTCAAAAACATGTTGATTCTTCTGTTTCAAAAACAATCAACTTCCCTACTGAAGCAGAAATCTCAGATATTGAAGAAGCTTATAAACTAGCGCATCGTTTAGGATGTAAAGGTGTAACTATTTACAGAGATAAGAGTCGCGAAGGACAGGTTTTGAATATTGGTTCAGTAAATAAGAAAGAAAAAACTGAAACTACTCCTCCACCAGCAGTACCTAAAGTTGAAAAAATAGAAGAAGCAAAATATGAAGAAGTAGTAGCACCTGAATCAGTTGAAATGCACGATAAACCAATTGAAGGAATTAAAAATAGTGCAGAAGAAGTTGTTTTGCCTCAAATAAGTACAGACCCTGAGATCTCTGAACCAGAACAAACTCAAATTTCTGCATCTTATTCTAGTGAATCTACTGCTGAAGAATTTACACTTCCACCAATTCAACCAGAAAGAGCACAAAAATCTATTGGAACAGCAACTATGGTAGCTGAACATAAAGTAATGACAAAACATGAATTATTAGAAAGTAAAATGTGTCCTGAATGTGCAACTTCATTACAAATTGCTGAAGGATGTATGTTATGTTTGTCTTGCGGATTTTCTGCTTGCTCAGTATAATCTGACCACTTAATAAAAGTTTAATGAAATCATTCTTTTTTGCTGAACGAAAATTAATTTTTGAACGAAATCCAGAAAGACATGAAGACGATGTTAATACAGTTTCTGAAGGTTTAAGAAAACAAAACTATCAAAATATTCAGGAAGCACAAAGAGTAATGCAGGAACAATCAGCTTTAAGAGAGAAATTAGACTTAAGCGAAGTTTTAACAGATAAAGATAAATCCAATTGGAAAACTAAATTAGATCGTGCAAAAACACAGGCTATTTCTGAAACAGAAATGAAAAAACTTACACAGGAATTCGAGCAACAACAAGGTGAAATTAAAGGAATGGTAGACAAATATACAAACAAGGTAATGGAAAATAAAATCGAAGCATTTACTCCAGACACAGCAGATGAATATGTACAATGGTTTGAAAAACAAACATATGATAAAAAAGTTAATGCATTTAAAAAGATTGACGAAGATATCAAAGAACGGCTTGCTTTAAGGAAAAAACTCCTTACAAGATTTGATAAAAAAGATGTATATAAGATGGAAAGAACTGAAATGAAAGAAAAAGTGAAAATTCTTGAACAAATTGAAAAAAATATTAAAGACTATACTAATCTCATTAAAAAAGATGAGAGGTTATTCCATGATGCTGATATGTATATTTCTGAATTTGAAGATCAAACTCTTGAAGAACAAGCAAGATGGCTGAGAGCTTATGAAAAAGAAATAAAAGCGCCAAGAAAAGCAATTGTTGATATATATGATAAACTGCCGAAAAAATATCAAAACGATTCAAAATTCTTTAGTGTTGGATTAAAAGAAAAACAGCAATTTTTAGAAAAATTAGATGGAAAAATCGAACAGGAATATATTGCTGAAGTTAATAAAACTGACAACGAAGTGATGTCACAAAATTCAAAACGCTTTGCAATTGTTGATTTCCTGCGACTTTCAGATATTGCACAAAAGGCAATGTGGCTTGAACAACTGCCAAAATCAATTAAAGCTGAGAAGAAATTAGCTAAAGAATATAAAGATGTTCAAGGAAAATTCAA
>JBHPJE010000002.1:0-106517 GCA_042568205.1 Patescibacteria group bacterium
TTCTGATTATAATTAACCTAATAATATGAAAAAACTGATCGCACTTGTAGCAATGGTGTGTTTATTTGCATCAAGTGGAATCGCTCTTGCTCAGGAGGATTATGCACTTCAGGTAGTGTTTGAATCTGACCCTGAATCAACTGACATTAGTAGTGGGGCTGCATACCTTAATGCTGATATTGGAGATGAAATTAGTTTTACTAGAAAAGTTGTTTCAATTGGAATGGCAAATTTTGCATGGGATTGGAATTGGGATCCTGCTGTTTTAGACTGTGCTCCAATGCCGGAATTTGATAGTCCTGATCTTGAATGTACTGTAATCGGTGAAGGCCTCGGCAATGTTAGTTATACCGTCAATGCAGTTATGGATGATGATTCACAAAGAACAGCCACTTCTAAAATAATTGGTGTAAGAGTTGGCGAAGAAGCTCAATGGATTGGTGATGTCCCTGATTTTCAAGGACATCAAAACGAAGCAGCAATCCACTACCTTTATGACAATGAAATTGTTGAAGGATATCCAGATGGGACTTTCAAGCCTGACAATGAGCTTACAAGAGCAGAATTAATGAAAATTTTAGTTCTTGGTGCAGGTTACGATCCTGATCCTGAACAATATAATGGATGCTTTCCTGATGTAGATGATGAATGGTTTGCAAGGTTTGTATGTTTTGGTTTTGAAAATGGATGGGTTGAAGGTTATGAAGATGGAAAATTTAAACCAGGAAATAACGTATTAAAAGTCGAAGCTATAAAAATGCTTCTTGGTATTTTCAATGTTGAAATGATTGATGTAACAACAAATCCTTATGACGATGCACCAGCTAGTGAATGGTATGGATCATACCTGTGGACTGCAAAAGAAATGGGATTGCTTGAAGAAGACGGTCTAACTTATGAACCAGGAACTTCAATAAAACGTGGCCAGGTTAGTGAAAATATTTATAGACTTTTAATGCATGAACAGGAAAGATTTAGGCTGGCAAATAAAGAAATGCTTTGTGAATATCATGCTGATGGAGTTATACCCTTTGTTGAAATGACTATTGAAGAATTGGAGCCGCCTCTCACAGAAAAGCTTAAAGGGCATGGATTTCAGCTAAATAATGAAGGTGAATTTGATGCAATTACTGCAAGACATCAATATAGGATAAATGAATTCATAAACGACCCTGGCACTTACTGTGCGGAATAAATAATTTTGCTGGGCGTTAAACTCTCTCGATTTTAGCGCCTAGCTTTTTTAATTTACCTTCTAAATTTTCATATCCGCGATCAATAAATCCGATATTGCTGATCTCTGTTTCTCCCTCTGCAGCTAGGGCTGCGAGCACCATTGCAGCGCCGGCTCGTATATCCCATGATGAGATTGGCGCGGCTTCAAGCTTGATTGGTCCGTGAATAATTGCCTGGTGTGGATTAAGCATATCGAATTTTGCACCCATTTTTTCAAGTTCAGCAAGGTAATTAAGGCGTCCGTCGAAAAGTGTTTCATGCACCATGCTTTCACCTGGCGTCATAGTTAAAAGTACTGTAAATGGAGCTTGTAGATCTGTAGGAAAACTAGGGAAAACTGCTGTTCTTATTTTGCCAACTGGTTTGAGGCGTCCATGTGGCAAAATTTCAACTGAATTTTTTGTGTAATCAATATTGATTCCTGCTTCGTCAAATTTATTCCAAACTATATCTAAATCATGAGGATTAATTCCTGTAATTTTAACATGTCCGTTTGTAAGAGCAGCTGCAACTGCGAAAGTCCCTGCTTCTAAATAATCTCCTAAAACTTTATGCTTTGCTCCTTTTAAAGTGCTAATACCTGTGATTTCTAAATCGTGAGTTCCGATTCCTTTTATTTTTGCTCCCATTTGATTAAGCATATGACACAAATCCTGAACATGAGGTTCAGCAGCAGCAAGCCGTATATGAGTTTTGCCGTATGCTAAAACCGCAGCCATAATTGCATTTTCAGTAGCAGTTACACTGATTTCTTTCATTGTGATATCAGCTCCTTTTAAACCTTTTGAAGTAAGAATTATTAATTCTTTATCTTCCTGAACTTCTCCTCCTAAGCTTTCAAGAGCATGTAAATGCGCATCAACTGGACGTTTTCCTAAAATACATCCACCAGGATACGAAATTTTTGCTTTGTTAAATCTCGCCAGTAAAGGGCCAAGAAGAAGAACAGAAGCTCTCATATTACAAACTCCCTCCATTACAACCGGCTTATTTTTCAGACCCTTTGGATCAACAGTGACAGTGTTTTTTTCAAATATCACATCACATCCAAGAAATTCAAGTAAACCAATCATATGACGGATATCTGCGATATCAGGCACGTTTTTTATTATAGATTTTTGGTTAGTCAAAAGAGTTGCGCATAAAATTGGTAGCGCAGCGTTCTTAGAACCGCTAACTTTAACAGTTCCATTTAGTTTTCGACCTCCTTGTACAATATATTTTGCCATAGTGCGGGTATTATATGATGAGCAAATTAATAAATCAAGTTTTTCGCATACAACTGCGATTTTTACTTGCTGAAATTTTAATCAATTTTTAAATTGTTTTAATAAATTTTTGTTATTTTTATTGAGCTGGTACAAACTGTGGGGGTAGTTTGGCACAATGAGAGTCTTAACAGCTTATCATTAGGGGTTCGATTCCCCTTGCCTCCACCACCAGCGCTTTGATATAATATAAATGCTGTTAAGGCTTTCATTATGAATGCCTAAAAGCGTTCCATGAGTGGAGCGCTTTTTTTATAAATACTTGCCGCCCCACATCGCATCGCATAGAATAGAGCCATGCTAAGTAAAATTTTCAGATCTCAAAAAACTGGACACGCTGCTCTTCTGCTTATGCTAGCCTCAGGACTTAGCTATGCTGCTGGGCTTGCTCGTGATCGCGTTCTTTCAACAACTTTTGGTGCAACTAATTATACTGATGCATATAATGCATCGTTTTTAATTCCGGATCTTCTATTTAATCTTTTTATTGCTGGCGCTTTGAGCGTTGCGTTTGTGCCTGTATTTACGAGTTATTTTAAACAAAATAAAGAAGAGGCAGAAAAAGTCGCGAATACGATTATCACATTTGGCACACTCTTGCTTGGTGTAGTTGGGATCGTTTTATTTTTCACAACTCCTTATATTATTCCAGCATTTTTGTCCCATGTGGATCCAGCTAATCATGAGTTAATCATTCAGATGACTCGGATTATGCTTTTATCTCCAATTCTTTTTGCGATCTCTAATGCACTTGGAAGCATTTTGATTACTCAAAAACACTTTCTCGCTTATGCATTGAGTGGCTTTTTGTATAATTTGGGAATTATTTTAGGAATTATTGTTTTAAATGAATCGTTTGGGATTTTTGCAGCTGCGATTGGTGCTGTTATTGGTGCGTTTTTCCATATGTTCATCAGACTCTTAAATATCTTCTCAGTTAAATATAAATTTAGGCCAACTCTCTCGCTCCGACACAAAGGTGTAATGAAAATTTTCAAATTAATGATTCCGAAAACTGTGAGTTTGGTTGCTTGGCAGCTTATGCTTTGGACTTATACATTTGTTGCTTTTGGATTGGGTGAAGGATCAGTTGCAGCTTTTAATTATGCTAGAAATCTTCAAAGCTTTCCAGTTAGCTTGTTTGGAATTGCCTTTGCTACAGCGATTTTTCCGTTTTTAGCTGATCATGTGCATCACAAAGATCATGAAAAATTTTCAATTGATTTTCAGACAAGTCTCGAGAAAATTTTATTCTTTGCCATTCCTGCAGCAGTTGGAATGCTAATTTTAAATCGCGAAATTATTGAAATTATTCTAAAAGGTGGAGCTTTTGATGATGCAGCTGTTAGTCTGACAAGTCTGGTTTTATTCTTCTTTATTCTTTCTATTCCTATTGAAAGTGCAGTTCATATTTTTGCACGTGGATATTATGCATTTAAAAACACTTTGACCCCGATGGCATTTGCACTTGCAGGTTATGGAGTGAATATTGGATTCAGCATTTATGCAGCAAAAACCATGGGTGTTGCTGCTATTCCAATTGCGTTTTTAATTGGAACTTCGCTTCAGCTTTTATTGCTCGTGATTTTCTTTAGTAAAAAACTTAAAAAATTCAAAACTAAGCATTTCCTCATAAAGATGCTAAAAATCGGCATTGCCACCTCAGTGATGGCCCTTGCAGTTATTTATATTCCTAGTATACTTTCAACGTCCTTTTTAGCACTGCAATTATTTAGAATTGCTGTTGGAGGGCTAATATTTTTAGCAACTGCTTTATTATTAAAATGTAAAGAAGCTTATGTATTCTCGAAAAAATAACATTAGTAAATATGTAGTTTTTGTAGCTGTTGGCATTGCCCTAGGTGCTGGTTTTATTGGTTATCCAAAAATTGCTGCATATATTGAAAGAGTTCAAATTGAATACGAAAATGAAACAACAATGAATGAAATTCTGGATAATCAGGTTCTTGATATGACTATCCAAAACATTCAGGATCTTATGGAAGAAGAGGAAGAAGTTGTAATTTTGGAAAATGCTTATTTAGATGTGCCTTTTATTTGTCAGGCTCCTTTTCAAACAGAAGCTAACTGGGTACATCATGAAGAAAGCTGCGAAGAGGCCGCACTTTTACAGGTTAAATACTATTTAGATGGCGTTACTGAAGTTGATCCGCAAGTAGCAAATGATACGATTTTAGATATGATTGATTGGCAAGAGAAAAATTTTGATGGACATAAAGATCTATATGCTAATGATATGAGAACTTTTATAAGAGATTATTATGAGCTTGAAGATGATCAAATTGAGATTATTTATGATGCTAAAATTGTTGATATTAAAAAAGCAATCTCTGCTGGAAATCCTATTATTGCGCCTATCACAGGCGATATTTTAGACAATCCATATTACCCATATCCGGGATATCACATGCTCACAATTATCGGATATACTCCTGAAAAAATTATTACAAATGATGTTGGAACAAAACGTGGTGAAGATTACAGCTATAGCTATGAAATATTTATGAATGCTTTAGAAGATGCTGGTGGTGATATTATCTTGCTTAAGGAAGCCAAAAATGATATAATTTCATGAACCTTTTATAAAAATTATGAATAAAAAAATAAACATACAGAAATTAATTAAAAAGCATAAAAAGCAAATCTGCGGCTTTAAGAGCAAAAGGTGGAGTATAGCAGTATTTATGTTAATGGCTGTTTTTGCTTATTTCACACAAGCATATCTTGATGCCAAATTTAATCCTGAGGTTGTGCAAGCCAATGTTATTGGCAACTCAAGTAAAGCTGCTGAAGCATTTAAAATAAATAGTACGTATAAAGTTCATGAAATCGAAGACGTTTCTTATTATGCTGCACCTGGTGATACTGATGTTGATTCATTTGCATTTGGAATTGATACAAAAGACACAACTATTGTTCTTAAGGGTGTTAATTTAAGTGTTGTTGGAGATTTGCCAAAAGACACAATCAAACATGCAAAATTATTAGAAGGTGAAGAGGTGATTGCTGAAACTCGTGTAAAAAACAACGAAATAAGCTTTAAATTTACTTCAATTTTACAACCTGAAACTTCAAAAACTTATAAAGTTCAGGTAGATATTTCTGATGAACTTAAATCAGGCTCTCGATTCAAACTTCAAATCCCAAATCCATACAATCTTTCAATTTATCAAAATGATGAAATTGATTACTCTCTAGGTGCGTACCCAATTGAAGGAGCTTATGTGTCAGTGGTTGGATGGAGAAAATAGCGCTATGCGTACTTGACCATCCGATTCACTTTGTTCATCGCATGTTCAAGCAATTCGCAACTTTCATGTATAATTGTGTTATTGTTATCTAGTGATAATACTTTTAACCAAACTTATCATGAAAAAATTACTAATCGTGCCTGCGGTAATCTTAACTATGCTATTTGGGCAGATAGCGAACGCAACCGTTGAATACACGCTTGCATTTTCTGATGTTGATCAAGACACTAGCTATATGACAGCTATTTCATGGATGCAGGGTAACGGTGTTATTCAGGGATATCCTGATGGAACCTTCAAGCCTGATCAATGTGTGAATAGAGCTGAATTCTTAAAAATGATGTTTTTAACTTTAGAAACAAACATTGTTGTTGAAGATGGATTCGCTGGTTCAAATTATTATGATGATTTCTTTAGCGATACTTCAACTGATCAATGGTATTGGCCATATGTTGAACAAGCTTTAAGAGATGAAGCGATTGAAGGATATCCAGATGGAACTTTTAAACCAGCACAATGTGTGAATCGTGTTGAAGCCCTTAAAATGGCAACTTTAGGATATTTGATTTTTAATGAAGAAGCAGGAGGTGATAGAAGTGAAGATGTGTATAGAGATGCTCTTCCTGGAAATAATTGGTTTGATCCTTATTTATACTCAGCTGTAGATAGAAATGCTGTTGGGAAAGATCATGTAACTATTGATGCTGAAGAAACATACTTCTATCCAGGTGAATCAATGAGCCGAAAAGAAGTAGCTGAAATGCTTTATAGAATGAAAACTCTTACAGATAATGATGTGTTTGGTTATGTTGAATCAATGTCGCCACAAAATCTAAACTACTATATAAGTCCAAGTTCAGGAGTGAGCTTTTTGATGCCAGAAGACTGGGTTGTAACTTATGATGGTTATTACACAACTGCCGGTGATGTAGTTGCTGATTATCCAACTATTTATTTTGCTGGGCCAGAAGAGAATGAAGAAGATCAAGATGTAACTGTTTCGATTAATCAAAGAATGATGAATTGTAGCGGAGATCTTTATGCTGCGATATGCCATGAATTAAACGACAACTATACTATCGGAGCTTATGATCCTGACATTTACGCAAGCGAATTAATGAATATGATAATGCTTACTTTTAGAGAGCCAGTAGCTGATGGAATTATCAATGATCCATCGCACTATTATAATCAGGAATATAACTTAAGTTTTGATATTCCTGAAGGATGGAGCCTTACAAATGAAGAAGTTATGGATGCAGTCAGTCATACAAAATTAATGCTTACTTTAAAAAATGATGATATGCCAGAGGTAAGTGTATGGATATCAGCTCCTCCTGTAGAAAGAGGGCTGGAAGGTTCGATAATTGAAGATGGTTTTGAAAGAAATATTGAAGGTTTAACTTTGCAGCAAGCATTGTTAATGAGAGATGAAGGTGGAGGAACAGCTTTAACTGCTCTAAATATGTACTATATCGAAGAGTCTGATTGGGTTTCTCATATCGAGTTTGATTACTCAGCCCCAGATGGCGATACGTTCGATGGGCACTTGCAAGATTATTACCATATTTTAGATTCAGTTGAATATTCTAATACCGGGGAAGTTGCTTTTGATGGATGTGGCGCAATTGGCGATTATAGTCAGGAAAGTTGGTTTTCAGACTTAGTTGGAACATGGGACCAAGCAGTTCTTGACGAAGAAATTG
Organism: Patescibacteria group bacterium; assembly: GCA_042568205.1. GTDB lineage: Bacteria > Patescibacteriota > Gracilibacteria > UBA1369 > PNNO01 > JAUVDZ01. Next base: position 7,483 of record JBHPJE010000002.1, read on the forward strand.
TTGGTATACCAGTGCTTCATGATCCATTTGATTCAGTATTTGGAGAAGGTTGCCTTGCTTTAGATGACTCTTTATTTATCTTCATTCCAGCATATATGATTGACGGAGGTGGAAAGTTGTTCAGTTACGACACTACGAGTGGCGCTTTAACTCAAGCAGATTCTGAAGAAAGCTATGCTGTAAATGAATTTGGTACAAGAGAAGGTAGTTATGTGAATGTATATGGTGTTAATGAATATTATGGATGCCAATATACTGAAGGGCATTATTATTATCTTGAAGATCGTTTCGAAAAGATCGATGAAACTTGTTCTCTTGAAACGTAGTCAATATTCTTGGTAGGATAGAGGAAGTAATTAACTTCCTCTATCTTATGAAAAAATATTTATTTATTCCTGTTCTTATTTTGAGCTTAATATTTAGCCAAGTTGCTAGCGCTCAAATCAATTTTTCTGACATTGGCGACGATTCACTTTATAAAGATGCTATTGATTATTTCTCTGCGCATGGTGTAATCCATGGATATCCTGACGGCACTTTTAAGCCTGAACAATGCGTTAATCGGGTTGAACTTTTAAAAATGTTATATCTTTCATTAAATGAAAATATTGCTATTGAAGATTTAGGATTGGATGGATTTAGTGATACTTCAAAAGATGAATGGTATTGGCCATTTATACAACATGGATTAATCAAAGAAGATGTTGTTGGATATCCTGATGGGACTTTTAGACCTGGAGAATGCGTAACCAGAGCTGAAGCTATTAAGCTTGGTGTTTTGGGTTTTAACGAAGGGCAAATGCCAGAAAGCGTATTGGCTGAAGAGCTTCCATATGATGTTAATGATGCAGAGCAATGGTGGTGGGAATATATGAATTATTCTTTTAATGCAGACCTTTTAGGAACAGAACATTTTGATACTTTTATGGTTGATGAAGGAGAGGTTTATAATTATGAACCAAATGATCCAATGATGCGTATGGAGGTTGCTGAAATGATCCATCGAATTAAAGTGATGATGGATAACAATTTAGACCAATATGATCCTGCTTATTCAATTACTTCTGAATTAAATTATTATCATAGTCCAACTTCAGGTGTGTCGTTTTTAATGCCTGAAGGATGGGAAATAGTAGGTGATACAAATTACGGCGGAGAAGGTAATAATGATGTCGGACCAACTGACTACCCAACTATTGTGATTCAAAATCCTGGCTCAGGAGGTGAAATAATAATTAATCCAGGCGGAGAAGGTGAGTGTACTGGAAATTGTATTGAAATAACACCTGGCTTTTGGGTTGATATTGACGATTTAACTGAAGAAGAGCAGGAAGCTTTAAACAAAATTATTTTAAGCATTTACGTGCCAGATACTTTTATTCCAGGGATAACAGAGTTTGTAAATGAGGCTTATGATTATTCTTTTGAGTATCCTGCAACTTTAACAGTTGATAGTAATGAACATGGAGAGAATCCAGTTGAAGCTTATAGTATTTGGGTAACTGATATTGATTTAAATATTGAAGTGCAGGATCCTGAAATTTTTGCAGATACAGCATATGGGGTAAATTTTGCACATAATTTAGAGGATTTTGCAGAATATATCAGAAATGAGAATATTAGAATTGAAAATGAAAATTTTCCGGATAAAATTATTGGTGAATTAATAAATACTACTGTTGCAGGTTTAGATGCATATAAATTTACCTTAACTGACAGTTTTGAAACAATACGTGGTGGATATGTTCTATATTTTGAAAATACTTATATAATTTTAAATGACGGAAGATATCATTATATAATATGGTATCCTTCGCATGTAAATGCAGCAAAAGCAGCTATCGAAACACTTGAATTTAATATATAAAATCTTTTTTATATTGAACAGCCTCGGCGATGTGATCCTTCTCAATGTGGGTACATCGCTCCATGTCTGCAATTGTCCTCGCTACTCTTAGAATGCTCAAATAGCTTCTCGGCGATATTTGTAGTTTCTCCATTACTTCTTTCATGAATTTTTCAGCTGGTCTTTTAAGTTTAATGTCTTTGATTTGTAGCTGATTGTTGAGGATTCCGCGTTTATGTTGCAGTTCGAGTGTTTTGACTACCCTTTTTTGGATTTCTTTTGTGGATTCGCTATATGAATGTTTGAAAAGTGTTGATTTGAGTAGCCGAGGAACTTCTGTGATCATATCTATTCGGTCGAGGATTGGTCCTGAGATTTTTTTATAATATTGGCGGATGTTGTAAGGAGTACACTGGCAGTTTTTGAATTGGTCTCCATAATATCCACAAGGGCAGGGATTCATTGCAGCTATTAGTTGAAATTGGGCAGGTAGGATTCGTGTTTTTCCGAAACGTCCGAGCCTTATTACACCATCTTGCAAAGGTTCACGAAGTGATTCAATTGTTGGTCTTTTGAATTCAGCAAATTCGTCGAGAAACAGGATTCCTTTGTGAGCGAGTGTTGCTTCGCCAACTGAAAAAGGATTTCCACCACCAAGAAGAGTAGCCTGTGTTGTTGTATTGTGGATGTGGCGGAAAGGACGTTGGATAATTGGAGGAGTTGCTTTTTGGGTAATCGAATAGATCATGCTGACTGTCATTGAATTTTTCTCATTTAAAAGTGGCTGGATGCCCTGTGAAGCCTTTGCTAACATTGATTTTCCGGTTCCAGGAGGGCCTGTGAGAAGAATATGATGATTTCCGCTTATTGCGATTTCAATGGCTCTCTTTGGTAATTCGTGTCCTTTTATTTCAGCGAAATCAATTATTTCATTTTGCGATTTGGGGATTTTGGGAGAATTTGAATATGGCTTAAGTAGCTTCTTCCCTTCAAAATGCATAATCAATTCTTTAATATTCTTAATTGGATAAATTTCGAGACCTTTAATCATTGCAGCTTCATCGCGATTGTCCCAAGGAATAAAAATACGTTTAAACCTGCGTTTGAGGGCAAAATGAGCAAGGGGTAATGTGCCTGGGATCGCACGTAAAGTTCCATCTAATTTAAGCTCTCCTACACAAAAAACCGGATCAATTGAATCACTATTTATCTGCCCAGACTTAGAAAGCATTGCCAAAGTAATTGGAAGGTCAAAATGCGAGCCCTGCTTCTTCACGCTCGCAGGCGACAAGCTCACAACCTTTCGGTTTAATGGAAAAATATATCCGGAATTTTTTAAAGCTGACCTAATCCGCTCGCGTGCCTCTTTAATAGAAATATCCCCCAATCCTACAATATTAAACACAGGCAGGCCACGCGAGATATCGGCCTCTACTTCAGTTAAAGTAAGATTGAGGCCGTCAATAGCCGCGCTATAAATCTTCATGAAAATTTGGTTAAGGACTTACCATTTAACCAAATAGTTATTAAATTTTTCTAAAAAATTCTTAAATTATTTTACCTCTGGACAATGATCCCACATAAATTTAAACCAGGTTTTATAACTTTCTGCCATTGGCTTACTTACCACAACAAATATACTTATATCATCAGAAATTTGAGCAATTCCTGCTCCTGTAAATGAAACAACGTGATCTCCAAAAATATCAATCATTGAAGGTGTTGAATATTTTTTAGGAAGGAATTTATATGGTTTTCCAACTGTTTCAGGTACAAATGAAGCTTGTTTTTTTACTTCATGATCAAATAAATGGCGGTAAGTTATACCTCTTCTTTTTGCATCAATTAAAAATCCCTCTAAAAATTCTTTTAATCTTGGATCAAACCAAGCTCCTTTAGCGCCTATAAAATAGGCATCCTCTTTCACGCTAAGAATATCTCGAAGATAATTTTTAAAACCTTCAACCCCTTTATAAATAAATGCAGCTTCAGATTGTGGTGTTTTTTGAAACATCATCTCTAATCTAGGCATTATCCCTTCTAACCTATTTCGCTTTTCTTCTACTAATTCTAAGAGTTTTTGTGGATCAACAGGTTTGTAGATATTTTCACCTTTCCCAAACACCTGAAAAACTATTCCTTTTTTTATCAAACGATTAATTGCATCATAAACATTTCTTCTGTGAATATTTGCCTTTATCGCTATTTCACTAACTGTAGATTCACCTTCAGCAATTAAAGCTTCATAGATTTTTGCCTCATTTGGAGACAAGCCTATATCTGTAAAAATTTCTTTATACATAGCGGTTTGTTAACTGTTTCAATTATACCAAATTTGAATAATGGTGTCAATCATCACCACGTGGTGTTATTGGCCACTCGGCATACTTATTATAACATTATTGCCAAAATGTCAATAATCCAAATATTATGAATTTGATTACACAAACCGAAGGTATCACTTTACTTGCAGTCTTCGGATTAGTAATGATAGGGCTAGTATATGCACTAGGTCGAAAACATAAGCCTACAAAGTCTAGCTTTCTTGTAGCTGGCAGAAATGTATCTTGGCTAAGAGGTGCATTCAGCATAGCAGTTAGTTGGATTTGGGCACCTGCTATCTTTATCGTTGGATTGCAAGCTTACACACAAGGTATTGCTGGCGCATTCTGGTTTATTGTTCCTAATATTTTATGTTTCTTTATTTTTGCTCCTTTGGCTGTTCGTTTACGAAAACTGATTCCCGAAGGATACACTTTGCCTCAATATATCTTAAAAAGATTTGGAGGAGATAAAAAAACTCACTGGGCATTTTTAATCGTATTCTTTGGATATCAATTAGGTGCGATTATCATAAATGCATTAGCTGGCGGCTTACTTTTACACACCTTAACTGGAATAAGTTTTACTTTAGCAGTTCTGGCTTTATCAGGAATTGCATTAATATATTCAATGATTCGAGGATTAGAAGCGTCTATACTTACCGATGTATTGCAAATGGCTCTCATTTTAGTTGTCAGCGTAATTTTAATACCATGGGTAATAATTAACGCAGGTGGATTTAATGCTGTTATAGCAGGGCTTGGTGGAGTCACAGGTGAATTTGGCAATATCTTTGACTCTGGTGTTGCATATTCATTTGGAATCGCAATGACTTTAAGCTTAATTGCAGGTCCTTTTGGAGACCAAATGTTCTTTCAACGAAGTTTTGCAGTTAAAAAGAAAGACATTACTAAAACTTTTATAGTTGGTGGATTAATCTTTGGATTAGTACCGATAATTCTTTCTTTATTAGGATTTATTGCTGCTGGAACAAGAATTGAAGTTGCTGATCCACAAATGGTTGGACCACTTGTAATAGCAAGTTTTTTACCTAAAGCTGCATTATTAATGTTCGTATTTATGGCTTTTGCTGGACTCGCTTCAACTTTAGATTCGGCATACTGCGCAATTAGCTCATTAGGAAGTATCGACATTTATAAAAAATATATTAATCGCGATGCAAAGGATAAGAAAGTATTAAATGCATCTAGGCTAATCATGATTGCGATGGCAATAATTGGAACTGGAATTGCTCTCTTACAGCCGCAACTTCTTTGGGTGTTCTTAATATATGGAGCTCTAGCTTCATCTGCATTATTCCCAACAATACTTAGTGTATTTTGGAAAAGATTAACCAAAAAAGGTGCATTCTGGTCAATAATCTTATCTCTTCTTGTTGGCTTCCCAATCTCAATTTACGCCAATATAACAGGGAATGTAGACTTAATTGTGTTGTCTGCAATTCTAAGTGTTGGAATCGGATTAATAGTTTGCTTAATTGATGGATTCAGAAATAAAGTCGCACACTTTGAATTCAAAGTAGCACCTGAGTTAATTGCTGAAACTGAAGAAGCTTCAGAGTAAAACTTAAACTATCTTCCCCTTGCATTATTTATTCTTCCTTGATACAATATACCTACACCGTAGGTATAGGTATTAATAAAATTTAACAATAAAAAATATGGCACACAACGTAGACAAGGTATCAATCGGAATGAAAAAAGCTCGAAGCTTGATGGATAAAGTCATGAAAATGCTTGAACAAGATAAATATTGCATCGATGTTATCCAACAAAATCTGGCAGTTATCGGGCTATTAAGGTCAGCAAATATGGCGCTTTTAGAAGGTCATATCGGACATTGCGTGAAAAATGCTGCAAAAGAAAAGAACACCAAAAAATTAGACTCAATGATGGAAGAGCTACTTTTGGTTATGAATACCGCACAAAAAAAATAACCAATAAATTATGAGTAACACACTACATATAAAAGGGATGCACTGCGCAAGTTGTGAAATCCTTTTAGAAAAAGAGCTAATGAAAATCAACAAGGTTCAAAAGTGCACACTTTCACATAAAAAAGGTACGCTTAATATTAGCTGCGACGGTGAAATGCCTTACGATGAAATCGAGCAAGTAGTTGAAAAAAACGGCTACCACATAGCAAAAAAAGACGAAGAGAAATTTGAGAAAAAGAAGATGACGCTTGATGATTATGCGCAGATTTTTGTGATTTTCTTTGGAGTTGCTGCAATTGCATGGCTTCTTCAAAAATTTGAAGTTACAAGATTCTTTCCTGAATTTGGAAGCAATGCGAATGTTCTTGTTGCAATTCTACTTGGAGTTGTGGCTTCGCTTTCGACTTGTCTGATTTTGATTGGTGGAATTGTTTTGAGTTTTGGAAGTATGTATCAAGTTAAGGAAGATGCAAAGCATCCGTGGCTTTCGCGGTCATTGCCGCACATATATTTTCATATTGGGCGTATAGTCGGATTTGCGCTTCTTGGTGGGCTTTTGGGGCTTATCGGAAGTAAGATCAACTACTCACTTTCTTTCACTGGATGGCTGACAATTATCGTGGCTGTGATCATGTTATATATTGGGCTGCAGATCGTTGGGTTCTTGCCGAGTATCACAAAATTTGGATTTCATTTACCGAAAAGTTGGTCACAAAAATTTCAAAAACTTGAAAAAAGTAACAATCCATTAACACCGATAATTATTGGTGTTTTGACTTTCTTATTGCCATGTGGATTTACTCAATCAATGCAAATTGCTGCGATTGCGTCAGGTAGTTTTGTAACAGGCGCATTAATTATGGGAGCGTTTGCTGTTGGGACTTTCCCAGCGTTGTTTTCGCTTGGCCTTGGATCATCTTATGCCAAGAAAAGTAAGTTTAAATTTGTGAATCGATTAATCGGAATTATTGTAGTGTTCTTTGCTCTATTCTCGCTTAATTCTGGGCTTGTTTTAACTGGATCTAACTTTACCTTGGACTTCTGGAACCAAGGAGGAGAAAGCGGAATAGCGCAGGTTGAAGATGGCGTTCAAGTTGTGAAAATGGATGTTGATTGGACGTTTATTCCAAATGAATTCACAGTTAAAAAAGGTATTCCTGTTAGATGGGAAATCGAAGGTGTAAATGTTTCTGGATGTTCAAATGAAGTTGTGATTCCGAGTATGGATATAAGCAAAAAGATTGATAAAGGACTTAACATTGTTGAATTCACTCCTGAAGAATCAGGGATCCTACCATTCTCATGTTGGATGGGGATGCAGGGAGGGAAGTTTATCGTTGAAGAATAATTAACTTAAAAATATATGCAAACTACTAATTTAAAACTCACAGGGATGACCTGTGGCAGCTGTGCCAAGCTGAATGAGAGTGCACTTCTTGATGTTGATGGAGTGAAAACGGCGCAGGTGAATATTGCGAATAATAAGGCTCAGGTTGAATTTGATGAAAAGAAAACGAATGTTGAAGCCTTGATTAAAGCTGTTGAAGGTGCTGGATATGGAGCTTTTGAGATTATTGGAAAAGGTCCTGATATGGGTGAGGAAACCAAGAAGGAAGTGAAGACTGCATTGTACAGATTTTTAGGTGCAGCAATTTTCGCGCTTCCAGTCATGAGTATGATGATTTGGCCTGATCTGATTCCAATGTGGGGGCATGCAGTATTAACTGCGATTGTTGTATTTGTTTTTGGATTTCACTTTCATAAAAATGCTGCTAAAAAACTGATCCGTTTTACTTCTAATATGGATAGCCTAGTTTCACTTGGAACATTGTCGTCTTTTTCATATAGCATGTGGGCGATGTTCAGTGGGCACCATGTTTATTTTGAAGCTGCAGCTGCGATTATAACGCTTATTAACTTAGGAAAGTGGCTTGAGGCGATTAGTAAGGGTAAAGCGAGCAATGCGCTTAAAAAGCTATTAGAATTAGGTGCAAAGAATGCTCGGGTAGTCAAAGATGGTAAAGAAGTTGATGTGCCTTTAGAAGAAGTTAAGGTTGGTGATATTTTGCATGTTAAAGCTGGCGAAAAAATTCCTTTAGATGGAAAAATCATTGAAGGCGCGGCTTCGTTAGATGAAAGTATGCTTACAGGTGAAAGTATTCCTATTGATAAAAAAACAGGTGATGAAGTATTTGGAGCGACTCTTAACGAGAATGGGAATTTAAAAATTGAAGTTACAAAAGCCGCAGAAAATACAGTACTTTCGCGGATTATTCAAATGGTTGAAGAGGCCCAGATGTCTAAGGCGCCTATCCAAAAACTTGCAGATAAAATTGCATCAATCTTTGTGCCAATAGTAATTACGATTGCTGTTATTACTTTTGCTTTGTGGATGTTCTTCACTTCTGGAAGTATTGAGGCGAGTATTCTGCCTGCAGTTGCTGTGCTTGTTATTGCTTGTCCTTGTGCTCTTGGACTTGCGACTCCTACAGCGATTATGGTTGGTACTGGAGTTGGGGCAAAGCATGGAATCCTTATAAAAAATGGTGAGACTCTTGAAAGGTCAAATAAAGTTGATGTTGTTGTTTTTGATAAGACCGGGACTTTGACCGAAGGTAAGCCGAAAGTAACTGATGTTATTCCTTTTGATTTCCCAGAAGAAAAAGTTATTAAAATATCGTATAGTCTCGCAAAGATGTCTAATCATCCACTTTCAGAGGCGATCGCTAAGTTTGGTGAAAATAAAAAATCTGACAAAGCAGAGCTTCAAGATTTTGAAGAAGTCCGTGGAAAAGGTGTGACTGCGAGCTGCAAAGAACATCAAACAGAGCTTGCTCTTGGTAATGAAAAAATACTTAATGTTGAAATCTCAGACGAACATAAAAAGAAAGTTGAACAACTTTCAGAAGAAGGAAAAACTCCAATTTATGTTTCACATGGTGATAAATTGATTGGAATTTTAGGACTTATGGATACCCTAAAAGAAGATTCAAAAGAAGCAGTGGATTCCTTAGAAAAAATGGGAATCGAAATAATGATGATAACAGGCGACAATCAAAAAACCGCAGAGGCAATTGCAAAACAAGTCGACATCAAAAAAGTAATTGCTGGTGTATTGCCTGAACACAAAGCTCAGGAAATCAAGAAATTACAAGAAGCTGGCAAAGTCGTGGCCTTTGTGGGAGACGGAATAAACGATGCACCTGCGCTTGCTCAATCAGACTTAGGAATCGCACTTGGAACAGGAACAGACGTTGCAATTGAAACCGGAAACATAGTGATTATGCGCGGATCTCCTAAAAAAGTTTACACAGCAATCAAGCTATCGCAACGAACATTCAAAGCGATTAAACAAAATCTATTCTGGGCATTCATCTACAATACAATCGGTATCCCAATAGCTGGATTTGGACTTTTAAGCCCTGTATTCGCGAGCTTCGCAATGGCAATGAGTTCAGTATCAGTTGTGACAAACAGCTTGAGAGTGAAGAGGTTTAAGTAATTTTCACATCCCAATACTCTTTGTCAATCAGTATTCTAACTACATTGTCTCTAGCCTCTATCCTGTCTGGGATTGCAGGTAGAATTTCTGACAAATCCATTATGAAATTATAAGAACCATCCCATTTGTATAAACCGAGAGTTTTTGGCTCAGCATATGAACTTGTGAGATCTTCAATAGTCACAATATCGTTCGTTGAATCAAGAAATCTACCACCACTAAATTCCGAGTCAGAAATAAAATATGCTGCACCCTGATCTTCAAATCCGAGATTTAAAATATTTGCATCAAAGGTAAATTCATTAATTTCCTGGGTGATATAATCCATATATTTAATCGAAGCATTATAAGGTGTTTCACCTGCAGCAAAAGAAAAATAAGCTGAACCAACATCGCCAAGAGCAATATAATCAGCCTCATAAATATTTGTTCGAGATGCACTTGAAACATCAATTAAATAAAGTACATTTGGAATAAAAGTTTGATCAGCTAAAAATATAAATTCGTTAAATATGGTTATTTCATAATCCTCAAGGTTCCTTATAAAATAAACCAAATCCTCAGCGCTCCCGTCCTCTAAGTCTACAACTTTCAATGCATCTTTTTTTGAAGCTTCGTCATATCCGATCGTATAAAAATCATCAGAAAACACTCCGCTACCCCATCCTCCAGCCAGTGTAGATATTTCAGTCAATTTATTAGAGGCAACGTCATAATAAGAAACTGCATCTGATTCAAAAACAACTGCCTTTTGGCCATCTTTACTAAATACAATGTTTTCAATTTTTTTAGGAAGTCGCGACAGCGCATAATCCGGATCAAAACTCTCAAAAAGACTTATATCATTAAGTGCTGATTTATATTTTGAATATCCAACCGGAAGATTAAAAGTTGTGTATTTGAAAGGTCCACTAATTTCAGCAGAAATCGGTATTTCTATACCATCTCCATCAATTATTCGAGAATTATCTGGAGTCATCAACCAAAAATAATAAATCGCAGCTAATATCACAATTACACCTACAATTATTAAGCCGATTAATCGATTCCTTTTATAGTTGTCCATTTGAATTAAGTTACAGGCACATTCTTATAATGCCTTAAGTTGCTAACTTCTTCAAAGGAATTCATTTGTATCGTTATAACATCGAGGCGATAATCGCATCGCCAATAGAGCTGCAAAAGATATCGATGCATTGCTAAATTGAGTCGCCTTAGTTTTGTTCGACTTATTGATTCTTCACCAAGTCCATATCGATTCGACCTTCGCGTTTTAACTTCAACAAATACAATTTCACCATCCTGACGCGAGATTATATCAATCTCTCCACCTAAAATATGGTAGTTAGTTCTAACAATTTCATAGCCAAGTGCGCGGAGGTAATCTGCCGCATACTGCTCCCCTTTTTTTCCAATTGATTTATTCATAATGAAACAATCCTAACAAAAAATCATTAAAATTTTGTAAAAAAATCATAAAAAATTTTGAAATTTAAGTGCAAAGTGTGTACCATAGGACTCCCAATAAAAATCTCGTATGAATCAGGATTTAACAAAAGTACCTCCACATAGTCTGGAGGCGGAAAAGTCGACACTTGGATCACTTCTGATCGACAAAGATGCAATTATTAAAATTGCTGATCTGATTACGGCTGAGGATTTTTATCATGACAAACATGCAGCAATATATAAAGCTATTATTGAGATTTTTGAAAAAAGAAATCCAATTGATGTTTTGACAGTGACTAGTCAACTTGAGGATAAAAAAGAATTGGATCTGATTGGAGGCGCATCGTATCTTGCTGAGTTAACTTCAGAAGTGCCTACAGCAAGTCATATTTTTCAATATGCGACAATTGTTAAACAAAAATCTGTTTTAAGAAAACTTTTAAGAGCAGGTGATACAATCACTGGACTTGGATTTAATGAAACTGATGAAATTGAAAGTCTTTTGGAAGAAGCTGAGAAATCTTTATTTAATGTGTCGCAAACATTTATTAAAGATCGGTTTGTGCATGTGAAAGAAGTTCTGACAATGACTTACGAAAAACTTGCTGATCTTCATGATCCTGATAGCAAAGAAAAATATCGTGGAGTTCCAACAGGATTTAGAGATCTTGATAATATTTTATCTGGAATGCAACCTTCTGATATGATTGTCATTGCTGCTCGTCCTTCAATGGGTAAAACTGCTTTAGCGCTTAATATAGCCCAAAACGTTGCAGCCAAGGGTAAAGCAGTTGGTGTTATTTCATTAGAAATGTCGAAGGAGCAATTGGTTGAACGTATGTTTTGTTCATTGATGGGAGTTGATTCTTGGAAAATGCGAACAGGAAAATTAACTGATGAAGATTTTGCAAAAGTTGGTGGTGTTATGGATGAATTAAATAATATGAAGTTATTTATTGATGATTCGATTGGAGGTTCGATTGTTGAATTAAGAGCTAAGGCTAGACGTCTACAAATGGAACACGGATTAGATCTTCTTATTATCGATTATTTACAATTAATGAGTGGAGGAAAAAGTTCGCAATATGGTGGTGGAAATCGTACACAGGAAATTTCAGAAATTTCACGTTCATTAAAGAGTCTTGCCCGTGAATTAAATATTCCAATTATTGCCTTATCACAGCTTTCACGTGCCGTTGAATTGCGGCCTACCAAAATTCCTCAGCTTTCAGATTTGAGAGAATCAGGAGCAATTGAGCAGGATGCTGATGTTGTATTAATGATGTACCGTGAAGATTATTATGAAGAAGATTCTGATCGTGCTGGATTAACAGATCTTTATATCAGGAAACATCGTAACGGTCCGATTGGTCGTATTGAATTGGCATTTAAGAAGGAACAACTCAAATTTATTAGTATTGAGAAACAGCGAAAAGCAGAAGATTATGCAATCTCTGCGTAGTGAATTTTTCGCCAATGCTTGAAAAAGAGTAGAAGCACTTGCGCTGAATATAAGCGAGGTTTTGACTAAAGTCAATTTACGTATTGTAGTCTTATGTAGCTATTCTTCATCTTCTTCGTCGGGAGGTTTTCTATAAATAATTGAACCTCCTACAAGTTTCCCGTCAGAAGGCCTCACTCCCCACTCTCTTAAAGTATCGGAAAGAACAACAGGATCAACTGTTCTTTTAGATGAAGTTCCTCTTACTAAGCGTCTTACACCTTGTTTTATTGTTGGAATTGGAGTTGATGTATCAATTCTATAAGCTGGATATAATTTTTCTTCTGTTGTTGCTTCTGATTCCTCAGAATTGCCTTCACCTTCAGCAGGTTCATCATCTGGTTTTACGGTTTGTTCTGGGAATTTTTTACCCATAAAGAATTGGTTTCAGTAATTGAATATATTGCAAACTAATATGGCCTGTCAAACAGTTTTAGGGTATATTGTTCCGTGAAATTAACAATATCTTAGAATGCCTGAAAATAATAATGAAAATTCAAATGAATACAATGATCGGCTTCAAAAATTAAAAGACTTACAAGAAGCTGGGCAAATTCCATATTTAGATCAATACAAACGAACTCATAAATGTGTTGATGCAAAAGAATTAGGTGAAAAAGATGGAGTTAGAGAAACTGAAGAAATCATGGCAAAGGCAAAATCAGACATGAAAATTTGCGGAAGATTAATGACTTTTAGATCACATGGAAAATTAAGTTTTGGTCAACTACAAGACATTTCCGGGCGTATTCAAATTTGTTTTATGCAGGATGTTTTAGGAAAGGATAAATATAAATCCCTTAAAAAAATTGATGTTGCAGACTTTTTAGGATGTGAAGGTGAGCTATTTAAAACTAAGCATGGAGAGATCACACTTCTCATCACGGATTTTGTTTTATTATCAAAAGCATTGCGGCCACTTCCTGAAAAATTCCACGGAGTAAAAGATCAGGAAACAATTTATAGACAGAGATATTTAGATCTTGTTATGAATGAAGAAACAAAAAAGCGGTTTGAATTTCGTTCAAATTTTCTTAGAAAACTTCGTGAATTCTATTGGAAAAATGACTTTCATGAAATTGAATACCCAGTATTGGCCAGCTCTGCTTCAGGAGCTTTAGCAAAACCATTTAAAACTCATCATGAAGCTTTAGATAAAGATTTTTACTTAAGAATAGCAATTGAGACATATCAAAAAGAGGCTATTGCTGGCGGATTTGAACGTGTTTTTGAAATTGGAAAGGTATTTAGAAATGAAGGGATGGATCCTTCGCATTTGCAGGAATTCACAATGAATGAATTCTATTGTGCGTATTGGAACTATGAAGATTTAATGAAATTCACTGAAGAAATGTTTGAGTATATTTTAATGGAGACAGTTGGTTCTCTTGATGTTGAGATTTTGGATCGTAATGGAAATCCTACAAAGGTTAACTTTAAAGGACCTTGGCCTAGACATTCAATGGCTGATTTGATTAAGCAGGATTGCGGCATTGATATCAATAAATATGACAATGCAGAATCATTGCTTGCTGAAATTAAAGCTAAAAAAATTGACATTGAAGATGCAGGAAAACTCGGTCTTGGAAATCTAATTGATCATCTTTATAAAAAAGTTTCTCGTCCAAAACTAGTTGATCCAATGTTTTTGATTAAGCATCCAACTGTACTTTCGCCGCTTGCCAGACGAAATGATGAAAATCCAGAAGTTGCTGATAGATTCCAATTAGTTGTAAATGGATGGGAAATTGTAAATGCATATTCAGAGTTAATTAATCCTTTGCAACAGGCTGAAGCATTTCAATCACAATCTGAAGCAAAAGAAAAAGGTGATGAAGACGCACATGGAATGGATGATGAATTTGTATTGGCAATGGAACACGGCTTTCCTCCAATGGCTGGATGGGGAATGGGAATCGACAGAATCGTGACTTTGCTTACCCAACAGGACAATTTAAAAGACGTTGTAATGTTCCCGTTAATGCGACCTTTGGGTTGACCTTTGACCTTTAACTTTTGACCTTTGACGAAAATAAAGAAAAAACGGTTAAGACTATATTTATTTATCGCGCTTTTTGCAGTGCTTTTTGTGGCGTTATATGTTTTGAGCAGTTTAAGTGGTTTGCGATTTTTTATGCCGCGTTATTTTGATATTGCTGGTGGTCCTTTTGGTGAGAAAAATTATTTGGTTTTGTTTCAAAATAATAATGAGCTTAGGCCAACAGGTGGATTTATTTCTGCTTATGGAACGCTGAGATTTAGAAATGGATTCTTTGCAGGCCTTGAAATAAATGATGTTTTTGGAGAGATTGCGAATCATGAATATGTTGAACCTCCATACCCTCAAAAACAGTTGTTAGATGGGAAGTTTTATCAGGGATATACATTTAGAGATGCAAATTATTATGCTGATTTTCCGCAGACAGTAGCCGAAGTTATGCAAATGTATAGAAAGACTGACAGTGAGACGAATTTTGATGGAGTGATTGGAGTGAATTTGAAAGTTATGGAGGATCTTTTGGATATTGTGAAGTACGTGAGGATCGGAGAACTTCAGTTTACTAGTGGCAATGTTTTTGAAATGCTCGAGTTCAGTCTTCATAATATTGATTATCATGATGTTGAAGAAGTGGCAAAGCGAAAAAGTATTTTAGGACCTCTTGCGAAAGCTTTGATTAAAGAAACTGTGTTCTCTCCGTTTAAGTGGAGAGAGGTTAGCGATATGGTTGTGAAAAATTTAAACGAGAAACATATTCAACTGCACTTTTTTAATTCATCTCTTCAAAATGCCATCCATGAAAAAGGATGGAGTGGTACGTGGCCAATCGCTGACGGCGACTTTTTGGCTGTAGTAGAGGCAAATCTCGCAGGCATGAAATCTGATAGATATATAAAAAGAGATGTTAAGTATAGATTGCAAATTTGGGAGGATAATGAAAGCTACACTTTGACTGGAAAGACCATAATTGAAATGGAGCATTTCGGAGATTTTAACGTGCCTATTAGCGGTGCATACTCTGGATATGTTCGAGTATACATGCCAAAGGGCTCAAAGCTTAAAAACGCAAATGTGACTACCCATGATGATTCGACTTCTGAGCATACTGTTTATGGAACGATAGTTAAGTTAAATCCTGGTGATCGTATTGTGATTGAGATGGAATATGAAGTGCCAACATCAGTATTTACAGGTAAAAAGTACGAGTTGGATTTGGTTAAACAAAGCGGAACAATCAATGACAGTTATTCGGTTGTTGTAGAGGCTCCGCAAGGTACGATAATTGATTCTGATGATTTTGAAGGACGTGAAAATTATGCGATCTGGGAAGGCAATCTGCTTCGGGACATGGAACTTGAATTTAATTTACTGCCTGATAAATTAGGACCTAGAGTTGCTTATTCTGAGATGCTGTCTTTAGATGAAATCCTGGTTGTTTTTAATGAAAGGATTGATCCTGCATCAGTTGGGAAGGTGACGATTGAGGATATGGATAAGGCTTCAGATGAACACGACGAGATAGTCGTGAAAAATGTTCGTGTTGATTTTAGAGATATGTGGATCGAAGTAGAAGGAATGACTGAGCAGTTTGAAGAGTTTTATAAACTCACGATTGATAGTGCAACAGATATATATGGGAATAGCGTAAAGCCTGTGCCAAAAGAGCTTACTTTGGTGCAGAGGGTGGAGTAAATTATTTCTTCTTAAGCGCACTCAAACCTCCAAGTAAAGCTCCTAAAAATGCTCCGGCTCCACTTCCTAAAAAGGTTGCTGCATTCATTATTCCGTTACAATTCAAGTTTGCATCAATAAAACAAACAAGATACTGAAGTCCCCAAATTCCCAATCCTAAAACAAAACCAGCGAGTAAACCTGCAATTGCACCAGCTAATCCATAAATCACAAGTCGAACGAATGGTTCTTTGTGTTCGCATTTTTTAAACATAATTTTTGGGTTAAATAAGCGTCAGAAATATGATATAAGAGAAGCAACCAATTAACAAATAAATCCCGTGGACAAAATAGCAGTACTCGATTTTGGCGGCCAATATGCTCATCTTATAGCGAATCGTGTGCGGCGTTTGAATGTGTACTCAGAAATTCTCGATAGTGATACGCCTGCTGAGAAATTGAAGGAGTATAAAGGAATTATTATGAGTGGAGGTCCGCGAAGCGTTTATGAGGAGGGTGCTCCGAATTGTGATCCGGAGATTTTTCATATTGGTGTGCCGATACTTGGGATTTGTTACGGATTGCAATTGATGGTTTATAAAAGAGGCGGAAAAGTTGATCAGGGAGAGGTTAAAGAGTATGGGACAGCGAGTGTTCGGTTTGCTAAAAAAGAAGGTATATTTAAAGATATGCAGGATAGCGAAACTGTTTGGATGAGTCATGGAGATGAGGTGAAGGAGCTTCCTGAGGGCATGGAGATTGTTGGTTCAAGTGATGATTGTGCTAATGCAGCTGTTGCGGATTTTTCAAAAAATATTTATGGAGTCCAATTTCATCCTGAGGTTACGCATACTCCAAATGGAATGAAGATTTTGGAAAATTTTGTTGAGTTAACTGGAGCTGCGCGAGACTGGGATTTGAGCAAATTTATTACAGATGAAATGGGACGAATTAAGGATCAAGTGGCTGGAAATAAGGTGTTTATGCTAATTAGCGGAGGTGTTGATTCAACTGTGGCATACAAATTAATTCAAAATGCGATCGGGCCTGAGCATACTCATGGGCTGTTTGTTGATACTGGATTAATGAGACAACATGAGCGTGAAGAAGTTGAAGCAGCTTATAAAAAAGCAGGAATTGAAAACGTGCATTTCTTTTATGCGGGTGATCGATTCTTTAATCGGCTAGTTGAAAGTTATGAACCGGAGGCTAAGCGAAAAATTATTGGAGATACTTTTATAGATGTTCAAAAACAAACAGTAGAGACTATGAATTTGAATCCTGATGAATGGCTTTTAGGTCAGGGGACTATCTATCCTGACACAATTGAAACAGGTGGAACAAAGCATGCAGATAAGATTAAAACGCATCATAATCGAGTTGAACAAATTCAAAAACTGATTGATGAAGGTAAAGTTATTGAACCTTTAACTCAGCTTTATAAAGATGAGGTTCGTGAGGTTGGAAAGAAGCTCGGCGTACCTGAGGATATTGTAAATCGACATCCTTTTCCTGGTCCTGGACTTGGTGTTAGATGCTTATGTGCTCAAAAAGATGACTACCCGGAAAATCATGAAGTAGAAGAAACAAAAATCAATGAATATCTAAAAGAAACTTATGATGTAAGTGGTCAGATTTTGCCTTTAAAAAGCGTAGGAGTTCAGGGAGATGCCCGAACTTACAGACATCCATTCCTAATCAAAATGCATAAAGGTGTTGAGCGAGACTGGGATAAGTTAGGAGAAATTTCAACTGATATAACGAACCGATTTAATACAATTAACCGAGTTTTGCTGCTGTTACACCCGCGTGGAGTTGTTGATAAAAAGATTAAACCTGGATATTTAACAAAAGATCGAATAGAGATTTTGCAAAAAGCTGACTATCGGGTTACTCAATTCATCAAATATCATAAAATGTATGATGAGATTTGGCAGTTCCCTACTGTGCTTTTGCCAATCAGCCTAAACGATGATCAAGGAGAATGCTTGGTTCTACGGCCTATCGAATCTGAAGAAGCAATGACAGCAAATTTCTATCCAATGAAGTGGGAATGGCTCGATGAACTCACGCAAGGCTTCGATGAGATACCTGAAATAGACGGTGTGTTCTATGATCTAACGAACAAACCCCCGGGAACTATCGAATGGGAATAAGTTTTCCCATTTTTGGTGCAGCTTCTTCTTCTGTTTTTTGTTTTGCTTTTAGTGCATCATCCATCCATGGAACTTCTTCGGATGCATGGGACAATAATTGATGAATAGCATTTGCGGTTTTTCCGCTTATGGATTCAAATTCTTTATTCATTATCAAATGAAATGATATTTCCCAATCCCCTTCTTCGGATTCTGCTAAATGCCCACCTAATATATTCTTAAATCTCTGACCAATTTCAACTAATATTTGCCTATTTCGCTTCATCCATGTCTCATAATTATCATTTGGATTTATTGCTACGTTTAAAGCTAATTCCACATATCCATCGTCTGTTTCGGCAGCATATCCAAATCTTGTTTCAGTTTGAAAGGCTGCAAGAGTTTTCCCGGCTCTCTCGACTATTTCAGAAGGAACTCTTATCAGGATATGAGGCTCCTTAACATCAAAATTAACTGAAGCAACTGAAAGTTGCCTAAATTCGGGATATGGACAATCGTCAATGCGTTTAACCATGAGAAATAATCATTAAATGCCTCGTGAAAGGTTGATATACTCTACCATTTGTGCTATAATGTCAAGATAAAATCAAATTATTCTTAAAACAAAAACAAAATGGCAAATACACATCCAGGTGTTGCTCCGGGTGGTCTCGGAAGAGTTGAAGAACAACTACAAGCTGCTGAGGAAAGTCTTTCTCATCAGGATATGACTATTCTTTGGTCAAATGCGCTTAAAGAAGTAATTGAAGCAAATAACCTTGGGAGTCATGATGATGCTGATATCAGAGATATGTTAGATGACCTAGTAGGTAGAGGTTATCGGGCAATGGCAGCAGTAAGACGGGACAAGATTGAGAAATTTAAAAAGGATGGCTTTGTTCCAAAAGAAGAAAATTCTATAGCTTTTTCAATTGGAAGAACACCTTCACTTTCAGCAGAAGTAGATCTTTCAGAATATGTTTATATTAGACTTGATGATGCAGATGCTGAAATGCTTTCAGGTGTCGTTGGTGGTGCTAAGAAAATCTTTTCAGGAGGAGTTAAACCAACTGCAATAAAAATCAAGCCAGAAGATTTTTCAGTAGTTGATCCTGAAAAATTAACTACTAAAGACTATGATGGTGTTGAATATTTTGATGAAGAAACACTGACTGCATCAGAATATCAAGATGAAATAAGCGAACAAGTACAACAAACTTTAGCTCCTGAAGCACTTGATCATTATTTTAAAGAGGGTGAAAATGCGCTTTATGAGGAAGGAAAAAATCCACTTTATGCACAAGGATTTAAATATGCATTTAAAAACGAAGCACTTTCAGATAAAGAAGATGTACAAAATAGAATTGAAGGACTACATGTAAGAGGTTATCGACCAATGATTGCAGTTCCAAAAGATAAAGTTTCAATAATACAAGAAAATGGAATTAGTGAGGCTACTCTTAGCAATATGACCGTAACGCTCGGAAGAGAACCTATTAAAACTAATGAAGGAGATGTTTTGATAAGATTAGAAGGTGTTGATGTTAAGGATCTCAGAGGTATAACAGGAGGACCTGATTCTGCATTTGCAGGACGCGTTCAAATATTCGGAGACATAAAATCTAACGACGTTAAAGTAATTGAAGAAGATAAATTAGGTGAATTAAATAGAATTTCGTATTCGGAATAATCAAATCTAAATAAAGACCGCTGGCATCTTGTCAGCGGTTTTTTAATAAATAATTATCGTCATAATTACCCCTGCAACTAAAGGAATTATCACATTGTCGTCTAGTTCAATGTTTCGTCTTCGCCAACCTAAATCCAATGATTCTATTATCATGGATATTGTTGCTGCCCAAAAAGCTGCGCCAAAAGGAACAAACAAAAGTGCGGCTAAAGTCCCGGTTCCAATTCCCCAAAAAGTGCCCTCAATATTCTTTTTCTCATTAAAAGGGTTTTTTACTTTTCCAAAATGACGCCCTACTATATTCGTCACTGAATCCCCTACTGCCATAATCATAATTGCAGCCATTGCAATATCTAGCTCAAATATCAAAGTGGCCAGTGCTGCTCCTAAAAACATAAAAAACGAACCACGCCCAGGAAATCGACGAATATGATGAGGTCGTTCAAAATACTCAAGAATATCATGAATTATAGGCAATCTGTAACGCATTGCGAATAAAACGACTAGTCCACCCAGAGCAGTGATTATAAAGAGAATTTGAGCATTTAAAAGCTGTAATTTTAGTAAAAAAACAATAGCCAGGCCAATAATCAAATGAGCTGTTTGGCGACGCAATTCAAACTTGTCAGTCACGCGCTCACGGAACCATTCAATCAAACCATGTCGCTGCTCAGCTCCTAAAAATGTATAAGTTGCAATGCTTCCAACTGCAATTCCAGCCACAATGTCACTCATACTGTGAACACCAAGATAAATCCGACTAAACACAACTCCAAACATAACCAGATAAATCAAAATCAGGTTTGACCTTTTAAATAGATGCTTCTGAAACGGCAGCAGAGAAACAATAAATGCAGTGTGTATACTCGGAAACGCATACCCGCTTGCGAGAAAAATCGGCTCCTCATAACTCAAAACATATGGTCTTGGTACCTGAAAAATCATCTTTAAAATAAATGCTCCTTCAAAAGCTAAAATCGCGCAAATGGCCATGAAAATGAGCATTCGATATTTACGCTTCCATAAAGCCACCACCCCAATCACGCCTATTAAAAATAGTAGGCCAAAGTCAGTAATAAACTCCATTAAATTCGTTAATAGATCGCTTCGAATCGCTGTAAATAAAGCCGTGAAATAGCTATCGAGAAACAGCGTGAAAATCACCAGAATCATTCCAAATAATGCTAATCGCTTTGCCTTTTTTATTGCCATAATTTTACTTTACTGACCTTATCTATATTAAGCTTTAATTCGCGATTTGCAAATTGTTTAAAGTTATCAATACAGTCAGTTGTTGAATATTCGCGTTTGCTGCCTTTGGATATGCGGGTCTCGATTTCAGGATGTCTTTCGAGATAATCTGTGAGGGAATCAGCCACTACTTTGCCAGGTTCAGGAACCTTGACGTTTTTTCCCATATATTTAGCGAAGTATTTATGCATTAGAGGGTAATGTGTGCAGCCGAGAATAAGCGTGTCAGTGTTTTTAGATTTAAGAGGGCGAAGGTAAGTTTTTAGGATTTTAAGAGCTTCTGGTTTATTGTGCCAACCTTCTTCAATAAAAGGTACAAGCAAAGGGCAAGCCTGACTATACACTTTTATTTTAGGATCTAATTTTGCAAGTTCTTCATTGTATGAATTTGAATTGATTGTTCCTCGAGTACCCACAACTCCAATGCGTTTTGATTTTGTTGATTCTGCTGCTTGCTCAACCAATGGCCTTATAACTCCAAGGATTTTTCTATCTTTATATTTTTGCTGGAGGTGTCTTAATGCAAGTGCCGATACTGTGTTGCAAGCTGTGATAATTAATTCTGCGCCCTGATCAAAAAGGTGTTCAACTGCTTGTTCGCTATAGCGAATAACTGTTTCCTGACTTCGAGTCCCATAGGGTGTGCGGGCATTATCACCTAAATAAAGGTAATCATACTGCGGTAATTTTTTTATTAAAGGCTTTAAAACCGTAAGGCCTCCAAAACCTGAATCAAATAATGCGATCATAATTCTAAAATTGCCTAAATTTCACTAAGTAGAGTCTCCACTTTATTGGCAACTTTATCAAGTCTAAGTTGGATTACATTTAAGGATGCAAGTTTTCTTTGAAACTCCTGATCAGCTTCGCTTAATATATCTTGTGAAATTCTTTGAGATTGCCGTGGATTTAATATTTCACCTGGAAATGTTTGCTTTGTATTACTTTGTCGTCTTAAAACAGCACTTTGCTTAGTTTTAATTTCATCAGCAATTCTATTAATCATTCTCTGAACAGATTCAAGCTGTGTGCGCTTATGTAAAGGAATTAAACTTCTATCCTGTTCGATCTTTCTAGCCTCTTCTGTTCTTATTTCTACTTGTTCCAAAAGATCTTGATGTTCGTCAAGTATTTGTTCATATGGAGTATCCTCGTCTATTTCGCTCAAATCAATTCTTCGATGCGGTCCTGTTTGGCCAATTATATGTCTCTGTGTCATATGTTCTCTATAAGAGAATATTTTACGGTTCTATTTATTATAATGTCAATTCCTAATAGACATTACAGCTTTATTTTTGTACACTTTTCTTGCTTAAAGGCTTTTTATGAAAATTAATCGAAGTTCGCTAAAATATATTACGGTGATTGCAGGTATTCTTGTTGGAGTTCTTGTTATGGCGCAGTTCAGAACTGCGACTCCTCTGGGTAGTTCATATCCGGTTGATCAAATTGAAGCACAAAAGGATTTAATTAAATCATACGTTAACGATGAGGTTATTTTAAAAAGTCGAATCGGAACTTTGCGTGAAAAAATTAACACAAGTCTTGAGCAAAATAAATTGGTTAGTCAAACTTCAAATCTTGAAAATTTAAATATATTAAAAGAAGAAATCGGACTAACCGAGCTAAAAGGTGAAGGATTTAAAATTGAACTTGATGACAGCCTTTATATTGATCGTGAAAACATCTCTCCTGAAGAGGCTGGTATAGTTTTTGCTGCTGATATACGTGATATCGTAAATTTGCTACGCGCCCACAATGTCGAAGGAATTGCAATAAATGATCAACGAGTGATTGCTACGTCTCCAATTACTTCTGTTGGAAATACTGTTATGGTTAATAACTCAAATCTAACTCCTCCTTTTACAATAACCGCAATTGGGGATTATGGATCTTTTATAATTCGATTATCAGAAATAGGCACTTTAACTGATCTTCAAAAAAGAGTTAAGGAAAACGGAATTCAATTTAGAATTGATCCTATGAATCATGTAATTCTGCCGATTTATAATGGTCAATTTAGATTAAAATTTATAACTGCTGCTAATGGCGAAGTCTAAAAAATTTACAGACAGAACAGCTCAAATCATAATCCTGCTAATATCAGGGATCATACTTGGAGCCCTGGTTATGACTCAAGCAAAGTATTTTACAAACTATGTTTCGTCTGTTGGACGTGATTCAAGCGAAAATATTTTCAGGAAAATCCAAATCCTAAAAACTTCAAATGATGAACTTAAAGACGAAATTGAAACATTGGATAAGCAGCTGGAAGAGACCTCGACACAGGCAAATGCGCTTGCTTCGATTAATAAGGAGATTGAGAAAAATAAATTGATAGCCGGAGAAACTGATATTTATGGAACCGGGATTGAAATAGAAATTGCCAATGAAATTGATGGCTTATGGTTCACTGATATTGTAAATGATCTTTTTGCATCAGGTGCTGAGGCTGTGAGCGTAAATGGAATTCGATTAACTGATGCAACTATTGGTTTTGATACGTTGCCTAACAAAAAAATAATGCTAAATGGAGTTATTCTAAATTCTCCTTATAGTTTTTCAGCGATTGGTGAAAGTAATACTTTAAGAAGTGCGCTTGTTAGTCCATTTGGGATTATCGAAAAGATGGAATCTTCAATTGAAGACTTTTCATATGAACTTAATTCACCAGATCGAATCGAGATGAAGAAGGTTTAAAGATATGCCAGGATCAACCAAAGTGGTTGAAGAATTAGCACTGCCCCTAATAGGATGTATAGGATTTTATTATTATGCTTTTCTTTCTTAGCTGACGTAAGAACTTTTTGATGTTCTAAAAGTGGAACCGAGGCTTTAACTTCTGATTCTAATTGTCCGACTCGGTAGTTTGCACCTTCGAGACGTTGTTGAAACGTACGGACATCAACTTTTAATTCTTCATATAGTTTTTGATATACTTTTTCTTCAGCTTTTGTAGACTCTTCGATTGTTTTATTAATTTCAATTGTCTCAGGATGTGCTTTGCTTTTAGTGCGGATTTTTCTATGTTTCCTGGTTTTTTTTTGTGATGAAATTTCATCACGATTTAGCATAATTCGGCCTGCAATACTCTTGCTAGACACCTTTTTACTCTTAATATAGCGATCGAGAGTGCGTGTTGACACTTTTAGTATCTCGGAAGCCTCTTTTCGGCTCAAATCAAACGTTTTCGTTGCAGTAGTTGACATAAAAAATAGTAAAATTATTGAAGTTGGTGATATATTATTACCTTCTTTTGCCAGCTTTGTCAAATATTTTTTGTCTACTGCCAACCAACGTCCTTTTTCAAGCAAAGGCTTTATTCAACCAAAGTCCTTTGGTTAAGAAAGTCCCTTTTCTGAGAAAGCTCGTTGTGGTAAATTATTTCCCATGAAACAACGCAAACTCACACCCGAAGAAATTCTTCGCACAAAACGCTCAATCAAAGATATTAAAAAGCAACCTCGCATGCCAATCTATGTTGTGCTTGACAATATTCGGAGCCTTTATAATGTTGGGGCGATTTTTAGAACTTCTGATGGCGTAATGGCTGAAAAGATTTATCTTTGTGGGATGACTGGGATGCCACCGCGAAGAGAAATTACAAAAACTTCCCTTGGTGCTTGTGAGACTGTCCCGTGGGAATATCGAAAAAATGCAGTAGATGTTGTGAAAGAATTAAAAAAACAAGGCGTGCAAATTGTGACTCTTGAACTTACAGACCCTCCAACGCATTATGCTGATGCTGACTTTGATTACCCGGTTTGCCTTGTGATTGGACATGAGATCGAGGGTGTAAGCGAAGAAGTTATGGAGCTTTCTGATAAAGCGATTTCTATTCCGATGTTGGGACGTGCGAACTCATTAAATGTTGCAACTGCCTATGGAATTGCTGTATACCAATTACTGAATAAGTATCAACAAAATGCTAAAACTTGAATATTACAATGAGACTATTGTGCCGCTTTCTGAAGTGGTTTTCGAGCAAATCCTTGATCTGATTAATGAAAATTTTAAGGAACTTTTCCCAAAAGAATTCGATCAACGAAAAACTTATTATATTGCTTTTACGCTTGTTGATGACGAAATTATCCAAAAATTAAATAGAGATCATAGAGGCATAGATGAGCCTACTGATGTTATTTCATTGGGTTATCTTGAAGCTGATAATTTCCCTGGGGCGCAGGATACTGCAGGTGAAATTTTTATTTCATATGACACTGCTAAAAGGCAGGCTCTAGAAAATCATATGGATGAACTTGATGAATTAAAATTTTTATTTGTTCATGGAATTTTGCATATCCTCGGTTACGAGCATCAATCTGAAAATGATTTTCAAACTATGATGAATCTTACAAATGAGATTCTTGCTATAAAGACTTAAAATATTCGACAGTCTTTTGTAGACCTTCGTTGAGAGCAGTTTTCGGCTGCCAATTGAGGTTTTTTTGAGCTTGTTCGATGTTTGGTTTTCGTTTTATTGGATCATCTTCAGGAAGCGGTGCATTGATAATCTGACTAGTCGAATCGGTTAACTCGATGATTTTTTGAGCCAACTCGTTGATTGAAATTTCATTAGGATTCCCAAGATTACATGGACCTATGAAGTCCCCCTCCATCATTGCAATCATCCCATCAACTAAATCATCAACATATTGAAAACTGCGCGTTTGAGAGCCATCTCCATAAATTGTTAAATCTTCACCATTCAATGCTTGAATAATAAAATTTGAAATAACACGGCCATCATCTTTAAGCATGTTTGGACCATATGTATTAAAAATTCTCACAACTCTTACATCAACTCCCCTCTTGCGACTATAATCAAAAAATAGGCTTTCTGCTGCCCTTTTTCCTTCGTCATAGCAAGCACGAGGTCCCGTACAATTCACATTTCCATTATAGGTTTCTGATTGTGGATGTTCAGATGGATCCCCATAAACTTCTGAAGTTGAAGCCTGCAGAATTCGCGCATCATTTGCCTTAGCAAGATCCAGCATGTTCATGCTTCCATTAACATTTGTTCGCATAGTCAGAATTGGATTTTTTTGATATTGGATAGGCGATGCAGGGCATGCAAGATTATAAATCTGATCGCATTCAATTTCTATAGATTCATTTATATCGTGTTCAATAAATTCATAATCACCTAAATTATCCCGACTGCCCGTCAAAAGATTATCCACACAAATCACTGTATGACCTTGAGAATGCAATTTTTTACAGAGGTGCGAGCCAATAAAACCAGCTCCACCAGTAATTAAGATTTTCATAATTAAACTATACACTTGTTCCAAATAATTTCGAAATCAATGAATACACGATCTCTAAAAATAAAAGAACGATTGCTACTAATTTTGGATCAAATTTTAAATTTGCCATGGTTTTAAAAATTAAATAATACAATAAAGCCTCTGACCCTTTAGGTGTCAGAAGCCCTTCATTTACTAAATATTACATTGCCTTAAGCTTCGGACACCGATGGTGAGTCCAGCATTTATGGCAACGTAGAGATAGCAAATATGGATTTTGCATTTTAAAATCTTTAAGTACAAATAATAACGACTTTTTTTCGAGTTTGTTACGGGCTATAATAATTTCGCTTAACCAAAATCCAATGAAAAAACTTTTAACATTACTTGTTTTCGCAACGCTTTTAACAGGTTGTGATGAAGAATTTATTGATTTTATTGATGATCAAATTGAAGAAGCAGATAAGATTAAAGTAATTGAAGATGTCGATTATCCAGAGGACCTAGATCTGCCAGATGATTATGTTTGGGAAGAAACTGAAGGTGCTCATATGTGGCCCGAAGTTTATGAAGAAGAAACAGGTACATATATAATTGATGTTCAATATCCGCAGTGGGAAGAGCTTGATACGTTAAATGATATGGTTGCAGAAGTTGTTTTTGATGAAATTGAGTATTTTAAAGACTCAATTGATGATTGGGTGGATGATGAGTTTTATGACAATACTGATGATATGAAAAGTGGGTTAACTATTAATTTTGAGATTTATCATAATGAGTGGGATTATTTAAGTATTGGATTTGCATCTTACATTTACTATGAAGGTGCAGCACATGGGATGATGTATACAATCCCGTATAATCTGGATTTTGAAACTTTTGAGGAGATCGAGCTCTTGGATATCTTTGTTGATGATGGAGGAGGCTGGCTTGATGCGATTTCATACATGTCTATTCAACGTCTAAAAGAACAACTTTATGAAGATGAATTTGTTGAAGATTATTGGATTGAAGAAGGCGCTGGGCCTGATTCTGTGAATTTTTCAGCATGGACTTTAACTGATGATTCGATCATATTCCATTTTGATCCATATCAGGTTGCAGCATATGCTGCAGGTCCACAACAAGTTGAGTTCACGTTTGATGAACTTTATGCGCTGTTAAATGAGCCGTGGGCTAGTAAAGGAGAGTAGCTTAGAGATGCTTTTTTACCATTTCAGTAAGCTTCTGAATGCTTTCTTCTTTTGTTGCAGCAAGATCTTTCCACATTGCATCACATTCTTCGCAGCCTGTTGAGTCTTGTTCGTAATCACCTTTCATTCGCCAAAGACTTTTTTGTTCAGTTACAAGCTGTTCTAAAAGGTTATATACGTGATTATCGTGCATTTTTTTGTAAGGTTAAGGATAAAATTGTCTTTAATAATACCTTAATTGGTTAACAATTGAAAATTATGTCAGAAAGGCTAAAAGAACCAGTTTATGCAGATGAATTACCAGCAGCCAAAGAATGTTTAAATGACTGTATTCTTCAAATAATTCCTACAATATTAAAAGAGTTTGATAGAGTCAGGCAATTAACGCATTTGATGCAACACTTTGATCAACTATCTATTGTTGTTCTAAGGAGTAGTCTCGATAAAGAAACTAAGCCAACCTTAAAATTTGGACTTGATGATAGTGAAAAAGATAACTATCGAGGATATAAAGCACCATTGACCCAAGAAGAAGCAATAAAAATTAGAACAGGAATGGATCCTTCTTTATATGCAGCTTTATGTGAAGAAGGGCTCTTAAGAGCAATAGAGGTGTACGAAAGCATTGATTATACCGATGCATACGATAATGATTTGCGTGTTTTATATGGCCTCTTAGAATTCGTTCAAACTGCTGGTACTCCTTTTGATATTGCCGAGCAAATTAAGATGTTTCCAGAGCGTTAGAAGTCGCACGTGTAAGTACACATATCTATACACGCATCTACTCCTGGTTCACATGGAGACCCACATTCATTGAATGTTCCGCCTCTAATCTTGCAGTCGTATTTTATTGGATCTAAATTTTCAAAGTTGCTTCCGTAAACAACATGATCTTTAAAAATATTTTCAATTGGGAAAACTAAAGTTCCTTCTCCTTCGTACTCAGGAACATCTCCTTTACATGTAAATGTATCTATTACTACATGCAATTCTTTTTGCTCTTCTTCTTCTCCATCTGGCACTTCAACAGCTTGTCTTACACGACCTTTAAAATCAATATCCTGACCTAGTTTACAATTAATTACATCTTTTCCGTAAAGAACTATTTCTTCTCCTTGATATCGGACATATGCGGCATATGGATATCCTTCAGGGGGATCAATTGGGTGCTCATATGTTTTACGTGCGATGTCAGCTGTTCCATTGATAATCTGGCCAACCTTTAATGCCCCTCCTCCGCAAGCTGTTAATACAAAAATACTAACTAATAATAATGCTAATTTTTTCATGATATAATTTGTTAAAGCAAGACTATACTATATCGAATAACGTCAAAATATCAATATGTGTTTCACTGTTTCTTTAAAATCAGATATTAAGAAAACTGAAAAGCGGTTCAATGCTAAGTTTGCTGAACCTGAAAAAATGAATCCGATTTTTTATAGCAGTGCTTTTACACATCCTGATCACCCTATAATAAGCGCTGAGACGCCTTATATAATTGAATTTGCGAATTGGGGACTTTATCCGCCCTGGGCAAAAGATGAGGCAATTAGGGATAAGCTTTGCAATGCACGAGCTGAAACAATCCATGAAAAACCATCTTTTAAACATGCTGCAAAATCTCAACATTGTTTGGTTTTAGTTGATGGATTTTTCGAATGGCAGGAGTATAAAGGGAAAAGATATCCCTATTATATTTATATGAAAGGTGGAGAACCTTTTAGTTTGGCTGGACTTTATGAGCCATGGACTGATCCTGAAACAGGAGAAATTAAAAAAACTTTCACAATAATCACATGTGATGCCAATCCACTTTTAGCAAAAATCCACAATAAAAAAATGCGAATGCCAGTGATTGTGGATAGTCAATGGCTTAATGGCAAAGACGACTTGCTTAAGTCTTATTCTGGCGATTTAGAATCGCATACTGTGTCTCGGCTTGTGACTGCCAGAGGAAAGGAGCGAAATGTTCCAGATGTTATTGAAAAGTTTGCTTATCCGGAACTTAAGGGTTGACAAAGTTAGAAAATTCATGCATAATCCTGTCTTGATATTTAATTACTGTTGAAATGGTAAGACTCAGAAAAAATAGAGAATTTGTAAGCCCTAGAGCTGCAAATAAATTGAAAAATTTAGAAAATACAAAGCGCCAACTTGAAGTTAATGATGTATTTTCTATACAGCATAATAAACTTTTAAGAACTACTAATCGTCAAATTAATCAGATTTTAGGATTGGAGAAATAAATTTTCTTTGCTATATTATTGGACAATCTAACCTATTAATATGGCTTCGAAAATAACTCCTTCAAGACGGACAGAAAATGTAACTTATGCTGTTCGCGATATCGTTGTTTTGGCTAAAAAAACAGCTGCGACAGGTAAAGAAATGATGTGGCTCAACATTGGAGATCCTTTAAAATATGACTTTGTGACACCTCAACATATGATTGATGCTGTTAATAAAGGAATGAGCGAAGGATTTAATGGGTACTCGGATTCTTCAGGTATTGATGAGGCTTTGGATGCGATTCGTCGGCGTGCAGAATCTCAGGGCATTAAAAATATTCAGGATGTTTTGGTGACGAATGGAGGAAGCGAAGCAATTGAAATTTGTTTGACTTCTATCCTAAATCCCGGTGATAACATCTTAACTCCTTTGCCTGGATATCCTTTGTATGAAGCCATAATAAATAAGTTAGAAGGAGAAGAAATCGGATATAATTTAGATGAAGAAAATGATTGGCAGCCGAATGTTGCGGACATTGAATCAAAAATCACAGATAAGACTAAAGGAATCGTTTTGATTAATCCAAATAATCCAACTGGATCTGTTTGTGGACGTGAAACTCTAATGCAAATAATTGAATTGGCTCGAAAACATAATCTTGTGATTTATAGTGATGAAATTTATGATCGGCTTTTGTTTGATGATGCTGAGCATATCTCGATTGCGTCTTTGGCTGATGATGTTTGTTTTGTAACTTTTAACGGATTATCAAAAAATTATTTAGTGCCTGGTTGGCGAATTGGATGGGCAATTTTGAGTGGTCCAAAAGAGTTGTGCCAGGACTATGTTGCAGCTGTGAATAAATTTACACGTGCGCGTCTTTGTTCAAATCATCCAATGCAATTTGCGATTGCTCCGGCTTTAGATGGACCGCAGGATCACATTCAAGAAGCAATTACCAAGTTAGAACGTCGCCGGGATATTTGTGTAGAACGATTAAACGCAATTGACGGAATCAGCTGTGTTAAGCCAAAAGGAGCATTTTATGCTTTTCCAAAAATTGAACGTGATGTTGATGATAAAAAATGGGTAGAAGGTTTAATTGAAGAAACAGGAGTAGTGACTGTACATGGAAGTGGCTTTGGAGTTCCTGGACATTTTAGAATCGTGTTGCTGCCTGATGAAGAGACTTTAGAAAAGGCATGTGATGCTATTGCTGAATATATGAAAAAATATTGACAAAAAAATTAAATTTGCTTATATTTGTTCGCCTGTAATTAATCTCACTGATATGACTTATAAACAAAATGACAGACTCTCTGACTCTCCTGATACTGCCCCATTAGAAACACCTGCTACTAGAATTGATCCTGCAATTGCTGAGCAACTGCTAGGATACAAAACTGAATTAGATGAATTTGCTAGATGTGTGTTTACATCAGATAAAATAATGCCAGCATTTGATGCTATAGATAGGATGGTGGACTTAGCATCAGGTAGAACTGATGCATCGCAATTTGAAATTGTAATTAAAAGTTTAATTACTCAATTAAAAATAGTGAAAGTATTTCAAAGGTCTGCACAAGAATCAAGATGCTCAACAATAATCAGTGAGCTTGAATCATTGGTCATTTCAGACTAAATCTTTACAAGTCGCGCTTCTATAAGTAGACTTCTTTATGCAATCCACTTACCTATACGGAGAGGTACCCAAGTGGCTGAAGGGGCGGGATTGCTAATCCTGTAGGGTGATGTATTTCGCCGCGGGGGTTCGAATCCCCCCCTCTCCGCCATTTTGGCATAGGTGTTTTTAATGCTATAACCAAATTGCCGTCAATTTGCCGTCTTTTTGGTTAAGGTGCTTTAACATTGACTCTCCGTGCTCCTTTGCTATAATCTCGCCCTATGGAAAACCAAAAAGAATACATTGTTGGAATTGATCTTCACGGGACACTTTTGAATCCTGAATGGGAGATCGACGAAGAGCTTCTTCCAGAGCTTACTGAAGCCATAAATAGAGTGCGAGATTTTTGTAAGGTTGTTTTATGTACAGGTAATGATTTGTCGTTTGTTGAAGAAACTGTGCCAGAAGAGGTGCGGGATTTATTAGATGGATATGTTCTTGAAACTGGTTGTACCATGAGTGAAGATGGCGAAACTGAAGAGCCGATTGTGGATGTTGATACTGAAGTAATGATGAAAGATTTGGAAGAAAAGCTAATACAAGCCTTTGAAGAAGGAGTGTTTTCTGAGGTTGATCATTTTGGGAAAAGGCTTGCAACTATAAGTATGTTTACTATCTATAAAGGAAAGGGCGTTCATCCAAAATTTATGCAATATAGAGTTGAAAATATGGTAAAAGCCCTGGGTTATGGAGACAAAGTTATTGTTACTCGTTCTGATGTTGCTGTTGATATTATCCCAATCGGACACAATAAAATGACGGGACTTTTAGAGCTTGCTAATGGACTTAAAACAATTGGAATAGCTGATTCTTTGAATGATGGACCAATGATTAAATATGCTGACCATGCGTATGTTCCTAGCAATGCATCTACAGTATTAATAAATGAGCTTGCTGATAGTGATGAGCATATGATTGTTAATATAGATAGCAAGAGTTTTCCGAATGCTGTAAAAATCTGCACTCAAACAAACACTCGAGCAGTAATAGAAGCTTTGAATCATATTGCTGATAATTTAAATCCTAATAAAAAATAAATGGCTATAGAAGATTTTGACGAAAAGCCAAGACCAGCATATGAAGATGTTATGGATCAGGAATATTTAGAATCAGTAGATGACTTTGAAGAAGCACAAAAAGCAATGGCTTCAATAACCATTGCCACTCTTTGTACAATGTATGAATGTGAAACACCTGCAGAATTAGTTGCACAAACCTTTCCAGGTAAAGGACCTTTAAAATTCATGGAAGACGCAGAATTGTTTCAATGTCTTCCTAATTATGAAGTGTTAGTTTTAAAAGCTGTGCAGTCAAACAAATATGCTGCAATATTTTTATTAACAGAATTTATTCAGCCACAATTTTTTAATATGGAGTTTTATGATGTAATTATTGAAGAAGCAACAAAAAACGGTGAATTCCCAATAATGAACGAGAGCTGGCAGCAAGAGGAACAAAAAAGAATTAATGAAATGAAAGCAGTTAAAAAATTGTGTGAAGAAATGGTAGAAACTAATTCATGGATCCAAATAAGACAAATACCTGCAAAATACAAAGTTGCAGCGAGTCAGGACGCAAAAAAACTTTTTATGGCTTTAAACTTATTAATTGAACATGCTGAAGATCAATTAAAAATGATGGAAGAAATTCAAAAAGAAAGCTAAACTATTTGACATATTTTAGAAAACAGCTAGTATGTTTTTCCAAGCAGTTTTTTAGTCTTATGCCTATTTTTTATTGTTAGCGCATTTTTCTACTGTTTTGAGATCATTGAGGCAACAGGGAAAAACGAACAAAAACCACGAAAGGACGAAGGAGAACAAAGTATGACCACTCACAATCACATTGCCTGGGGCAATCCCGACAACATCGAAACACGGCCTCTGGACACCACGCGAGGAACCCTGGTGGGGCTCTTCACGCCGGTAGTCCCGGGCTGCCCGCTCGCGCTGGCTGCCGAGGACTTCGCCATGAGCGACGACGAGTTCGCGACCTGGGCGCAGGTGGAGATGGTTCCCTACAAGGAGCTGGGCCTGCACGAAATCGAAGGCCTGTGGCCGGACAACGGCAAGAAGGTGTTCAATCCGCTCATCGCCATCCTCTCGCCCGCCACAGAGGAGCCTGAGATGACAGCGGAAGAGGCTGCGGACAAGGACATCGAGCCGACCTGGGTGAGCTGCCGGACCCTGCCGGACACCGCCCTGACGTGGAAGCCGCAGGCCTAGGTCTGGGCCTCCACATATCTATTGCCTCTTGACAACGAAGGGCCCCCGGATCATACCGGGGGCCCCTATTTTAATTTCAAACTTTTTAAGGTAAGATTGCCCTAGTGTAATGCTAACCTTTTTTATATGAATCCAAAGGAACCTTTTCACCCGCCAGTACACTTTGAAATTCCAGTTGATGATATGGAAAGAGCAACCAAATTTTATAATGAATTGTTTGGCTGGGATATTTTTGGTGCACCGGGTTTTGAAGATTATAAAATGATTTATGCCCTTCCTGTTGATAAAGACAATATGATTCAGGGTCAGGGAATTAATGGTGGGATGATGAAGCGATCGAATCCCGGAACTCCTATCATAAATTACATTAATGTTGAAGACATTGATGCTTATTTAGCTAAACTTGAAACACTTGGAGGCCAGATCCTTATGCCAAAAATGCCGATTCCTGGAATTGGCTGGAACGCTGTTGTAAAAGACACTGAGGGTAATACTTTTGGTATGCTCCAACAAGATAAAAATGCTGCTTAACTATGAATGATAAAGACGATTTAAAAAAAGAGCTTAAGAAAAAACAGCATAATTTTGACGAAGCTAAAGAACACGCTAATAAAACTCTTAAGCGTGAGAAAACAAAAATCTATAAGGAAGAAGAGCAAAAACTCACAGAGGAAGAAAAAAAGCTTTCGAAAGAGCTAACGACTTTGCATAAAAAACGAAGTAAAGCTTTAAATAAAATTGAAAGCCGATTTAAAAAAGTAACTAAACTTTTTGATAAAAAAGCTAAAGAGGCAGTTACAGAAAAGGAAAAAGAGCACAAAAAAATTCATCGTGAAGCTGAACATGCAAATCATATAGTTGAAGAAATGACTGCAAAAGAAATCGAATCAGCAAGAAAAGAATTAATTTCAGTTAGAAAACGAGTTTATTCAAGAAGAAGAAAAATTATTAATTTTTTGCAACTTGTTTTAGTTTTATACCTATTTATTTTGTCAGTAATAGTAATTAAAGAAGTTGCATTAGCACTGAGTGAAGGAGCAATTGAGGCAATTTCAACAACTGTTGATAATGATGTAAGTGCTTTTGGGGCTGGCTGGTTCACAACTGTAATTGCACAATCAGGCTCAGTAATTGCAATCTTAGCTAATTCGCTAGTTGGTGCAAAAATTATTACATTTGAAGTTGGCTTCTTTATTTTACTCGGAATCACTCTTGGAAATCCTTTAACTCCAGTAATTGCTTCGCTTGTTATAAAAACAAAAGATCATTGGCATTTACAGAGAGGATTTGAGTTGGGTCTTGCTACTATTGTTTATTCATTTTATTTGATAGTTCTTGTAGTACTTATTGAAATTCCAACAGGGCTGTTTACAAAATCAGGCGAGGCTGTGGCTGGATGGGCAGAGGGCTTCCCGGTTTTTCAGGAAATACCAGATTTACTATCAGTGATTACTGCGCCTTTATTAGAATTAATAAGGTTTGATTTATGGCCGATCCCTATTGGATTTGTTTTTGGAATTGGACTATTAATTTTCAGTTTGGGGAAGGTTGGGAAAAGTGTATTTGTATTTTTAGGAGGTAAAAGACATGCCCGTGCAATCATGGAAAAAATGCTAGGGAACCACTGGAAAGCCTTTGGAATCGGGCTAGGACTAACAATAATAATCCCAAGTGCTTCGTTGTTAACTACTTTAATGGTGCCGTTGGCGATAGCGCAATTAGTAAGGTTAAGACAGGCAATTCCATATTTAATCGGCACATCCGTTGCAACGTTTATTGATGTTTTACTGGCATCATTTGCAAACTCTCAGCCTTATGCAATTGCAGGTGGAGTTGTTCTTACTATGATAGCTGGATTAGGGATACTATTTATCCCTGGAAATTTCGGAACAAACCTTGTTTATAAAACCACAAAATATCTTTCAACACATGTCATCAAAATGAGAAGGAGAAATATTTTAAAATACATAGCAGCCTTTATGGTGATCCCTATAATATTAATCTTAATATTTTAATTATGGTTAAACCACGAATTGGTCAAATTTGGAGAAAGAAAGCTTCAGGTGATCGTGTAAAAGTGATAAAGTTGTTTGGGAGTGAAGTGAAAGTTATAGATACGGACGGTTCAAATCAGGGCAAACAATACATGATTCCAAATCACAAGTTAAACAATGTTGACTACATACTAATTTCAAATGCCTAAAAAAACTCACAAGATAAAGAAAATTCTCGTCCTCGGTTCAGGAGCCTTGAAAATAGGTGAGGCAGGAGAGTTCGATTATTCTGGTGCGCAGGCAATAAAAGCGTGTAAAGAAGAAGGCATTAAAACAGTTTTGGTAAATCCAAATATTGCAACGAATCAAACTTCAAAAGAGCTTGCAGATCAAATTTACTTTTTGCCTGTTAATGCATTTTTTGTAGAAAAAGTTATTAAAAAAGAAAAACCTGATGGAATTATGTTGGCGTTCGGAGGCCAAACTGCTTTAAATTGTGGAATCGATCTTGATGAAAAAGGAATCCTGAAAAAATATAAAGTTGAGGTTTTAGGAACTCCAGTTCAAACAATTAAAAACACTGAAGATAGAGATTTATTTAATAAAGAACTTACGAAAATTGGCGTAAAGATGCCAAAAAGTAGGGCTTGTACAACTGAAGCCCAGGCATTTAAAGCTGCTGAAAAAATTGGATTCCCTTTAATTATACGTGCGGCTTTTACACTTGGAGGAAAAGGTTCAGGATTTGCTCATAATAAACGTGAGCTTAAAGAAATGTTGAGTAAAGCTTTTGCATATTCACCGCAAGTTTTAGTTGAAGAGAATTTAAAAGGATGGAAAGAAGTTGAATACGAAGTTGTAAGAGATAAAGATGATAATTGTATTACTGTGACGAACATGGAAAATTTTGATCCACTTGGAATTCACACTGGTGAGTCGATCGTGATCGCTCCATCTCAAACATTAACAAATTCTGAATATCATAAATTAAGGGACTTATCGACTAAGACAATTCGTCATTTAGGAATAGTTGGTGAATGTAATATCCAGTTTGCTTTGGACCCTTGGTCTGAAGATTATCGTGTGATTGAAGTTAATGCTCGACTATCAAGATCATCTGCTTTGGCATCAAAGGCTACGGGCTATCCTTTGGCTCATGTAGCGGCAAAACTAGGTCTTGGGTATACATTGCCGGAACTTAAAAATGCAGTTACTAAAACTACTGTGGCTTGCTTTGAGCCAGCCTTGGATTATGTAGCTTTAAAGATTCCAAGATGGGATTTGCAGAAGTTTCAAAGAGTGTCGCAAGAGATAACTTCTGAGATGAAATCTGTGGGTGAAATTATGGCCTTAGGACGAAACTTTGAGGAAGTTATGCAGAAGGGATTAAGAATGCTTCAAATCGGATTATATGGACTCACAGCAAATAAACATTTGGATTTGCGCAAAGTGAATCTGTCAAAAGAGATTTCAGTGCCGACTCCAAAGCGTCCTTTGGCAATTGCTGAAGCATTAAGGCGTGGATGGACTGTTAAAAAAATTAATAAGCTTTCAGGAATTGATCCTTGGTTCCTGGAAAAGTTAAAAAATATTATTGATACAGAAAAGAAATTAAAACGATCATTAGGCGAAGACATTTTAAGGGAAGCGAAAAAACAAGGATTTTCTGATGCACAAATTGCTACAATAACAAAGAATGAAGAAAATGAAATTAGAAATTTACGTAAGAAATTGGGGATTGTACCTGTTGTAAAACAGATTGATACAATGGCCGCAGAATGGCCGGCACAAACCAATTATTTGTATTTGACTTATCATGGAGATAAGAACGATGTTAAGCCAAGCAAAAAGAAAAAAGTAATTGTTTTAGGTTCGGGATCGTATTCAATTGGATCATCAGTTGAGTTTGATTGGTGCTGTGTAACTGCGCTGCAAACTGTTGGAAAACAAGGATACGAAACAATAATGATCAATTATAATCCTGAGACTGTTAGTACGGATTATGATATTTCAGATAAGTTATATTTTGATGAACTTTCAGTTGAGAGAGTTTTAGATATTTATGAAATGGAAAAACCTGATGGCGTAATTTTGTCTGCGGGAGGCCAAATTCCAAATAATATCGCAACAAAATTAAAAGCTGCAGGTGTTAAAGTTTTAGGAACTGATCCTAAAAATATTGATAGAGCTGAGAACCGGCACAAGTTCTCAGGTATGCTTGATCGAATTGAAGTAGATCAACCAGAATGGAAAGAATTAGTGAAAATGTCTGATGCCGTGAAATTCGCGAAAAGAGTAGAATACCCTGTGCTAGTCCGACCTTCATATGTCTTGAGCGGTGCTGCCATGCGGGTTGCACACAATAAAGATTCGCTCATCGACTTTTTAGAGACTGCAACCCGCGTGTCGCCTGATGCTCCTGTGGTAATTAGTAAATTTGAAAAAGGAGCAAAAGAAATTGAAATAGATGCTGTAGCCCATAAAGGGCGATTGGTTATCTATGCAATTGCCGAACATATTGAACAAGCTGGAGTTCATTCCGGAGATGCAACAATTGTTTTGCCTCCTCAAAAACTCTACATTGAAACGATTAGAAGAATTAAAAATATCACTAAGAAGATTGCAAAAGAACTGAATATTTCTGGGCCATTTAACATTCAATTTTTGGCTAGGCAAAATGATGTGAAAGTAATCGAATGCAACTTAAGAGCAAGTCGATCATTCCCTTTCTCATCAAAAGTTACTGGTTATAATTTTATTGAAATCGCAACAAAATCAATGATGGGATTGAGCAAAGATAAAGCATTAAATTATAAACATTATAATACCTTAGATTTAGACCATGTTGGAGTAAAAGCTCCTCAATTCAGCTTCTCAAGACTGCAAGGAGCTGATCCTGTGCTAGGCGTAGAGATGGCTTCTACAGGCGAAGTGGCGTGTTTTGGTAAAAACCTTCACGCAGCATTTTTAAAGGCAATGATTTCAGTTGGATTTGTAATGCCAAAGAAAAATGTACTACTTTCAATCGGACGAATTGAAGACAAGGTGGGCTTCTTAGATTCAGCAAAAAAACTTCATGAGATGGGATACAACTTATTCGCTACCGAAGGTACATCTAATTTCTTAAATGAAAACGGAATTAAAAATACTAAAGTTCACAAAGTATCAACAGGTAAATCACCAAATATCGTCGACTATATCAACGAACGCAAAGTCGACTTGGTTATTGATATTCCAAAAAACTACACAAGGCAAGAAATCACTGACGGCTACCTAATCAGGCGTCGGGCTATCGACATGAATGTGCCTTTATTAACAAACCTACAAGTTTCAAACCTAATGGTCGAGGCAATCGAAAGATACAGCCTGGACGACCTGGAAATTATGGAATGGAGCGAGTATGTTTAGTTTCCTTTTCTTAAATGATGCATAACGTAAATTGCTGCAGTAGCACCATCGCCACCTGAAGCAATGACTTGTTTAACTGCGTCTTTTCGTATGTCTCCTACAGCGTATACACGCGGATGAGAGCTTTGCATTTGCTGATCTACCTTGATGTACCCATTATCTAATTCAAGCTTTCCTTCGACTAATTCTGAGCGTGGTATGTAGCCAACAAAAATAAACACACCTTTGCATGGGAATTCGTGCTCTTTATCTTCTTTATTATCATGAAGTAACACGCGGTCAACTTTTCCATCTTCGCCTCCACGGACTTCTTTAACTTCATTATTAAACATGAATTCAATTTTTGGATCTTTTTCAGCTAAATCAATCATGTATTTCTCTGCTGTAAACTCATCACGACGGTGAATAATGGTTACTTTGCTAGCATGTTTCGCTAAAGCAATTCCTTCATCTAAAGCACTATCTCCGCCTCCAACAATTATGCATTCCATATCTTTATAAAAAGCACCATCGCAAGTTGCGCAGTAAGAAACGCCTTTTCCACGATATTCATCCTCGCCAGGAACATTTAAATGACGAGGGTCTGACCCTAATCCAACAATCGCATACTTAGCTTTATACTCTTTATCTTTTGTTTTTAAAATTACATGATCATCTTGCGGATCAATTTCTTTTACACCCTCGTATCGAATTTCAGCTCCAAATTTTTGAGCATGAGCCATAATTTTTTGAGCAAGTTCAACACCTCCTACTTCTTCAATCCCAGGATAATTTTCAATACTGTCAGTTAACATGAGTTGACCACCTGGTGCATTTTTTTCTAAAACCACTGCCTTGGCACCACCCCTAGCAGCATAAAGTGCGGCACTCATTCCAGCTACTCCGGCACCAACTATTACAATGTCATATTCTTCCATAAGTTTTTAAAGTTATTAATTTTACAGTTAAAAATGGTATCAAAATTGGGGTAATTTAACAAGCATATCCATCCGACTACCGGACGGGTATACGTTGGGTGTCGGCCGGGTATCCATCGGGTATCCACCGAGTACCCACTGGATATACATGCGACTGTCGGCCGAATAAGCGACGGCTTAGTTTCGGCTTATTGTTGAGGGTTGTGGCTACGCCATTTTTCACGTTTGTTCGCTTCTTCTTGGTATCGCTGGGTTTCTTTTTCAACATCTTCAGACGATCTTCCAGTCTTTTCAATTAAAATTTTTGCTAAATTTTGTATAGTCGATTGGTCAAAATTTTTGTGTTCTAAAAATAACGAAGTTCGCCGAATTAAAAAATCTTCTAAATGAATAACCATTCGATTTTTAATTTCGAATCGTAGTTGTGATTCAATTTCATCTGTGTCTTCATTTTTTAAAATTGGATTTGAATTTATAGAAACTTTTGTATTTGCATGTTTAGATTTTGGAAATGCAAAGTCAACAATCTCCTGCGCCATTGTTCTGAAAGTTGTATATTTTCCTCCTGCAACAACAACTGATCCTCCAGGACCTTCACCTATATGATGCTCGCGACTTATTTTTTGCAAATCCTCAGCATTGCTTCCCATTAAAGGTCGCACACCAACATAAGCACTTAAAATATCATCTTCAGTTATATCCAAATTAGGATAATAACGGTTTAATAAAGCTAACAAATAATCAATATCTGCTTTTTCAACCTCAGCTTTCTCAGGATTCTCTGGGGTTGGCCCATCAGTAGTTCCAACAATTACCACGCCTTTTCCCATATCCTTCCGAGGAATCACAAATGAAATCCGCCCATCTTTCGGATGACTCATCACCATTGCCCCAGGAACAGGAATCTTTTTTAAATCAAAAACAAGATGCACACCTTTGCTTGGTTCAAGCCATGGCTTCCAATCTTTTGATAATTTTGATCCAACCAAATCAGTCCAAGGGCCAGCGCAAACAATGGTTTTTTGCGCTTGTACAACAAACAATTCATTTGCTTCGCGATCTTTAACTGCGAATCCAGTAAGCTTTTCATCTTCAAAAATTGGATCTACTGCTTCAACATAATTAGCAACCTCGGCACCGTGTGCATGCGCATCCCGCATCACTTCAACTGTCAAAACATCATCCCACATACTTGCATCGTAATATCTAAATCCACCTTTCAATCCTTCTTTTTTTAAAAAAGGTACATCTTTTAAAAGGCGTTTTTTTGACAATCTTTTATGAAAACCTGGTGTTCTAAAAAGAGAAAGTAGATCGTAGAGCCACATTCCGAGGTTAATTATAAAAATCCCATGCTTATCTTTTTTATAAACAGGAAAATAAAACTTCAACGGCTTAACCATTTCTGGAACATTTTTTAATAGCTGAGTTCGCTCAGAAAGAGCTTCAAAAACAAGTTTAAACTGCATATTTTCTAAGTAGCGGAATCCACCATGAGCAAGTTTTGAACTACGACTTGAAGTGCCTTCTGCGAAATCTGACTTCTCAACAAGAGCAACTTTAAGCCCTCGCATGGCTGCATCTCGCGCTGTTGCAGCACCAGTGATTCCACCTCCGATAATAAGGAGGTCAAATTTTTCGTCTTTCATTTTTTTAATTGATTCGGTGCGGGATCGGTGCGAAAATTCTTTCATTTTGGTATGTTATATGCCGAGCGATATCATACCATAAAATATTTTTTGATACGGCACTTCACACCCACCCCAAAATATGAGAAAATGGTCAAGAAGCGCACATAATCTCAAACATGAACGAACTCATTTTCCAATTAAGTTTAGTTATTATTGTTACAGCGGTCCTGAGTATTATTCTTGAACTTAGTAAACAGCCAATTTTGATTGCGTTCATATTTAGTGGCTTAATCATGGGGCCGCAGGGCTTTGGGCTTATCGAGAATAATCTGTTTTTTGAGGCGATTGGACAGGTTGGAATTATTTTGCTTCTGTATTTGATTGGACTTGAACTTAAGACGAAAATTCTTGGTGGGACTTTTGGAAAAGGTTCCCTTATCACGCTTGCTGCGTCATCCATAATATTTTTAGTTGGTCTTGGGATTGGATTTATGACGGGCCTTGGAATGACTGAGATGGTTTATCTGGCTGTTGCTTTGATCTTTAGTTCTACGGTTGTTGTGATGAAACTTTTAAATGATTTAAAGGACAAAAATACATATGTTAGACAATATTGTATCGCAGCTTTGATTACCCAGGATATTCTCGCCATCTTTATATTGTTGTTTATTTCGAGTTCACGAGAGCTTGGTTATTTTGGAGTTTTTCAGGCAGTTAAGTTTATTTTGCAGGGAATTTCAATTTTTGCACTTGCGTATGTATTGCAAAGATATGTACTTAAGCCTATTGCTAAAAAGGTTTTGCACAAACCAGATTTGATGTTTTTGCTTGGACTTGCATGGTGCTTTTTATTTGCAGAATTTGCAGAATCTTTGAACTTCTCTAGAGAAATTGGGGCATTTATTGCAGGTATATCTTTGACGTTCTTGCCTGATTACAAATTAAAAATTATTGTTCAAAAATCTGAAACCATTCGAGATTTCTTCATGATATTATTCTTTTTTGTTTTGGGGGCGAATATTGAATTTCAGCA
The DNA here is from genome assembly GCA_042568205.1 of Patescibacteria group bacterium. Classification (GTDB taxonomy): domain Bacteria; phylum Patescibacteriota; class Gracilibacteria; order UBA1369; family PNNO01; genus JAUVDZ01. The sequence goes on from JBHPJE010000002.1 coordinate 50,378, forward strand.
TTTACAAGGATACGCACCGCTTATAGCAATTGCTCTAATCTTTGTTGTAATTGGAAAGCCTCTTATCTTTAAACTATTTTTCAATGTATTTAAAGCTGTACCAAATGCAAGCCTCGAGGTTAGTACAAGACTTGGGCAGTTAAGTGAGTTTTCTGTAATCCTAATTTTACTCGGAACATCTCTTGGGCATATCTCGATGGATTTTGCCATGTCAATTCAGGTGATCATGTTCCTTTCGATCATCATATCAACATACTTTGTACAGTATGTGCCGTTTTATAAGTTTAGAAAAGATGAGGATTAATTTACAGAATTACCTTCCGTGTCGGTTACATGAAAAACTTCTCCAATTTTTAGTGGTCCTGCTTGATTGGTCACTGTTGGATCACTTGTTAAAACAAAACTACCTTTTGGAGGTACTGACATTCCAGGTTTTGTCTCATAATAACGTATCATATCAGGCTTTCTCGATGCGCTTTTAGGAGCTGAGCCAACAGTTGGATTAGCTGCAAGAACGTGTAGAAGTTGTTGTCTGCACTCTTCACATTCAGCGCCAACAAGTATTCTGGATTTTTTGTCAGGAGAATCATCTACTTGGTCAGCCCAAGTTTCAACAACTTCACCTTGTTGAACGCAATCTTCATTCGTACACATTCCATCAAAAAGTTTAGCCATAATATTATTTAATTAATAATAAGAGCTAAATTTAATGTTTTGCATTTTAAATGTCAAGAATTTGAAGGGCAATCTTTTGGTATTGGCCGTCCTTTTAAATTTTTGAAGTATTTAAATGCGTCAGCAATATGAATACGCATTGTTTTCTTTTTAAGGATGTCTTGCAGGCCGCCTTGTGAAAGGCGAGCGTCGTTGTGTTTTGCTTGAGCTTGACCTACATAATGGACTTCATAGCCTCTTTCCCATGCTTTCCAGCAAATTTCAAGGTCGCTCATAAATAAAAAGTAGTCTTCATTGTTTGGCCCAACTTCATCCCAGCATTTTCGGGTAACCAATTGGAATGCTCCTGTTGTCCAATCTACTGCCTCGTTTTTTGCTGGATCTTTTTCCCACATTAAATAATCACGCATTCGTTCGATATTCATTTTTCGGAGTAGGGGAACTCTTTTGATAATAAGGTCGTACCACTTTGGGAAAGCCCGGTAGTTATCCTGAGTTGATCCATCAGGGTAAATTAGTCGTGGCGAAATGATTCCGACCTTTGGAAAGTTATCGAGATATCCAAGAAGCGTTCTAAAAGTATCAGGTTCGATCTCAATATCTGGATTAACCATAGCTAGAATTTTGGCATCTGTATGCTCAAAACCAAAGTTATTGCCTTGTGGAAATCCTTTATTTGGTATATCAAAAAATTTAACATTAAAACCATCGTATGATTTTGGATCTATCTTGTCATTTGCGTTATGCCCACCATTATTAACAACAACAATTTCTGTTTGCTCAGGAAGCCAGGCCTTTTTCATGGCTTCAAAATTCTTGGTAACATCGTGTGGGGTGTTGTAATGCAGGATTACAATCGCAAGGTCATTCATAAATTATTTTAAGAAAAATTTTTTCATTTCTTTAGGTCGAATCTTTCGTTCGCTTTTTCGGATCTTTATTTTAAAGGCTTTTTTAAGTTCTGCAAGTATTTTTGGATTACGGAACAAGTAATAGATTGCCTTAATTATTTCATATAAAAACGTATGGTATTTAAATGCAAATGGATAATTTTTACTAAAATTATTCCTAAGCATTAATATGTGATTTCGATAGCTGTTTTGCGCTTCAAATAGCGATTTTTTTGATGTCTTGTTAACAGTCCGGTCGTGATATCCAAGGATATTTGGAAGAAGCTGGATATCCATTCCCAACCAACGCATACGATATGAAAGGTCAATATCCTCTTTATACATAAAATAATTTTCATCAAAAATTTGATTACTCGAACCTAAAATTTGCGGAATGCAAGATCGACGAATAATAAAAGCTGCGCCTGAAATTCCAAACACATTATTAATAGTTGCATCATACTGGTCTTTATCCTCTTTGCCTTGACCGCGATCCCAAAAATGATGTGCGCGATTAGCCACAATGCCCAAAGTGTCTATTTTGTTAGTTTTCTTATTGTTGGCGAAATCCCAATAATGAAGCTTAGCTGAAACCATACAGCAGTCAGGATGCGTATCTAAATGCTTAATGCATGCTGCAAAACCTTCAGGTTCAAGTAAAATATCGCTGTTTAAACAAAAATAATAATCAGTAGGCTCAGTTTTAAGAGCAAGATAATTGTGGCCGCGACCGAATCCTAAATTGCCATCAGCATGTCTAATAAAATCAACTTCCGGGTATTCAAGCTCTATAAATTTGCGAATTTCATCATTCTCAGCATTATCCAAAATTGTGATTTTTGTATTTGGAAGCTCACTCAAAATCGGCAGACTCTTTTCGAGATAATGTTTATCGTTATAGGAAATAATCCCAATAGCAGTTTTAATCATGGCCCGATTATATCGGTTTATGCGTATTCATGCAAAGGTCTGCTGGTGCCTGTTTCAACCTCATCTCTAAGCTTTGCACCAAGGGCTATTGAACCTCTTCTATTATAATGAAGCCCGTCTTTTGAAAGCATTCTTTTTCCATGTTGCTTTGCAACTCTTATTTCTCTTCTTACGTCAACTGATTTAGTATTTGAATATTCTGATACAAGTGCATCGAATCCACGGTTTAATGCTAATAATTTATTTTTTGTTCGACGTGGTTTGCGTCTCCAATATTTACATCCATCTCCGTGCAATTTAAGTACAATAATTCGAATATTTGGATTCACGCTCCTTGCAAAATCAATAATTCTTCGTGCTTCACGAAGAATCCATTCAGGGCTTCTATAATAAATATCATTTGCCCCTCCACCAAGTACTAAAACTTTGCTGTTTCTAAGTTTTTCCGGATATTTTTCCAACTTTCTTCTCATCCATCTTATGGACATGCCACCTCTGAAATATCTATTGTGATATTTTTTATAATATTTGCGTCCGGCATAATTTCGTGCAACTTGTGTCAACAAAGAATCTCCAGATAAGGTTGTATCATCAGGGCTGGCTTTTTGAGCTTCTGATAATTTGGTATCTTTTTCTTTTTTTGTACCAGCAAGGTCTGATGTTGTTGTGTTTTGTGCTAAAAGCCCTTCTTTTTTTGCAAATTCTTTGATTTCTTTTCTGGCTGTTGCCCCTCTAAATTTTTTATCATAAATTTTTAATTTCGGAATAGCTTGTAATAATGCAGCATAAGTTAGAGGCCCAAGTTTTCCATCGCAACCTCTTCCATAGTCTTTTTCTTTGAATTTACACACTCTTTTTTGAAGGCCATAAACAAAAGGCGCTAAGGATTCTTTTGCAGTTGGTGGCTTAATTCCAGCTAATTTACATGCATCAACAACAAATCGCCTTGCGGTTCGTTTTGGCGTAATTAACCTGTTTAAAAGCTTTTCAGTTACTCGATCACGCGAGGCAGCACTCCGCTCAATTTTCTTTAAAAGCGGTGTTCTTTTTAGTGGTTCTGGTTGTTGTTCCAGGTTTCCTGGCCCTTTTTTTGGTAATCCAATAACCATAAATTTACAGTCAATAAATCACTATATAATAGCATAAATTAGCGCTTTTTTCAATAGCAGATAAATGTAATGGATTGAGTCTTGACTCTTTATATAATGCCCTGAGGCAAAAGTCTGCCTGCATTAATTCTGATGCCAGGCAAATAAAATGTCTCTGTGTCATTACACAAGGAGGTACCCCATGCAGAGAATCTTCATCATGGCAATGGCCATCACCATCGTGCTCCTACCGGCTTGTACAAGTAAGAAAAAAGAGAAGTACGCCGACCTGTCCGAGGGCGGCAAGCAAATCATGACTCTTCTCGACAAAATCGAGAAGAACGACAAGCTGGCCTACAAGGCCTACAAACAGGGTCTGACAAAGCTGGAGGTCGACAACCTGAGCGTCGAGGAAATCCAGAAAACCACTAAGCAGGCCTTGGCAATGCAGAAGCGCGCCGAGGTCTACCTGGTCAAGTCGAGCAAGCTGCTAACTAAAGTCAGCCAACTCACGAGGGAAAAGAAATCCTCTCTGACCAAAAAGGACAAGCAGGCTATCGACAAACGGAAGGCCGAGATGTTCATGCTCAATAAGAAGATCGGCGCCATCAACGAGAAGTTCCCCAAGGCTGCAGAAAGGGCGGCCAAGATTCTCATCAAAAAAACGATCCAACGCATGTCCCGCAAGTGATCCCTCCTTCAGACACTCCCATGCCCCGGCAATCTGTCGGGGCCTCTTCTAAAAAATCTTACTTATATAATTAAATATCTCTTTAAACTTGATCTCACCTTGTGTGAATTTTTCAACAGCTTTATTATTTGCTCTGCTGAGTTTTTTTGGATAGTCGCCACGCAAACGAAGTGCATTGTATGCGAAATCTATTGAAGGAAATTTGTCGGTATTTGGTTCGAGAAAAGTTAAAGTTTGATTTTTCAGGTCCACACGTGGAAGCGTGTTTTGTTTGACCTCAGGGTAATAAAGCGCATAAGAAATAGGTATTTTCATGTCTGGATATCCCATGTGTGCAATTGAAGTTCCATCTTTAAAATGAACAATTCCATGGACTATACATTCTGGGTGAACCAAGACTTCAATTTGATCAGGCTCAAGATCAAACAAATATTTTGCTTCAATAATTTCAATGGCTTTATTCATTAAAGTTGCAGAATCGATTGTTATTTTCTGACCCATATCCCATTTTGGATGGCTTGTTGCCTGTTCAAGAGTGATATTTTCAAGATCTTCATTGTATAGAGAACCGCCTGAGCAAGTAAGAGTTATTTTTTCAATATCTTTATGGTCGCGGTTTTGAAGGATTTGAAAAATTGCAGAATGTTCAGAATCAACAGGAACAAAAGTTGCATTGTGGATAAGCGGCATAATTTCTTCACCGTGCTCTACAATGATTTCTTTATTAGCAATTGCTATGTGCTTTTCAGCTTTAATTGCTGCTTTCAAAACATCAAGATGATCTGCGCTGCTACAAGCAAATAAAATAACATCAACATCAGATTGGGTAACCATATTTGTGAGCTCTTTGCTACATAAAGTCCCGCCATATTTTGGATTGAATTCTAGAATTTGTTGATCGAGTTTTTCCTGATTAGAATGAGCAGCCAAACCAACAACAGTAAAATCACTTGGATTTTCGCGAACAACCTCAAGTGCCTGAGTCCCTATGTTTCCTGTTGAGCCTATGATGATTAAATTTTTAGGCATTGTCTTCTTCGATTAATCGTACAAGTTCGTCGAGGAGCTGATCTTCAGGGAGGACTTTATAGATTTTTCCTTTTCTGTAGAGTACTCCTTTTTGGCGGCCACCAGCAATTCCATAATCTGCTTCGCGGGCTTCCCCTGGGCCATTAACGGAGCAGCCAAGCACTGTAATTTTAACTGGTTTTTCTATGTGAAATGTTCTAGCCCGTACTTGTTCAGCGAGTTTTTTAACATCAATTTCTGTACGTGCACATGTTGGGCACGAAATAATTGTTGGTTCTTTGTCGTATAAATGTAAAGATTTTAATATTTCTTTTGCTGCAATTACCTGATCAACTGGATCTGCTGTCATTGAAACTCTGATCGTGTCTCCAATACCATCTTGTAAAAGTGTTCCTATTCCAATTGCATTTTTAGCAACACCAGGAATGAGCGTGCCTGCTTCAGTCATTCCAACGTGAAGTGGGTAGTCAGATTGTTCTGAAAACAGCCTGTAAGCCTTAATTGCGTCTTCTACTTCAGTTGATTTTAAAGAGATAACAAGATTTTTAAAGTCGTGAACCTCTGCGATTTTAATTGCATTCTGAGCTGACTCAACCATTGCCTGCGGACTTGGGTATCCATATTTTTCAAGTAGCTCGTTTTCCATTGAACCGCTATTGATACCTATTCTGATAGCTTTATTTAGTTTTTTTGCAGCTTTAAGAACTTCAATAAACCTGTCTTCTCCTCCTAAATTTCCAGGATTGATTCGGATTTTATCAGCACCATATTCTAAAGATTTAATTGCAAGATTGTAATCAAAGTGTATATCTGCGACAATAGGCATCTCAACATATTTTTTTATATTGTCAAGTGCTTTTGCTGACTCTACATCTGGTATCGCAACCCTCATAATGTCACATTTTTCCTTTTCTACTTGCTTAATTTGATCAACTGTAGACTTCCAATCAGAGGTTTTTGTTGTACACATAGACTGAATTGCCACAGGTTGACAATCTCCAATTATTAGGTTCTGGCCAATGTTTACAGGATTTGTTCTTTTGTGATTTTTTCGACTAGTCATAGCGTAGATTTTTGGGATATTAGAGTACCACAAATATATGTTTGAAATAAAGAGAATAAAAAGCCAGTCAACTTGCTTGAAATCAACAGAAAAACACATACAATTATGCTTGACAAGAGTGATAGATTTATTTTAGAATAACTACCTTTTAAATTCAGATATACGACATGCCAAGAAACAAGGGACCAAAAAAACCAGACAGAAGAGATCTTAATTCTGCTGAGGCTTCGAGAGAAGCCCTTCAAGCTGATGGAATTGAGCAACTTGACCATCCTATTGAAGAGAATGCAGATTCTACTGCTAGGCAGGCTAACATAGTCACGCAAGCAGGTGAGGCACCAGGAAGGCAAGTAAGGGATTTGACGCTCACTCTTAGGAATGCCCCTGAAAGACTTGCTGAACTTATTGCAAGCGGGGTCCCAGAAGGAGAGGCAACCAGAATTATTACAGAAGAGATATTTCAAGAATTCTCTCCACTAATTATTGATATTCCTGCGGCACATGAAACTAATGGTGAATTTGCTCCAGAACAAACACCAGGACCTGAAGCATATGAGAGATATGGCTTATTAAAGCAACAAAAAATGCGCATACTGGATGCACAAAGAGGATGCGCATTAAGGGCTTTACAGACCGGGAAACAAGAAACTCACGCACTTTATTATGATAAAGAAAAGTGGCGAGCTGTTAGTGAAGATGAAGAATACAGAAAAAGGCAATTAGAATTGACTATTATCTTAGAAAACTTGCAATTAATTTTAGAGATTTGTGGTCATCCAGGTGCAAAAGATGTAAATGTTTGCGAACTTGGCCCTGGGGATGGAACAAAATCAAATAAAATCCGAAAGGCTCTTCACGAATTAGGGATAAGCTTTACCCATCATCACTATGACGCAAGTCCTGCAATGCTACTTGACACCCTGATTAAACCCGTAGTAGATATTGCTACGAACGCTGTTAATACTGCAAGGAAGGGCCGCGCCAGAGAGGATCATCCATTCAAAGAGCTTGTTGAATTTATAATCCGAACAAAAGTGAGGATCCCGCAGTATCAAAATAACGCCTTACAGAAAATTGAAATAATGCTACATAGAATGATCGCCCCTGACGTTAGAGATGATGATCCTGAATATGATAAAATTATGAAAGTTAGGAACGGGGATTTCTTTAAATTCTGCCTAGCCAGAATGTTTTCTTTACACTCTGCTTCGAATGCCAAAGAAATTAAATCCTTAGATGAGGAAGTTAAATTACCATATAAATTTGTTCCACATCACAAAAGATTTGATCAAATAGATCCTGAAGAAATTGCAGCAGATGAAGATACTGCAACAATCATTTTCCATCAAGGAAATGAAATCTGCAATTCTCATCCAAGCGAACCAATCGAAAAACTTTATCATGACATTCTGCTTAATGACCCTGTTGTCCCTGAAGAAATTGAAGACCCAGATGAAAGAGAAAGACTGACACAAGCAACATATGCTGTTGTAGGATTTCAAATAGGAAAATTTGATGAACCAGGAAGACACAATGGGGAGCTTCAAAAAGAAGCTCGAAGAATTTTGAAGGGTTATGATATCCCACCATTCAATGAATTTGTTAGCCATTTATTTACAGACGAGGATGGTACATTTGTAAAATTTGTTGATGGAGGAGGAAGACGAATTAAGCCTGAAAATTGTATTGAAGTAAAGGCAGAATTCACTGAAGATCCAGACAACCCTGGATTCTATGGAACTGTTCACACATTAAGATTTACCCGAAAAGTAAATGCAGTAGTTGATAGGATCGGCTCAGGCCTTCAAGTAGTAGAAAAAAACAAAGGAGACGAAATATTACTTCTGCCTTCATATAAACCTACAATTGATCAAATGATACAGTTATTTGAAGAGAAGCATATTAAAGTTATTAAAATACTTACACAGGATATGGACGACCCAACACATGCAGTATTTGTAGTACGAAAAATGAGCCAAGAGGAGATCGACCAATACGAAGCAAAAGAACACGATGGCGAAATCCCTAGTAAGGATTCTCAAAAAATAATGACATCAAAACATAAACCTGCTAAGAAAAAAATTGCTGCTAAAAGAATTAAAAGAACACGAAGAAAAAAATTAGATAAAAGACAACTCAAGTTAATAGGCAGCAATTCAAGCTAACAAATAAAACACGATTTTCCTTGACTTTTAGGGCTTATTTCAATATTATCCTAGGGCCCTTTGTTCATAACCCAAAAACATAAGTAAACGACTAAGAATAAACCAATATATCAAAGTTCCTACGATCCGACTAATCGACGACGAAGGAGGACAGCTTGGGATTATGGCTACTGAAAAAGCCTATGAACAAGCTAAAAGTAAGGACTTAGACCTTGTAGAGGTATCTCCAAATGCTAATCCGCCTGTGTGCAAAATCATGGATTATGGAAAGTACCAGTACAAGCAGAAAAAGATCGATCAGAAACATAAAAAAATGCAAAAGCAGACAGAAGTTAAGGGTGTAAGAATAGGATTTAGAACAGACGTGCATGACATTGAAGTGAAAAAGAAACAGGCAATAAAGTTCTTAAAAGCTCGAAATATCGTAAAAGTAGCATTAACTTTTAAAGGAAGAGAGCTTGCACATGTAGATCTGGCAATTGAAAAAATGAAGAAATTCGGGGAAGAGCTTACTGATTATGCCAACATTGAAGAAGGGCCAAAACGACAAGGATACAATCTAATTATGATATTAACTCCACTTAAATAATCAAATTATCATGAAGCAAAAATCACATAGCGGTGCAAAAAAACGTGTAAAAAAGACAGGAAGAGGAACATTTATAGTTCAGAAATCTTGTAAAAACCACCTTTTAGTTAACAAATCTAAAAGACAAAAAAAGCTTAATAACAAAGGGAAAGTTGCAGAAGCACCACAACAAAAAATCTTAGCTAAACTTATTTCGTAATTTAACTATATGACACGAGTTAAAAGAGGCGTACAAGCCCACCGTAGGCACAAAAAAGTTATCAAAGCTGCCAAAGGTTACCGAGGACTCCGAAGCAAAACTTTCAGACAAGCAAAGAACGCTGTCATGAAAGCAGGGATCAACGCGTACCGAGACCGCAGATTAAAAAAGAGAACTTTCAGAAGCCTATGGATCACAAGAATCAACGCAGCGTGCCGTGCAAACGGTATCAGCTACAGCCGATTTATCAATGGATGCTTTCATGCAGACATGAGAGTCGATCGAAAAATGCTTGCAGAACTAGCAGTTAGCGAGAAAGAAGCATTTAAAGCTATCGTTGATCATGTGAAAGACCAGGCAAAAACTGCATAATTGCAGTGTGTATGCAAAAATATTGAAAGGGCTCCCTGATGGGAGCTCTTTTTGTTAAGGGGGGTAAAGCGTTGTATCAAATATGAATGATTTTTGCAGTCAAATTTGATAAGACACTCAATACCTAACCTCAAACCCTTCGCAACCTTCTGGCGCTACCCATTCGATTTCGACTTTTTCAACTTGTGAGCCTGGAGAGCCCTGATGGCACCAGGCGATCATTTGGTCAACTGAGTCGCTTGAGCCTTCTAACATGGCTTCTACTGTGCCATCTGAGGCATTGCGAACCCAGCCGGCAACTTTAAGTTCGCTGGCTTTTTCTTGTGCGTAATCGCGAAAAAATACTCCTTGTACAAGTCCAATAATTTTTAATTTTGCACATTTTGACATATAATACCTGCGGCTATTTCTAGTTCTATTATAAATGAAAACTCTGTTAAGAAAAATCGTTCTTAAGAAACTTGAAATTCTTGCGAGAATTAAGCTGCGTCGAATGAATGCAAAAGTAATTGGTGTGACAGGGAGTGTTGGTAAAACAACATGTAAAGATGCAATTTATGATGTGCTTAGTAAAAAGTATCGGGTTTTGAAAAACAAGAAAAGTTTTAATTCTGAGTTTGGATTGCCTTTGACTATTTTGCATCAGGATTCTGGTTTTGGATCAGCAAAAGAGTGGATGGGAATTTTATGGAGAGGGTTTGTGCGAACTTTTTTTGTGGAAGATAAATATGACTATCTAATTTTAGAAATGGGAGTGGATAAGCCTGGAGACATGGACTTTCTAGTTGGCTTAGCTAAGCCGAATATTGCGATCATTACTGCAATTAAACCTGTACATCTTGATGATGCTCAGTTTAAAAATGTTGAAGAAATTTTTAAAGAGAAAAGTAAAATTTGCAATGATGCTGAAGTTTGTTTGGTTAATCATGATGATCAATATATCTCAAAACTTCAAAAAGAGAATGTTCATACTTATGGATCCAAAAACCATGTGGACTATAGAGTGAAAAATTTTGAACAAACTGAAGAGGGAATTGAATTTGATGTTGAAAATAATGGGAATTCATATCAATTTTATGCTCCATTGTATGGACAGTATTGGACAGCGAGTTTAATGCCGGCAATTGTACTTGGTTTTACTGAAGGTGTTGGAATAAATGATATTATTGATGCTATTGAAAATTACAAACTACCTCCGGGACGTTTGAGTTTGATTGAGGGACAAAAGGAAAGTCTGATCCTGGATAGTACGTATAATGCGGCTCCTGAAGGGGTAAAAGAGTCTTTGAAGGTTTTAGATTTTTTTGGAAAAAACAGGAATAAACGGAGGGTGTGTGTGTTAGGAAATATGAATGAGCTCGGGGAATTTTCAAAAGAATTACATGAAGAGGTTGGAGCAGAAATCCCACAAAATTGTGATTTATTACTAACTGTGGGTGAAGATGTAAGATATGCTGCCTCGTCAGCCAATAAACATGGAATGGATTCATCTAAGATAAAAAGTTTTCCTTCAGCAAAAGAAGCTGCAAAGTATTACAAAGAAATTATGAATTTTGGTGACATTGTGTTGGTGAAAGGTTCACAAAATAAAGTGCGCTTAGAAATCTTTGTTAAAGCGCTCATGAAACATCCGGACAAAGCAAAAGAATTGCTTGTAAGACAAGGTGAAAAGTGGCAGAATATAGCTCCTTAATCGCAGCGAATGTACAACTGGAATATTATCGGACACAAGAAGCAATTAGAGATGATTGAGAAAGATATTGAATCTGGAAATTTAGCACATGCATATTTATTTGCTGGACCTTCAAGAGTTGGTAAGTTTTCAATTGTGAAAAAACTGGCAAATATTCTTCAGTGCGATAATAATCTTTGCAATACCTGTCCAACTTGTAAGCAATTAAAAAGCGGGAATCATCCTGACACGATTGTACTACGAGCTGATGGGGAGTCCATTAAGATTGAACAGGTTAGAGAGATCATTACGCGGCTTCAAATGACCAAACAGTCTAATTACAAATTTCTGCTTATTAAAGGGGCTGAACGGCTTACTCCAGAAGCTGCAAATTGTCTTTTAAAAACGCTCGAAGAGCCTCCACCGAACACTTTGATTATAATGACAACTTCAAATATCAGGGAAATTTTGCCAACAATTATTTCGAGAGTTCGATTAATCAAATTTACAGCATATTCAAATAAATTTATTGAAGAAAAGCTTACAGAGTTATATCCAGATAAAGATCCTGACACAATAAAACAGGTTGCATCGCTTGCTCTTGGAAAAAGTGGAAAAGCGATTCGGCTTTTGGAAAATTCTGAGCTTCTCCAGAAGTATTTAAACATGTATAATGTTCTCTGTGAGTTTTTAGAGGATAAACCGCTGTATGCAAAGTTTGGCGTTGTAGAAGAGGTTTTAAATGAAGAAAAATCACCTGATGAGTTTCTTGATGTGTTTACTCATCTTGTAAGAACAAAGCTCCAATCAGGAATTAATGTTGATACGATAACTCCTGAAAAAAAACAATATTATCTTGATCTTCTTGCATCGATTGAAGAAACCCGAAATCTACTTAAAAGGAATATCAACGCAAGATTAGCTCTTGAAAACTTAGCACTTAAAACAATTATTTAATGATAGTTACAGGAATATTCGATCAATTCACTCGTAAAGAAATCTTGCTCCCAGAGCCGGAAAACACTGAATTAAAAGCAGGAGATTTCGCAGTTTTTCATGATGATGAAAATCGGGAAAACATAGGACGTGTGCATTATTCTTCTAGAAAAGTCTCTGATTCACACGATAAGATTGCTAAAAGTTATTCATTTTTACGTAAAGCTACTCCAAACGATGTTCAGAAAATGGAAATGCAGGGTGAAAAATCTGTTGAGGCTATGCAAAAATGTAAGGAGAAAATTGCAGAGCATGAGCTTGAAATGATTTTAGAATTTGTTGAATACTCGTTGGATGGAAATAGAATTAATTTTATTTTTACTGCTGATGATCGTGTGGATTTTAGAGATTTAGTAAAAGATTTGGCAAAAACTTTTCAAAAACAAATTCATTTGCAGCAAATTGGACCTCGCGATAAAGCTCGGATCGTAACTGGCCGGGGTAAATGCGGGAAAGGCCTATGCTGCTCAAACTGGCTTAATGACTTACAAAGTATAACTATGGATATGGTAAGATCTCAAAATTTAGAAAGCAAAGGAAGTGCAAAACTTTCTGGATGCTGTGGAAAATTAATGTGTTGTTTACGATATGAAGTTGAAGAATACAAAAAGCTGAAAAAGAATCTACCTAAATATGGAAGCATCGTTAAGGTGAAAAAAGGTGATGCAAAGGTAATTGGGCTTGATATTTTAAATCAAAACGTTAAACTCCTCTACCCTGATAACAGCTTTGATGTTGCGCCTGTAAGCGACATTAAAAAAGTTGTAACTGAAGGAAAAGGGGAAGAATCTAACGACTCATAAATGATCTACATAATTGCTTTATCATTACTGGCTTTAATTGTAATTTTTGTACGCCGATATTTAATCGTTGTAAGAGGTGTGCATCTTGAACAAATGATTTTTAATGAAAGCGAAAAGGCCACAAAGGGCTTATTAAAGACGTTTCATGTCAAGAGAAAGCCTAAAGTTGAACATGGAGATAAATCTACTCAGGTGAAAATTTATTACACTCAAGCAATGGCATCTTATGAAAATGGCGAACTTGCAGAGTCTCAAGAACATTTTGAAAAAGTTTATAAAATGGATAAAAATTTCAAAGACGCCAGTAAAAAATTAGGATTAATTTATTTAAAAAAAGAATTATTTGATAAGGCAGAAGATATTTTTCGTGATCTAATTGTAATAAATGAAGAAGATGCAGTTGCGCACAGTAATCTTGGTCGTGCTTTATACGAACAAAAAAAGTTTCAAGAAGCATTAGAAGCTTATTTGAAATCTATTATTTTAGATTCATCGCGTGCAGGAAGATTTATTAGTATTGCAGAAGTTTATCGGGCAATGAAAGATAATTTGAAAGCTGAGGAAATGTATAAAAAAGCAATAGATTTAGATTCTCAAAATGTAAATTATTTGTTAGCATTTGCTGATTTTCAACATGAACTTGGCAAAAACTCTCAAGCCAAATATTACCTTAGGTTAGCTTTAAATGAAGATCCGACTAATCGAATCGCTTTAGAAATGTTAAATGAAATTGAAGGCTAAGCTTCGGCTGGAGCTTCTGCTGGGACCTCTGCTTCTCCTGGACCAACCAGTATTTTTGCAGGAATAGCACGATATTGCGAACCAATTGTTTCTTTAACTGTTTCTCCGGCAGCATCTGTTAAATATCTATACCATGTTGCATTGAAGCCTGTGTGTGGCACTTCCATTTGCTTTCTTTGACCTGGTGCTAAAGTAGGGGATTCGATTACTTGCGCAGGTCCTGGATAATGATATCCTCCCAAGTATGGACCTTCTAATTCAACACTTCGCCCATCGCCTGTTCCATAAAACTTAAAGAAAGCTTTTGTCCCTTCTGTGTATCCCTGAATTAAAATATGTGCAGGAGTGTTATTTGTAAATTTAACATCATGAACACCTGGATAAATCGTTGCATCCAATCCATAACCATAAACCTGAGAGTAGTAAGAAACCGCATAAGAATGAGGCGCACGCTCAACAACTGGCAATCCTGCCAATAAGGCTGCTCTGTACATTGTAGATGAAACCTGGCAAAGTCCGCCTCCATATTCTGGGATAGTCCCTTCTGCTTTAATGACTAATTCTGGTTTAAATCCAGTGTATGCTTCAACTGGGCCAAGAATAGTATTGAATGAAAAAGTTTCGCCTGGCTTAATAATATGGCCCTGAAATTTGCCGATTCCAGTGTTAATATTGTGAATTCTACTCCATGTCGATCCAGCGAATGCAGAACGACCAGTTGAAATTAACTCTTTAATTCCTAGTTTTTGAAGATCTTCTGAAACTTCAACATTTGCTGGTTGAAATTGAATTGGAATTGGAACTTCATTAATTTTGCTATTTATGGCTAATGTAAGCCCTTTTAATAAAAAGTCTCTATTTATTATTTGGCCGTTTTCTCCTTTGCCTTCAATAATTGGAGTCCCTTCTTCGTCAGTATAAATTTTTACATCTGATGGCGCTGTTTCTAAAAGAGGGCTAAGTTTTTCATCAATATATGTCTCAAATGGCTCATCTAGAACTTCGATTTGCAATTGGTTTTTTAGAGATATTGGATCCGGCAATTCAAAAAGGCTGCCTTTTGGAAGTTCAAGTGCCATTGATGTACTATCTCCAATATTAAGAATATCTGTATACCCAAATCTTACCCAATCGATATTGTCGATAAGCTTTAAATTAAAATTGAAATTTTCATATGAAAGCGCGATTGTTTGATTAAGTTTGTCTTTAATTTCGTCTAGCTGCTGCTCTAAATCAACTACCGTAACTATCGGTGGGTAATCAAAAGTTGAAACCTCGACAGGATCACTCGAAAGGTTAGATGAGCGGTCTTTAAGGTCTTGATAGAGCTTCCTTATGTCAATTGCTTTGCCTTCAACCTCAGGAACAATTGTTAATACACCTCCTTCAAAAGCAAGGTATGCATTTCTTGTTTTCTGATCTCCAAACGCAAATTCTTCTTCGATCAACTGTCGGGCCTGATCAATATCAACATTGCTATAATATGGCACGTCTTCTCCATTCCAAGCCGAAAGCAAAATTGTAGCTAAGTTAGAATTATCAAATTTTACAAAATTAACTTCAGCGATAGTTGCACGCGTATCTAGCTCAATACCTAGCTGGGCTGGTAAAAAATCTGATTCTAAATTATTAAATTTAATCACAACAGGTTGCTCCATGAACTCTCCTCCATATTTAACGAGAACGTTATAAGCTTCTACCATTTCTTTTGAAGTGAGGTCTGCACCTGCAACTGTGGTTCCTGGTGCTGCACGATTAAGTAAATTTGCAGTTAAAATAAGTGAAGAAATTTGAAAAATTACAAATAATGCAAGCAAAGACACTGTAATAATCGCGGGCTTTCTGAGGTCTTTTGCAAGCTTATGCTTAATTGTTGTTGCAAGCTTTGAATGCTTTGGCGCAGCCTGTTTCAGCTCTTCCTTCTTCTTCGTGGACTTAGCTTTTATGGCTTTCTTCTTAGGTTTCTTTGTAGATTTTTTTGGCGTAGCTTTAACCTGGACTTTTTGAGTCTTTTTTAAAGCAGACTTCTTTTTCTGCTGGGTCTGTTTCTTTCGTTTTTTCTTTGCCATAAAGCCTTAAAATAGGAGGTTTGTAATTGTAGCCTATTTTTATTTTTTTCGTAAATGTTTTTTTAACTTTTTCCATACTTTGCCGCCTTTCTTTTTCACTTCTTTAATATCATTTTCGTGCTCATCCATGAATTTTTCTGTAACTTGTCTACTTTTTTCATATACTTCTGAACCTTTGTCCTTAAGATATTTTCGTGTTTCTTCTCCCTTTTTTGGCGCTACAGTCATCCCAACAACCGATCCGATTGCACCACCAACAATAGCCCCCATCACAACCTTGTCCATCATACCTTTCTTTTTTTTCTTCTTTTTCTTGCCAAACATTTGTAAGGGTTATTTTGCGTAGTCAACTGCCCTAGTTCGCCTTATCACATTTACTTTTATCTTTCCAGGATAACTTAAATTTTCCTCAATCTCATCAGCGATTTTCTTTGCAATGCCGTTCATTTCACCATCTTTGATATCTTCAGGAGTAACCATCACTCTAAGTTCGCGACCAGCTGAAATTGCAAAAGTTTTATTTACTCCATTGAATGAAGTTGCTATTTCTTCAAGAGCTTTTAAGCGCTCTAAATATTTACCTAAGGATTCCTGACGTGCGCCTGGACGACCAGCCGAAATCGCATCAGCAGCCATAACAAGCCTAGCCATAGGCGTATTTGGCGTCTCTGCTTCATGATGCGTCCACGCTGCATGGATTTCTTCTTCAGTGAAACATCCATATTTTGTCATAATCTCACGCGATAAAACATCATGCGACGAACCTTCAACATGCTGATCAATTGCCTTTCCAATATCATGGAAAAACGCTGCAACCTTAGTAGACTGCGGATCCAGTCCCAGCTCACCAGCGAGTAGCTCGGCCATCGATGCAACCTCAAAAGAATGAAGAAGGATGTTTTGACCATAACTCGTTCTATACTTAAGACGTCCAATAATTTTGATAAGTTCCTTTGGGAATTTCCGCTTAAACTTCATCTTTTTGATAGCTTTCTCTCCAACAGCAAATAGATCCTGTTCGATTTCTTTTTTTGCTGCAGTAATTGCATCTTTAATATCTTTTTCATTAATTCTCTTTTTGCGAACGAGTTTTTCAAGTGTGATTCGTGCAACATTTTTTCTTAAAAGATCAAAAGTCGAAACAAGAATAGTGTTTGGTTCGTCATTAAAGACAACGTCAACATCCAATAGTTCTTCGAATTTTTTAATATTTTCCGCGTTTCTTCCCACGATTACGGCTTTTGCTTCATCTCTTTTAACTTTTACTTTTGCTTCTTTTTTCTCAACAGAAGTTTCATCAGCAAATTTTTGCATTGAAGATTTTAGTATTTCTTTAGCTATTTTTTCTGCATGTTCACGTGCATATTCAACATGCTTAGCGATTTTTTCAGCTGCTGCGTCTGCTGTGTTTTTTTCGAAATTTTTAAGAAGTGCTTGCTTGAGGTTATCGATTCGTTCACCGCACCTAGATGCGAGTTTTTGTTTAACTAATTCCTCTAATTCAACATGTTTTTCTTCGCTGTCAGTAATCTGTTTTTCAATATCAATAAGCGCGCCTCTTAAGTGGTCGTTTTTCACTTCTTTTCTCTCAAAAGCGTCTTCTTTAAATTTTACATTTTGCTCAATCGTATGGATCAAAGTTTTCATCTGATTAATCGTATCTTCTGTGTTTTGCTTTACATTCTCAGCTTTTTCGCGTGCCTCTGTTTTAATTGTTGCAGCCTCTTCTTTGCTTTGATCAAGCATCTCGTCGCTCTTCTTCTTCGACTTATCAACATCAATAAATTTCAACCTGCTAAAAACCACCTGGCTTACAATCGCGCCAAGGACCAAAGCCCCTACGATAATTAGTATATTAGTTAAAGTCATCTAAATGTTTAATTGTGCTTTTTGCGCAGATGTGCGCAGCGATATTTTACTCTTATTTAAGCTGAAAAGCAAAGAAAAAAGGCCGTTGTTTATATCCGATATGGGCACTATATCGGGCATGAGCTTTATATCGGATATAGAAATTTATAGTTTTTTTAGAAAAATTTTAAATATGTCTTGTATGCTATTCGCATGAAAAGATTCAATTTATCAAAAAACGTTTATTATCACGTGTTTAATAGAGGTGTCTCGAAAATGAAAATCTTTAAAGATGATCCAGATTATAAATTCTTTATGCTTAAAATTTCTCGTTTAATTGTTAGAGATAAAATGCATATTGTTAGATTTTGTGTAATGCCAAATCATTTTCATTTCTTGCTGAAAAATAATCATGAAGCCAGATTAATTTCTTCTTTTATGAAAAGTTTGCAGCTTTCTTACGCTAAATATTTCAATTGCAAATATGATCATTCGGGGCATGTCTTTCAAGGAAATTACAATCTCGTTTATATAAAATCACAAGGAGACTTTGAAAGGATAAAAAAATATATCTTTAATAATCCTGTCAAAGCTGGATTGGTAAAAGAACCAAAGGATTGGCGATATTCTGGATAATTTTATATCCGATATAAGCGCCATATCGGATATGGTATAATTAGGGGTGATTTATTCTTAACCCACATGGGTATGGAACTTTCGCTTTATTTAGGTCAGTTGTTTAGTGTGGTGCTCGTGGTTATCGGGCTTGCTCTTTTGCTGCGATCTAAACACTATGCTAAGGCTTACAAAGCTTGGATGAAAGACGCAGGTTTGGCGCTATTCACTGGCATGGTTGTTTTGGTTGCTGGTGTAGCTGTTGTGCTTGTTCACAATGTGTGGATTGCAAGCTGGGAAGTATTAATTACTATCGTTGGTTGGGGAATGGTGCTCAAAGGTGTGTTATTCCTGCTTCTGCCAAAAGAATTTGAAAAATTGGTGGATTATTTTATGAAAATGTCATGGCTGCTTCCGCTTGGAGCTGTTATTTGGATCGTTGGAGGTCTGTACCTCGGATACAACGTTTGGATGTAATTTTTTAAGCCGCCTCAGAAATGGGGCGGTTTTTTATTTATTCATTGCTTCAACCAACTCTGGGAATCCTGCTTCGTTTTGAACAACTTTTACTAGCAGTTCGGCCATTCCTGATTCAAATCCTGCTTGTTCAAATATTTCCTGCTTTGCTACAAACCGGGTTGTTGCAGCTTCGATTAACCTTTCAAGCGCTTGTATTTTGTGGGCTCCTTCTGCTTCATCCATTAATCGCTTTAGAGCCTTCAGTTCTTCAACTGCTTTTCCTTCAAGAACAGCCAAAGCTTCTTCCATTGTTGTCCCTGGAGGAAATGCTTTCGTGTTTCCAGGAGTAGCTGCTTCAGCACGGGCATACGCTCTGAGCAATTCTGGATCGATCGCAGCCAATACACTGAATCTTTCATCTGGTTTTTTAGTCATGATAATTTGATTAAGGAGAGTATTATATCTTCAATAAAAATTTTGTCAAAATTTTATGGTATAATAATTGATAGATATTTTTTAACCTCTTTTTTATGGAACTTTCTGTTTTTGTTGCCAAGCTCTATGGGGCAGTCATGCTCGCTTTAGGACTCGGCCTTCTTATCAATGCTGGGTACTACAAAAAAGCATTCGGTGAGATTATGAAAGATAAAACTGGTATTTTACTTGGTGGAATGTTTGCGCTTGTTATAGGGCTTCTTCTTGTGATGTATCACAATGTCTGGGAAGCAAGTTGGGTAGTTATTATTACTATTATTGGTTGGATTGCACTTGTTAAAGGTGTTTTACTTCTTGTATATCCAGGATTTGCTGAATGGTTTGAAGGATGGTTTAAAAATAAGAGTTTCCTTATGTTTATGGGCGCAGCGTCTTTAATCCTTGGAGGGGTTCTTACTTATTTTGGATGGTATATGTAAATAGAGCAACTTTTTTGTAATAGAATTACAGGTTTTCCTTTATAGGATCCCTGTAATTTTATTAATATGGATGAAAAAATTGAATTGGGTTTGCAGATACCTCAATCTGTTAATAATGCTCCGGATATTACTACTGTATACCCAGATGATGGCGAAGAGACTGCTGTTATAAAATGTACGAGTGCGATTTCACGAGAATTGCAGCGTGTTCTTTTTAAGTTTTTTGAACAATTGAATCTGAAGGTAAGGGAGTTTGACGTAGCTCATGAAGATTGTGATGAAGAAGCAGCTGTATCCTTTAAAGAAAGGCTTAGAGAAATTTTAGTAAATCTAAAGTCAACTTATTTTAGTGCAAATGCCGAAATAGCTGAAGAAGAAGAAGGTTATATTGTAGAAGGAATGCTGGAAGGGCCAAATCTTGAGCAGGCAAAAAAACTATTAGCTTCGATAGAGGTTATCAGACAAATTGAATATGTAAGGGGAGGTGTTAAATTTGATATTGGAAAATTAACTGGTGTCATAGCAAAAAGCCAAGAAATTGTTGATAACAGGCCGGATGATGAGCATATAACTGCCAATGAACAAAAAAAGGTTTCAAGCGCAGAAGCAACAATCGCTGACAGAACGCCTAAATTAGAAAAAAATCAAACTACACTTGATGAGGTCACTGAGATTCTTAATGGTTTTCTTCATACAAATACAGTTGAACCTGATGAGCTTTGGCAAAGTGCTCAACAAATAATTGAGAAGTTTGATAAGCAAGGGAGCCTAACGCCAGAAGCAAAAAAAGCACTATTAGATGTGGATAGATGGAGTCAAGATCTAAAAGCTGCTTGTCAGGTTCCAAAGGGTGAAAGAATGGTTGTTGCTCAACCAACACCTGTTGAGGAAAGTAAAAAAACAAAAATCATGTCTCTTGTTATCAAACTATGTATTGGGCTGTTTGTTTTACAAGGACTTGTTGCAATGGGACTTTTAACTTATAGGTATGCTAAAAAAGGAAATTCTCAAAAACCTGTTCCAGCCCAGCCAGCAGACAGAGGAGACGGCCCTATTAATCGATATGATGTTAAAGCATTGCTAGCTGCAAGAGATGAGTCAATTAAAGCTGTGATCAATCTTCGTAAAGGTTTTCAAACTACAATGAAGGATCCTAAAGTTCCAAAAATTCCAGAACACCTTAAAACTAAGGAAGAAGTGAAAATATATATTACTAAGCAACTCAGCGAGATGACCCACAGGCTTCTTGAGACGCCGCTTGTTAAAACCTCTTTTTCTCATAAACAGCTAGCTGGCGACAAACCTTTAATGGTGTTTGCTGATACATTTAAGGGCAAAAAGCTAACTGCTGAGGTTCGAGCACTTAAATACGAAGAAACTCCAACCAGAGATATAGACATAAGCACCCCTACAGGTGAAAGAGAAGGCAGAAAAGACTACCATTTAATTGACGCCACAAGAAAAATTACTTTTGTAATAATTTTCAAAGGCGCAATTAAGGGTTCTGAGAGGATTTCTAAGGTTATTAAAACCAAATATATAATTACTGTGCCGAGAAAATAATTATTCATTTAATAAATTAACATGGAAGGAGAATTTGAAATGGACTTACAGGGTCCATTCGATACAGACAAGCCAGAATATGCGATTCTTAAAAACAACTCTGTTGATGGCGAAATGCAAATAAGACAAGCCATTGCCGACAGGGTGGGTCTTGTACTTCAAAACTTACTTGATAGTAGTAAGCAAGAAATCGAATTGTTAGATCTTGATGAGGAAGGAATGGTAGATGAAGAAACTGAAAGGTTTAGGACTAATCTTTTATCTATGTTAGACGAACTTAGAAGTCGTAGTTATAAACTGGATTTAGATATAACTCAAAGTGAAAAAGGTTATGATATTTTAGTTAATCTAAAGGGAGAATCTGTGGAATTATTTAGAAAGTTTGTAAGGGTAATGGGAATTGCGCGAGAAGTAGATAGCGTTAAAAGAAGTTCAAGAATTGCCCTTAATAATTTAGGTGTGACAATCAGAAAAAGTCAGGAATTAATTGAGCCGCTAGAAGCTGACCAAAACTTATCAAAAGCCGGAGAAGCAAGACTTGCTCAATATCAAGATACCCTGGCAGACAGAACCCAAAAAGAAGAAGCAAAAAGCACTAAGCATGACGAGCTGCTGGCAAAAGCAAGAGCGTATTTTACTGCAGAAAGCCATGATTTAAACGAGATGTCCGAAGCTGCAGAAAGCCTTTTAGAATATTTAAAAGAAAACGGATTTATTGATAAAGACAGTGCGCTAAATGAAAAATGGGAAGAAGCGCTTTCTATGCAATTGGAGCTAAAAAAATATGTTGAACCTGAACCTGCTGAATGGACTCCACCTCCGACTGTCCGCAAACTCAACAAAATTATGAATGCAATAATCATTGCTTTGGTTTTGTCTTTACCAATTACTTACGGGATTAGTCATTTAATACAGCGTGGTAATGGAAAAAAAACTCCCAGTGCTTTGAAGGCTCCTGAGGCCCCTGTTCCTAAGTCGTATCCCGATGATCCAGAAATTAATGCACTTCTTAAAGAGTTTAATATACGAAACGCGGAACACAGAAGAAATGTTGCAGCATTTAAGAGGTTTACACTAAGTCCAAATTATAATAAAGCTAAAGCCACAAAGTTTTTAGATTTAATGGATGCAAATGTAAAAAAAATGAGGGCTTTAAATCTCAAAATAGAGGCTAGAGCAAAAGTAATCAAACAATCTAAGCATAATCATGAAATTCAAGTTATAAAGCCTAATTTTGAAAAACACTTCAAAAAAATACCTATTCATGCCAAATATAAACCAACCCGCAAAGCCTATTTTGATATGGTAAGTAACATTATACGAGAAATCCTTTCATACCAAAATCCCTGGAAACTTAAAGATTTAAATAGTAATAAAGGAGTATTTAGCCATGGACATAAACATCCAACTCGCGGAATCGTTACGAGCCAGGTATTTATGCAAAGTTATAAAGAAAGGAATCTTGGACTTGAGACCAGGATAAAAAATCCAACTTTACAGGGAAAGCCTGTAGATATTATGAAGGTTGAAGTGACATGCTTATTTGAAGTTGTTGTTTCTGGAGCTATTAATGGTCGGGAAATGCGAACACTGACTTTTCAAGGGTTGAGATATATACCAAGGAAGGATTGACAAGCGGAATAAAAAGGGTATGATAGTCTCTTCTTTATTTAAAATTAATATGCCTGAACATAAAGCCCAAATAACACCCCCTGAACAACCTACTCGTGTAGTGCAAGCTGTAGAAGTTAACGACGAAACTGCTAATGAAGATGTTGTTCAAGCCTGTAGTGACATTGTTGCTGTAAATGTTGGGAATTTGCTTAATAAAAGATTAAACACGATTGAAGAGCGCTTAAAGGCACTTGAATTTGTTGATCAGGATACGCTTATTCATAAAATTGAAGAGCTAAAGGCCGCACTATGGCGCCTATATCAACAGGTTGCATTTGCTTCATATGACTATGAATATGGTTTTGAAGATAACGAAGATCACTTTGGGGCTAAAGTGGATTTGCCCGGAGAGAATACAAATCTTCTGATTAAACTTAAAGCTATTACATGGGTTCTTGAATTAGCTGATGGTGCATTGAAATGCTCGCATAATGATATTGGAGAGCTTAAAAGAGTTATTAAAGAGGCGCAAAGCCGGCTTGCAGATTTAGAACAATCCAACAATCATAAAAAAGAAAAAGCAACGCATGCAAAAACAATTAAAAATAGAGAAAAGCGATTAAAGCCTAAAAGTAGAAAGCATAAGGATTTAGTAGGAGCAGTAAACAGTATGTTGAATTTGGACTCTAAAGATCCCGATGCTTTATTGGAAGGGGCTGATACCCTTCTAGCATTTTTGATCAAGGCAGGATGGGTTGAAAAAGGCAAAAAGAAGTATTTTAATTTAAAGCCGGAAGGGCTACGACAACGATATCAAATTGATAAAATAATTGAAGAAGTTGAAGAAACTGCAGCAGAGATTCTTGAAGATCCTAATCCAGCTTTATCACAAAAAGCCCGTGCAGAACGAAACAGGAAACGACGTATGCGAAAACTGGGCCGGAGTTCACAACAAATGCCAGCCCCGGCCGAACCAGAAGATTTTGGGTGGGCAGAAGCGGAAGAAGCGGAAGAGGAAAAAATAATAAACATGGTAGAGGCGCTTCCAACTTGGATGCAAAAATTAACACCTGCTACCAATAATAAAGAATTGTTAATCTGTGCATTGCTAAGCCTCACAGCCTTCTTCGCATTGTGGCAATATACAAAACCTCAAGAAGGGCCTATGGGAGGCAAGCTGCCACATCCTATGCACGAAATTGATAGACATATCATTGGTCCAGATGGGAAAAAACTGCCTTATAAACTGCTTTGTACATCGCGGGATATTGGTTTAGATGATAAGGATCTCAGGTTCGTAATTTATGAAAATGCCCGAAGACAAAGTGAGCGTATTTTAAATATACCTCAGCATATTGAAGCAGCAGACATTGACAAGGCAAACAAGAGTAGCAAAGCTAAGCCAATAACAGTCGTTGATTCAAAAGGGAATCCTCTAAAATTTTATATTAGTATTGTTGACTTTGTACAAGGATTTCACGGAAGTGAGCATATTAGAACAATAGAAAGAGATGATCTCGACGGACCTTATAATGAATACCGCGTGACAATGGCAAGAAGTGCAAAAGTCACTGTAACGTTTTTAGGATCACAAAAACCTGCCTTTGAAATACCAATAGATGCCACTGTTAATTTTACTACTTTGGCAAAAAAAACTGAGGATCCTAGAGAAAACAAAGAATAATTATGAAAATTTTTACTACACAAATTGAAAAGCCTGATGAAGCACCAGTTGTGGTTACCACTTTGGAGGTAAACGAAGAGGTTGCTGCCGAGCAACAAATAGCAGCGTGTCAGGAGATAGTACAGGGTAAGCTAGAGGCTGTTTTGCTTGCTTCTTTAAACAATATTAAGCGACGAATTGGCCAATTGGCCCTTGTTGATGAAAGAACTTTCATCCATGAAATCGCTAAATTTAAAGAAGCTTTAGAAAAAATTTATCAGGAAGTGCAATTTTTAACATACGATGTTGAATATGGATTCAACGTTAAAGAAGATCGCGTTGCTGTTCCCTTTAAATTTACTGGCGAGGCAATGGATCGTTTAAGCTTTTTAGAAGCTGTAACTCTAGTTTTAAGGCTCTCTGACACATCTTTAAAAAGCGTTAATAGGGCTATTGATTCCTTTGAAGCTAAAATCGAGGAAGCTCGTGAACGACTAGAAGACGCTAAACTTGCTGATTCAGAAAAGGATCAAGCCACACATCAATCTACAATTACATCCAGAGGTGAAAAAAAAGCAAAACAAGAAAAACGAAGAAACGAGTTAGTAAAAAGAATTAATGCGGTTCTTAGGGTAAGTCCAGAAAATATCAAGGCTTTAATGGCAGAATCTGAACAATTATTAGCTTTTTTAATTAGGGGTAAATGGATTCAAAACTACATTTCAATGGATCAAGCTAAAACTCCAACTGAAATGTTAAAAAGTTTTAATATCATAAAGCTTGTTGAAGAATCAGAGGAAGAGGAGACCCCAATCCAAGCGACTGCAAAACGAAGTCTTAAATCTAAACTACTGAACCCTGTAAATATTGGCGTTGTAGGACTTGGCGCCCTAATGTACTTATTTTTTTCCTATAAAGATCATCGCCCGCTTCCAGAGCCACAAATTTACCATTATATGAAAAAAGTGGGCAAAACGAGAAAAGTGAAATTATTAAAATTTTCACCAGGTACAGAGCTAAGCGATGAAGACAAAATGACTATTTCTCTAAATAACGCTTATGAAATAGTTAAAACAATGATGTCTGGGGCTGGAGTTGACCCTAAAGAAAAAGAAGGCCTTGCTGGAAAAGCGCCGCTTACATATTCAAATGTGTCTTACTTAGACCCGGTAGCGCATAAAACATATGCAAAAAAATTTAAAGAAGAAGTTCTAGAGGTCACACCAGTAAGAACTGTGCGACATCCAGACGGACATGGATTTTTAAATACTTATTTAATCAAAATTCGAAGAACAATGATTGTTAGAACTGAATTTGAAGGAGATGAACACCCTGCTGTTGAAAGATTTTTAGAAATTGAAGCATTGTATTCAGAAAAAACAACTGAAACAAAACCTGCTAAATCTTCAAGCCCTGGACAGACTTACGATATTAATCCTCGCAACAAAGACATACAATACAGGCTAGGCAGGGGCCAAGATGGCAAAGCGTATATTTCAATCACTAGAAGAGATGGGATGGCTTTTGTTCCAACAAAACCAAAAAAGAAAAAGTGATTTTTTGGTGGAGATGCCGAGAGTCGAACTCGGGTGCAAAGGCTTAAAGTGCCAGCGTCTACAATCGTAGTTCGTTTTAATTACGCCTCAACGATAAAGAACGAACAAAAAACCGAGAAGGCGGGTGATTTGTAGAGTCCTCGGTCCTAATCCAAATCATAAAAAAGAACCCAGCCTGATAATTTACGCCCTTAAAACCTATCAGACATCAGAAATAAGAACGTGAACACTTAAGTGTTCAATGAAAGTTATGCTACAGCAAGTGCAGGCCGAAGCCCGTATTGTGCAAAATAACCTTCGTCTTCAGATACATCGTTAGCACCTAAAAATGCGCTGGACGGATATAAGGGGAGACAGCGCGATCCCCTGATTGCAACCAACAGTTTAATAGTACCTCTGTCGAATACCAGTACATCCCCACATTTCAAAGAGCTTTTCAGCAAGCTTATTCTACTAATTTTTCAATACCATGTTGTTCTTCGTAGTCTGTGCTGATACTTATTTCTACCACTTCTTTTATCATACGTCTAGCTTCTTCTATTGTTGCTTCTGTTGATTTTACTCCGTCAAGCAATGAAGTAAGTTTTTCTACCTCTAAATAGAGTCCGCTTAATGCTGCTGGCAATTTGTCTTCTTGTAACAAAATATCCATCAACGAACCAAGTTCGTGAACAAGCAAAACATGCTGTATAACGACAAGCTCATTCTCGGGTGAAAGCGTATCGCTCTTTTTATAGCTATCAAGATGTTTGATAAAGGCCACATTTGATTCAAAAAAATCAATATTATTTAGAATGTCCTTCAAATCTTGCACAATCTTGATCCCAAGAGTCTGCAATATAAACGCTGTTGCTTTAATATCACTTAAATCTTCTAGATCAAAAAGTTTTGTAAGTTGTCTCTTTACAATTGGCACCCTGTCTGTGCCAGCATAACGATTGTTTATAAAAATGTGCTCATCTCCGCTTACGGGAGGCATTTCATCCCCTAAGTCCTCTAAATCTATTGGCATCTCTGTTGCCATGTAGGGGATTTGCTTATTTGTAACAAAATGTACAGATGTTTCGCCATCTGCGGCAACTTCCCTGAACCTATCGTCGTCTGTTAAAACACTTATAAATGTAGGTTTCATGATAATTTTAAATTAAGGAAACAACCATATGCTTTTATAGCACATCTGTCAAGTTTTGCTTTAGTGCTGATGTAGAGTGGCTGGGTCGCGGTTTTTGCCTTTCCCCTTTAACCCCCCATCAGCAGAAATACTATTCAAACGTGTATGCTCCTGCGCTTCTCGCTAGCCGGACTTCTTCTTGGGCGTTGCCGTGGTATCGATGGCTCGCGCTTGCGCCTTGAGGAGTCTGTGCAGTTTGCGCTTACTCGCCGCTTGCGTTTGTCCGCTGTTACCTCGTTTTCGTCCTCGTGTAGTCCCTGCTTCCGGCTTCTTTCGCGATCCGCTCGGTGCACCCATTCTACTTACCTCCGCTGCTGGGTTTGCCACCCTACATGTTTTGTGTGGCATGATCACCACCTCTAAAACTAGGGTAGCGTCAAAAAAACCAGGACAATTATAATTGATTAGTCAAAAATTTCAAGGGGTTTGATTACCCTTTGATCGTTTTTTGAAGTTTTTTAACGTTGTCTTTTAGCGCGTCGAACCAGTGTAGGCCTAAATCTTCAATGTTGATTTTCAGCTTAGTGCCGCTAATAAGCCATTTTGGGTTGAACTCTAACAGAGCCATAATATTTTCTGGTTTTATCTTTTTAGACATTGAAAGAACGATTTGTTTTCCTTGCGCCATGTGAACATTTTCTGCCTTAACATTGGTTAGGCCAGATTTTTTAGATTCAACCTTCAACTCTAAAACGCGGAATAAATTCTGAACTTCTCGAGGCATTTTTCCATATTCCTGAATCATCTCATCATTTAAGTCGTTTAGATATTCGAGGTTGTCTGCGCCTGAAAGTTTCTGATATGCATTAATTTTATCCTTTGAATTAACAATGTAAGAGTCTGGAATAAACGCTGAAACAGGAAGTTCGATTGCAACTTCAGCAAGCTCTTCACCGTCTTTTCCTTCAATTCGCCCAGCTTTCAAATCTTCAACTGCCTTGTTTAACATCCTGATAAAATGCGAAACTCCGACAACATTGATAACTCCATGTTGGTTTGCTCCTAAAATATCTCCAGCTCCCCTAATCTCTAAATCTTTCATGGCGATTTGGAATCCAGATCCAAGGTCGCTGGCCTCAACAATCGCACGCAAACGTTTTTTCGCATCAAGCTTAAGACGCTGTCCTTGGTATAAAAAGTACGCATAGGCTTGAGTTTTTCCACGACCTACGCGTCCTCGCAATTGGTATAACTGAGCCAATCCGAAGCGTTCTGAGTTATTAACAATCAAAGTGTTCGCGTTCGCAAGATCGATTCCATTTTCAATAATTGTTGAACTAACAAGCACATCAAACTGGTGCTCTTTAAACGCCACTATGCGGTCCTCTAAATCTCCAGACCCTAACTTACCATGTGCCACCCCGAACGTCGCCTCAGGGACCAACTTACGCAGTTTGTCGGCCATCCCATCAATGGTTTGAACCCGGTTATGAAGAAAATAAACCTGACCATCTCTTTGAATTTCCCGAAGTATCGCATCTCTTATAAGGCCATTACTAAATCTTCGCACTTCTGTAATTACGGGTAGTCGCCCTGGAGGTGGAGTTGTGATTGTCGTGATGTCTCTTAATTTATTTAAACAAATGTTTAAAGTTCGTGGAATTGGAGTTGCAGTTAAGGTGAGAATATCAACTTCACTCTTTATCTCTTTTAATTTTTCCTTTTGTTTAACACCAAAACGCTGCTCTTCATCTACAATCACGAGTCCTAAGTTTTTAAATTTAATATCTGGTTGAAGTAGGCGATGAGTTCCAATAACAATGTCGACTTCACCTTTTCCCATTCGCTCAATTGTTTCTTTTTGTTGCTTTTGAGTTTTAAACCGACTAAGCATTTCTATTCGTATATTAAACTGGTCCATTCTTTTTTTGAAAGATCGGAAATGTTGATCAGTCAGGATTGTAATCGGCGCAACCAGCGCAACCTGCTTTCCGCTTTGTACAGCCTTAAACGCAGCGCGCATTGCTACCTCGGTTTTTCCAAATCCAACATCCCCACAAACCAAACGATCCATTGGTTGTGGATCCTCCATATCTTTTTTAACATCATTGATAGATTTGATTTGACCAGGCGTTTCTTCGTATGGAAAGGTCGCTTCAAACTTCACCTGAACATCGTTGTCTTTAGTAAAATTGTGTCCTTTTGCAGTTTGTCTTTTTGCATATAAAACTAAAAGTTCTTTTGCGATTTTCTCGGTTTCTTTTCTTACGCGTGACGTAATTGTTGACCATTCGGCAGAGCCGAGTCTTGTTAATTTTGGTTCGTTTTCATCTCCTCCGATATATTTATTAACTTTATCTGCTTGATCAATCGGCACAAAAAGTTTGTCGTTTTCTGCGTACGCAAGTTTTATGTATTCACGAGTGATTTCATCAACGGTTTTCTTTTCAAGTCCGTGAAATTTTGCAATTCCATGATCCGAATGAACCACGTAATCGCCAGGCTTTAAGCCAGTTAAGAAGTCTTGGTAAACTTTTTGATTAAACGATTTTTTTGCTTCGTCCTGTAAAGATAAAACATCTTTGTCGGTCATGAACATCATTTTTATCTCTGGATTTTGGAATGATTTTGGGAAGATCGCTTCTTTGTCGATGTTTATTAAAAACAAAAAGTGCGAACTTTTTTGTGGATCCGCGAGATCTTTTGGGTCTTCTGAATATGGAACATTGCTTTCATCTAACATGGCTTTAATTTCGCCTTTTTTCTTGGTAAACATTATAACCTTCCAGTTATTTTTTTGTTTGTCGCGAAGGTCGCTAATCAAATCATATGACCCGCGATATCTTAAAACTGATAAATAATGAAGGTGTTCGTGTTGAGCAACGTCTTCGTTGAAAGTTGTATAAATTAAAGTTGCGCTTTTCTCTTTAACCTCGTCAATAAGCGCATTCCAGGCGTCGAAATAATCGTCATAAAGGTCGATTTCGTCCTCGATTAATAAGGTTTTGTCATCTAAATATTCGGTTAATTCTCCTGTGTCTTCGTCTATTTTTAAAGGATAAATTTCTGCTTTTTTAATTTTTGTTAAACTAACTTTTCCGTTTGATTGTTCGAAAAAGTCCATTGATTCGATTTTATCAAAAGCAACTTCGATTCTTAAAGGGTGTAAATAATTCGCAGGGAAAACTGTTAAAATCTCACCCTGTTGAAAATACATACCTTCTTCTAAAAAGTCACCAGGAGCAACTTCGTAACCTTTGTCCACAAGGGCTTCTATAAGCTCGATGTTTGTGATCGACTGTCCAACTTCTAGGTTTAATTTTGTCTCTTCTAGTTCGAGTTTTGCAGGAACGTTTTGTAAAAGAGATTGATATGGTGCGATAATAATTTTTCTTCCTTTGTCCTGTAAAAGTGAAATTGTTCTTAATGTTTCGATTAGATTTTCTTTTGAATATTCTTCTGTTACATCGTACGTGTGAACGTCGATATCGCTCCAAACTCCCAAAGATTTTGCCAAGTTTTCTTGCGCCGAGGGATCGTTGACTACCCAAAGCACTCTTTTGTATTCTTTAAATTTTTTCAAAAGCTCAAACACCGCAAAAGCCTTTGATGCTGCGTTTCCTGAGCCTGACAACGAAATGTTTTTGTGTTTGTGAAAAAGGTCCAACACGCGAACATTCTGGACAGTATCAAAAAGATCACTGATTTTAATTTCTTTCGGAACCAATTTTTAAATATTTTTAAGTGGCCTTCTTTTTGGGCCGTGCTAACTATACTTTGAGCGGCATGATTATATATACATAGTCGTCATCTTTGCAAGGTTTAATTGCAGCTGGTGAAAGTTTGTCGTTCAACTCAACGTGTGCTCTTTCAATATCCAAAAAGCTTAAAACGTCTGCCAGATACTGTGAATTAAGTGCGATTTTGTTGTTTTCACCTTCAATTACAACATCTAATTCTGCCTTTTCTTCACCAACTTTTGTTTCGTCGGTAGAAAGCGTCATTTTGCCGTCATTTGTAACCGCGAGTTTAATGTTGTTGTTGTTTTCACGAGCAAACAACGAAACCCTTTTAACCGTATTGATAAGGTCGTTTGTGTTAAATTCAATTTTAGTCTTGTTGGTCTTTGGGAATATTTTTTCATAAGCTGGGAACGCCCCCTCGATTAACCTTGAGGTTAGTTGAATGTCTCCAATTCTGAATAAAATCTGACTATCCGAAAATTCTAATTCAACATCTTTATCCTCTTTAGCTAAAATCTTACCTAACTCTTGAACGGTTCGTGCCGGAACAATAGATTGAATATCAAACTCAGCCCTTTCTGAAAGTTTAATTTTTTGCTCTGCCAGCCTATAACTGTCTGTTGCAACAACTTTTAATAAATCTTTTTCTACAATAAAGTTTACTCCTGATAAAACTGGTTTTGCTGGGTTTTGAGAAACCGCAAACACTGTTCTTGAAATTGCTTTTTCTAAATCTTCGCTTGAAACTTTAATTACTTTTGGATTTTCAATTTTAGGAATTAATGGGAATTCGTCTGAATTAATACCTTTAATTTTAGTTTCTGATTCTTTGGTTTTTAAAAGTAAAGAAAGCCCCTCTTGAAGAGAGATCTCAACTTTATCATCTTTTAAAAGGCTTACATAATTCGTAAGAAGACGAGCGGGAATAGTTATAGACCCTTCGTTTCTAACGTCTGCATCAACAAATAGGCTAATGGCTAATTCTAGGTTTGTTGCAGAAAGGTGAAGTTTTTTATTCTCCGCCTTTAACATAATGTTGTTCAGAACAGGAAGTGTGTTGTTTGGACTTATCGCTTTATTAACAATGTTAAGAGCGTATGATAAATCCTTCTGATCACAGAATAATTTCATACTAGTTTGGATTAATTTTTACAAGCACCAATATTATACTAAAGCCAAAATATAAAACAATAGCTTAGACTAAAAACTTTTTGACATTTGAACATGCTTCTTTTCTATTCGGAACTAAGAGATATATAAATATATTAAAACAGAAGTAGAAGGGTG
Organism: Patescibacteria group bacterium; assembly: GCA_042568205.1. Classification (GTDB taxonomy): domain Bacteria; phylum Patescibacteriota; class Gracilibacteria; order UBA1369; family PNNO01; genus JAUVDZ01. The sequence goes on from JBHPJE010000002.1 coordinate 82,723, forward strand.
TTGAAATTTCAGCGCGGATTGTAGTGGAATATACTTTGCGTATAGGTGGGTGTTGGCTTGCGTGTGCGGGTTTTGTGGTTTTGAACAGGCGAATTTATAATATGTGTAAAAGTGTATAGACGTGCGGTTTTTTTGATGTGCAAAAAATGTTACAATGATATACAATTATCAACAATCTTTTAACACTTGAAAAATGACAGACGCGAAGTTGGTTCGACCAAAGGTAAATAAAATTTTATATACGTGTGTGGCCTTTGTTTTTGCAAACCTTGGATTGGCAATTTGGCTAACATATGAATACTATGCGCAAAACGAAAACTCAGTTTGCTCAATTAATGCAGTTTTTGACTGCTTAACGGTTGCACAATCTGAATACGCGGTTTTGTTAGGTTTGCCGGTTGCTGTTTGGGGAATTATGTTTTATTCGGCGCTTTTGGTAGGAGTTTTAGGAGTGATTTGGCGCGTGCCTTTTCACAAAGTTTTGAAATTTTTAAGACCAAACTTTATATTAAAGCTGGTTAGGATGGCGGCTTATTTTGGACTACTGTTTTCTCTTTACCTTACATATATTGAAGCTTTTGAACTCCACGTTTACTGTCCGTTTTGCCTTGCTCAACAAGCAATAATAATTGTTGTTGTGGCGTTGTTGATATGGGCGAATAGTATTGTAAGCTCTGGATTAAAAGAAACAAAAGTTTGTGAATTTTGTTAACCTTTATTTACTATGAAAAAATTAATTTCAATATTGGTGGTTGGTGTTTTTCTTTTTGGATTTGCTGGTTGCGAGCCAGAGGTGGAAGACCCACGATTAGCTGAAATCGCTCAATGTTTAACTGACAGTGGGGCGAAAATGTATGGTGCGGTTTGGTGCTCACATTGTAATGCGCAGAAAAAAAGATTTGGAAAAGCCTGGGAGAGAATCAACTATATAGAGTGTGATGCCCGGACCGACAAAGAGGGCGCTATAAAATGTTTAGAGGCTGAAATAGAAGGATTTCCTACATGGGAGTTTGCTGATGGAGAGCGTTTGGCTGGCAACCAAAACCCTGACGTGTTAGCGGAAAAAGCAGGTTGTGAACTAGGTATAAACAATTAACAAGTTTTAAACATGGTACCAGATTTAAAATTTACAACAGTTCTTGTTACGGCGCTTGTGGACTCAATAAATCCATGCGCGATTGGAGTTTTAGTTTTGTTGATTTCAACGCTACTTGTTTTGAGTGAAAACAAAAAAAAGATGTTGCTCGTTGGGGGGATATATGTTTTAGCGGTATTTGTAACATACTTTTTAGCTGGACTTGGTTTGTTAACGGTTATTCATCAACTTCAAATTGGAGAAATGGTTGGAATAATGGTTGGATTTTTAGTTATATTTTTAGGATTTGTTGAAATTAAAGACTTTTTTTGGTATGGAAAAGGCTTTAGTTTAGCCATTCCTGCGTCTCAAATCGAAAGGGTAAAAAAACACGCGGAAAACGTGACGATTCCAGGTGCAATAATTTTGGGAATAATAGTCAGCGCCGTAGAGTTGCCTTGCACGGGTGGTCCATATTTGGCAATAATGACAATTTTGGCAGATAATTTTGACTGGCTGGCTGTGTGGTATTTGTTTATTTATAATGTGATCTTCGTCTTACCTTTAATAGTGCTTGTTCTGTTGGCGTATTTTGGAACAACTGCTCTGCATATTAAAAACTGGAAGGATAAATATAAAAAATGGATGCGACTATTTACTGGAATTTTAATGGTGGCGCTTGGGGTGTTACTTATTTTGTTTGCAAGAGGTGATATTGTTTTAATGTGATTGCTTGAAGCGATTGCCAATCTTGCCCCATTAGGGTATAATCCTATAGAAAATTTAATAAAACTATTATGAAAAAACTAATTTCAATTATTGCGCTTGTGGCTGCGGTTTTTTTAGCAGGATGTGTTAAAGATTATCCAAGTGAAATTGCGGTTTATAAGTTCGATACAGCGGTTATCCAATATGAATACACGGGGAGTCAAAAAGGAGAAGCAACTCTATATGTAAGAGGGGATCAAAAAGCTATGTACAAAACTTTTGGAGAAAAAAGCACGCTTGAAATTGATCTTGGGGAAAAAGGCTACGATGTTAACATGGATAAAGGTACTGCTATTGAGGTTGCAAATCCAAATTACGAGACTTTAAAAGGGATGTCTGCGAATGAGCAAGAAATTTATTTGGTGAAAGAAGCGCTTGGTCTTAAAGACTATGCAGAAGCGCCTGTTGCTGCTTTAAAAAAGGTTGTAGCAGGGAAAACTTGTAATGTTTATGCGATTAATAATATAGGAAGCGCGTGTATTTGGAGTGGCATCGTGCTTGAAAAAGAAGTGACAATACAAGATGTTACAAATAAACAGGTGGCGGTTTCAGTGCAAACAGACGTAGAAGTGTCGGCTGCGAAATTCGAATTGCCAGCAAATGTAATTTTGCAGTAGAAGGTTCGGACAAGGGGCGCTTTTAAGCGTTTTTAAGCGTGCAAATTTAACCATAAGAAAACTCCGAATTGCCGTCGAAGCGGATGACATGCACAAACCTAATTCCTTAGGTGGGGTGCTTCAATTACAGACCACGGCCTATAAATAGATGGCTCCCCTTTAATTGCTGTTGGGTTTGCATGTAAAAGTTCTAACGAACATTTCAGAGTTAGTACAATTATATTTTATAGTGCTTTTAAGTGCAAGTGTGTGTTTTGACAAAACACAAGATATGGTGCTTGTTTAAGCCAAAAACGCCACATGTTGTGATTTTTTAGGTAGACAAATTAGAAGAAATTATGCCTGCATTTTACGTCAGCAGGCAAGACGGGTGGTCTGTTGGTGGTGGTATGTCTTACAACAGGGTGCTATGGGTTACGACTAGACGTCGTACTCCTCGTAGTCACGACAAAGACCGATTCCCTCCGGGGTGAGCCGGATTTCGTCGATCCCAAACAACTCCAGGAATTCCTCGTCCTTACCGTACCGCTCGAGAGCGGCGTTAGCTTCGGCGAGCATGACCTTTTTGAGCTGAGCGTCCGTGCTTTGAGGATCGTGGTGGGTGAGCTTGATTCGTCCCAATCCGCAGATCAGGGCGAGCTTTACAACACCCGTTGGGGAGCCATGACCGTACCGTCCAGTCATGAGCAGCAACCGTTTGAGGGTGTACTGCGCATCCATGATGGCAAGGTCTGCTCCGATGAGATGAGCTCGCAGGTCAGGCGGAGCGCCAACTTCGTCCTCGTTGTCCGTGAGGATCGCGAGAACTTTTCCGGTCGGTCGTTCCTCGAACCGATAGCTGATCGTCATCGCATCCCCGTGGTGGGCAGGAGTCATCCTGATAACGAGGCATTCCTCGACACCAAAGTTGCTCTTCCCAAAGGGGAGCTGTTTATCAGCTTCGATCAGAGTTCGGAACCGATCAACGGCGAAGGTTGCAACGCCGCCCACCGGATGCACGACCATGACATGGACGTCGAAATCGTCCAAGGTCTTGCACGCGGTTTTGTGTCCGATCTTCTTGGCATCCACTGGGAAGAACGGCCGCTTGAAGAGATGTTTGAGCATCTCCTGCGGCCCGACTCCTTCGTCGCGGGGTCCGAACAGGCTCATCTCAACCTGTTCGATGAAGGTCGGGGGTGAGAGGGTGAGGCCCAGGATGTGATCCCAATGCCAGTGGGAGAACGCGACGATGTACTTCAACCCGTTTTTCACCTCGTCGAGGTAATGCAAGCCGCAAGGGACGAATCCCGTGCCCGCATCGACCACAAACTTAGTGTTAGGCGGAAGGCACTCCGAGATGATCTCGTAGCACGTCGTGTTACCACCGAAATGGACACTGTCTGGGTTACTCACCGCGATTGATCCACGTGTTCCCCATGCTTTTACTCTCATGAGCGAATCCTTTCTCCTGCATGAAGACACCTTTTCCACACGGTTGACCACCAAATTGTCAAAAATCCTCCTTTTTGGAGGAAAATGATGACTCTTATTGAAAAAATTGTCAACCTCCTAGCAAAATTATACTCTTCACAAATATAAACACATGACTCAAAACGCTCCACAAGATCGAATATCCAAGGAAATTTCTAATTAAAAAGATATCCGCCACAATAAAAATCATAAATCCAACTTCAGAATTTTTTAACAACGTGAAATACTGTTTGTGAAAGCGCTTAGGCACAAAAATCGCAAAAATCTTCGACCCATCCAACGGCGGGAAAGGAAGCAAATTGAAAATTCCCAGAATTATATTAATGTCTAAAGTTAGCCACATAATGTCCGCAAGCCAAAATGGCAAAGATAAGTATTTTAAAGGCAACGACAGCACGAGCGCAGTAATAAAATTTGCTGCAGGACCCGCAAAAGACGTCAGGGCTGAATCCTGAACAGGATTTTTAAAATTAAAAGGGTTCACCGGAACCGGCTTTCCCCAGCCAAATCTCGCAATAAAAAGCATCAAAGTGCCGATCGGGTCGAGATGTTTCAAAGGGTTGAGCGTGAGTCGGCCCTGATTTTTCGCAGTTGGATCGCCAAGCTTATAAGCCATTGCAGCATGAGCTGCCTCGTGCACAGAAATGGCTACAGCAAGCCCAATTAACAAATATCCATAAAATTGCAAAGTTTCCATGTGGGTATTATATCATATTAAGTTGATTACATTGGGAGAACAGTTTTCCCCGTGTTAACTGTTACACTCATGTTAAGTAGGGCCATTCTTCTGGGGCTACCACGAGCTTCTTTTTTACTGGATTTTGTCTTATATAATCAATTACATTCATAAGGCTTTTTGGCGTCACAACCTCTTTAAAATGATACCTGCTTTCGAAAACATGCCCTTTGTGTGAATAATTTCTATTAAAATATTTTGCATATGAAAGTTGAAGACCATGCATAAATTTTGATACTTTTATCGTCTCTTGACCGCTTTTTAACAGCAAATGAAAGTGATTGGGCATTAAGCAATAAGTTATCAACTCAATTGAGTATTTAAGTTTATAAAAAGCAATTTTATACATAAAGAACCTATAGTCTGCTTCATTAAGAAAAATTTTTCGCTGTGAAACTCCTCGATTATATACGTGATAATGAAGGCTCTTTTTTAAAGAATGGGTGACCATGCTTGGGGATTTTATATTCTACATAAATGTAAAATACCCTAGAGATTTAAAAATTCTTTAAAAAAATATTAAAATAATTTCCCCACCTTTCACGGGGAAAACTGTTATCCCAACTTAAACAGTTACAACAACATTATCAATTATTTTTTTCCTTTTCGCTTGCGGTCGAGCCACACGCCGTACATGAAGATTCCGCCTGCGCCTAGGAAGATTAGGATCCATAGCCATACTGGGAAGATTAGTTCTTCGCCGAAGGCAACGCCACGAAGTATTCCGCTTAGCGGCTCTTTGACTTCGAAGTTAAGCACGACTGTTTTTGAAACTGCTTGGTCTGATTCGCGAACTGAGTAAACAGTTACGGTGTGTTTTCCGAACGGCAGCTCTTTTGGAGCTGAGATTTTGAATTCGCCACCTGCGAGGTCAGCTACGATTGCAGAGGTTCCGACAACTGATTGCCAAGTTGCGATTACTTTGTTTTTGAAGCCAGCGCGTCCTATCAGAATTGGCTTAGAATCGCGGATTTCGATTGAAACCCCTTCTAGTAATATATCGTCTGTAATGTTGATTGTTGATAATCGTTCTGGTCGTGGTGAGTCGATTTGCAGTGTTGAATCGAGAGTTAATCGAATTAGTGGTGATTCGAGAACACGTTTGTTTTTAGGGTCGAGACCTTTAACTAGTAGGAAGAATTCGCCGTCTACAAGGTCAAAGTCAGGTGTTAATACCCATGCGTTGTTAACGTCGGTTGTAACCTGGCCTAACATAACTTCGTGTCCGAATTCGTTTCGCAGCAACACTTCAACTTCCATTCCTTCTTGTGGAGCGAATCCCTGAATGAATGGACGAGAATCTGTAATTGTCATTCCATCTACTAGGTTTGTGATTCGAACGCCAAGGTCAGCTAAATTTGTAAATGTTAATGGGTCTGAACCGTATAACAGCACTTCGTCAGCGTCAGATAAGCCGTCGCCGTCAGTGTCAGGGTTTGTTGGATCTGTGTTGTGTTTGAATTCCCATAAGTCTGATAAACCGTCGCCGTCTGTGTCGTCGTTACCACTTTGAGGGCTTATTCCGTACCGTAATTCCCATTCGTCCCATATTCCGTTTCCATTTAAATCTTGTGGATGCGAGTTTGGATCTAAAGGATCGAATCCATTTTCGATTTCTACATCATCCCAATATTCGTCGCCGTCTGTGTCCGGTAGGATTGGCGAAGTTTTGTGGATCATGATTTCGTCTTGGTCATCAAGATTGTCGTAATCTGTATCCATTAATCTAGGATTTGACTTATATTTATATACTTCATCTCCATCAGTTAATGTATCGCCGTCAGTATCTTTGTTTTCGAAGTCTGTTAAGAAGATGTTTGTTTCATCCATATCCATGATTCCGTCTTTATCTGTGTCTAAGTCTGGGTTTACAACTTCAGATTTTTGACCTTCAAAGAACACTTTGTATCGAGCGAAGATATCGCGCTTCCATGTTGGAGAACATACTGTATCTGGCTCGAATGAAGTTGCCGGATCGCATGAGAATACGCCTTTTTCACAAGCTAAGTTGTAATATCTAGGATGCCACCATTCAATTAAGTCAGCAGCTAGTTTTTTAACGCTTGAAAGGTTTTGTTCGCCTCCGATTTCAGCGTAGTATTCGTTTTCGTATTTCCATTGTTGTCCAAACACAGCCCAGTTTAATACTTTTATGATCTCAATTCGAGACATATTCCACTGAGGTCTATATGGACTTAAATTAGGTATATCTTCGTAGAATCCATGAACCATTCCCTGTCTTGTTCCTAAATGGATGTCTTCTTTTGCAGGACCTGAAATAGCACCTGAATCATCTTCTAATAAAGGTTCGCTTCGTTCTCCGCTTAAATATACATCCGGATAATATCTGTCTCCATTTGGATCTACATTTTCATATGCAGAATGGATTAAGAAAGGCAGCATACAATGTTCAGGATCTTCTAAACATCGAGCATCTTTTGTTCCAAATCTTGTATCTACATTAAATTCTCTAACAACATCCTCAACTATATCTTCACGAGTACAACCCGGGATTGAATCTCTGATTGCCTGGCTTACAGCAGGATATTCGCCTTCTTGAATTTCTGGTTCTTCATCTTCTTCAACTCCGGAAATATCGATTGTTTCGAATGGAGGAGCTGTTTCAGTTACGATAACAAGTCCAGCTGAAGGACAAGTTCCGCAGTCTGAACAATCAGGACATTCAACAGGCTCTACTTCATTAAAACAATGGGCAGAACACCCATCGCCATCAACATTATTTCCGTCGTCACATTGTTCACCGTTTGTATAAGTTAAAATCCCATCTCCACAAACTGGTGAAGGTGGGGGAGTTGAATAAATATGAAAGGTTCCGTTTGTTGTTCCGCAGTTAGGACCTGGATCAGTGTTGTTGTCACATACATAAACACTGATATTAACTGTTTGACCTTCTGTCCATTCGCTTGTAAAAGTTGTTTCAACTCTGTGAACCCCACCTAGTTCTGAGATAGTATTTGCAGCAGAAGTGTCATCATAGTTCACACCTTCTATTGTGTAATCTAGAGTTGTAATATCAACTCCTGCTCTATTATCTGCAATTGAGAAGATTTCATTTGGTTGATTAACTGGAACTCCACCTTGTCCGTTTGAAGGAAGGATAAAGTTTACAGTTGGAGGAGTCAGGTCTGGTGAGCAGAATCCAACACCATCAACTTCTTCGTTGTATCGGTCGTTTACAGTTATGGTTCGGCCATCAGTATTAGGGAGGTCTATTACATTTGTAAATGTTTCGTTAGCAATAACGTTGTTTGTAGGAGCGCTTTTATCGAAATCAACAGTAATTGAAGTTGCAGCAGCATCAGGTGTAACAGTTAATAGTCCGTAAAGACCGTTTCCGTTAAATGAACCTGTAGCTGGAAGCCTTGCTCCTGAAAGCTCTAATATAGCAGCAGCAATTACATTATAAGTTTGCATAGGAAGTGCAACACCTAAAGCCATATTTGATAAAGTCATCTCAGAACTGCTATAAGTCATCATTGCATCAGCTGCAAGGATGTTTTGCCCTTGAGTATCAAGCATAACCTCGATTTCGCCTGGGCAGTTTTGTCTTAAATTTGGATTATCCTGCACATAAAAACGTGCTGCCATTGCAGTGTTCATTACACTGGTGAAAAGCAGTACGCAAGCTATAAATCTAATTGTGTTATTTTTAATTGCTGAGAGCATATTTTTATTTGTATTTTTATTATATAATTATATCATTTTTTGGCTTGTTTTACAAGGCTAAGGCAGGTGGTCTTAAGACTTTTCCTGTCTTTTTATAGTTCCAAATCAGGATAGCAATATCAATCGCATTAACTATAGGAGATTCATCCTTGTTCAGGTCGTTTTTGTTAGCACCAGTAACCTTGTATGAACCTAACGTTGTGGCTATATCAAGCGCATTTATCATGTCAGGTGTAGTTGCGGAGTTGGTGTCGTGTGTATCACCAGCTATTGCATATTGTGTGTGAAGTTTTGAGAAATCCAGGTCGATTACGTCTCCGTCCATTGTATTGTCAATGGTGTATCCTGAAAGGACTTGTTTGAGATGAGCCTCTCCATTAAGCGCAAAATCGTAAGTTCCAGTGATAACATCAACTGCTACCCAACTTTCACCAAAGTTATCTAAAGTTGTGTTTACAGAGTCTAAACTGCCTATACTTGGTTTATATAGGAATAATTGAGCGATTAAACTATCGTTTGGAGTATTCTGTATTCTGAATGAATCAGCCGCACCAAAGTCTAAAAGATTAAATTCAGCATCGTTTGCTGTTGTTGTTCCGCCAGTAGTTAGTCTTTCATCTGCCGGTAAGTTGTCATAATATCTAGTTACACGATGTTCCGGATCACCTATGATATGAAGATAAACCGTTACAATCTCTTCTTCTTCACAAATATCACTACATCCGTCAAAACTTACATTATTTCCATCGTCACATTCTTCAGGAGCTTCTAAAATTGCGTTTCCACAAGCTGGAGGATATTCTATTTCGCAAATATCTGAACACCCGTCGTCTGAAACAGTGTTTCCGTCATCACATTCTTCAGGGAGCTCTACAACTGCATTACCACAAGTCGGAAGGACTTCCAGTAAGCAAGCTGCACTACAACCGTCACCGTCTGTTAAGTTTCCATCGTCACATTGCTCAGGAGCTTCTGTTAAGCCGTCTCCACATTCAGGAGCAGCAGCGTGTTCTATTTGGCAAACTGCACTACAGCCATCGCCGTGTACGTTATTACCATCGTCACACTCTTCAGGAGCCTGAACGATTCCGTTTCCACATAATTCAGGAATTTCGAACGTACATAACGATGTACAGCCGTCATCCTCAATTAAGTTTCCGTCATCACATTGTTCTGGGGCTTCAAGAACTGAATTTCCACAGATCTGAACAGTTTCTAGGGTACAAACCGCACTACATCCATCGCCGTCTGTTGTATTTCCATCGTCACATTCTTCTCCGCTTTCAACAACAAGATCTCCACATTCCACACCAGTACCAAGAACATCACCACCACCATGACTGCGGTCGTCGTCATCGTACTGGGTTGAACTCTCTACATTTGAAAAAGGGCTTAGGCCATCAACAGGATGTTGGGTTTGAACGTGATAGAAGTATTCGGCACCCTGAGTTAAACCTAGGAAGGTGTGTTCGTATGTAACTGTTGAAGTTGGACAAGGAATCCATCCACTATCTTCAATAATTGCGCCATTTGGATCTACATCCAAATCAGTTAAACTTGCGGTTACTCTACATTCCAATAAAGGGTCGTCTACGCCACCATTAGTCCAGTATAAAGTGTTTTCAGTGCCTAGAGTATACTGATCTTCTCCGAAAAGGAATGGGGCTGGAAGTGCTACAGCAGGGATTGCAACAGTCCATACACCTTCACTTTCTAATATGCCGGCCTCTGTTACATGCCGTATTGTATAAGTCCAGCCAGGGATTAAGCCTGGGATTACTACAGAATCAGGTACGCCAGGGCCCGGGAAGGAAACACTGGCTGTAAATATTGTTAAACCATCATCTATATATAAAACTTGATTTGTAGCGTTTGAAGTAGTGCTTGTGATCCAGGTTAATTCAATTTCTTCAGCACCTGGATTATAGTTAGGAGTAGATTGAAAAAGAGTAGCATCTGCAGGCAATAATGTCATACCCACATCAAGAAGTGCGGTTGCTGCAAAAGCGCTGGTTTGAAATATAATCGTCACAAATCCTATTAACGACAAGAATTTTTGCCAATTTTTAAACATATATATATTTTTATTTTTCTATTAATATTATACAACAAATCAGCATTAAAATCAATAGCTGTTGCTTAAAATTGTGTTTTAAAAAAGGCCACAACTTTAAGCTGTGGCCTTGAAGATTGTATTATTTAATTTAATTAGTTTCTTCTTTTTCGTGTTCCATCGCACTAACTTTCTTTTTCATTTTTAAATATCCTGAAATACCTTTGTAGATTCCGAAAATAATTAATAGTAATACTGCTATGGCAATTATTATTTGCCACCAATTCATAACCACAAATTGAGCTTTAGCTACTAACTCATTCCCTGTATCGCCATAGGTCATAGTTAATACAGCTGTATAGGTTCCAAGTGCGAATCCTTCATCCCATTCCAAGCCACTAATTTCAAAGGTGTCTCCTGATTTAATTAACAATTGAGAATAATTTTTTGAAAACACAGTACTTCCAAACATATTCTTTATTTCAAAGTTAACATTTGCAGCAAGACCTGAAGTTCCATTATTATTAATTGTACCGATGAAATTTATAGGGAGCGATGAGTTAACTCCTGCTTCAGAATTTAATTTAATATAGACGTCTTCAGTTATTTCTAAATCTAATTCTCCTTTAAGTACCCCTTCTCTACCGTAAAAAGTTTCTAATTCAGCTTTATACCTTCCTGGTTTAATATTTTTATTTATCCAAGACGTTTCAACAGTTTTTTGATTGTTGGGTGGAATAGACTGCCCATTAGGATTAAATTTTATGGAATTTTCTTCTGAAACAAAAATATCAGTACCATCAGCAGCCTCTTTTGTGTTTAGGACAACACCCATAACTTGATTTCCACTCGAATCATAAACAGTTATTTCACCAACAGGTTGAATTACTAAATCGCTTTCATTCTTTATCTCTGCTAAAAAGACCACATCTCCTACTTCTTGTTTTTTTTCATCAAGCTTAAAGGATAAAAGTTCAGCATTTTCGTTTACTTCTCCTGGTATAGTTATAACAATGTTTGCTACAGCGCGTGCATCTAGCCTAGCTCCTACAGTTCCAGTATCGCCTTGGATTGCCGCGGCGCGTGTAATTATTGCTGCATAATATGTTCCTGGTGTTGTGCTTGCTGGCACATTGATTTTTCCATTAAATAAAGCCCCTGTCTCGTCCGGGGTGGTTTGTGTAAATGTGTCAAATTCAAACCATTCATGTGCAGAATAAATTGGAGCATTTTTCATATCTTCACCTTCTAAAAAAATTCTATCTCCTTTTTCATTAAAATCCACAGCCGCTAATTCAATGTTGTATTCGAGATTGGCAATCAACTCATGGTCTCGGGTAGGTCGCATACTAAGCTGATAATCAAAAGTATCCCCAGGATTTAATTCTATTCTTTTTGTTGAAGGGCTAATTGTGAAAGCGCTTGTTGTGGAAGCTAATAGGGTAAAGGTCAAAAAAAGCGTTAGACTTATACACAAGTATTTGATGATTTTCCAGTTTGCCATTTTGTTGTGTTAAAGGATATTAAATACAAAATTTATTTTATCATAAAACAATTATAAGTAAAAATAAAAAGAGGTCATTTTTGACCTCTTTTTATTTTTAAATTGCTGATATTTTAATTGTCTGTATATGTAAGAACCATGTCAGCATCATAAGCACCAGCAGGTGTTGTAAGCGAACTTGCAGCATTTACAGTTAAAGTAAATGCACCTGTAGGATCAATAGGTGTAGCAGTGTCTAGTGCAGTTTCAGTTGCACCAAGGTCAAAGTAGTTAGGAACTGCATTAACGAAAGGGTTTGTTCCATCAGTATCTGTTGTATGACCAGTAGCACTTGAAATATACCATCCCCATGCTTCAGTACCTGCAACTAAAGTGTAAGTTCCAGGATTACCGATGTCAGCCCATACATCAGGGACAGTTTCAGTATTGTCCATGGCATCATCATTACCAACAGTTAGGTTTGAACCTAGAGAGTTGTTAGAGTATGCATCAAAGTTACATGAATCAGGAATTCCTAATTCATTGTTTACCATCACACTGCCAGTACCTGTACCAGTGATAGTAAGAGTGTCAGCACAATCATTGCTGAACTCAAGTGCAGATTCTAGACCTACATTAGTGTCTAAAGTGAAAACGTCAGCGTGAGCAACGCTTGAAACTGCAACAGCAGCAACAAGAGCTATAATAGCTAATACTTTTTTCATTTTTGTTTGTGTTAAATTATAAACGTTTATAATTATCCCATTTTACCCTGTGGACCCCTGTCCGACCGTCTCGACCGTGTTACGGAAGTTATAAATTAGTTTGTCGTATTTTTGTTAATGTTTTTATTATATCTACTATATATTGTACAATATTTTTGTCTTCAAGTCAACTATTTTGTTCATCTTTTTTTAAACACATTGATCTATTCTATCATTTTTTCTTGGCTTTTGCAACCCGTTTTTTAGGCTTTTTTCTTTTCTTCCGTCTTTCTTTTAAAATTCCTGTGCAAGCAAAACAAAACTTTGTTGCTGCAGCAAATGCCACTGCAAAGAGGAAAATTCCAATTACTACAATTAAAGAATTTCGTACTACTCTTGTTTCTGTAAGTATCTTTTTAATTTCTTTACCATTACTTTTTCCAATTTTTTTCTCTAAAATATTTATTTGATTATCATTTGTTTTTTCAATTGTCATTTGCGCTTCTAAAGGAACTCCGAAATCAGTCTCACCTTCTAAAGCGATGTAATATTTTCCTGCCGGTAATTTTTCAAACTCAGATTTTTCTTTATAAGTTTTTTTACTTTCAGGAAGAACATGATATTCACCCTGATTTAGATCAAGGATTTGTACTAAATTTCCCTGATTATCAATTATTTCAATCTGCCCTGCAGGAGCTGTATGAACATTTCCTTTGTTAAACAAAACAACATCGAATTCTGTTAATCCTTCATCGTTTTGCTGAACAACACTGAAATCTTCAATATTTATTTCTTCATACAACTCACCTTCAACAGTTAATAAGACAAGATGTGCCACCCTTACACTCACTGTTGCACCAAACAATTCTCGAGGGGCTGTTTTTGGCTTAGACTGGATGAAAAGTGAGCCATAGTATCCTTGTGAAGGTGCATCAATAGGCACTTTTATCTCATAAGGAATTACACCTGTAGATTTAGGCCCAAGTTCTATCTCATTATTTGGAATGTGAATCCACTCCTGAAGGCTATATAAATTATCTTCTTTGATGTCATCATAAAATTCTACATCTTCATCACCATTTACAAGAAAATCACCTTTGCCCACAACAATAATCTGCTCCGTATCAGAATCATTAAATACACTAACCTGACCCTGGACTGTTTCACCTGGTTGAGAAGTGAACTCAACACGCAAAGGCGCTGCACCTATTGCATAAGCTGTAGCGCTTGTGAGAATGAAAAGACCTAAAATGTATGCGATTAGTTTTTTCATTTAAGGTGTTGTGTTTAATGTGAATGTTGTATCTAAATTATAACTACCTGAAGATAGAGACCAATTAGCATTTGCATGTCCTTCGATTTGGAATATTCCATCATTAAGACTTCCTGTTGAATGACCCGCAGTTGCAGTATCAAACAAGGTATCTTCGCTGGCTTCTAATTCCCAATCAAAATAACAATCAGTAGCATTGTATGCATTATCTGTAGTACAAATTGCTGAACATTCTGTGTCATCTTCAATATTTGTATCTAACAATGTATTATCTGTATTTGTTGTAGTTGTAATTATTTGATATCCACTTTCTGCATCTGCACCTGTTCCATCTGTGACTATATCGCAGTCTGTAGTTTGAGGGAACGAAGACCCTGAACCATTATCAAAATCTGTTTCACCTGTGCTCATACTGTAGTCGATTGACCAAACAGTATCAGATGTAGATACATGAACATCGCAAGTACCATAACCATGTCTATCAGGCGAAATTGGGCTCAAAATAGGACCAGCACTATAACCATCTCGAGAGAGGACTAAACTATTATCGCCTGCCCCATCCCCATTACAATTCTCAACAGTAATTATACCGTATGAAGTTGGAGTAAATTTGTACTGACTATTGTAATCTCCGTGTGTCCAAAGACCCGGAGCTGAAAGAGAGGTATCTTTAAATCTAGCACGCACATAATATGTAGTGCCTTTAGTTAATCCGCTTATTGCAATGCCGTTTTCATCGTATTCAATGTCTCGAGTCCAGTCACCATCTATAACTCCATTGCCGACTCCAAGGTCGATGCCGTCTTTTCCTGTTGCATTCCACAAGATAGTATTTCCAGCTCCACCAGTATCACTAAATGCAGCATTGTCAGCTACTTGGATATCAACACGCTCATGTTCGTTTAAAGGATCTCCAGGATTTCTAAAGTACATTGCGAATACCGGTCCGATGTCTCCGACTTCATAAACTGTGTCGCTAACACCATCAGGAGTTGCTCGATAACCAGGCTCTTCTTCTGGAGCACCAATTTCAGTTGTTCCTGTCCATGTTGCTTCAATGTGTAAGCTGTCTGGTTTGTCTGGATGGGAAGTAGAAGCGTTACAAGTAATTCCAGCTACTGTCGAACCATTTAAGTTATAACAAACTTGTGTAGTTGCGCCTGTTAAGTCAGCGTCTGCGTTATCATCAACTTCGACTCTGTCGAAAGTATCATCAAGTGAACCACTGTCTGAAGTTGCACTACCACCAAGTCCGTCTGTAATAGTTTCATTGTTTTGGAATCTTCCAGAAACCGGAGTAAATATTACTGTTCCCATAGTTCCATAATCATCAATTGCTGTAATTGTTCCTGTTGCACCAGAAGTTCCACCAGTTAATGTTTGTCCTATTGTAAAGTTAGCTGTTTGAGTATCAAAATGCACTGCTGCGTCAGCAGAAGCCAAGTCTGTTTGATTTGTTCCAGATGGATTAGTTCCATTTTGATCAACTATTAAAGTGCCATCTGTATTATTACGATCACCCAGATATACAACTGTACCAGCTGCTGCATGAATTGCTCCACCATTATTACCTCCATAAGCATGCACAGATCCACCATCTTCACCCATATCATAAGATCCAAAATCAGGATCATCAATCAATGGAGAATCAATAACGATACGTCCACCTCCACCAGGACTCGTACCACCTGGACTGCCACCACCATCAGCAGAGATCGTTCCGCTACCGATAAAGAATGCATCAACATCAGTAATTGGATCTACATCCTGTCTGATAATAACCGTTCCACCGGAACCAGCGTAGTAGAAGTAAGACGGTGCAGAAGTTGCAGTTGCGCTTCCTGGAACGACTCCATCATCTGTTAAAACATCACCTGATTGTAAAGTTCCAGAAATCGGAGAAATTGCAAGAGATCCTGTTCCACCACCTAAATCAAAGTCACCGGTAATATGAGCGCTGTTTCCACTTGTGTCATATACAATCGCACCAATATTGAATGGCGAAGTACGAGAACCGTACGGGATTCCATAACCAGCTTCACCATTGGCACTAACAGTACCGTTAATTGTTATATTTCCATCTGCGTAAATTTCAACACCACCACCACCTTTACCAGTTCTATTGTTATTTAATTCACCTGTCATACCATAAATTGGAGTTGTTGCTTTTGTAGCTCCGTAAGTTGCTGCAGGAACAGCAGCAACACCTTCACCACCATAAGATCCACCACCAGAAGTAAGCGGATTGGTGCTCATACTCACACCATCAGAGCTGATTGCTCCGCCAGTTTGAACGTCTAAATTATCTGCATTAATATAAAAATTTGATGTAGTTTGGAGTTCGTCATCACCGCCAGAGTGGATTAAACCATTGTTATAAACTGTTAAGTCACCTGAGTTTAATGTTCCGTCTAATTGATAATCACCGTAAACATGAGTTGCTGAATTTTCTACAGTCACTGTTGATGAAAGACCTTGATCAGCGATACCTGTTGTACCTCTAATCCATAAATTATCTTTAAGAGTAACTAATGCATTTGTTGCATCAGTTGTGTCTACAATGAAGTCACCATAAACATCTAGAGGATGCTCTAAATCAGCTGTTCCTTCAACGGTAAATGTACCACCATCGTATACGAACATTGCTGTTATATCAGTGTCAGGTGAAGTAAATATTGAGTCGTCTTCAATAGTCAAACTTCCTGTGCTGCTTCCACCAATTTCAACGTAACTATCAGGACTCGAATTTGTAAGAGTTAATGTTCCATCAACGGTCATTGATGAACTACCTGCACCTGCATCAGTACCAATTTCAAGAGTACAGGTTGTATTTGTACATCCTGTGTGAGTATTCGTAAGAGTTACAGTTGCTTCATCATCTACTGTAATACTTGAAGTTCCTGAAGTATCTGATTGGATTTCGATATTACCAATATTATAAGTATCAACACCATCCAATAAACTAGCTGTTCCTGTACCATATACATATAAGCCGTTTGTAACAGTTGTTGAGTTCGCCACATCATCATTAGGAGCAGTAAAGCTTCCTGTTACATCCATGTTTCCTGTGCTATAAGTTCCATAGTTTGTTAAGCTAGCGCCATCAAAAATTTGAGTATCAATTGTTACTGTTGTAGTTGAATTTAAATTATTTGTTATAGTTATTGGCCCAGTTGAATCACCAGTTCTAAGTCGTTCTGTGGTGATTGTTCCTGGAGTACTTCCCAGAGCATCACCATTTTGAATAATTAGATTATCGCCACCAGCAATAAAGGCACAACTTCCAGTTCCAACATAAGTGTCAATAGTTCCGTAGTTATAAATTGTGGCATTATCACTCATAAACACACAATTGTACTCTAATGATTCTATATTAACGTTACCATCATTATCTAAAATTCCACCTTCATGTGAAGGATCACCAATTGAAAGACTATAAGAATTGAATGTAGATGATGAATCAACATCTAATCCCTGTGCAGGAGTAGCATCTTCATTTTCAAATAAATAGAAAGTATAGGCGCTGTCAATTAGACCACTGTTTTTATTATCAAAAGTACCACCCCAAAGTTCTATTGAGGCAATATTACCAGCATCATTATAAGATGCATTGAAGGTACCACCATCATTGTTGAAGGTACCACCATTAATACTTGGATTATGATAACCAATATTAAATGTTCCATTAGGAGTATTCAAAGTTCCTGTTGAATAATTGTTTATTGTTCCGAGTTTAAATAAGAATCCAGATTGAATTTCTGAAGCAACAGTAAAGGCTCCATTAGCATTTAGATCTCCATAGTTATCAATCTGACCATTGTAACTTGTGTTACCTACATAGAATTCATCGCTAACTGTGAATGTATCACCCACATTATTAACAAGGAGACCACCATTAGAAGAAAGATTATAACCTATATCAAGATCTGTAGTAGTAAATGTTCCGTTGTTTGTTACTGTTCCATCAAAGAAAGCGTTTTCGTATATATCAGTTGAAGCGCTTACGGTTGTTATGCCGCCAGCGTTGTTATTATAATTACCATTTCTATAAACACTTAAATTAGTAAGTGCCATTGTTCCATCATTTCCAACAGTTCCACCGTTGTTTGAAGCATCACCAACATTCATTGTAGGAGTTGTAAATGTTCCATCATCATTATCAAATGTTCCATACACTTCTACTGATGTAGCAGTACTTGTTGTTGAGTCGTCACCTAATGTTAGAGTTCCTTGTGAAGCTGTTGATGTACCTGCATATATTACTCCGTCTACATCAAGGACGTTGTCCATATTTGTTGTTGAGTTTGCGTAAGTTAATACTTCTGCAGTTTTTGTTCCGTTACCTTCGATTGTTAAATCGTCTCCATTAATATCAAGAATCGTATCCCAAGCACCTGTTGTGTTTGGATCACCAATCTCAATATCACCACCATTTGTAACTGGACCGTTTACAGTTAATGTAACTGAGCCAGCGATTAGGTCATCTGTTTTTCCGATTTTTAAGGTTCCACCGACACCGTTTACTGTAGTAGCATCTTTTTCAATTGTTATATAAGTTGCAACTGTATCTTCATTAATTTCACAAACTTCATCATCTCGCACTGTTAAGCCACCTAAGTACCAAACACAATCTGCTTCTTCCACTTCAAATTTATAATGATCATTGTAATCTCCATGAGACCAAAGACCAGCTCCATCTGAGTCAATAAATCTTGTACGGATGTAATATGGATTTGGATGTGCAGGATCTAAATCATAACTTGCCAGACCATCTGCATCATACTCAATATCTTCAGATCTTTCGTCAGGGTCAAGAGTTCCATTTCCACCCTGATCATCGATTGTTGTTGTTGTGTAATCCCAGATTATTGAACCAAAGGCTGCACTTGCATCATCAACCTGAATTTGCATTTGCGAAGCAGTTTTTGCATTAGTTGGATCTCTATAAATTGCACTAATTTGCGGAGTTAAATCGGCAACGCTGTAAACAGTATTATCAACACCTGTTGGTTTTGCACCAGCGATGTAACCTGGTTCACCTCCTGAGGTCGAACCACCCAAATCTGCGCCAAGATATAAAGTGTCTGGTTTGTCAGGAAGTGCAGTAGTTGAACTACAAATTGACGAACTAAATTCTGTTGAACTATTTAATTTATAACATACTTGTGGGCTTGCATTTGTTAAATCTGCAATTGCATTATTATTTATTTCTATTCTATCCCAATCTACACTTGAAGCATCAGCTAAGTCAGTTATTGAGCTGTTGTCCGGAACATTTCCACCTTGATCAATAATTAAAGTGTCACAAGGTTCTGTTGTGTTACATGTTTTAGTATTTTTTTGCTCATCACCTGCATATACAATTGTACCTGCAGCAGCATATTCGGTAGACCCGTCATTACCACCATAAGCACTAACTGTACCCGCAGTAGCTTTACCAAAGTCATAGCTTCCAAAATCAGGATCATCAAGCAATGGAGAATCAATAACGATACGTCCACCACCACCTGGGTAAGTTCCATCACCACCATCTGCAGTAATTGAACCAATACCTGAGAAGTATGCTCCTGTAGCTGTTGGTGAGTGGGTAATTATTATTGTACCACCGGCACCAGCTGCAGGATTTAAACTTGGAACGCCAGTTGTTGTAGCGCTACCAGGGGTAACATTGTCGTCTGTAATAATTTCACCAGAGCTAAATGTTATTGGCAATGAAGTTATATTTAAAGTAAGGGCAGTTCCGCTATTTGCAATAATTACACCAGTAGCAGTTGAGCTTGCACCTGTTAAAATTTTGCCCACAGTAAATGGCGAAGTTTGAGTGCCATAAGTAAGATTATAATTTGCCTGACCATCAGCACTAATTGCGCCATCGTTTATAATATTACCAATAACATTAAGATTTACACCACCACCACCAGCTCCATTTATATTTGTACTTGATTCACCACGTTCACCGTAACCACTAGTTAAAGAAGAAACCTTAGTTGCTCCTGTTGTAGCAGTTGGAGTGCTATTTGAATCATAACCTTGTCCACCATAAGATCCACCACCATCATCAGCATCAACACGATCTACGATCGACACACTATTAGAACTAATTGCTCCACCTGGATCAATATCTACACTATCTGCATTGATCAAGAATGCAGTTGTTGTACCTACACCTGAATGCATTTTACCACCATTGTATACAGTTAAGTCGCCTGCATTTAGCGTTCCATTTAATTCATAATCACCGTAAACACTCGTTACTGAACCTTCAACTGTTACAGTTGAAGTTAATCCCTGATCAACTTTACCGGTTGAACTAATAGTATATGGAGTTTTGAAATCAACAGTTGAAATGTAAGAGTCATTGTCATCTACAATCATGTCACCTTCTATTGTAAGGCTTGTTTCAAAATCTGCTGTACCATTTATTTTAAGCCATCCTTTGTCATAAACAACAATTGGTGCACCATCTTCATCAACATCAAAAGTACCTGTGTCAGAAATATTTATTTCACCATTACCTGCTGTTCCAACTTTAATAAATGAGTTATTTGAATTTACAGGCACTGCTAACGTACCATCAATATTTAGTTGAGATTTCCCAGTTCCTGTTTCTCTACCTACATCTATTGAACATTGGTCTGATGCTCCTCCACAATGATCAGCATGCCATATAGTCCATTCACCAACTGATAGAGTAGATGTACTATCAGTTAATTCTACTGTTGAAATATCAGTACCAGATGTTGGAGATTTGATTTTAAGATATCCTACATCGTAAGTATTTGTTGGGGCATTAAAGTAAACGTTTCCACCTCCGACAACATTCAATTTGTGAGGGATATCAAGATCGTCATTTGCATTGATCACACCATCGTTTTGAACATAAACATCAGGGAACATCGTAGTATATATCATGTCTACTGTAGCACCTGAATCTATATTATATGTTCCATCTGTATATCCAGTATCTCCACCCACTGTAATTAAATCATATATATCATGAGATGAACCTGTTTTTTCAGTAAATGTACCACCATTCCAACCTAAGCCTCCAGTGTCTGGAATTTGTAAATATCTATTATTAGTAATTGTACCAAAGTTGTCGAATGTTGAATCTTCTCTTAAGCTAATACGTTGGAATCTATCAACAATGCCTGTTGCTGAATTGGTAAATGCACCACTATCTTGTAATGTAATATCTCCAACATAAGTCATTAAAGAACCTTGCATATCCATGGTTCCATTATTGGTAAATGTACTTTGGCTTCTAACAATAATTGATAAAGATTGTAATGCATTTGTTCCGTCAGGATTTAAAGGTCTTATTGTTCCATTATTTACGAGTATTCCGTATTTTGTTGAATTAGAACCGAGATCGACACCGGCACTTAATGTACCGTTAGCGCCAATATTTAGACGTCCAGGATATGCTGGTGTAGGCCCTACTAAGAAAACTTGACCTTCAATCCAAATTCCATCATTAAGATTCAGATATCCATGAGTTGTCACATTTGTTTGACTAGCTGTCACAATTCCATTATTTTCAAAGATTGTATCAACAAGTGACGTATTTCCGGTGATATACATAGGTCCATTTATATCAAATATTTTTGGATAGACACTATTATTTGTAATTTTTCCACCATCAATAACTCTTAGGGGATCAGAAAAATTAAATTCATTAACAGTTACGTCACCAGCATTAGTCCAATCACCATATACCATAAATTCATAAAGATCAGCATCTGCGTTTGCAGTAGTATTAAGAACACCAGTTGCATTAATTAATAAATCACCATTAATTCCACCAGTGCTATCAATATCCATTTTTCCGTCGATATTCATTGTTCCATCAAGAATCACGGTTGTATCGAAGTCATTATCTGAATATTGGTTGCCTGTATAAACACCATTTGCATTTACTGTTACACTTCCCAATGAATTAATATTTGCATCATTTGAAGCGTCACCAGTGTTGTCTAAGTCCCCGTATCCATCAACTACGATTGAGCCTGTAGTGATAGTTCCACCATCAACTAAGTTTGTAAAAGTACCATGATCGCCCGTTGTTCCACCTACATTTAATTCTCCTCCGACATCCATATCAGTTGCACCTGCGGCATTTGTGAAGTCACCCTGGTAAACAGTCATTGCATTTGTAACATCAAGGTCACCACCTGTGCTATTAGTCATAGTCCCGCCAATTTGAATGTCGAGATCTGTACCAATTGAAGCATTTCCTAAATTTATAAATTCACCTGGTATAGGAGGGGTTTGTAAATCTTCAGTAATCAAGACATCTTCATCAATTTGGAATAAGGTTGCTCCATTTGCATTTTCTACATATCCACCTAGGATTTCTAAACCAGCTTGATTACCAGATGGATTAGCTCCAGTTAGAGTGTAAGAAGCACCACTATTATTATATAATTCGGCTGGGCAATCTCCAGGATATGGTCCTGCCCATACAAAAGATCTTGGTCCAAGAATTCTTGAATATAGAGCTGTGACAGAAGCGCCACTTTTATTATAAAATTTAGGTGAATCACCAGGCACACAAGTTCCGGATAAACGCTGAGCGTCTACGATAACACCTCCTGTAGCATCAACTACTCCTCCATTTTCATTATTAAATATTGACGAGAAATTAGTATTTACATTGGTTGAGTTAATCTCTGCATGGTTTGTAATAGTACTGCTATTTTGAAGAACTACGCCTGTGGCGTTTACTACAGGAGTATGCGTAGAGGCATCACCATTAATAAACGAACCATTATTATATGTATTTAAGTAATAAGCATTTATAGTACCCATATTGGTACCAACTGAATCATCACTTAAACTAATACCAAAATTAGCAGGAGCCGTTGAGGCAGTTATTGTTCCACCGACTTCATTATCAAGAGTACCTACACCAGTAGCATATAAAATGTCAGCAGTAATTGTTCCAGAATTAGTTAGAGCCCCGCCTTCTATTCGAAATCCTCTATGAATATCAACTACAGGTACAAAACCAATATTTAGAATATTATTATTATCGAATGTACCTCTTAGATTATTTTGACAATAACGGATGTTCATAGTTCCATCATTTACTATGTCTCCATACATATATAAATAGTTGGAATCACATCCAACATCATCATCAAAGGTCATAGTTCCACCTGATTCATTTTCAATATAACTTCCTATATCAAGATTTACTACGGTGTAATCATCACCAGGCCAGCCTACAACTCCAGTACTTCCAACAGTTAAAGTTCCTGAATTATATATGCTTCCTGTTGAATATACTCGTGGAGTTACATTATCTGGATTACCGACTGTTAGCGTTCCTGCATTAATATCAAGTGTTCCCAAAATATCAAAATCCTTTGCTGTATTTAGAGCTGAATCATCATAAAGATTTAAAGCTCCATAAGCTTGAATAAATAAATTATTAATAATTACTGTATTTGTAGCACCTGCAGCACTGATAGTAGTAAGAGTTCCGTCTACAGTTGCATCACCTGACAGATTTAAAAGGCCGCCTATATCTAAAGTTGCATCATCAGTTTCTGCGGCATCACCAATTTCAATTGTTCCACCGTTTGTAACATTTCCACTAACTTCAAATACTGTTGCACTAGCATCCGAAGCATTACCAACCAATAAAGTTCCACCTCCAAGACTGGCAACTGAATTTGATTCGATAATTACACTTAAAGCAGGTCCTGTTGGAGGATTATTAATTTCACAAACATCTCCATCGTGAACTGTTAGGTTTGAAAGGAAAGGCGCGCCATCCCAATCACAAGGACCAGTAACCGTCATGTTAACAGTTATAGTTGCTGCGTCTTGTGCAAGAACTGAGCCGGTGAACATGCAAGATATCAATAGCATTGATAAAAGTCCAAGTGTTTTTTTGCCTTTTCCTGCTTTTTTACGAG
>JBHPJE010000020.1:0-11409 GCA_042568205.1 Patescibacteria group bacterium
TCATCATCAACTACAAAACTGCTGACCTTTATGCCAAATCCGGATTATCATTTTAGAAAAATAAATAATCTAAAACGTGAGTATATTAAATATAGACTAGGGCAAGGTACAAAAAGCACAGAAGGACTTATTAAAAATGATGTTACTCAGCCACTTGCTGAACCGACATTTGAAGGAAGCCTCACCATTTGATAAAATACGGATATGGAAAATATTATCTTTGTAGTTATCGGTGTTCTGGTTCTGGCAATTTTTGCTTTCAGCATCTCTGTTATTCATATTAGGACGCTTCGCGATGAGATTAATATTCGTTGGTATAATCTTGTTGATAAGCTTCAATATCGACAGGACTTACTGCCTTTGTTAATTGAAACAATGCGAAAACATATTAATGATGACAAGTTTAAAGAAAAAGTGAGATTATTGATTGAAGTGCGAGCTCGGGCCGGTAAAAATACTAAATCCGGAATGGAAAAAATGGTTGTAGAGCATGACTTAAGCAGAAAAATAGCTGATTTAATAAAGATTGGAGACTCGCAAGAAGATTTACGGCACGACACAATTTATTTAGAAGTAAAAAAAGAAATTTTAGATATGCGAGCAGACATAGAAAAATTAAGTTCAGATTATAATAATAGGGTGAGGAAACATAACAATGTTCTTCATCGACCTTACAATGTAGTGCCTGCTTTAGCGCTTAGATATAAGAAAAAACTGATCTTCGAATTTGAATAAAGCGCATTTTTAAAAAAAGTCTTGACGGTGAGTGCGGCCTCACCTATAATGTGAGCGTACACTCACTCTTTTTATATGGAAACTTTAACAGAAAAACAAAGCGCGGTTCTAAAATACATTGAGAAATACCAATTGAAACACGGTAAGTCTCCTACTATTCGTGAAATGCGCGAACAATTTAATGTAAGTTCGGATAACAGTATTTTAAAACATTTAAAAGCTCTTGAAGAAAAAGGATATATTCAAAAAGATGACACCCCTCGTGGAATTAAAATTTTTGAATCAGTTAAAAAGCGATTAGAAAGTGAAACGTTTAAATTACCTTTGCTAGGATTTATTCCTGCAGGAGGGCCTGTAGATACTGAGGAGTATATTGAAGGCTGGTATGATGTAGGGCCGGATATTGCAAAAGGCGGTAAAGATACATTTGTATTGAAAGTCAGAGGTGAAAGTATGATTGATGCAGGAATTCATGATGGAGATCTTGTTGTTGTAGATGGAAAGAAGCAAGCAAAGAACTTCGATATAGTGGTTGCATTAGTTGATAATCAAAATACAGTTAAAAGATATATCAAAGAAGGTAACAAAGTTTATCTTCATGCAGAAAATGAAGCTTTTGAGGATATTTATCCTGAAGGCGAGCTATTGATTCAGGGAGTTGTAACTTCATTGCTGAGGTTCTACTAACCTGAGATAAACAAGTTTGAATGTTTAAAATTGGCCTATGCCATGCATATTTTTTTAACCCTAAAATTATGAACATCAGAATTACATCAGCTCCAAAATTATGGTTTGTCGGAATGCCTACAAACATGAAAAAGCGTTCATTTTCTCAAAAAATGAGACAATGGAAAAAAGATAAAATGAAAAAAAGATATCTTGTTGCTGGTCAGATGCCGATTTGGTAAGATCAATTTGTGAATACTAAATTTGTAAAAATAGCTGTGTTTGTGCCGAGCACTCACGTTGATGAGATGCGCAAAGTTTTAGCTGAATCTGGTTGCGGGCATATAGGCAATTATGACTCATGCTCATTTTCAACAAAAGGGACAGGTCGCTATCGTGGTTTGGAAGGGACAAAACCTTTTATCGGTGAAACTGGCAAACTAGAGCAAATTGAAGAAGAAAAAATTGAAACTATATGTCTTTTTGAAAAATATGATAAAGTGGTAGAGGTAATAAAAAAGGCTCATCCATATGAAGAGCCTGCCATTGATATTTATCCGTTACTAAACAAATAATGACAAACATTTCAGCTGAAGAAGCATTAGAGTTGCTTATAGAAGGCAATAAGCGTTTCGTAAAAGGTGAAAGCGTGCATCCTAATCAAACAATAGATTACCGTGAGCATTTAGAATCGAGCCAAAGGCCGGTTGCTGTTGTAATAGGATGCTCTGATTCGCGTGTTCCACCTGAAGTTATATTCGACGTTGGATTAGGTGATATTTTTGTTATACGCGTTGCTGGAACAACTGTGGGTAATGTTTGCACAGGGAGTCTTGAATTTGCTTTAGAACATTTAAATGTAAAACTGGTTATTGTTTTAGGTCATGAAAATTGTGGGCTTATTACAAAAGCTGCCGGAGGTGAAGACTTTCATCATCATTTGGGTTCACTTGTACAAACTGCAAAACTTGCAGTTGCGAATACAAAAGATATGCCTGGTAATCCTGTTGAAAACGCAACAAAAGAAAATGTTCGGCTATTAATTGACCGTCTTGATGATATGAGTCCGACTATAGATAAGTTCTATAAAAGCGGTGATGTAAAAATGGTTGGGGCTTATTATAATTTGAAGTCAGGGAGAGTTGATTTTATGGATTAAATAAAATCGTCAACTTTACTGAGAGGCTTTTTTATGGTATAATTATACAATAAATAACTATAAATTATGAATATAGGATTTTTAGCTGCAAAACAAACTGCTAATTTAGTAAAAAGCGGGCCAGGAGCAGTAATGCTTGCTCTTGCTAAACATGTAAAAAACATTGAAGGTGCATTAAATAGAAATAAAGCAATTGATGAAAGAACGCTTAATAATCTTGCTGTTTCTTTAAAAAAACTTAATCAGCTTAAGGGAAAATTGGCTGCTAAGGAAAACAAACAATATAATGAAGTAATTAAAAAAGTAAAAACTACATTTGCAAATATAATGACTTTAGTAACTCTTAACTGGGGCTTGTTAGCGAATGCCAAAGATTATTCAAAATGGACACCTACAATTACTAAAGCTATGTTTGGAACACTTGGTTCGCTTGCAAAGATCTCAGCTGAATTAAAATTTGATAAAACGAGTCCTAAAATAACTCCAAGGGCAATGCGTGCTTATAATAATTTGGTTCTTTATGAATTTGTAAAAGTCTGTTGGAAAGAGTTAGGCAGAGTTCAAAAAGCAAAGAGTGCTGAAGATGCAAAAAAACTATTGAGTAAAATGGCGCTTGCAGATGCATGCAAACCACCAGCTTGCTCTAGTGCAAATTGGACGAATTACAATAAATTACGTTCAACTGTGAAAATCTTTATCAGAATGTCTGAGAAAAAAGCTTAAAAAGGGCGTGAACCTCACATTAAATATCTCTTTATTTCAAGATTTGAATTCGCTATAGTAAAAACCTGCTAACGCCTTAACTTTTTCAGCATATGGCGACTCCAATGATGCAACAATACGAAGAGATCAAAGCAAAACATAAAGATGCGATTTTGCTCTTTAGGCTTGGAGATTTTTATGAAATGTTTAAAGAGGATGCAGTTAAGGCTGCAGAAATTCTTAACATTACTCTGACTACCCGTGGAAAGAGCAAAGATGGTGAGAAGATTTCTTTGTGTGGAGTTCCCTATCATGCAGTTGATAATTATTTGGCGAAGCTGACTAAAGCTGGTTGTAAAGTTGCGATTTGTGATCAGGTTAGTGATCCAAGACTTCCTGGAATTGTTCAGCGTGAAGTTACGCGTGTGGTTACTCCTGGGACAACTTTTAATGATACTGTTTTAGATGGAAAAACGAATAATTACTTAGTAAGTGTGGTTTTTAATGATGGCAAATATGGATTGGCGTATGCTGATATTACTACTGGTGATTTTTTTGTAACTGAGATTGAAAGTGAGGCTGATTTGCTAACGGAATTTACTAAACTTTATCCTGCTGAGTGCATTTTTAGTGAGGATTCAGATACGTTTCAAATGCTACGTGACAGTTTTGAAAAAACAACTTTTTATCCTTATGAAAATTACAAAGAATCTGAAGAGGTTATCAAAGATCATTTTAAAATTCATTCTTTAAATGGATTTGGAATCGAAGGATCAAGTGTTGCGATTATGGCCTCAGGAAGACTTTTAGCCTACCTCCTTGAAACTCAGATGAATGACTTGAAACATATTGGAAAAATAAAATATTACTCAACTAGCGATTTTATGCCTTTGGATGAAGCAACTCTAAAAAACTTAGAATTATTATCAACTTTACGTGATGGAGACAAAGAAGGTTCATTGATTTCGGTTTTGGATGAGACTTTAACTTCAATGGGTGGACGTCTTTTAAAGAAATGGCTGACTCAGCCTTTACTTAATCGAGTTGAAATTGAAAAACGATTAAATTCAGTAGAAAAATTGCATGGGGATTCTGAACTTTTAGGTAATCTTCGTGAAATATTTAAAGGAGTTGTGGATATCGAAAGAATCATCTCTCGTCTTAGCTTTGGGACTGGAAATGCTCGTGATTTGATTGCTTTAAAAAATACTATTAATGAACTTCCAAAAATTGAAGAATTATGGGATATAAAATTTGATGATCTTGCTCCACTTGCTTCATTAATTGAAGATGCAATTACAGAAGAACCTCCTATGATTTTACGTGATGGTGGGATGATCAAAGAAGGTCACAATAAAGAATTAGATGAACTAAGAACAATAAGTCGGGAAGGAAAAAATTTCATCAAAGATTTACAGGAAAAAGAAATAAAACGCACTGGCATCACTAGTATGAAAGTTAAATATAATAAAGTTTTTGGATATTATATTGAAGTTAGTAAAGCAAATGCTGCAAATGTTCCTGAAGATTATATCCGCAAGCAAACGCTTGTTAATGCGGAAAGATACATCACGCCCGAATTAAAAGAATATGAAGAAAAGGTTTTAGGAGCTGAAGAAAAAATTACAGAACTTGAGTATGAATTATTTCAAAAAATCCGAGAAAAAACAGTTGGGTACATTGAGGCAATTCAAAAAAATGCACAGATTATTTCGAGCCTCGATTGCTTGTGTTCGTTTGCTTATGTGTCGAGGTTGAATAATTATTGCAAACCTTCAATCACTGAAGGTTCAAGTATTAAAATTACTGCTGGTCGTCATCCAGTTGTTGAAAAAATGACATTTTCAGGGGATTTTATTCCAAATGATATTCATATAGATAATAAAGATCGTCGATTGCTTTTAATTACAGGTCCTAATATGGGTGGAAAGTCGACAGTACTTAGACAAGTTGCATTGACAGTCCTTATGTCGCACATTGGTTGTTTTGTACCTGCAGATGCTGCAGAAATTGGACTTGTGGACAGAATCTTTACACGTGTGGGAGCAAGTGACAACTTAATTAAAGGACAGTCTACTTTTATGGTTGAAATGCAGGAAGCTGCAAATATCCTCAATAATGCTACAGAAAAATCATTAATTATTTTAGATGAAATCGGACGAGGAACATCAACTTACGACGGAGTGAGTATTGCATGGGCAATCACTGAATATCTTCACAATACAATCAAAGCTAAAACGCTATTTGCGAGCCACTACCATGAATTAATCGAAGTAGTTGAAGAATTGCCTCACGCAAAAAACCTGAGCGTTGCAGTCAAAGAAAAAGACGATGGAGTTATCTTCTTATACAAACTAAACGAAGGTGGAATTGATAGAAGTTATGGAATTGAAGTTGCGAGACTAGCTGGTCTGCCTAAAGAGATTATAAGAAAATCGATGCATATTTTGAAGGATCTAGAAAAACATACTAACGAACCAAAAGTTAATATAAATGAAGATCAAATGAGCTTTTTAGAACAAACTTCACCTCGTGAACATAATAAGATTAAAGAAGAATTAGAAAAACTCGATGTTAATAATTTAACGCCGATGGAAGCTTTGAAGAAGCTGGATGAAATTAAGAAGAAGTTTAATCCTCCAATTTAGTATCGTGGTTTAAGGTGATCACTTTTCGGAAATCCCCAATTTTCTTCAAGATCAATTAATCTAGCATATACATCTCCCTGTTCACCAGCATAATCTTCTTCATATTTTATGATATTATTAATTTGTTCTTGTAGGGCGTCACGATATTTATCTGCTTGTATTATTTTATCCTGTAGCTTAGGGGATTTGATCAATAATTTTAATAAATAAGGACAAAAATCCATTACTTCAGCAATAAATCTAACATTTTTATATGTGGATTTAGCGCATTCTTTCTTAAATCTAGATCTTTTATCTTTATGTATATCTAGCTCTTTAATAAGAGCTAATACTTTTGCAACAATTGGTTTTGGAACAAGTTTTAAAGACATAGCTTTATGATCCTCTGCATCAAGTAAAGGTTTGTTTTCCTGTGGTTGTGGATTTTGTTTTAGTGGCATTATATATTTTTATTACTGTACATATCATACCACTTTTTAGCGCTTTATGCAACCAACTAAAAAGAGGCCAGACTTCCGAATGGCCCCTTTCTATAAAGCATTTTCTAATTAGCTTACTTTCCTCATGTTGTGATAGAAAGTGTAGTAGAACAAGATTGGTAATGGGAAAGCGATTGCTTGAATTACTGCATTTAGGAATAACATGAAGTGAAGATTTCCTATAATTGCACCTAAAATTCCAGCAATAATTCCAAGGGCAACAATAACAAGCATCATTACGAAACCTGCCATAATTGCGTATCCAAGGATTGTCCACCAGTTACCTTTTGCAAGTTTAACACTTTCTTCAAGTGCAGTTTTGCTATCAGTACTTTCTCCAGAGAATAGAGAATAATATGCAAAAATAACTCTAACTGATCGAATTGCAACTAAAACACCAACAACTAAAAATGCCAGCATTAATATTAAATTCAGGATTCCTCCTCCTGTGAGTAGTGCTCCTAAATTAGGCATTCCTATGCCTCCATAACTACCACCGTAAGAACCAAAATCCATTGAGCCAGCAGTGTCAAAATCAAAGTCACTCATAGCATCAAAGTCGAAATCTTCCATTCCTTCAAGGGCTTCTAATGCTTCAAAATCGAAATCAGCATAACTTCCAGCATCAATCATCCCTTGAGCATATGCAGTATCAGTTGATGCAAATGATGACATCAATGATGCATTTGCAACGCCCATGATAATTAAGAGTAGGATTAAAACCCATACCCATGTATACCAAATTATTCTGAAGAATAAAACGATATAGTCTTTTAGTTTCCCTAGAGCAAATTGATAACATTCAATAATACTAGGTGTTTTTCCTGCTGTAACTTTATCAGCAGCATAAATCATACCTCCGAGTGTGAGCAATCCAGCGAGAATTGCAATAACGATGTTAAGAATTAGGGTGAGCCAAATTGGAAAATAAGGCACCATAATGTACGTTACGAAGAGGTACACTGGGATGTTCACTAACAAAACAAGCCCTCCGAAAAGAACAGGCTTAGATTTGTAGAGTTGGAACATCTTTTTGATGGTTGCATCAATATTCATTGACTTCCATCCGTGAGCGTTTTCCATCGCAAAATGGTTACGAATACATCTAAGGGTTACTATAACTTAATTTTGCTAATTCGTAAATCTTGTTTTTATTTTCTGTATATAATAAAGTACCAACACAGATAAATTTTCGCTTATGTCAGTAATAAAGGTGCTTCCTGAAAATCTGGTTAATCAAATAGCAGCTGGAGAGGTTATTGAACGTCCGGCTTCTGTTGTGAAGGAGCTTATTGAGAATTCAATTGATGCTGGAGCTTCGCGAATTGTATTGGAAGTTGATGGAGCTGGCGATGAGTTGATTCGAATAACTGATAATGGTAGTGGGATGGATGCGGATGATGCTTTGTTGGCTTTTGAACGACATGCGACGAGTAAAATCACTTCTAAGGATGACCTGTTTAATATTTCAAGTATGGGATTTAGAGGTGAGGCGATCGCAAGTATTGCTTCGGTTTCGACGATGATTATGCGAACAAAGCGAAAAGAAGATGAGGTTGGAAGAATGGTTTTGTGTGAAGGTGGAAAAATTAATAAAAATGAAGAAGTTAGCTGTACAGATGGAACGCAAATTGAAGTTCGAAATCTTTTTTATAACACACCTGCACGAAAGAAGTATTTAAAAACGCCTAATACAGAATATCAACAGATTTTAGCGGTTTTTCAGAAGGTTGCATTGGCTAATCCGAGTATACATTTAAAGATAATTCATAATGGGAAGGAAGGATTTGAGTATGCAGTTTGCGAAAATTTAATGGATAGAGTTCGGGACGTTTTAGGAAAAGATATTGCTGAAAATTGTTTGCCGATTTTTTATGGTCATAAGGATATTCAGGTAGAAGGATATATTGGAAAACCTGAACTTGGACGATCTGGATCAAAACATCAGCATTTATTTATAAATGGACGACCCGTTGTTCATCATTTATTTAATTATGCATTGGCTGAGGCTTATCATTCTCTATTAATGGATGGAAGAAAACCATTATTCGTAATAAACGTTATCATTGCACCTGAACTAATTGATGTGAATGTGCATCCTCGAAAACTTGAAATAAGATTCCAAAATCAAAATGAAATATTTAGAATTCTACAGAAATCAGCAAAAACTACATTGGAGAAAAATGTGTTGATGCCTGATTTTAGAGCTCATCGTGAAATGGAAAGGCCAACTGATAATCAGGTTAAAGCAGCATTCGAGTTCACAGAAAAAATCACAGGATCTGATCATATGCCTGGTCGATTTAATAAATATACATACGAACAAGAAACTAAAGACGAACTAAGTATGGTTCCTTTAAGCCAAATAGCGCGTTCTTATATTCTGGCAGAAAATGCAGAGGGATTGGTTTTGATTGATCAACATGCTGCGCATGAAAGAGTGAGATATGAAGAATTAATGGATCAATTTGAAAAGAAAAATCCTGAAAAACAACAATTATTATTACCTGAAAACATTGAACTTTCAGCAATGGAAGCTGAAATCTTTACAGCAAATCATGAAACCTTTGAAAAGCTAGGATTTGAAATTGAATTATTCGGAGGAAACACTTTTATTGTGCATGCAGTGCCTTCCCCTATTGCAAATCAGAATATCCAGGGAATTATACAGCAGGTTATAAGTGATTTAAGTGATGAAAAAAAGTCTCGGGCAGTTAAAAATCCACAAGAAAAAATTATCGAATATATGTCATGTCGGTCAGCAATAAAATTCGGAAAAGACCTTAGCATAGACGAAATGGCAGAGCTAATTAGACAAGTAGACAAACTAGAACGTCCATACACTTGCCCTCATGGACGGCCTTCAATGGTGAAAATTACTTATCACGAACTTGAGAAGATGTTTGGTAGGAAGTAATTGGATCACCTTTGGTGATCGCCAGTATCTTAGGCCTTGCTTCGCAAAGCTCTAATTCAACTGGCTCCCCCACAACGAAGCAAAGTGCTGATCTTGGATTAGCGAAGTTTCGTATTGAATAACATCGCCTTCTGAGTAGATGATTTCTTCTGGGTATGTACGGTAATTTACAACACGTTCGTCGCCGTGAAGACGTTTGATGAATTTAACGTCTCTTATTGCGCCTGGTTGTTTTTGAACTGTTAGGCGGTATTCATCGGCCGTACCAAGATCTAGTTTATAAGGCAATGTGTAAACTAAAGTAATCTGGCTTTCGCTTTGAGGAGCAACTTCAGTAGTAAAGTAAAAATACGTTTTGTTTAAAGCTTCGTCTAATCCAATATTCACTAGTTCTTTTTCCATACCAATTACGTCAGTTAATATTGAACCGTTTGGAACAAATACTTTCATAACTGATTTGTTGTTTCCGCGTCCTAAAATGTTTTGAATCCAGTCTGGAAGGTCTGTGTAGCCGAATGGGTCTAATTGTTTTTTCCAATCAAGTATTACGTTTGGATTCCATGTGTGTTCGCGTTTGATTGTTGCAATATTATTAATAGATCCGTCTTTTTGAATAAAAGTTTCATGAGTGATTGTTGTGTCCATGTATAAATCACTTTTATTTCCTCCAATATTGATTGCATTTAAGGTGAAGTAATCTTCATCATCTGGTGTTTGTGTGATTTTCCCGCTTACTCCTACCTCTTCAAAGAAACGCTGCATATGGACGTTTTTTGAATATGCTAAAACATTTTTATGCTTAACTTCTTTTTGAATAACTGCAATTATATTTTTAAGTAATCCTTCTTCTGTTAACTTTGTTTGCATTGCTGGAATCACTCGATCCAGAATTTTTTTAGGTGAAGTTTCGCCTTCTAATTTTGACTCAACTATATAAGTAAGAACAGTATTATAGTTTGTTGAGGATAGCTTCGCATCAAGTCCTTCAACTTCAATTGGACCGGTTATAGAAAGTAAATCTTCAAGTAAACTTTGATTAATCGCAATCACTGTATCAACTCCTGGACCACCTTCTTTTTCTAAAAACCACATAGCTTTTTTGCCTGAAACTTCAAAATCAGGAGAATAATTTGAATCTCGAAGTCGCCAATTAGTTGTAAGCTCAGCAATTTCCTCAGGAGCAGGAATATGTTCATTCAGCTGTCCATCAAAATCATAAACATCATGGAAATCAGCCTTAGTAATATATCCATCGTTCACATCAATAATTAAAAATGATCCAATAAATCCACCTGTTGGCCGAGCCTCTGTATTGTTTTGAAACAGAACCATATAACGATGAGGGTAGCGATCCCCAAGCATGTGCATAATCGCAGGAACTCGCTCTCTAAGCTCATTTAAAAGAACAATGAGATCATCCAAGCGGTTCATAATCATGTCATAGTTTTCGCGAAATTTATCAGGCAAGATTGATGGTGAAGCTTGATTTAAAAGATTTTTTGCTGCAACAACTTCAACTAATGCTGAATCAAAAAGTTCAAGTGCAGTTTTTAATTTATCAGTTAAAGAATCTCCTTTAACTTCAACATCTTTCAATGCATTTCTTTCTAAAAACAACTGAGGAACTCCATCTAATGCACTTAATCCCTGTGCAAAATCAGAAGCACCTTTTGATAAATGCTCGCCTGCTTCTAAAAACGACATTGCACTTCCTCCGATATCTTCTTTAACACCTAATTCACCTCCTAAAAACCAGAGATCTTCTTTTGCTTGTTCAAATCCGCTTTCTGCTAATGCAAAATCACCCACTGCGCCTCCATAATTTGAATCCATAGCATTTTTCCCACCTTCAACAAATCCATAAATACCCTGATTAACATTTGCTTCAAGATCAGCAGCAGTACCAAATAATTGACCACCAATGTTAATAAAATTAAAAACAACTAACAGCGCAAAAGCAGCTAATGAAAATCCAACAACTTCACGATATTTCCCAGGCTCTGAAACTTTTTCAACTTCATGTACTATTTCTTTCTCTTTCCTCTTTGCCTTTTTAGAAATTTTAAGCTCATGTTTATCCCCAATATCAATGATAATGGTTTT
>JBHPJE010000021.1:0-10830 GCA_042568205.1 Patescibacteria group bacterium
CAAAATTATATCCCATTCCAGCCCTTCCAGCTCCAGTTCCAATCCAATGATGGATACTTGGTGAGATGTTTGAAAAAAGCTTTGTTTTTTCTTTAGCGTTTTCTAGTAATTTAGTCCAAAAATCTTTTCTTAGAAGATGTCTTTCCGCATGTTGTTGTTTTTCTTGCCCAATAAGTTTTGCTTCTTCAGAAGGGCCTTTAACTATCGTAAATAAAGGGGCAGCTAATGGTTGACTATCAATTTTAATAGTCTCAATTTTAATTAAATAAAAGAAAATATCTTCAGGACTTGTTTCATTTAACCATTCGATTGCTTTTATATGTTCAGAGCGAGGATTTGTAGAAATCCAAATTCCAATATTAGCTTCTAAATTAGTTAAATATGTAATCAATTTACCTAAATGATCATGATCAGTTTTTTCTAGTTGATTCTCGATAATTACTTTATTTCCTTCACTATCTTCACCAAACAGATCGACATTAAATGGTCCAACTTTTTCTTCTCGTGATTCGATAGTTATATCAAAATCAAGAATATCATTAAGATATTCGATATTTTCTTCTAGCCATCTTGTAAAATCTCTATCTTCTTTTGGCCAGATATCTCTTGAAGGGATTTTTTTTATTTTGCCGATTTTCTTTTTGTTTTGCATTATATTTTTATTAACTTATGTTTATTATACAATATTTTATCAAATTAATCAATTTAGTGGGTATTTTTGTAAACACTCTTCCCTTCACCTTCATAATTATCATAGATATGACGATAAACTTCTTCGCATTTTAGTTCGTATATTTTAACTTCATATGATTTAGGGAGATCTTCATCTAATGTGTCTTGAATAGTGATTTTAACGTCTGCTCGTCGTTGGGAAGTTTGTTTCCAATCCATTGTTAGCTTTTCCCATTTAAGTTTATCTAATAAATCTTTAGATGCATTTTTTACTTGTTTTAACTCTTTATCAGTCAGTTTAGGTTTAAGTAAGATATCAAAAATGGCAAGTTCTTCCTCTGTTAAGCTTTCACTGATGTGTCGTTTTTCTTCTTCATTAAGATCTTCTGTGAATTCTTTTAGTTGTTTGAAGAAAGCTTCAGTTGTCATAGCACCAGAATTATAATCATCAAGAAGTGCTTGGAATTTATCCATGAATTTCATTCGTGAAGGATTTAGATTTATCATGTCTTTTAATTTTTCAGATATTTTGTTTTTTAAAGCTTCATTAATAATATTTTGATTGTTTTTAGCAAATTGTTCCTTTAATTTTTCAAAATCAATTTCACTTAAATCTACTTTTGCTAGTGATTTTATATTAAAGATTTCAGTTTTTATTGATTTATCAAGTAATTGCTCAATATCAGCTTCAACATCTTCAATATTTGCTTTTGGCTGTAGTGATAAAATTCTATTTTGCAGTACTTTCAATAAACTTACTTTAGGTAGATATTCGTTAGCATTCTTGTCTGGTAATATGGCTTTAAAAAGCTTATAAACAATGCTCGTGAAATTCATAAATTCCTTTTTCTTTTCTTCCGAACTTAAAATGTAATTAACCGCTTCATCAATTAGTTTTAATTTTTCAAGATTTTCTGAATTTAGTATTTTATCAAGTTTAATATTGAGTTTTAAACAAAATGTTTCTATTAATTTTAAGTTTTCTTTAAGTTTATTTTCTAATTCTTCTTTTGATTGAATAGGGGAGTTGTCCATCGATAATTGATCATTCATATCAGAAGCATAGATTGATAGTGCTTTCTGCAAACTTCTGAACACACCCACGTAATCTACAATTAAACCATTGTTTTTATTCTCAAATACTCGGTTTGCTCTGGCGATAGCCTGCATTAGCGAGTGGTTCTTCATTGGTTTATCAAGGTAGATAGTTGAGAGTGAAGGGACATCAAAACCTGTAAGCCACATGTTACATACGAACACTAGACGAAAAGGATCATGTTCGTCCTTAAATTTCTTTTCAAGGTCATCATTCACCATACGCTTTCGATGATTTTCAATTTCCAGACCTTTTTCACGGAAGTTTTCAATCTCATTCTGTTCTGAACTTACAATCACAGCCATATCCAATTCCTTTGCCTCATTTAGTTTAGAAACAATTTCGTCCCACTTCTTGTCCTTTGCTCCTTTCAAATCATCTTCTAGTTTCTCTATATATTTTGCTAAGTATTTTTTAACCTTGTCGTACATTTTTACTGTCGTAGCCTTATCAATGGAAACAACCATTGCCTTACCATTATCTCCACGACCAAAGAAATGATTTACAATATCTTCTGCCACTTTTTCCAGCCTGTCTTCACGGGTAATAAGATGGTATTGTCGTGCAAATTCACGTTCCAACTTCTTTTCCTGTGCTTCGTCCAGCTCTGCTTGTTCAATAAGTGCTTCTAGGTCGTTTTCCAAATCTTCATTCTTGAGTTGAAGCTCTGGGATTCGATTTTCGTAGTATAAAGGCACAGTAGCTTTATCATCAATAGACTGTTTAAAGTTGTATACACTAACATAATTACCAAATACATCTTTCGTTTTTTCTGATTCTCCAGAAATAAGAGGTGTACCTGTAAATCCAATGAACTGAGCCTTAGGTAATGCATTTCTCATATTTAATGCAAAAACCTCATATTGACCTCTGTGAGCTTCATCTGTCATCACAATGATGTCTCCACGGTCAGAAAGTTCAGGATAAGTTTTACCTTTATCAGTTCTGAACTTCTGAATAAGTGTAAAAATAAGCCTGTGGTCTTCTTGTAATAGATCTTTAAGGTGTTTCCCATTCTCTGCTTGTACCTGTTTTTCTGTAACAGCACTTACATCTTGAAATTGTTTGTAGATTTGGTCGTCTAATTCTCTTCGGTCAGTAACGACCACAAAAGTGTAATTTCCTTCAAATTTACGAAGTATCTTTTGTGCAAAGAAAACCATCGAAAGACTTTTTCCGCTTCCTTGCGTATGCCAAAAGACTCCAATCTTTCCACCGTTCTCTTTTGCTTTCTTAAATGACTTAATAGAAGTGTTTACACCTAAATACTGATGATTTCGAGCTACGATTTTTGCTGTTTTGCCTCGTGAATCATCGAATAACGTAAAATTTTCCAGTAAATCGATGAAGATTTTCTTATCACAAGTTCCCTTAATGATAGTTTCCATTGAGACGATACCTTTTTCTCCTTCGTTATTGATTTTCTTCCATTCGTTGAAATGCTCCCACTTTGAAGTGAGTGTCCCAATTTTACTATCGATACCATTACTCAAAATAACAAAAGCGTTGTACCAGAAAAGTTGAGGGATTGTGTTCTTGTAATCCCGCAGATTATCCTGAAAAGCATTCTTGAGATTCTTATGTGAAGCCTTTAGCTCTACAAATATCATCGGCAAACCATTTACAAAACCAATAAGGTCTGCACGTCTCTTGTACATATCACCAGCTACCCAATACTGAGAAGCCAAATAGAAATGGTTGTTTTCTGGGGTTTCAAAATCTACTACTTGTACTCGCTCCATCTCGTGTTCTCCATTTTTTGATACCACTTCAACTTTTACCCCTTTTTTAATAAGGCCATAGACTTCTTTGTTTGCGTGTTCTATCTCAAGATGACCTCTACTTTTAGTGAGTTCATCAACTGCTAATTCAATGGCTTCTGCTGTGACTTCTGGATTCAATTTTGTTAGTGCCTTCTTGAGCTGCTTGACCAGCACAACATCATTTATTTCTTTTCGCTCTTCATCATCACCAAATTTTTCCTGATAATGATTCTGATAATCAAAGCCTAGCTCTTCAAAGAGCTTGATTGCTGGTTGTTCAACGAGGCTGTCTTCTGTGAATTGTTTCATAGATTAAAGTTTTACTAAAAATGTTAAAAGTACTCCTAAAACAATTTCACTTATGAAGGTAAAAGCGAAGTACTTTAAGTATGTGTATTTTTTCTTTGCGATTGTCGAATTTATTACAATTTGACTCGCATAATCTTTTTCTAGGTCCTTTGCTTTCAACTTGCAGTAGTCGCTTACCCCAGTTTCAAGGTCATTTTTATATTTATTTGCTATGTGACAGAAATAAATTTTAGACTTCTTTAATTTATTATCAAGGCGAGGATAAACTACTAAGACTAAAAGGATAAGAGCGGTAAGCCCAGAAATTACAAACAAAATTAAAGCTCCCCATTCATACCAAGTTTGGAGATTTGAAAAGTCTAGCGTAATCAAATATCCGAAAAAACCAAGAACATTCAGAGAGGCAAAAATCATTGCTTTTTGGTCTGCTGTTTTTATCCAGTCATTGATAATGTCGTAAATTTTTATTAAGTGTGTCATGATTTAATCATTAAGAATTGATTGCAAATACTCATCTCCGTGTTTTTTACACCATCTTGATGAGTTATAATAGATCTTATTATCTGTAATATCGGGATTACTCTCACAAGTATGTTCTATCCATAAATTTGAATGAACAGAAGGATTTCCACTCAAATCACAACCACAACTTATAGTTAGTTTTTCGTTACCACAATTTTTGTAGTATTCATAAATCTTCTCAGAGACAATAAGAGGATCTCCATCCACATGTCCAATCTCCTCTGCTAAAGACATAATCTTATGAACATTGTTTATCAATTTTCCTGCCCAAACTTCATTTTTATGTTTTCTAGTACCAATTTTCTTAACTAAAAGTTTGTTCTTATCTATTGCTAATTTACAATGTAAATCCAAATCAAAAACTGTTTTGAACTTTGGTTGAATATGTTTTTCAAAAAAGGTCTTAAAAGTAATGGCCGCTACCAATGCTTTTTTTTCTGAATTTTCCCCTTCATAAATACCAAAAGCACCATCACCCTTAATATCTATGTAGTCCGCTCTAAAATCTTCAGTATTAAGAATATCAACTATGTTTTGAGTAAAGTAGTCATAAAGTTTTGCCATCGTTTGAACATTTCTTTGAGCTGAATGCCTAGACGATTTATCTAGGTCAATGCTTAAACAAACAAATTCTTCGTCACCACCTAGCCACTTGGGGTTTTCTAGGTAAGCATCTTCTTGAATTTTACTTAATGTTTTAATTTCTTCGATAGAAAAGTTATCAAATCTTGAATTAGAATTGTTGCGGAGATTTTCAAATAACGTTGTTAGTTCTTCCATACTTAATTTGTTAAAATTTGTAAGTTATCTACTTCAACTTTACCACTAACCAATTTTGGCAAAAGCAGGTCTCTTGTTGTCTTTAGGTTTGTATTTGAATCTGTAAGAATTTTTATTTCTGCATCGATTTTACCTGCACTTTTCTCAAACTCTACTTTGAGTTTATGATTTGGTAGTAAAACATGAACAGATTTTAAGTCTTTACTTGTAATTGCTGCAAAAATTGCACCATTTCCAAGTAAATTATCTTTGTAAAAAATATGTTTTAATTGATAGAGTAAAAAAGCCTGATGATTTTCTAGGTCTCTGATTGCTGATAAACCTCTGCCAATAACCAACTCAGATGGTGCTATGTTTATTCGTCCGACAGGTGCTCTTACACTAAATAAGATATCACCTTCATCTGCTATTCTCACTTTTTCTGCTGTGCAATACTTTGAATGGGTAGGAAATCTGTTATTAAAATTCGTTACACCTTGATGAAATGGAAGACCTTCCTCAATGTCATTGTAGTATTCTGACTTTGGTGACTGTCCCATATTAACTTTTGCTACTTGAGATAGCTCCTTTACCTCCCACCCCTCAGGAATATCACCAAACTCCGTACCACTATCAACCATCTTTATCTTTTCATGATTTGGGAACTTAAAATCAACAAACCACTCCTTGTAAATAAGCTGGGCTGTGTTTTCCAGTATTTTGATTCGTTTGGTATTGTTTTCTATGAGGTCGTCGAAAGCAGAGAGGATTGAGGCGATTTTTTGTTGTAATTCAAGTACCGGAATTGATACTTTTGCATTTTTAATTGTTGCTGAATCTACAGCTGGGTAAGCAGCACCTTTTGCATGACTAACAAGATAATCCGTAAAATTTTGATTACTTATTAAGTAATACAAAAATCTACTATCAATTTTCTGTTTTGCGTCTATTACAGCAAAGCCTGTCGAAACTACCATATTGTCTGGTGGCTGGCTTATATAATAAAAAGACCTTCTATTTGGTCGTACTGTTGCAAGAATAGTACTACCTTTCTTTACTAAACGTTTTGCTCTACTTGGTGCTTCATCAATACTCATCATTTTAGTTTCTTCCAATATGCCAGTTCCAACCGATGAGATATCAACGTATTCAATTTCGCTGAAACTAAAATTTTTACTTAGCGAACTTGAGTTCACATAAGCAATTTCTGATAATTTTAACTTTTGCCACTTTTGTTTTACTTGCATATTTGTCATTTGAGTAATTCCGTTAAATTGTGATTAATTTTGCCTTCAAGTTCATGTGCTTTTTTTGTTAGACCTTGCAGCTCTTGATGATACTCAGATAATCTTTCTTTGAAGTCATATTCTTCCTCATCTTTATCTGCCACTCCCACATACGGACCAGCATTAAGAGAGTAGCCTTTAGCTGCAACTTCTTCGATAGTTGCTACCTTGCAGAGACCTTTAATATCTTCGTATGGTTTTGCACCTTCTTCTCCTCGATAGCTTCTAACAATATCAGAAAGCTGTTGTATTTGTTCATCACTCCATTCTCTGTGCGCCCTGTCAATTTGTGTGAAGATTTTTTTAGCGTCTATGAATAAAATCTTATCTTTACGGTCTGTATGAACTTTTACTTTATCAAAAAACCATAAAGTTACCTCCAATGTAACGGTATAGAAGAAGTTACCAGAGACAGAGACCATGACGTCGACTACACCCTCATCAATAATTTTTTTTCTAATATCTTTCTCTTGATTTCCTGCGTCTGAGGCTGAATTTGCCATTACAAAACCTGCTCTTCCTTTGCTGTTCAGAGCGTTTAGAAATATTTGAATCCAAAGGTAGTTGGCGTTGTTTGCATTCGCTATTCCGTAACTGTATCGAGGGTCGTCCTTTATCTTTTCTTTATTGACTCCTTTTACATTAAACGGGGGATTAGCCATCACAAAGTCGTATTTGCCGACTGAATCGTGTAAATCCTGATAAAAAGTGTTTCCGAGCTTTATTTGACCTTCCAAGCCATGTACAGCCAAGTTCATTTTACAAAGTCTCATTGTTTCATCTACTTTTTCTTGCCCGTAACACGTTATTTCTTTTGATGGATTGACCTTATGCTCTTTAATGAAGTTCGCACTTTGTACGAACATACCACCTGAACCACACGCAGGATCAAAGATTCTTCCATGATATGGCTCAATGATTTCTACAATGAGTTTTACAATAGAGGTTGGAGTAAAGAACTCTCCACCTTTTTGACCTTCGGTCATTGCAAAATGTCCGAGAAAATACTCGTAAATCTTTCCGAATAGGTCTCCTTCTTCTCCCATTGGAATTTGGGAAAATGAT
The DNA here is from genome assembly GCA_042568205.1 of Patescibacteria group bacterium. Classification (GTDB taxonomy): domain Bacteria; phylum Patescibacteriota; class Gracilibacteria; order UBA1369; family PNNO01; genus JAUVDZ01. Next base: position 7,473 of record JBHPJE010000021.1, read on the forward strand.
TTAAGGAGAGTAAAAAGGATATTGTTTTCTAATCGGTTGTAGGTTTTTGGTAAAATACCTTCGAGTTCTTTGTTGTACTTTTCAATTAGCTTCATGGCTTCATTGATTGCTTTACCAATATCCGCACTCTCTGGAAGATTGAGAAGATAAGAGTATCTAGCTTCTTCTGGTAAATACATTACTCCTTGAGCCTGAAAATGCTCTGGTGTTAATTCACCACCTCTACGAGAACCTTCGTACTTCTTTTTTAGCTCTTCTTCAATTTGAGAAAACTTACTATCCACAAAGCGAAGAAATATCAACCCAAGTACTGGAACTGAGTATTCATGAGATTTTAATTTCGAATTTGCTCTAAGATTGTCTGCTGCATCCCAAAGCTTTTTTTCTAATTCACCGTTATTTTTATTCATTAAAAATGTATTAAGAAACTAGCAGTAGTTTACTCTAATCTGTAACTATAATGAAGTTAATTTAGTTTCCCCCAAACCTCCATCATCGCTAAAGTATCCAATTTGCAGTACTCCAGCAAATTCCGCACCATCTTTTCTTTCGAACCACTCTCCCCATAAACATACTTAAACCAATACAGCGAAGCTATTTGCCCATTCTGAACATCTTCAAGATCCGCATACGATAACTCAGGCACAATCACCGGCAAAACATTCTTTATCGAATTACTCCCTTTACACCTGCTATCAACATAATGCTGATTGCTAAAGATTTCTTTTAAATCAAAAACCCGCGAATTCACAGACTTCAAAAAGTCCGCATATTCAGGATACATCTCTGCCATTTCTTCATTACGTCCCATTTCAAAAGACTTATGCCACACAATCACAGAACCAGTATCACCAATGTTTTTGCGCATACTCTCAAGCAACTTCGGCACAGGCATATCCGTACCTGTATGCAGATATTCATAATGCTCAGGTTCTTCGCCTTCACTCTTAATAACATGCAAAGAATACTGAAAGCACATTGCCTGGTAGGGGATTAATCCATCAAAAATCGGAATTGCTGATGCGTACGTTTCATAATCCAAAAAATACAAAGGATAAGAAAGGCGCGAAAGCTCGTTTTCAATCGCTTCCTTATCAATTATCGCTTCACCTGTTTTCGTGGCCATAACTTGATTCTGCTGCTTCTCAGTCATATCAAAATCATCAGGGATATCCTTCAATTTGAGAATTTTCATATCTTCAAGCTGTTTCAACTGCTTATCGGTAAGTCGCTGTAGATCAAAAATGTTGTATTCAGGCAAAAATGCCCAATCATGTTCAATAAACGGACACTTATAAGGATTTTTACACTGCTTGCCAATCGGAGTTTCAAGTTCATCCTTTTGCTTCATGATTTCAATAGCCTTTGGTATGTTTGTTTCAGTAATTTGTCGCAAATTCTCAACATCTTCAGTGAGATCCTCAATTACAAAAAGCTCTTCAGGTACAATCTCGCCATTTTTCACATATTCTCTATTAAGATGAACCAGATAAGTGCGATCAATCTCAATTCCATCTCTTTCAAACGCGATTTTCTGAAAACACAAATCCGGAATATGCTCAGGCTTAACTGACGTTGTTGACTTTACCTCATATAGATCCCACTTTTTTGAAGTGTCGTTGAAGTGAAGGATGTCGCCCTTACAATATAGATCCTTGGGTAATGCATTGGCTTGGAATATAAGTTTTTTACCTTCTTGAATGTGAGTTTGCGTTTCTTTTTGCCCTTTTTCGTACCATCCTTCGATAGTTACACCTTTTTGATTTGTGCGTTTTTCGAACATCTTATCAGCGTATGATTCAACAAGATGACCTTGATCAAAGATGGCCTGAGTAACTTCATCAGGTTTAGCCGCAAGTTCTTTGCGATTTTTACTTAACCAAAGAAGTCGAGGGCATTGAAGGTATCGGTTGTAATCGGTTTTGGAGAGATGCAAGGTGAGGGGATTAAAATCACATCCAATTATACCACACCCCATGCTACAATAACCCCGCTCCAATTTATCACGAGCGCGGCGAGAGGCTTGACTCTATGACCCGCCGGCAACCTCCCAAAAGGGAACAGGTGCCCCAATCAAGTCTGATAATAACCTTTTACAATGAATCACAATCCAAAAGTCCCTGCAGGACTTAAAAGATGCAGTAAATGCGGCCATTACAAAGGCAAATGCATGTTTGACGGCGAGCAGTGGGATATTTCCTGTGTCTGCAAACTCAGTATCTGCCGAAAATGCGGTAAACCGGTTTATAAATATAAGATCACATCAAACATCTACGAAGAAAAAGCCGGCAAGTGCTGGCATGTTCCTATTTGCGCAGCGATGGTGCATAGATGTCAGAATAACAATAACTAATTAAAACGACATCGTCTCTAATTCATCTATCTCAAAGTACTCTTTTGTGACTTTTGCTGCAATCTCTTCATCGAAATCTTTGCATGTGTAGATGATCAAAGACAAGAATTTAGCGTTAGTCCAAACATAAACTGAGATTCCTGAGTCGATTAAAGGGACGAATGCGTCATATCCCTGATTTTCCTCTTTCCCTTCACCTCCAGGAGAGAAAATTATCGGATCTCCATACATTTTGAGGCTAAGTTCGGATGTGACTTTCTTGAAATAATCTTCGATAGTCGCTTTATCAACATCGATTTTGTAAAAGCCTTCGATTAGGAGGCGCTGCCTTTTAAGGTCTGGTGCTAGGTTTTTCATGGAGGGGGGTTATTCTGGTAAACCAATTCTTGCAAGAAATGAAGAAAATCTTTGGGATATATCTTCCCTGAAGAGTTCAGATACTTTTCCAGCAAAATTAGTTTTTTTTAAAATTTCAATATTTTTAACATTTACTGAAAAGTAATGTTTAAAATCTATTACTGATTCAACAATGGGGATACTATCTGGGAATTTAAGATAGTGAAATCGAGGAATTTTATTAGTTATAAATAACTTGTTTTTTGTTTTAGAAGGTCTTTTTTCAAATGGTGCCATTTTTAAGTCAATTTTTTCTAAATGTGTACCGTCATAAAAATGCTCTACATTATAAATTGGTGCAACAAGTACAGACATTAGTTGTTTGTCTTGTGTAGCTTTAGGTGGATCACTGTTTCTAAATCTGTGATCTTGATTTAGATCACAATCTTGAGTAAGAACTATTACTAATGGAAATTTTATTTTTGAAATTTCAATATTACCTTCAGATTCAATAGCATATTCAATAAATTCTACATCTTTTATAATGTCACCCTGTGATATACGATCAATTAGAGTAGTATTAACTTTAACGTGTTTAGCCATGTGTTATTTTTCCTTTAATTAATATTCTATATGGCTTATTAATCCCATATTTTTTTTCATCAACAT
>JBHPJE010000022.1:0-10450 GCA_042568205.1 Patescibacteria group bacterium
ACAGGAAGAAAAGGAAGATACAAAAGTTAAAGAAAAAGCTGATGTGCCAAAATCACTTGAACAGAAAGATGTTCAGGATATTGTTGCTGAAATGCAAAAAGAAGCTGATGCATTTGAAGCTACTGAACAATATGAGCGTGCAATGGACAAACATGATTCAGTTTTAATGTTACATCCAGATAATGCGTACAGTTTAAAGAAGAAAAAAGAACTTCAGGAATCAATAGACACAATGGATACTCTAATGGACGATGAAATTGAAGATGCAGTTCAACGTGAAGCAATGAGCAGCACAAATCAGGAAGAAATTGATCAAATTAGACTTGCTCAGATGATTTTAGAAGACCGTGAGGATGTTAAGAGAAAAAATCAGGGTGTTGAGAAGCTCGGCAAACAAAAATCTCATCTTGCTCAAGATACATTTACAAGAGATGTGCATGAAGATATTCATGAAAAGAGTGGTGGTAAGCAAATACTTAATAAAGATGGAAAAATTGAAGATGTAGAAGAAATTGATCTAGGAATGCTTGGAATAAGACAAAAATCTGATGTCAGAAAATACAAAGATAAATTTAAAGTTCTAAAGAATCGTGAAAATCTTGCAAATGTTAGACTTGTTGATGAAAAAGCTGGTGGACGTGAACTTAATATTAATGAAGCTAAGCAACAATTAGAAAAACGTAAAAAAGATGCTGCTAGAAATGTTGCAAAACAAACAAAATCAACAGCAAAGAAGCAAGATATAGAAAGTGCTTCAGAAAAACTAATCGAAGAACAATTAGCTGCTTAGCAAGTTAAATGAAATCCTGCAGCAACGTTTTTGCCCTCTTTGACTAGCTTATTGTAGGTTTTATAGGCTTCGCCGGTTTTCTGAATAATTACTTCAACACCTTTAGTTTCAAGAAATTTTTTAGTTTCATCAGGAAAAGCACATCTAGAACTATGACCATTCCCCATAATAAAAACCTCAATACCTTCAGGTACTTTTTCTAAATCTTCAACAGCAACATTGTGGCCTTCATCACGCCACCATTCTTGAACTTCATCTTTATAAACAATTACATCGTGTTCATAGAATATGCCATTTATTTTAATCGAACCAAATTTGTAATCTTCAATCATAGCTTTATATTATGCCAAATTTGTGTTAAAATAAAGGGAACTTAATAACTCGTATGATACTTCTCTACATACTAATTTTAGGCATTACTGCTCTGTATATTTCAACTGCACTTGTGAGTTTGATTCTAAGAGTGCCGTATGTGCCAACAAAAAAATCTGTTATGCGTAAAATAATGAAAGAAACAATAATTAAAAAAGGTGAAACTTTTTTGGATTTGGGATGTGGTGACGGAAGAATGCTTATAGAAGCTGAAAAACAAAATAATGTTAACGTAGAAGGTTATGAAATCGCACCAATGATTTACTTGATGGCAATGCTTAGAAAGCTTGTAAATAAATCAAAAGCAAAAATTCATTTTAAAAACTTTTTTAAAGAAGACCTAAACCACGGAGATGTAATTTTCTGCTACTTAATGCCTCATGAGCTTGTTAAGTTGGCAAAGAAAATTAAAAAAGAATGTAATAAAGGAACTCGTATAATTAGTAATACTTTTAAAATCAAAGGTTTAACACCTGTAAAAATAATTCCAAAAGATGAACAAAACAAAATTCCAACTCTGTACTTCTATGAAATATAAAATTCTAGATCTTGTAGCTTACCTAACTATAAGTTTTGTTAGCATTGGCGCATTATATTTATTAATGCCTAAAAAACCAGATTTAATACAGGTAATACTTTTATTATTAATACTAATTCCTACAATAGTTGCTCTTATTGGAGGAGCGCCTTTTGTACCAACTCCAATGCGTGGCGCAGACAAAGTTTTAAAAACTGCAGGTGTTAAAAAAGGTGAAACAGTTATTGATATTGGTTGCGGAGATGGAAGATTTTGCTATCTTGCAGCTAATAAATTTGGTGCAAAAGCAATTGGTGTTGAACTTTCACCGTTTGTGTATCTTTGGGCTAAAATCAGACAATTATTATGGAGATCAAAAGCCAAAATTAAATTTGGTGACTTTAGAATGCTAAATCTTTCAGAAGCAGATCATATTGTTGCGTATATGCTTCCTGAAACTTTAATTAAATTCATCCCTAAGTTTGAAAAAGAATTAAAAAAGGGTACTAAAATTACTTCATATGCATTTAAAATCGGAGATTGGGTTCCAATTCATTTAGAACCTGCTGACAAAGAGCAGAATCTTTCGAAAATTTGGGTATATGAAATTGGAAAACAATACGCAAAATAAATAATATCCAAAAAGCCAAAAAATTGTAAACCATGGTGTTTCAAAAGAAGCAAATGGTAGATTTGCTAATAGTTCAGTAATAAATACTATGTATTTTAAACAAAGCCACGCAGGAAAAATTAAAATAAATCCCAAGTCGAACCAAAAATAACTTACAACCACACCAAAAAATCCAAATAACATTGCAAAAGGAATAAATGGCACCACTAAAACATTTGCAACAGGTGAAATAATTGAAAGTCTTTTAAAATTATACAAAATTACAGGCAAAGCAAAGATCTGCGCACTAAAAGTCATGGCAAATGCTTCACGAAGTCCAAAACTCCCAGGTAAAAACTTAAATAATTTTTCTAAATGATTCCCAGTCAGAATTAAACCCATTGTTGCTAAAAAAGATAACTGAAATCCAACATCATATAAAAGAGTAAAAGGATTCATAAAAGTCATAACAAAAGCTGACATCAATAAAGCATTCAGAATTTGTGATTGTCTTCCTGTCCACAAAGCAATAACAGCAATCACCCCCATAATCGAAGCCCTTACTACTGCAGCAGATGCACCAACAAATAAAGTAAATACAACAATAAAACAAATTATTATTGGAATCTTTACATTACGCGCAACATTTTTAAATAATCCAGAAATTAAAACAATTATCAAAGAAATATTGTACCCAGAAATCGCAATTATATGAGTTAAGCCTGTTAAATTAAAATTTTGCATAAGTTCATCTGGAATTCCCTTTCGCGAACCAGTTAAAAGTCCAGCTTCAAAACTTGCCATTGGCTCTGGAACTAATTTATTAAGCTGTTCTTCAAATCCTTTTTTCAAATCAAATAAAAATGAAAAAAACATACTCCCCTTTCCAGAATCAAGTTTTGTAATTCTCGGGAAATACATAACTGAATGAACATCAAACAGTAATAAATAATTTTTATAAGAAAAAGTATCAAACTCCATTGGTTCAACAAGTCGGCCTTTTACTTCAACAACATCCCCATATTCAAATTCAGGATATAAATCCATAGAAAAAAGAAAACGCCCCCCTACATCTTGCCAATGATCATTTATTAAAATTCGTTCGGATTGTAAAATATAATTTGCCTTAGTTCTTCTTCTATCTGGATTTTCAATTATCACGCCCTGAATCACTCGTAACTCTTCTTCATTTTGATAAAAATGAATTGATACATCATTCAAGGTAGGATACGCAAAAATCATTCGCACCAATCCCAATCCAAAGAATAGAATAGTAATTAAATACACGCGCTTCTTAATACATAAGAGGCTCGCAACTCCAATACCTCCAATTAAAAATTCCATTGGAATTTTACCAAAAACAAATACTCCCCCAAGAAAACAAACAATTGAAATTTTTATTAAAAAGCTTCGCATGTTAACAGTTTACAAATGAGTTTTAAACTTTTCTTAAAGGAAAATTAAATTTTTTATAAACACCTGTTGGGGATTTATGACAACACCAGATGCTTTACAAAAAGTCAAATGTGTTATTTAATACACAACCGCACTTAATTTGACAAAACTCAAAATGTATAGCCTAATAAGAATCTTGCAACAAATAGGTCTGACTGAAAAAGAATCAAAAGCTTATATAATTAGCTTAAAGATTGGCACTAATCCTGCAAGTACAATTGCAAAACATGCAAACCTAAATCGTTGCACCTGCTACTCTATTTTAGATTCTTTAGTTGAAAAAGGATTAATCCTGCAATATGAAAAGAATAAAATTCGCTTCTTCACTGCAGTTGAACCAAAATATCTCTTAAATTACATTGAAGATAAAAAACGAACACTTTCACATTATAAAAATGCTATTGATGAACATTTACCTGAACTCGAATCATTAAAAGGCCAATATCAAATAATTCCTAATGTTAAGTCATATGTTGGCAAAGAGGGTTTAGACAAAATTTTTAAAGAGATAATCAAGGAAACTACTTTATGGATTTGGGCAGAGAATTCAAAACGGCACCATGAATTCTTTACAAAACATATCCCTGACTATTTAAATAAATATAAATCTATAAACCTGATCTTGAATAATAAAAATCAATTAGAAAAACATCATATAATCAACAGTTCGGAACTCAAACAAATCCCTAGCATTAAACCTTTACAGTGCATTGGTAAAGACCGGATATTTATTATTTCAACAGTTGAGAACTATGCAGTTGAAATAGCAAATTCTGATATAGTTAATCAGTTTAGAACACAATTTGAAAAAGCATGGAAAAAATAAAAGAGCTCCCTGCGAAAGGCAAAGAGCTCCTTTAAATTGTATCTACTATTGTGCAATCAATTCAGGCACTTCTCCTGTTTCAATTAAATCCCCTTCTGGCATTTCAAAATCTTCAAATTCTGCCATCATTGCTTCAAATTCTTCGTCAGTCATTTCACCCTCTTCTCCAGTCATCATTGATTCATCAAATCCACCTCCCATGCTTGGATCCATCATCATTCCTCCGAATAATAATGCCCCCATGTCTTCTTCTGTGAATTCAACTTCAGCAGTTGGTGTAGTAACACTGTCTGATCTTGTTGGATTAACTTTAACCTGCATTTCTACAACACCCTTCATTTCAGGATCATTTAAAGTGATTGTTCCACCAAATCCAGAAATTACCATTTCATTAACTGCAACATAAACATCACCTTTAATTGTTGCTGCATCAAAGAATTCCTGAGCTTCAGCAGTTGAAGCATCACCCATCATACTTAATAATAATTTTTCATCGATATCAGCAGTGAAGTGATAACTATTAAGTCCTAATACGTCAGTTGTACCAACATATTCAATGTTCTTAAAAGGTAAAGGTTCACCTTCCTTGTAATCGATTTCAGCATAACCAGATTCCACAACATCTTCATTAGTCATGAAAGTTAGCTGTACCCATTTATCAAGATATTCTTCAAGCATTAACTCTACTAATTCCTGACTTTCTTCGTCAGAAACCTCTACATTACTAATTTTTATAAATACCCCATCTTCTGTTGACCGAACTTCAAGTTGAGCTTTAACTCCGTCTTCATTCATAACCGCGTCAAAAGTTAAAGTCATAACCATAGTTCCTTTTTCAGTGTTTGTTGAACCAGCCAATCTTAAATTTCCATCAAGATTGTTCATTTCTCCGTCAACTTCACCTTCTAAGTCAGCTGTACCTGTAATTTCATATACAGATTCAGTAATTTCTCCCTGGTTAAGGAGTGCTTCAGTAATCACATCTTCTGGTGATTTACCTGCCGGAAGACCTTCTGGAGTACATCCTACGAATGCAAGAAGGCTTGTTGCTAAACCAATTAATGCAACTTTCGAAAACAAACTTTTCATATATAAAAAGGTTAATTATATACAGCTTTCAAATTGTAATGAAAAGGCTTTCGTATGTCAAAATAGATTGCTTTTCATATTAATGAAAAAAGCGTATTATAGCTGAGCGTGTTAATTACAAATATGCTTAAAAACTTCTCAAAAATACTCGCATTTGCAACAGCGCTCACTCTCCTAAATATCCCAATTGCAAATGCTTCGACTTTCACTGACATACCTTATACTCATCCACATAGTGATGCTATTTCATATCTTCAATCAAATGAAATGGTTCAGGGATATGAAGATAATACTTATAGACCGGATAATTTGATTAATAGAGTTGAATTTCTAAAGATTGTATTAGAAGGTACAAATGTTCCTTTGGATGTTGAAGATACAACAGGTTTTAATGATATTGATGAAAACCAATGGTATGGGCCTTACCTTAAAAAGGCTAAAAAAGAAGGTTGGGTTCAGGGTTATCCTGATAATACTTTCAGACCATCAAATGCTATTAATAAAGTAGAAGCATTGAAAATATTGGGTGAAGTTCAGCAGTGGGATAAGCTAGCTTTAGGAGAAGTTCCTGAAGCTGCATTTAAAGACACATACAGGTTTAGTTGGTATTCTCCGTATGTTCATTTTGCAAAAGAAAACGAACTTTTGTTTGCTGAAACTGATTACTTATATCCTGGTGAAGAAATTTCAAGAGCTTATATGGCAGAAATTGTATATAGAAGTATTGTTCAGCAGGTTATCTTATATAAACCAGGTCAAACTGCAGAAGATAAAATTCAGGATGTTCAGGAGGTTGAGACGCCAAGCAGTTATGAAGCAATTCCGCCAACTTATTTTGACGATTTAGTTTTAGATAAAGCAATTCCAAACACTTATTACCTAAATGAAGTATATGAAATAAACGGTAGCATCATTAGTACTAAGTCATATGAAACAATTTTTGTATTTCTGGCAAAAGAAAATGGAAGCGGTTATGAATACATACATATAATAGGAGAAGTGACTGGTGATGATTTTAGAGTTCCGTTGCTTTTTACTAACCCTGGCAAATACCAACTTGGAATTATTCCTGGAACTGCAGGAGAAAGTAATATTTTCCCAATTACTGTATTGGATGGGATTCCTGAAGAAGGGAGTGATACAAATACAGACAAAGCCACTAATCTTGATATAAATTTTGATGATGATCGTACAAATATATCTTGGGACGCTAATGAAAATGATATTTTCAGAGTATATTTTTACCAAGATGACACTGTGCACTATAATATTTTAAGAAATGCAGAAGATTATAATGTTTATTACAAAGGGTTTAAAAATTTCAAAGAAGGTGAAATTTGTTTTAGGGTTTTTGGAGCTAGAACAAGCTCTTTAGAGCCGGTTGTACTTGAAAACCATTGGTCACAAAGTAATGAGAAGTGCTTTGATGCAGTAACTCATAATTTCAAATTATCTTTAGATGATTCAATCAGTTATACATCAATTCCAGAACTAATTTCTGCTAATAAAACAATCAGTGTTTCAGGTCGAACTGACACAAATATTTTTGCTGAAGGAGCAGTAATCACACCTTCAGGTAGTGTTGATAAATTTATAATGTCATCAACTGATGAACTTGGCAGTTATTTTGGAAATGACATAATTGAAGCTGGTTCGAAATTCAGTTTTTCATATAAACCAACAAGCACAGGTACTTATATATTAGAAATAAATGACCAAGGAGGAAGCGCAGTATTAAATATTCCCGTATATGTTGGGGATATAATCCCAATTATTCCGGATTTCTTTGATCTTCAGGATCCTTTGGAAAAAGTTGACGATTTTAATTTAACTTCATTTAGAGAAGAGCTTTTAAATTATATTAATGTTGAAAGAATTGCACACGGCTTAGGCACAGTTGAAATGAAGAATGATTTAAATAATTTATCTCAGAATTATTCAGATTATATGGATGAAGAAAACTTTTTTTCTCATATAGGCCTGGATGGAAGTACTCCTGACACAAGAAGAATTGATGCTGGTGTACAAACTGAAGTAGGAGAAAACTTAGCACATGCTCCAAGTGTTTATTTTGCCCATAAAGCACTAATGAGAAGTGCAATACATAGAGAAAACGTTCTAGATCCGCAGTGGACTACTGTTGGATTAGGCATAACTTTAGGCTCAGACGACAAATTGGTTATTGTTGAAGAATTTTCACATAATCCTTGGAGTTCTATTGATCTAATAAATTTTGAAAATCAACTAAAAGATTGGGTTAACAACTATAGAACCAGTAATATTGTAAGTGATAGTAAGTTAACTGATCTTGCTCGAAGTTGGTCACAGGATATGATAGATCAAAATTTCTTTTCTTTTACTTCTCCTTCTGGTATAAACCTCATTGAAACCGTGCAAAATAGTGGGGTGACCTCTGAAGGAAAAGCATTTATATTAAAAGAAGGATCACTTAATTCAATTTTTGATAAATTAATGGAAGACAGTGATATTACCTTATCAAAATGGAGAGACGTTGGGATTGGACTTAAACAGGATGAATGGAGTAACCTATATGTAACAGTAATTTATACTGAATGAATTTTAAAACTCGAAAAATCAGGTATAAAAGAAGAAGTTATTTAAAAGATACATTTAAATATATTAGTGGCTTATTCAAACACAATAAAACTATTGAAAAAGCTAAACATAAAACAAATCTTGGCTTAATTATTTCAATAATTATTGTATTTGTTCTCTTTTTATATGGATGTAGTGCAGTAATTTCAAGAATCGGACTTATTAATATAATCGGAATTTTTGGAGAACATCTCGACACTGATGTTTATGGGAATACTAATATTTTATTGTTAGGTACAGGAGGCGGAGACCACGATGGTGCAGATTTAACTGATACTATTATTCTAGCGAGCATTGATCAAAACAATAAACTTGTTCCAATGCTTTCAATCCCTCGTGATTTTTATGTAAATGTTGAAGACTTAGGTGGTGGACAGAGAATTAATGGAATCTATGAAATGGGAAAAGATAAATATGATTCTGTCACTGGAATTAAATATGTTCAAGAAACAATTGAAGATATCACAGGTATTGATATCCATTATTATGTAAAAATTGATTTTAGAGGATTTGAAGATATAGTTGAAAGCTTAGGTGGAGTAGATATTTTTGTTGATGAAGCAATTAACGATCCATATTATCCAAAAGAAGGTACAATTTTATATCAAACATTTACTTTACCTTCAGGTCAACAAACCTTAGATGGTGAAACTGCCCTTAAGTATGCTAGAAGCCGTAAAACAACAAGTGATTTTGACAGATCAAAACGTCAGCAAAAGCTTTTGTTCGCAATAAAAAATAAAGCAATGAAAAAAGATGTACTTTTAAATCCAGGAAAAATAAGTGACTTGTATGGTGCAGTTAAATCAAATATAGAAACTAATCTTTCTTTAGGTCATATTATAGAATTAGCAAAAATCTCAAAAGATTTTAATCAAGAAAATATAATTTCACGTGTGATTACTGATGATCCAACAAGCTGTGGCGGATTCTTATATACTCCAGAAAGAGATTTATTTGGAGGAGCATTTGTTTTGGTTCCTATTGGTAATGATTATCATTTTATTCATGAATATGTTGATTTGATTTTCCATTACCCTGAATTAAATAGAAATCCTGTACAAATTCAGATTTTAAATGGCACAAAAACACCTGGAATTGCAGGAGAAGCAAAAGAAATGCTTAAAAGATTATGTTTTGACGTAATCAGATATGGAAATGCACGAAATCAGGAAATAGATAACACTTCTTTGTATTTTAAATCAGATACCCAGACTGACGAGGAAGGAAATACAATAAAGACAGAAGCACCTGATGCACTTTACTTCATAAAACAGTTAATCCCTGGAAAAATAACTGATGTTATACCTTCTGAATATTTTGAACCTAATTATATAAGTGATGCCAATATAATCTTGGAACTTGGAAAAGATTATGTTGATACAAAACCAGACGATATTTTCTTTTTATACTATCCAACTGAAGAACCAACAAATGATGAAGCAGAAGCAACAGAAGAAGAATAGCATGCGTATTCAGCGCTTTATTGCACTAAATTCAGCTTATTCGCGCCGTACTGCTGAAAAGCTTATTGATGAAGGCAGCGTTAAGTTAAATGGTAAAATTGTCACTGAACAAGGTGTGAAAGTTGAACCGGGTGACAGCGTGAAGGTTAATAATAAATTAATCCAAGCAGCAAAAGAAACTGTCACTATAATGTTAAACAAACCAGCAGGTTACGTGACAACAAAAAAGGATGAACTTGATAGAAAAACAGTAATGGATTTGATTCCATATAAAGATTTAGTACCAGTTGGAAGACTCGACAAAGATACTGAAGGACTTTTACTTTTTACAAATGATGGTGATTTAGCTTATAATCTAACCCATCCTAAATTTGAACACGAAAAAGAGTATGAAGTTAGACTTCGTGATCCACTATCTATTGAAGACAAAGAAAAGCTGGAACAAGGTGTTCGATTCGATGGAAGACGTACTGCTCCCTCAAGAATAACTAAATTAAAAGGAAAAGAATGCAATATAACCATTCATGAAGGACGTAAACGTCAAATAAGAAGAATGTTTGAAGTTGTAGGCAACAAAGTTATATACTTAAAGCGCATTCGAATAGGCAAAGTAAAACTCGGCAATCTACAAAAAGGTAATTTTAAAATAATTAATAATGTTAACTAGCTTACTGAATTTATACGCGGCAGTTACCCTTGGAACTGATCA